>JAZLKW010000028.1:0-16402 GCA_045597805.1 Candidatus Avispirillum sp. | reverse complement strand
CAAGAACGGCGGAAATTTCCCGAATAACTAATGAAAAAATGACCGAAACGTAAGTTCCGGTCATTTTATTATATCTTTCCTTTGTCCGTTTTGGACGTCTGGCGTACTACTGTACGCCGACGCCGCTCCAAAACGGACAATCAGCGGCGCCTCTCTCCCTAAATGAGCGTCCCTTTAGGAGCGCTCTTTTTTATCCCTATTAATAATTGGTCGCGTGGATCTCGAAGTATGCCTTGGGATGTGCGCATACGGGGCAGATCTCGGGTGCCTCGGTGCCGACTACGATGTGTCCGCAGTTACGGCATTCCCAGACCTTGACCTCACTCTTCTTGAATACTTCCTGTGCCTCAACGTTATGAAGCAGGGCACGATATCTTTCCTCGTGCTCCTTTTCGATCGCGGCAACTGCAAGGAATTTATCGGCAAGCTCCGGGAAGCCCTCTTTCTTCGCCTTGGATGCAAGATAAGTTTATTTCTTGCCTGAGACCCTCCGTCGAAAGCCTCCTTCAGGACGGTTATAGGTGCGGCATTTGCAGAACGGGACATTCAATAGTAAAAGTTTTCCGGGACGGACAGGTGACAAGGTGAAATATAATAATTGAAAACAAGAAATGCACCGCACGGCGCTCCGAAATGAGACGTGCAGTGCACTGGGATGTTATTGTACGCAAACAGCCTTCGTTGAAACGAATGGCGCAAAAGCACTCCGTACGATAAGAATCTTTCTTATCGTACGGGGTGACTTTTTATATAGCTGAGTATGACATCAAAACCGGCAGGCGAGAAATGCAGCCCGTCGCCGTTGGTGTATTCTTCGGGACGGTTGCCGTGTTCGTCGATAAGGGCGTTATAGGTGTCAAGATAGGTGAGACCGTATGCGTAAGCAATTTCGATTATCAGCTCGTTCGCATGGGAAATCGTGCGGTTGTTGAAATTTTTGCCGATGGAGCAGGAAGCGCACAAGGGGTAAATGGACTGAAGAATGACCGTGATGTCGGGATTCGCTTTCTGAACGGTATCGATAACGTCACAGTAATACGACTTGAATCTTTCGTCACTGAGATAGACCATACCATTTACGCCGAGCGTAATGACAAGGTATTTCGGCTTGTTGGATATACACATATCGGCGAGAGCCCGTTCACTGTCTGTTACCGCATCATACAGCGCTGTTTCGGCGGTGACGGCGGAAAGGGTAAGCGTGCCGTTTGAAGGTACCCACACCTGCGACCAGTTGAGCACTTTGTAGACACCCATGCCGTAGGTCGTGGAATCACCGAGAAAAACAATACTGTCGATGTATCCGTCGGGAGCGACACCCTCACGCGCAACCACCTCGTCGTAGTATTTGTTTGAATAGGATTCGGGCATATCGCGGATCCTTCCGATCTGACCGAGTTGCCGACCGCTGTCCGTTTTTTCGGTTTGGGCGGGATCTGTCGAAATCGGTTCGGAAACCGTTGTCTCTGTGCCGGAGTCGTCCGAAACATGAGGCTTTCCCGAATCTTTTTCGGTTTTCTTTTCGGTTTGCGTGGGATCGGTCGAAACCGGTTCGGAAACCGTTGTCTCTGTGCCGGAGTCGTCCGAAATATGAAACTTTGCCGATGCTTTTTCGATCTTCATGTCACCGTATACGGCAGCTGCCAGTACGATAAGAATTCCGACGAAGACGCACATTTGTCTGATAAAATTCCGTTTGATTTTTCCCATCTATACAGACACCTTTCGACAATAATCTCGTTGGTGTCATTATATCACAAACCCGGTGATTTGTATATGTTAAAGCTGTTTTTTTTCAACTTTTTTTGAAGAAAACAAACACTCCCGGAAATTTTCTGCAGACCTTTATAATCTAATCAATAATTCTCTGCGTTCACCTCAAAATATGCCCGGGGATGTGCGCATACGGGGCAGATCTCGGGTGCCTCGGTGCCGACTACGATGTGTCCGCAGTTACGGCATTCCCAAACCTTGACCTCACTCTTCTTGAATACTTCTTGTGCATCAACGTTATGAAGCAGGGCGCGGTATCTTTCCTCATGATGCTTTTCGATTGCGGCAACTGCAAGGAATTTATCGGCAAGCTCCGGGAAGCCCTCTTTCTTCGCGGTCTCGGCAAAGCCCACGTACATATCGGTCCACTCGTAGTTCTCGCCGTCGGCTGCAGCCGCAAGGTTTTCCGCGGTATCGCCGATGCCGTTCAGCTCCTTGAACCACATCTTTGCGTGCTCTTTTTCGTTATCGGCAGTCTTCAGGAAAAGAGCTGCGATCTGCTCGAAGCCCTCTTTCTTCGCCTTGGATGCGAAATAGGTGTACTTGTTTCTTGCCTGGGACTCGCCTGCGAATGCTGCAGCGAGATTCTTTTCGGTCTCGGTGCCGGCGTACTTGTTTGCACCGAGTTCTTCAAGCTTATCGCCTTTCTGGCGGCACTTGGGGCATACAGCCTCAACGCCGTCCTCTGTCTCAAAGATCTCTCCGCAGACTTTGCATTTGAATTTTTTCATGTTTTTCTCCTCTTTGTGTAATATTTATTTGTTATCCTTTGATTTATAATATAGCATACAATGGCAGAATCCCTCGAAATCGGGATCATTTATCTGCTCTCTGAATTCTTTACACATACATTTGAAATCTTCCGTTCTTTCAAGGCGGCAGGGACAATAGCCTCCCGTTCTTTTAAGGCCTTCCTTTACGGCACGGACTATTTCCTCATTGGGATTTAAGCTTATCATCGGGTCTCTCTCCGAATTTGTAATGTCTGAAATATATGAGTATGGTCACGGCGCACACGAACCAGCCCGCGGGATAGCCTGCCGCCACGGGAAGGAGCTCGTTTGATATGAAATTCGTCACGACGAACAGATATATCTGTCTGAAGCCCACGAAGGACGCGAGCATGATTATCATAGGTGCCGCCGCGTTGCCTACACCACGCAGCGAGGATGCGAATACCTGATTCACACAGCACAGAAGGTAGAACGGGGTCAGGTACCGGAGGAGCATATTCGAATAGAATATGACATTTTCGTCCGGGTTGAATATTCCGGAAAGCTGATTGGTCAGGAGTTCCACTATGATCACGATACATACTGTTACGCCTGTGGCGATGCCGTAGGAAACGTAAGTTCCCCGTCTCGCTCTTTTTATATTGCCGCAGCCGAAATTCTGTCCAACGAAGGTGGTCACCGCCAAAGCGATCGACTGTATGGGCAGGAATATGAACTGCTCCACTTTAGTATACGTGGTCCACCCTCCGAGGCAGAACTCCTTTATGCCGTTGACGCCCGCCACGTAGGACTGCACGAAAACGTTGGAGAACGCCGTCACCGCCATCTGCAGGGCGGCGGGGATACCCACTCTGAATATTTTGCCCAGAATTTTCTTATTGAGCCGAAGCCCCCGCAGCGTCAGCTTCAAAGCGCCGTTGGAACGTACCAGGGTCACTATGACCAGCACAGATGACACGAACTGGGCGATAATGGTGGCATATGCCACGCCCGCGACACCCATTTTGAATTTGAAAACGAACAGAAGGTCCAGTACTGTATTTGTGACAGCGGACACGACCAGGAATATGAACGGGCGGCGGGAGTCGCCCACAGCACGTAGTATACCCGCACCCATGTTATATATCATCAGGCCCAGAATGCCTGAAAAATATATGGTGAGGTACGTCTTCGCAAAGGGGAATACGGAATCGGCGGCGCTGTCCGTATGGAGCATCAGCCGCAGCATGAGGGGCGTCATCAGCACGCCGATGACCGTAAAGACTACGCCCATTATCACGGTCAGGAGGATAGAGGTATGTACGGATTCCTTTACGTTTTTATCATCCTTCGCGCCGTAAAACTGGGAAATGACGACACCTGCGCCGCTTGACAGACCCAGGAAGAAACCAATAAGTATATTGATAATGGGGCCGACCGAGCCCACGGCGGCATACGCGCCGTTTTCCCCGGTCTGTCCTATCACCCAGGTATCCACCATATTATAAAGCTGCTGAAACAGATTTCCGAGGAGAAGCGGTACCGTAAAGCGGACGATATTGCCGGCGATACTGCCCTCTGTCATGTCTGTGTCATGCCTGCGGTAAGGTTTTGACATTTTGAGCCTTTCAAATTATAGTTTGCGGGGAAGCCCCCGCAGGCGAGAGACGCTTCGCTGTTAAAGCGTTTCTTCGCTGGCTGACGGATGATTTATGCAAGCGAAACGAAACGGGAGCGTGAAACGCCCCGTTTCTGTATGGAGATGAACGTCCCCTGCCGCACACCGCAGGAGCGGAACGCTCCAAAGGTGTCATTGCGAGGGAGGGCATCGCCCGACCGTGGCAATCTCTACTAATGCTCTGATGGCACCTATATTAGATAGACTAAATCGTTCGTAGAGATTGCCACGACCAGTCTGCGGACCCACTTCCGGAGGAAGTGCAGGGCTCGCAATGACACCCCTACGGGGTGTGGGCGGCTTCGCCGCCCCGTGGCCTCTTAAAACTTAACTCTTAAAACTTAAAACTCCACACTGCTCGCCAAACTACAATTTATCAGCGTATTACAATACTCACTCGCGTCAAAGGGGTCGAGGGGTGAGTCGGACTTAAGATACAGCGGATGATGGGGGTGTCCCGCTTTTTTCGAGCGTTCCCCCGCCGTGTACCATCTGGCATTATATTTTTCCCCCACGGCTATCATATCAAGGACGAACCGGGGAAGATATTTTCTCTTTTCTATGACTGAGCCCCACGCCGCCCACACGGACGGCTCACCGTCCGAAAGGCGCAAAACGTATTCGAACGCGGCCAGGTTCTCTCTGTGCAGAAGCTCGTTAGGCTCCTTTTCCATCAGGTCCGGATCGGTGGCACGCTGGGCGTACACGTTGAACATGATGAAGCTGTCGTAGCCGTTATGAAGAGCTATCCTCTGCGCGCTCTGGAGCGTGCGGTCAAGAGCGTCCGGCTTTGCCGTGGAGGGATTGACGCCTATACATATAAGCGGCTTTTTCCCTCTGGTGCCCAGGATATAACGGTATTCCGAATAGAAATCCGGCACGTATACCCATTTTTCGCGGTCGTAGTCCTCCGTCGCCGAGGGGACAAGTGCCTTCTCAAAGGTAAGCACCTCTATCTCCGTGGTGGGAGCTTTCGGAACGTGTCTCATAAAGCTTCGTAAAGTTCTTCGGCGCAATCGACGATGACCTTGCCGCCTGCCTCCCTCAGGAGTTCTCTGCCGCGGAAGCCCCACGTGACGAATATGCCGTCGATGCCGGCCGCCTTCGCCGTTGCAACGTCGACCTCGGAATCTCCCACGTATACGGGCTTTTTTGATCCGATAATCTCCATGGCGGCAAAAACGGAATCGGGAGCGGGCTTTCTGCGTATGCCCTCTTTTTCACCGATGGCGGTCTTTGTGAGACCCGGGAAGAATATTTCCGCAAGCTCGCGCACGGCGGGGTCCACTTTATTTGATACGATGGCACAGGGCACTCCCTCGTCCCGAAGTCTTTCCAGAAGCTCCGTGACGCCGGGGTAGGCGCAGGTCTTTATCATATTATGACTTCCGTAGTAGTCCACATAGTATGACAGCGCCGCTGCTTTCGTTTCTTCATCGGTGCCCTCCGGCAGGGATGAAAAAACAAGCACGCTGACGCCGTTGCCCACGAAGGTCCTGACCTCTTCAATCGTCCTTTCGGGGAAACCGAAATGACGGAGCGTTGCGTTGACGGCATCGCAAAGGTCTCCCAGAGTATCGAGGAGCGTGCCGTCCATATCGAATATAACGGAATCGTATTTCATGCTTTATCCTTCAGTCTTACGTCCACCCGCATTTTCGTTCTCTGTGCCGTCATGCCTTTCAGCTCCACGGCGTAGTCGAGGATGAGGGTGCCGCCGTTTTTCGTCAGTCTGTTATCCACACGTCGTGCGTAAATGCACATTTCGAGGGGACCGTATGGGGTCTTGTAGACGCTGTACTGACGTTTTCCGCCTTCAATGACGAACGCCGAGGAAATTGAACCGCTGCGTGTGACGGTAACGCATCCGGGCTCGCCGTGCGAAAAGGATATCTCCGTTATGCACTCGCCGTCCTCGGAAAGCTCCGCTTCCTTATAGCTGACAAACAGTCTGTCGCCGTCACGGAGAGTTCCCTCCGTGGTGAGCACGTAGGAGCCGTCCGCTCTTTCGTCGTTTCTTTCTTCGGCGTCCTCCAGTATTTCCTCGGGGGTATCGCCGCGCAGCACCGCCTCCCCGAAGAAGCCCGTTCCGGTCATATCTCTCTGGGTGGATTGTATTTTAACGATGACAGGAGTCCCGCAAGAGGACTCCCTGTCATCTTTTTCATATTCGGAAACGGGCATTATTTCTTGAATTCTTCGATATCCTCATCGCCTGCAAACCAATCCTGGAGGCAGGGAGAAGAGTCGATGGCCTTGTATCCCATATCGTCAAGCGCGGGCTTTGCCCAGTAGACGGCGTTCTTGATTACCTGAATGACGTAAGGATTCTTAAAGGTGGGAACGGACTCGTGACCGGGCTGGAAATAGAACACCTTGCCGAAGCCGCGTCTCCACGTACAGCCGGAGCGGAATACGTAACCCTTTTCGTACCAGCCGAGGAACACTATTTCATCGGGCTCGGGGATCTGGAAGGGCTCTGCGTATACTTCCTCCTCCGCGATCTTGAAGTGGGTGGGAATACCCTTAGCGATGGGGTGAGTGGGATTGATGTTCCATACTATCTCGGGCATTTCAGCGCCCCAGGTCAGGTTGCCGGTGGTGCCCACAACGGTGTCGAATACCTTGGAATAGTGAGCGGAGTGAAGAGCGATAAGACCCATGCCCATATACACTCTGCGGCGGACCTTTGCAACCAGCTCATCGGGTACCTCCCAATGTGCCATATGGCCCCACCAGATAAGGACGTCGGTATTGTTGAGGACCTCATCGGGAAGTCCGCATTCGGGCTCGTCGAGAGATGCAAGGGTAATCTCGAAATCGTCACACTTTATCTGCTCTGCGATGCAGGCGTGGAGGCCGTCGGGATAGATGGACTTAACGTACTCGTTGGATTTTTCGTGTCTGAACTCGTTCCAGATGGTTACATTGATTTTTTTAGCCATGATGAAGGATTCCTTTCATATTCACTGTAGTTAAATATTAGCACACTCTTTTTGTTTTTGCAACCGTTTCGGGGCGATATTTTTCCGCTCTTTTTTGTTTTTTCACCCTTTTCAGCGCCTTGTGCTCATAATTTGAGTTTTTGGAAGATTTTCACAAAAACTATTGATTTTTTGTGAATGTTATAGTAAAATATTGTCAGCGACAAAAAAATTTCATGGAGGTTGTTATGAAAAAATTACTCGCTCTCTTACTTGCAGTCATCATGCTCTGCTCTGTAGTTCTCTGCAGCTGCGGCGAGACTGCAAACGAAAAGGATCCCGACGAGACCAAGGCTCCCGCAGGCGACGGCAAATATGAGATCGCCATCGTTACCGACGTGGGTCAGCTGAAGGACAAGGGCTTCAACCAGGGTACATACGAAGGCGCAGAGGCTTACGCTCTCGAAAACGGCCTTTCCTACAAGTACTATCAGCCCGCTAACGGCTCCGATGCAAACGACAACGACAGAATCGCGGCTATGAACCAGGCAGTTGCCAACGGTGCTAAGGTCATCGTTACCCCCGGTTTCCTGCAGGCCAACGCCATCACGGAAGTTGCTACCGCCAACCCCGACGTTAAGTTCGTGTTCGTTGACGGCTGGGCACTGGGTCTTCCCAACGTTACCGCTATCGTCTACAAGGAACAGGAATCCGGTTATCTTGCAGGCTATGCAGCAGTAATGGAAGGCTACACCAAGCTGGGCTTCACCGGCGGCGGCGGCGGAACCAACCCCGCTTGTAACCGTTTCGGCTACGGCTTCGTACAGGGCGCTGCAGCAGCTGCAAAAGAAAAAGACGAGAAGATCACTGTCAACTTCAGCTTCAAGTTCGGCGACGCGTTCTCCGCTTCCGCTGAGCTCCAGGCACAGATCGCCGGCTGGTACGCAGCAGGCACTGAGGTCGTATTCTCCTGCGGCGGTTCTATGTTCGACTCCGTTAAGAGTGCGGCTGCAGAATATCCCGAAGCTAAGATCATCGGCGTTGACGTTGACCAGTCCGGCGAGTCCGAGCAGGTCATCACCTCCGCTGTAAAGGGTCTTCAGGCTTCCGTTAAGCTCGTTCTGACTCAGCTCTACAACGGCGAGTGGGACGAAAAGCTTGCGGACAAGGCTCAGAACCTCGGCGCTGCTGAGGACGCTACCGGACTTCCCACCGAGACCTGGTCCATGAAGAACTTCACCGTTGAACAGTACAACGAGCTCTTCGCAAAGATCAAATCCGGCGAGATCGTTCCCGACGCGGCTACTCCCGACAACGCAAACGAGAACTCAGACTGGCTCCAGATCAGCGACAACGTTACCATCGTATTCGAAAACTGACACACATCGCGAAATGGGGTGCATCTTCGGATGCACCCCTCATTTTAACAGGCGGTGATAAGAGAAAGACCGCTTTTTCTTTTATCAACGCTTATTAGATCCCGAAAGGCAGATTTTTTATGGATAACATAATGACAGCGGCGACGGAGCCGTACGTTATCGAGATGAGGGGGATAACGAAGGTCTTCCCCGGCATCATCGCCAACGATAACATCAATCTGGGTCTGCGGCGCGGCGAGATCCACGCTTTGCTGGGCGAGAACGGCGCGGGAAAATCCACTCTCATGTCCGTTCTGTTCGGCCTTTACAAGGCGGAGGAGGGGCAGATCTTCAAGGACGGCGAGCCCGTGACTATCGACGACCCCAACGACGCCAACGCTCTGGGCATCGGAATGGTGCATCAGCACTTCAAGCTGGTGGAGGTATTCTCCGTTCTGGACAACATTATTCTGGGCGTGGAGCCTACAAGGGCGGGCTTCCTCAGCAAGAAGGAAGCGCGAAAAAAAGTCCTTTTCCTCTCCGAGTCCTACGGTCTCAACGTTGACCCGGACGCTCTGGTGGAGGACATCACCGTAGGCATGCAGCAGAGGACGGAGATCCTCAAAATGCTGTACCGCGACAACGACATTCTCATCTTCGACGAGCCTACCGCCGTGCTGACCCCGCAGGAGATCGACGAGCTCATGCAGATCATGAAGAATCTCGCCGCCGAGGGCAAGTCAATCCTGTTCATTTCCCACAAGCTCAATGAGATCATGGCCGTCTCCGACAGATGCACCGTGCTTCGCAAGGGCAAGTGTGTGGGCACCGTGAACACCGCAGAGACCACCAAGGAGGAGCTTTCCAACATGATGGTCGGACGCGACGTGAAGTTCGTGGTGGACAAGGACGAGGCAAAACCCTCTGAGACCGTACTGGAGATCTCCGGCATGTCGGTAAAGAGCAGAACTCACAAAAAGGACGCCGTTCACGATGTTTCCCTCTCCGTGCGGCGCGGTGAGATCGTATGCATAGCCGGCATCGACGGCAACGGTCAGACAGAGTTCGTACACGCGCTGACGGGGCTTGAGCCCATGAAGAGCGGAAGGATAACCCTGTGCGGCGAGGACATCACCCACAAGAGCATCCGCTACCGCAATACCCACGGTATGAGCCACATTCCCGAGGACAGGCACAAGCACGGTCTGGTGCTTGACTACTCGCTTGAACAGAACCTCGTTCTTCAGAGATATTTCGAACCGCAGTTCCAGAAGGGCGGATTTATTAAGTTCGGTGAAGTCCGCGATTACGCAAACCGCCTTATCGACGATTATGACGTACGCAGCGGTGAGGGCCCCCTCTCCCCCGCCAGAGGAATGTCCGGCGCCAACCAGCAGAAGGCCATAATCGCGAGAGAGCTTGACCGCGAGCATTCTCTGCTCATAGCGGTACAGCCTACAAGAGGTCTGGACGTGGGCGCTATCGAGAACGTGCATCAGAAGATCGTGGAAAGCCGCGACAGCGGGTGCGCCGTTCTGCTCATTTCCCTGGAGCTTGACGAGGTCATGAACGTCTCCGACCGCATACTCGTTATGTACGAGGGTGAGATCGTGGGTGAGCTTGATCCGAAGAAGATAACGGTCCAGGAGCTCGGCCTATACATGGCGGGCGCAAAACGTCAGAAGGAGGATGAAAACCATGGCGAATAAAAATCTGCCCTCTCTCGAGAAGAAGAGCTTTTTCCGTTCCGACGGATTTGCCACGGTCATATCCTCGCTGATATGTATCCTTGGCGGAATCCTTGTGGGCTGGCTGGTGCTGTTCATACTTGCTCTCTCCAACCCCGACATTCCCGTTTCCGATGCTTTCAAGGGCATCGGGATAATCCTCGGAGGCCCCTTCGCCAGCGGTACGGAGAGCCTTATCAGATTCAACCTGGGCGACATGCTTCTTGAAGCGACCCCGGTGGTGATGACCGGTCTTTCCGTGGCGCTCGCCTTCAAGACGGGCCTCTTCAACATAGGCGCGCCCGGTCAGTACCTCATGGGCGCCATGACGAGCCTTCTCATCGCACTCTCCATTCCCTCCTCTGCCGTTCCCGCAGGTGTCATCTGGCTGCTTGCGCTTCTGGGCGGCATGGCGGCAGGTGCTCTGTGGGGCGCCGTGCCCGGCCTTTTCAAAGCGTTTTTCGGCGTCAACGAGGTCATAGTGTGTATCATGACCAACTGGATCGCCGCCAACGTGGTGAGCTGGATATTCTCCATCTCCGGCGAGAATTACATAAACATCGCAGAGACCAAAACGAAATTCATAAAGCCCACGTCCTTCAACGGCGTCATAACCCCCAGATGGGGACTTGATAAGCTGTTCCCCGGCTCCAACGTAGACATAAGCCTTTTCATAACCATTCTGTTCGCCATCGTGATTTACGTGCTTCTCACAAAGACCACTTTCGGCTACGAGCTCCGCGCCTGCGGCTTCAACAAGAACGCCGCTAAATACGCGGGCATGAACGAGAAGCGCAACATCGTGTTCTCCATGATGATAGCGGGCGCTCTCGCCGCAGGCGGCGCCGCGCTGTGGTATCTGAACGGCAAGAACGACTTCCTCTGGAATACCTACGGAAGCCTGCCCAACGACGGTTTCAACGGTATTCCCATCGCGCTCCTTGCGAACAACAATCCCATAGGCGTTATCTTCAGCGGAATATTCCTCCGTTATCTGGGCAAGGGCGGGTTCAACCTTGCGGGCTTCACTTCATTCAATGAGTACGTTTCCGACCTCATCGTAGCGGTCATCATCTACTTCTCGGGCTTTGCCATGTTCTTGAAGGGAATCGTGAAGAGGATCTCCGCGAGGAAAAAGGAAAAGAAAACTGACCGCGCCGTCGCTGCCGCGTTCGAAGAAGCAAAAATGGAAGGGGGCGAGGATAAATGATCTTTCTTCTGCAGAAAACTCTCATTTATACGGCGCCGCTTCTGATAGTCGCCATGGCGGGTATGTTTGCCGAGCGCTCCGGTATCATCAACATCGCCCTTGACGGTATGATGATCTTCGGTTCCTTTATGGGCGCAATCACCGTATATTTCATCCAGGTGAACGACGTTCTCGCGGACAAGCCGCAGATCGTATTTCTCGCGGGACTTCTCGCCGCCGCGATATCCGGCGCTCTGTTCTCGCTTCTCTTATCGTTCTCGGCGGTGAACCTTAAAGCCGACCAGACCATCGGCGGCACGGCGCTGAACCTGCTCGCTCCCGCGCTGACGCTATTCTTCGTAAAGGTGTTTTTCATGCAGGACAAGCTGGTCATGCCCAAGGACATCAAATTCGTTATACTGAAGGATCCCGCAAAGGGCAGCGAAGGCTTCCCCGGCGCTTTGTACCGCATATTCTTCGATAAGGCGTACATCTCCACCTTCATCATCATCGGTCTGTTCATCATCCTGTCCGTCGTTCTTTATAAGACGAAGACGGGACTGAGGCTCCGCGCCTGCGGCGAGCATCCCCAGGCGGCAGACTCCGTGGGTATAAACGTGCACCGCATGAGATATCTGGGCACCACTATTTCCGGTGCTCTGGCAGGCCTTGGCGGTTACGCATACATCGCCACCACCGCGGGCGGCACCGCGGAGGGCACGGTCGCCGGCATGGGCTTTCTCGCTCTGGCTATCATGATATTCGGCAACTGGAAGCCTCTCGGCATCGCTCTGGGCTCGCTTCTGTTCGGATTCTTGAAGTGCTTGGGCGTTATCTACTCTCAGCTGGACCTGAACGGCGACGGCGTGTTCGCGCTCAAAGATCTGGGTCTGCCCATGTATTTCTACAACCTCATCCCCTATGTTGTGGTGCTTATCGTTCTTGCATTCACGTCGAAGAAATCCCGTGCGCCCAAGGCGGAGGGTGTTCCTTACGACAAGGGCATGAGATAAGTCCGCTGTACACAAAATATCACCGCAGATGAAATCATTCATCTGCGGTTTTCCTTTATGAGAATTATTACCGAAAGTATCTCCGGTTACGGATTGCTCCGTCATATCCGGGTGATGTACGGCATCGCGTTTTTTAATCTCCGGATCTCCTAATATCCGGCTTTGAATTGACTTTCAGAATTATCTCGGATATAATTCTATCGGATGATCCGCACCGCGACAGTATCACGGATATCAAGTTTTGAGGAGTTGTCATGATCACTACAAAAATAATATCCTCATCGGATAAATGCTTCATAGACCAGACGACGGACGATTTTTCGGAGATCACTTCGATTTCCATGTTCAGAAACGAACGGCTCAGTCTGCAGTTCGCCGTTTACGAGGACAAGACCGAGGGGCAGAATTTCTGCCTTTATGATGTTGTAATTCACGGCGAAATGGCGAAATACGCCGAGATGTTCGTCGTTGACAGCATCCCCGTATACTCAGTCACGGATTATTCCGATGAGGTCACGATGGAGGCTGATCCCACGTTTCTCAGGGCATCCGCGGGGCTTTATCCCGATCTTCTGTCCCACCCGATGCACAAAAATTCCGTGCCCGTGGTGGGCAGGCAGCTGCACGCTGCCTGGTTTGACTTCAGGGGCGATGACATCGCTCCGGGAAAATATCCCACGGAGTTCTGCCTGTATAACGGAAACGGGGAGCTTGTTTCCTCCAATACAGTTGAAATAGAGGTCCTGCCCGTATCTCTGCCGGAGCAGGAATTCAAGTACACAAACTGGTTTTATGCCGACTGCCTTGCGGATTATTACAATGTTAAGCCGTGGAGCCGCCGTCATTTCATGATCTGCGAGAATTTTATAAGGCGGGCGTCGGAAAACGGTATCAATATGATCTTAATGCCCGTTTTCACAATTCCCCTTGACACCCACCCCTCCTGTGAGAGAACGACCACCCAGCTCGTTCAGGTGGAAAAGAAAGGCGACGACTACTTATTTGATTTTTCTCTCTGCGACAAGTGGATAGAAATGTGCGAGCGATGCAATATCAGATACTTTGAGATATCACATCTGTTCACACAGTGGGGAGCCACTCACGCCCCGAAGATCATCGTAAAAGAAAACGGACGGAAGAAAAAGATGTTCGGCATCCACACGGATGCGACGGGAGAAGAGTATACGCGTTTTATCAGAAGCTTTCTGCGTGCGTTTTGCGCATATATCGACGAAAAAGGGCTTCACGACAGAACGTATTTCCATATTTCCGACGAGCCCTCGGAATGGAATCTCGAAACCTACGAGGCGGCGCAGAAAACCGTTTCCGATCTGCTTTCCGGCAGAAAAGTAATGGACGCTTCCTCAAACGTCGAGCTGTACAAAAAAGGCGTAATGCAGATCCCCGTGCCAAGCACCGGCGCTCTGCCTGCTTTCCGGAACGAAAACGTTCCCGAAAGATGGGCTTACTATTGCTGCGGTCCCTGGGTGAAATATTCAAACAGATTCGCCGGAATGCACCTTGCGAGGACCCGCTCCATCGGGTATCAGCTTTACAAGGAGGGTATCGAGGGCTTTCTGCACTGGGGATATAATTTTTACAACAATATGGGGTCCTTCGACAGAGTAAATCCGTATCTCAACCCCGCAGGCGGTTGTCTTCTCGGTGACGCTTACCTGGTTTATCCGAACTACGACGGCACCCCTCTCGATTCCTTAAGACTCCGCGCGATGAGCGCCGCCATGGACGATATCAGGCTCTTGAAGCTTCTGGAAAAGTACTATTCCAAGGACGAGATCGTCGCGGAGATGGAAAAGGTCATCGGTGAGATAACCTTTGAGAACTGCGTAAATGACAGCACCCTGATGCAGAAGCTGAGAGATACCCTCACCGAAATGGTCATGATACATAACGAATGAGTACAAAAGCCTTGACAACGGCGTGTGCCGGGTGTATAATAAGGCGACACAATGAAATAATCCAATATGGGGGTGCCCTCCGGTATATGCGGAGAGCTGAGACGGATGTTTCCGAACCCTTGAACCTGATACGGGTAATTCCGGCGTAGGGAAGTATTGATGAACATAAAAATGCCTCCCGATGCCGTTTGGGAGGTATTTTTATATGAAAAACAAAACAAAAACCGAAAAGCTGATGATCTGCGCCATGTTTATTGCAATCGCCGTGGTGCTGGCACTTCTTTCCGACCTGATCCCCTTTCTCCATTTGCCCTTCGGCGGGAGCTTCACCATCGCCAGTATGCTGCCCATAATCCTCGCCGCATACCTTTTCGGCACGGGGTGGGGTCTCGGCTGTGCTTTCACCTACGCAGTTCTGCAGATGCTTATCAGCTTCCGTACGGTATCGGCACTTTTCCTGCCTGAGAGCGACGATTACATGGGCTCTGCCGCTGCTGCTCTGATGATCTGCCTTATCGACTATGTCCTCGCCTACACGCTTCTCGGATTCGGCGGCATTTTCAGGAAAAAGCTCAATCCCACCGCGGCTCTTGTCCTCGGATGCGTATTCGCAATTCTTCTACGCTACGCCGCTCACGTGGTTTCGGGGTACATTTTTTACGGTCAGTGGGCAGAATGGTTCTTCTCACAGGATGACTTTTACGCTTTCGGCTCTCTCGTTCTCAACCGCTTCGACGGCAAGGCTCTGGCGCTTCTGTATTCCGTTATATATAACGGTCTTTACATGATCCCGGAGCTCATTATCACCTCACTTGCAGCGATTCCCGTTTCCAAGCTGAAAATTATCAGAAAATAAAAGAAAAAAATCCGCGTTTGCCTTGACTTTACCGACTTAGGGCGTATAATGGACATAGTTTGCACAGAGAGGTTTGTTCATATGAAGCAGGTTGGCATTATCGGATACGGCGGAATGGGTCAGTGGCACGCATGCAGTATCCTCGGTGAGCTCTACGCGGGCTGTATAGATTTTGAGAAAAGCGACGTATGTACCTTAGCGGGTATATGCGATATTGACCCGAAGAAGCAGGAGCTGGCGAAGAGCCGCGGAATCCGCGTATACCGTGACCACCACGAGATGCTGGCAGATCCGGATATCGACATCGTTACCGTGGCAACGCCCAACGACAGGCATGAGGCACTCGTTATCGACACCCTCAATGCAGGCAAGAATGTCATCTGCGAAAAGCCCGTTACCCTCAGCTGTGAATCCCTTGAGCGGATGATCGCGGCGGCAAACAAAAACGGCAAAAAGTTCGCAGTGCATCAGAACAGGCGTCTCGACAACTACTTCGTCGCCATGAAAAAAGTGTGCGATGAAGGGCTCATCGGCGATATCATCAGCATTGAGTCGCGTATACACAGCGACCACGGCGTTCCCGGCGACTGGAGAAAAACGGTCGAGGCGGGCGGCGGCATGCTGTACGACTGGGGCGTCCACATGATAGACCAGCAACTTTGGATGCTGGGATACGATGTTGACCGCGTGAACGCCAGATTCGATTATCTCACCGGCGTTCCCGTTGACGATGGCTGCTACGTCGATATAGACCTTAAGAGCGGAAAGCATCTCCACGTGGAGATCTGCACTTATAACTTCATTCCCCTGCCCCTTATGTACATGAGAGGCACTACGGGTACGGCGATCTGCCGCGACTGGAACGACAGCATACACATCACCCGCTGCACTGACTGGAGCGACCACGACGATATACTCCCCGTGAGAGCGGCGGCAGGTCTTTCGAGAACTGTGGCACCCAGAAGCGAGCGCACCATCGAGAGAATGGACATACCGCTCCCGCAGACAGACCCCCACGACTACTACCGCAACTTCTGCGACGCGATAGACGGCAAGTGCGAGCAGCTTGTCACGCACGATCAGATGAGGATGGTCATGAAGGTCATAGAAACCGCGTTCGAATCCGGAAAGATCGGGAAGAGAATAAAACTCTGAAAAAAGCACCCCTTGCGGGGTGCTTTTTATACTCAGATGGGTATAAATTGGAGTTTGTAGGGGAGTTTTAAGTTTTAAGAGTTAAGTTTTAAGAGGC
>JAZLKW010000027.1:0-4929 GCA_045597805.1 Candidatus Avispirillum sp. | reverse complement strand
GCCTTATTAGGCGAGAAAAAGCGGGCAAAAGCTTTGTCGTTCCTGCCGTAGGTGGGTAAACCTCATATTGCCCGGCGACAAAGTGACGCCGCGGGCAATAAGCAGACCGCTTTGATTTTTGAACATCAAACTGTCAGACGCTTTTCACACAGAACATATAGAACATCAAAAGCGGAAGTCTGCTTGTTCTGTGCCAGCAAAGGCTTCGCCTTTGCCAAAGTTCATCATCAAGAAAAGCTATGAAAAGAAACGCCGATATGCGGGGCGCCGCCCCGCACCCTGGGGCTTTTTGAAAAAAGCCGGCAAAAAATTTTGCGAAGAGAACTGCTCGACAAACTACAATTTACACTCCACGCCCGAAAAACTGTTGCTTTTTCCCGCCGCAGGGGTTATAATCAAATAAACAATAACATTGAGGTGTGACATGACGAAAGAAGCATTGAAAGCGGCAAGAGAAGCATACGAGATCGAAGCGGAATGTATCCGTGAAGAGCTTGAATATTTTGACGACGAACTTTTTGCAAAGGCAGTAGAGGTCCTGGCAAAAGCACCCCGCATCGGTACGTCCGGCTGCGGTCATTCCGGCATTATCTGTCAGCACTTTTCCCATCTCCTTTGCTGTATAGAAAGACCCTCCCGGTTCATTTCCCCCGCCGAGGCAGTCCACGGCGCAACGGGCTTTCTGCAGGAGGGTGACGTAATGGTGTTTGCATCCCGGGGCGGTAAAACGAAAGAGCTTCTGCCCATTCTTGATATCTGCAGGAAAAAGGGTGTCATCGTTATCACCGTAACGGAGAATCTGGCATCCCCCCTTGCAACGGGAGCTGATATAGTGCTGAAACAGCACGTCAACCGTGAAACGGATAAGTACAACAGTCAGGGAACGACAAGCACCACAGCACTCTGTGTTATTTTCCACGCTTTGCAGGCAGCCCTCATCGAGGAAACGGGATATAAGAACGAGCAGTTCGCGGTCATCCATCCCGGCGGCGCCGTCGGCGAGAGACTTAATAAGAAATAAGCGGAAAACGGGAGGCACAGCCTCCCGTTTCATTTTGATTAATTGTAGTTTGACGCACTGTTCGCCAATGGTGTGGTTGGCGGCGAAGCCGGAATCTCCCCCGGCTTTTGTCGGATGAGTTCGTACCGTGTCAGCATAACGTACAGAGATAAGCCTTTACCTTTCAGCAGACGACTCATCCACCGCAAGCGGTCCCCCTTCCCTTACCAGGGAAGGCATCTCGCGAAACTACAATTTCAGGTGATCAAGAAGCATAGTATACTGTTGACAAAAGGAATAATTGTGATATAATGTAGTTGACGTAGTAGTTCGTTATTTTTCAATAGCCTGCCGGATCCGGATACGTACCGCCGCCCTCGGACGTATCGAAAGGACCCGACCGCCGCCGCAGCACAGCGGTTTTTTGCGGTTTTGCGGGAATTACGAAAGGAGTTACAATTGGCTAAACACAAATTAAAGGTAATGATGCTCGGAGGCCTTAATGAGATAGGCAAGAACATAGCAGTCTTCGAGTACGCCGACGATATAATAGTCATTGACTGCGGCCTTGCCTTCCCCGATGAGGATATGCCGGGCATAGACCTGGTGATCCCCGACATAACCTATCTTGAAAAGAACGCCGACAAAATCAGAGGCATATTTTTGACCCACGGTCACGAGGACCACATAGGTGCCCTGCCTTATATATTGAAGCAGATAAACCCTCCCGTATACGGAACGAGGCTCACCCTGGGGATCCTTGAAAACAAGCTCCGCGAGGAGAGAATGACCGACAGCGTCAAGCTCATCACCGTTGAGGCGGGAAGCGTCATTCGCGCAGGAGCGTTCCAGTGCGAGTTCATCCACGTGAACCACTCCATAGCAGACGCCTGCGCCATAGCGGTGCGCACTCCTGTGGGCACCGTTATCCATACGGGCGATTTCAAGCTGGACGTCTCCCCCATAGACGGCTCCATGATGGACGTGACCAGACTTGGTGAATACGGCAACGACGGAGTTCTCCTCCTCATGTGCGAGTCCACCAACGTGGAACGGAGCGGCTATACCCCCTCCGAGAAGACCATAGCGTCCTCCCTCGAACATATTTTCCTCACCAACACCGACAAGAGAATAGTCATCGCTACATTCTCGTCCAACGTTCACCGCGTACAGCAGATAATCGATGCCAGCGTCAAGTTCGGAAGAAGAGTGGCCGTCACCGGGCGGAGCATGGAGAATATTATCGGCGCCGCGGTGAAATTAGGGTACATGAAAGTGCCCGAAAACGTACTCATCGACGTTTCCGATATCGGCAAATATCCCCCGGATATGATAACCATTGTCACCACCGGAAGCCAGGGCGAGCCCATGTCGGCACTGTACAGAATGGCGTTTTCCGACCACAGTCAGGTGGAGCTCACCTCAAAGGATATAGTGGTGCTCTCCTCCCATGCCATCCCCGGTAACGAACTGCTTATCGGCAGAATAGTAAACGAGCTCTATAAACGCGGCATAAACGTGTATCACGATGACCCCGAGGTCCACGTTTCGGGCCATGCCTGCCAGGAGGAGCTGAAGCTCATGCATAACCTGACCCGACCGAAATTCTTCATGCCCATCCACGGCGAGTACCGCCATCTGATGCAGCATAAGGAGCTGGCGGAATTCATGGGCATGGATCCCGCGGATATATTTGTCATGAACATCGGCGAAGTGCTGGAGCTTGACGGCCAAAGCTGCAAGCGTGCGGGTACGGTGCCCTCCGGCCGCGTTCTCATTGATGGCTACGGAGTGGGCGACGTGGGCAACATAGTCCTCCGCGACAGGAAGCACCTTTCACAGGACGGCCTTATCGTTGTCGTGGCAACTGTGGACATAGACGAACGTACGGTCGTCAGCGGCCCCGATATTATTTCCCGCGGCTTTGTTTATGTGAGGGAATCCGAAGAGCTGATGGACGAGGCGCGTGCCATCGCGGCGGGAGTGCTGGATAATGCTCTGGACTGCGGCGTCACCGAATGGACGCAGATGAAAAACAGCGTAAAGGAAAGCCTCGCTAAATACCTCTTCAGCAAAACAAAGAGAAAACCCATGATCCTTCCCGTGATCATGAACGTATAAAAGGACTGACTATGAAGCACGTGATAATCTGGAAACTGAAAGACCTCCCGGAAGAGGAAAAGAAAACGATTAAGGCAAATGCCGAAAATGCTCTCGAAGCCCTTGCGGGAAAGATTCCGGGACTTTTGAAAATAGAGGTTGAATGCGAAATGCTCCCCACCTCAAGTGCGGATATGATGCTTTACTGCGAATTCACCGATAACGACTCTTACCTCAACTATAAAAAGCATCCTCTCCACGTGGCGGCGGCAGACGAATTCGTGCGCCCCTATATCGCAGAGCGTTTCTGCTGTGACTATGAATAAGAGACCCGAGATACTGTCCCCGGCAGGGGATTTTGAAAAACTGCGTTCCGCAGTGTATTTCGGAGCCGACGCGGTATACCTGGCGGGCAAGCATTTCGGTATGCGCGCCGCCTCCGGCAACTTCACCGACGAGGAGCTGAGAGACGCGGTTTCGTTCTGCCACGAAAAGGGCGTAAAGGTGTATGTCACCGTGAACATAATGCCCCGCGACAGCGAATACCGTGAGCTCAGACGATTTCTCACGTACCTCGGAGAGATCGGGGCGGACGCCGCCATAGTTTCCGACCCGGGCGTCGCCGCGCTTCTCCGCAGATGTGCGCCCAACGTCGCACTCCACGTTTCCACACAGGCGAGTGTGGTGTCCGCCGCCTCCTGCAAGGTCTGGTATGATCTGGGCGCAAGACGGGTAGTCCTCGCCCGAGAGCTGTCTCTCGAAGCCATAAATAATATAAAGAAGAATATTCCCGAAGATCTTGAAATAGAGTGCTTCGTCCACGGTTCCATGTGCGTGGCGTACAGCGGCAGATGCCTTCTGTCCCAGCATTTCGTGGGCAGAGACGCCAATCGCGGCGCCTGCGCTCAGCCCTGCCGTTGGATTTATTCCAGAAAGACCGAGATCGCGGAGGAAAAAAGGGCTGATGAGCTTCTGCCCGTCATAGAGGACGGCGGCGACAGCTTCATAATGTCCTCCAAGGATATGTGTATGATAGAGCATATCCCCGAGCTCTGCGAGGCCGGCATAGACAGCTTCAAGCTGGAGGGAAGAGTGCGCAGCGCGTACTATACCGCCGTGGTAACAAATACATATAAAATGGCGCTTGAAGCCTACCTCAAAGACAAAGATAACTACGTCTTCGACCCCGCCA
This sequence comes from Candidatus Avispirillum sp., assembly GCA_045597805.1. Classification (GTDB taxonomy): domain Bacteria; phylum Bacillota; class Clostridia; order Oscillospirales; family CAG-272; genus Avispirillum. The sequence goes on along the minus strand of JAZLKW010000027.1, from coordinate 637 downwards.
TGCGCTATGAGCTTGATTCTGTCTCCCATAGGGAATACGGTACGGGATTCTTCTTCACGGACCCCCATACCGATGCAAATCTCGTCACCGAGCCCGGATACATAAGAGAAAAAGCATATCTGGCAACGGCGATCGAGGGCTGTGAGGCGGGAGGCGTCGCCAAATTCATACAGAGGAATAAGACCCTTGACGAAAGCGACGCGGAGCTGCTCACCCCCGGCAGAACGGGCATAGAGCTTCACCTGTCCGAAATGAAAAACGAAGCGGGCGAAAGAATAGAGTCCGCTCCCCACCCCGGCATGATATTCACCGTCCGCTCACCCATAGAGGTAAAGCCCGGCGATATCATACGCGGCGCGTGATGCGAAATTGTAGTTTAGCGAATAGCCTCCCTTAGTCCCGGAGGGACAAAGGGAGGGGGACCGCGATAGCGGTGGAGGGATTGTCCATCTGCACAACTTTTCTTATAGCATAAGCCTATCGATATTGTTCAGAAGGACACCTCATCCACCGTCAGCGCTTGCTGCGCAAGCGATTTTTGCTTCGCAAAAAAGACGGTCCCCCTTCCCCAAATTTAAGTATCACTTCGGCAAAGGCTCTGCCTTTGCGGGTACAACGTCAGCAGACCTCCCTCATA
>JAZLKW010000026.1:0-47283 GCA_045597805.1 Candidatus Avispirillum sp. | reverse complement strand
GAACATGTGCTCGGTACGGCAGAGGCCGATACCCTCAGCGCCCAGTTCTCTTGCCTTCTTAGCATCTGCGGGAGTGTCGGCGTTGGTGCGGACCTTAAGTCTTCTGTACTTGTCAGCCCATGCCATAACTCTGCCGAAGTTGCCGCTGATGGAAGCGGGAACGGTAGCGATGATGCCGTCGAAAATGTTACCGGTGGAGCCGTCCATGGAGATGAAATCGCCCTCGTGGAATTCCTTGCCGGCCAGAGTGAACTTCTTGTTTGCTTCGTCCATAGCGATGTCGCCGCAGCCGGAAACGCAGCACTTGCCCATGCCGCGTGCAACAACTGCTGCGTGGGAGGTCATACCGCCGCGGACGGAGAGGGTACCCTCAGCGGCCTTCATGCCGGTGATGTCCTCGGGAGAGGTCTCAAGACGAACGAGAACTACCTTCTCGCCGCGTGCCTTCCAAGCCTCTGCGTCGTCAGCGGTGAAGACGATCTTACCGCAGGCAGCGCCGGGGGATGCACCCAGACCCTTGCCGATAACGTTAGCGGCCTTGAGAGCCTTAGCGTCGAACTGGGGATGGAGAAGAGTGTCGAGGTTTCTGGGGTCGATCATGAGAACGGCCTCTTCCTCGGTCTTCATGCCCTCGTCAACCAGGTCACAAGCGATCTGGAGAGCTGCGGGAGCGGTTCTCTTACCGTTACGGCACTGGAGCATGTAGAGCTTGCCGTTCTCAACAGTGAACTCCATGTCCTGCATATCGTGATAGTGATCCTCGAGGATGCCGCAGACCTTAACGAAGTCAGCGTATGCTTCGGGGAACTCCTGCTCCATCTGTGCGATGGGCATAGGAGTACGGACACCTGCAACGACGTCCTCGCCCTGTGCGTTCTTAAGGAACTCACCCATGAGCTTCTTCTCGCCGGTAGCGGGGTCACGGGTGAATGCAACGCCGGTACCGGAGTTGTCATTAAGGTTACCGAATACCATGGGCATTACGTTGACTGCGGTACCCCAGGAGTAGGGGATATCGTTGTCACGGCGATAAACGTTTGCACGGGGGTTGTCCCATGAACGGAACACAGCCTCGATAGCGAGCTTCAGCTGAACAACGGGATCGGAGGGGAAGTCCTCGCCGAGCTTTTCCTTGTACTCAGCCTTGAACTGACCTGCAAGGGTCTTGAGGTCGTCAGCGGTGAGTTCAACGTCGAACTGAACGCCCTTCTCAGCCTTCATCTGGTCGATGAGCTCTTCGAAATATTTCTTGCCGACTTCCATAACGACGTCGGAGAACATCTGGATAAATCTTCTGTAAGAGTCGTAAACGAATCTCTTGAACTTGGGGTCGGGGTTGCCGGCGATCATTGCCTCAACAACTTCGTCGTTAAGACCGAGGTTAAGGATGGTGTCCATCATACCGGGCATGGATGCACGTGCGCCGGAACGGACGGAAACGAGGAGAGGATTCTTGAGATCGCCGAACTTCTTGCCGTTGATCTCTTCCATTTTCTTAACACCTTCCATGGCCTGAGCCATGATCTCGTCGTTGATCTTTCTGCCGTCCTCATAGTACTGAGTGCAGGCTTCGGTGGTGATTGTGAAACCCTGGGGAACGGGAAGTCCGATGCCGGTCATTTCGGCAAGGTTGGCGCCCTTTCCGCCGAGCAGGTTACGCATGGTCATGTCGCCTTCGCTGAACATATAGACCCATTTGTTTGCCATTGAATAATCCTCCAATATTAAATAAAATTATAAACAATGTAAGGTGACGCACAGCGTCAACATATAGTTTACCACACTATTTTCGTAATTTCCATACTTTTGGTAAAAAAACCGCATTTTGACGGTAAATTTCCAATTTATTTACATTTATCGGGTGATATGAAATAAAAGCAGGGCTCCCATTTGGGGAACCCTGCTGAAGTAATGGTTTATTCTATGGTCAGAATGTCGGAAAAACCGGTGATCTCGAACACGTCGAGGATATTATCGCACACGCCGGTGAGCTTCATCGTGCCCTGATTTTTCATTTTCTTCTGAGCGGAGAGAAGCACGCGCAGGCCCGCGGAGGAAATGTACTCGAGTTCGTTGAAATCAAGGATGAGCTCCGAGACTCCCTCCAGCTCGCCCAGCTCTTTTTCAAAATCGGGCGCGGTGGTCGTGTCGAGACGTCCGCTGAGGGCAACAGTCATGACGGAACCGTCCTTTAATGTCTTTATTTCCATTGGTATCACCCCGTTTCATTTGATGAGATAATAATATCACAAAACTGCAAAGAATTCAAGAGTTTTGCGATATTATTTGAGACCCTGCTGCATCATCCACGCCGTCATAATGAGACGGTGGGGCAGGATCTTTGCCAGAAGCATCTGAGAGCGGGCGATAAAGCCGAATTTTGAGACGTCGCGCCGGCGCATTGCGTCGCGCCACGCACGCTTCACTATCTGCTCCGGACGGTACATTGCGGCGTAATTCTTAACTATAAGCTCGTCCTCCGACACGGCGCGGTCGAAAAATTCCGTTGCCGTCCAGAAGGGCATGACGGCGGTGACCGATATGCCGCGCCCCCGGAGCTCACGGTTCAGCGCACGGCTGAAAGAAAGGACGAAGGCCTTGGTCGCGCCGTAAACGTTGATGTACGGGATAGGCTGAACGGAGGCGACGGACGCGAAATTCACTATCCGCGCACCCTCGCTCATATAGGGCAGACAGATCTGCGAGAGCGCCATGAGAGCGCCGCAGTTCAGGTCCATCATGTTGAGGTTTTCGTCTGCCGCCGAGCTGTCCGTTGCGGAAAATTTCCCGTATCCCGCAGCGTTTACCAAAAGGGTGACATCGGGCTTTTCCTCTTCAAGAAGTGCGCAGATCTTTTTGAGGTTTTCACGCACGGTAAGGTCAAAGGGGAGTACCTTAGCGGGGACAGAGAGCTCGTCGGAGAGCTCCGAAAGTCTTTCTTCTCGGCGGGCGATGAGCCATATCTCGTCGAAATTACCCTCCCTGGACGCAGTCCGCGCGAATTCTCTTCCCATACCGGAGGATGCTCCGGTGACGATCGCGATTTTTTTCATGTATCTCCTTCCACCGCACGGCGCACTCTTTCCATGTCGAATTTAGCGCGGCGGTCGTATGCGAAAATACCGTTCATTTCCTGCATCACGTCGGTGAACTGCGTGTAGCAGAAGCCGCATATTTCGGGGTTTTCCCGAAGAATTTTGCAAAGGGCGCCGAGGCGGGCGATGAACTCGTCCTCGTTTTCGGGCGCTTTGCCGTAGCCCCAGGGATTTCCCGAATCCTGCTTCCCGTTCTCGTGCTCGGCGTCGATGTCGAAGAAAGCGCCGCCGAACTCGGAAACGAAGTAGGGCACCTCACCGTCGTAGCCCGTGTCTCCCTCAAAGCCGTTTGTAAAGACCTTTTCGGGGAAAGACGAGAAATGCTCCGAAAATGTGGCGGGGTCCTGCACGTAGTCGTGTACGTCGTAAATATCGCAAAGAGCGGAATGAACGTAGCCCGAGGTGTCGATCACGGGGCGCGTGGGGTCAAACTTTTTCGTTATCTCCACCGCTTTTTTCATTATGTCCTTATTGTCTCCCGGAAATGCCTCGTTAAACGGACACCAGCCGATTACGGACGGATGGTTGACATCGCGCCTGAGGACTTCCTCCCATTGGGGCAGGAAAACGTCCGTTGCCCGCGGGTCGGAAATATCCAGTCCCCAGTTGGGGAACTCGCCCCACAGGAGATAGCCTTTGCGGTCGGCCTCGTATATGAATCCGGGCTCGAAGACCTTCATGTGCATACGGGAGCCGTTGAAGCCCGCTGCCATGCAGAGGTCGATGTCGGACGCGAACATGGCGGCATCCGGAACGGTATATATGCCCTCGGGGTTGTAGCCCTGATCGAGAAGCAGCCGCATGAACAGAGGTTTCCCGTTCAGGAGCAGCTTTCTGCCGTCTGTTTCGATGCACCTCATCCCGAAATAGGTATCGACGGTATCGCCGCCGCAAGAGAGGCGCACATCGTAAAGGTTGCCGGCACCGATATCCCACAGAACAGGATCGGGAACACCGACGGAAAACGAGACGGTCAGACCGCTGCCGCCGCCCCGTCCGACGGTCTTGCCCCCAAAGGAGACCTCTGCCGAGACCGTTGCCGCTTCCGAAAGCTCGACGGTGAGATCGACTTTTTCTCCTTTCACGTCAGGGAGGATCTTTACGGATCTGATATAGGTATCCGGCACTTTTTCCAGCCATACCGTCTGCCATATACCTGTGCATTTGGTGTAGAAGCACCCGTGGGGCGCGTCCGCCGCCTGCTTGCCGGAGGGCTGGAGGGGGGAGGCAGTGTCGTCGAAAACATCGACGGAAACAGTGTTTTCACCCGGGCGCAGATACTGCGTTACGTCAAGCTCCGCCGGGGTGTAGCCGCCCACGTGCACGCCCGCTGTGACGCCGTTTATTCGGACCGTGGTCTCGTAGTCCGAGGCGCCGATATGCAGCAAAACCCTGCCGCAAAGGAAATCCGCAGGCAGAGTGAAGGTGCGGCGGTACCGTACCCACTTATCCTCCGTAACGGCACCGATGCCGGAGGCCGGAGCCTCCGGCACGAACGGTACGTTTATTTTTTTGTCATATTCGCCCTCGCGGCCGTAGCCGAAGTCCCATTCACCGTTCAGTAAAAGGACGGTTCCGGGACCCCTGCGGAAACCGGGGCGGGGATATTCTCCTCTGTTCATCATTTCGTTATCTGACGCTCTACCAGTGCCACATCACCGCAGTAGATACGGCGGAGCTTGGGCTTTTCGATCTTTCCGGTGGGATTGCGGGGCACGTCTGCAAAAATGATCTTCTTGGGGCGCTTGTAGCGGGGCAGCTCCTCGCAGAAGCCGTTGATCTCTTCTTCGGTTGCTGTGCAGCCCTCTTTCAGCTCGATTATCGCCGCGGCAATCTCGCCGAGGCGCTCGTCGGGCAGACCGATGACGGCAACGTCCTTGATCTTTTCGTTGGCGCGCAGATAGTCCTCGATCTGTACGGGGTAGAGGTTTTCGCCGCCGGAGATGATGACGTCTTTTTTGCGGTCTACGAGGAAGATGAAGCCGTCCTCGTCCTGCTTTGCCATGTCGCCGGTCCAGAGCCATCCGTCGTGGAGGATCTCAGCCGTTGCCCCGGGGTTCTTGTAGTAGCAGAGCATGACGCCGGGACCCTTGACCGCAAGCTCTCCCACGTCGCCGCGCTTTACCTCGGTACCGTCGGGCCTGATGATCTTCGCTTCCCACATATAGCCGGGAACCCCGATGGCGCCCACCTTTTCGATGTTTTCAACACCCAGGTGCACGCAGCCGGGGCCGATGGATTCGGAGAGACCGTAGTTGGTGTCGTACTGGTGATGCGGGAATTTCTCCTTCCAGCGTTTGATGAGGGACGGGGGAACGGGCTGTGCGCCGATGTGCATAAGTCTCCACTGGGAGAGTCTGTATTCTTCGGGCTTTATATCTCCCCGGTCGATGGAGTCGAGGATGTCCTGTGCCCACGGCACGAGGAGCCATACGATGGTGGCCTTTTCCTCACTGACCGCCTGCATTATCCATTCGGGCTTAACGCCTCTGAGGATAACGGCCTTGGAGCCGGACAGGAGACTGCCGAACCAGTGCATTTTCGCGCCGGTGTGGTAGAGAGGCGGTATGCAGAGGAATACGTCGTCACGGGTCTGGCCGTGGTGATTCTGCTCGGTGCGCGCGGAGCACAGAAGCGCCCGGTGCGCGTGGAGGATCGCCTTGGGGAAGCCCGTTGTGCCGGAGGAGAAGTATATGGCCGCGTGGTCGTCCTCGGAGAGGGAGACCGGCGGGGGATTGACGGAACAGTAGGTCACGTATTCGCTGTAGCTGTCGGCGCCCTCGGGCACGTTGTCGCCCACGAAGAAAAAGGTCTTCACGCCGTCAAGCTGATCCTTAACGGCGGCGACACGGTCTATGAACTCGGGACCGTAGATGAGCACGGAGGCGTCCGCCAGATCGAGACAGTATTTGATCTCCTCGGCGGTGTATCTGTAATTCATGGGAACGGCGAGAGCACCGCATTTCAGTGTGCCGAAATAAACGGGCAGCCACTCGAGACAGTTCATCATGAGGATAGCTACCTTGTCGCCCTTTTTCACACCGCGTGTAAGCAGAAGATTGGCGGCGCGGTTGGCTTCCATGTCAAACTGCCGCCAGGTCATAGAACGGCGGTATTTGTCACCCTCGGCGGGATCGATAAGATTGTATTCGCGCCATGTTGTGGTATGGGCGGGCTGATTGGCGGGGTTTATCTCCACCAGAGCCTCGTCATTGGGAAAGAGTCTCGCGTTTCTTTCCAGAGCGTCAACGATCGTGTTCATAGCTGTATGTCCTTTTCATGTGATTTTTCAACTAAAAAAGCCTCTTGAAGCTAGCTTCAAGAGGACGGGGTCACCGCGGTACCACCTCAATTGCTCCCCGAAGGGAAGCCGCTCTGCGGGCACGTCGCATGCGATTATGCCCTGCCTCTGTAACGGGAAGCGCCCGCCGTACATTTTGTGTACGAAGCTCCCGGAATGTAATTCACCCGTCCGCGTTCTGCCGTCTCGCACCGCCGCCGGCTCTCTGAAAGACCTGTCGGAGAGGTTACTGTGTTTCCGTTCACAGCCTTTGTCTACGCAGGAATTCTACCACAGTAAAGTACCTTTGTCAAGGTCTTTTTATGAAAAATACTTTGACAAGCGCGGCTGAGGGTTATATAATAATGGAAAAGGAGGGGATAAAATGAGTATGAACATACCTGCGGACGTGATGGACGTTCTGCAAGCTCTCGAGGAGCACGGGATCCCCGCCTATCCCGTGGGAGGCTGTGTCAGAGACTACGTTCTCGGCAAGGAGCCCCACGATTTCGACGTAGCAGCGGAAACCACCCCTGAGGAGCTCTGCCGCGCCATGGAGGATTTCCGTACAGTGGAGGTGGGCCTTTCCTTCGGTACTCTGCGCGTTATCTCCGGAGAGAGCGTGGTGGAGGTCACCTGCTGCCGCTGCGACGGCACCTACCGCGACTGCCGCCGGCCCGACAGCGTGGTCTATAACAAAAAACTGTCGGACGATCTCGCCCGCCGTGACTTTACGGTCAACGCCATGGCGTACTCCGAAAAGGACGGCGTCATAGATATTTACGGCGGCAGAGAGGACGCGGAGCGGCGTCTCATCCGCGCCGTAGGCGATCCGGAAACGAGATTCCGCGAGGACGCCCTGAGGATCATGCGCGCCCTGCGTTTTTCATCGGTGCTGGGCTTCGAAATAGAGGAAAAGACCGCGGCGGCGGTGCATTCCCTCCGCTTCCTCTTAAAAAACATCGCCGCGGAGCGCATTTTCACGGAGCTCAAAAAAATGCTGTGCGGTGAAAACGTTCTGGACGTACTCATGAAGTATTCCGACGTCATCTGCGAGATCATCCCCGAAATGGCACCCTCCGTAGGCTTCGACCAGAAGAGCGTCTATCACATATATGACGTTTACGAGCATATAGCGCGCACCGTCGCGGCGGCGAAGCCCGACGAGACCCTGCGCCTCACCATGCTCCTGCACGATATCGGAAAGCCTCTTGTTTATACGGAGGAGGAAAGCGGAATACGCCATTACAGAGGCCACCCCGAGAAGAGCGCGGAGATGGCGGAGACGGTGCTCCGCCGCCTGAAAGCCGATAACGCCACGACGGACAAGGTGCTGTTTTTGATAAGGTATCACGACGTGCGCCCCGCATCCACGGAAAAGTCTGTGCACAGGTATCTGACTAAGGTCGGCTGCGAGGGCGCGAAAATGCTCTTTGACGTGCGCCGTGCAGACGCCGCGGCACATTCCGAAAAGAGCTTTGCCGATATGGCTGCCATCGACGAGCAGGAAGAGATCGTCGAAAAGCTCATGCGTGAGGGCGCATGTATAAAGATCTCCGACCTTGCCATAGGCGGCGGGGAGATCCTGAAGCTCGGCGTCACACCCGGACCCGCGGTGGGAGAGATACTGGCGCATCTCCTCGAAGAAGTGGCGGACGGAGCGATAGAAAATGACCCGGAAATGCTCAAAAATGCGGCACGGGAGCATTATTTTCGCTTAAAAAGTGAGAAAAGTGAAAAATAACTGTTGAATTTTGCAGACTGATATGATATAATCGTTGTGTATCAAAATGTTCGGAGGCAATATTGATGAAAAAGACAAGAATAATGGCGCTGATCCTGTGCCTTGCTATGCTGATCTGCACGATGTCGGCGTTCACCGTATCTGCGGCAGCTCCCGCATCCCTGAACGGCGAGTACACCGTTGACGGAAATAAGCTGACCCTGAAGCTGGTGCTGAAGAACAACCCCGGCATCAACACTTTGGTCGCAGGTCTTGCTTATGACGGCGAGGCTCTCACCATCGACACCGTCACCAACGGCGATGTGTTCTCTGCAGCCAACAACGGAAGCATGTTTGATGTCAATACCGCGAACAATCCTCTCATCCTCTATTTTGATGAGAACGGCGTCGGCAACATCACCGCAAACGGCACGGTCGTCACCATCGTTTTCACCGTAAACCAGACAAAGGATGACTATGGATTCATTCTCACGGTAGACAATGACAATACATTTGCGTGCGGCGAAGGTATCGTTCCTGTTGATGTGGAATTCGGTCCCTGCACCGTTAGCGAGAAGAACTTTGTGGTCGGCGATATCAACGGCGACGGCAAGATCAATGCTATTGACGGCAACCTTTGCAGACGTGTTATCCTCGGAACTGACGAGTTCAATCCCGCAGCCGATATCAACGGAGACGGTAAAGTCAACGCTATCGACGGCAACCTCATTATCGGTCTTATTCTCGGCAACTGAGCCGGATAAAAAACGTAAAAAGCCGCGGTTATACCGCCGCCTTTTTTGTGTTGCTGAAATATTCCGCGCTACGGGCCGATCAGGTCAATCTAAATGGTAACTCTTGATTGATTCGGCCGACTTGATCAATTTTGATGCGAAAAAACTATCAGTACTCTCGCTTTCGAAGCATATCCATTCACCGTTGTCCGCCAAATAATATGATTCGGTCGTGACTTCGTTTTTGCCTTTTTTGATTACGGTCTTTACGGTCCTGTTCACTCTGCCGGAAATATATTTCGCAATGCTTTCTTCAAAATCGGAAACATTGTTGTAATCCCACTCCTGCCATGATACTTCGTCATCGACAGAAGCATATAGGTATTTTTCTCCTTTTGTTTTTTGCGTACTGATCTCAAGTATCAGCTGCATGTGGTTTCTTGAGCCCGCGAAAGCAACTGTACTATCGTCAAATTCGATAAATCCGGAAACGCCGCATTTCTCACTAACAGATTTTTTGATATGAGAAAGACATGAAATGATCCTTTCCATATCCTGTTCTGAAGATCCGGCTATGTGAAATAACCTCATTTCACTTAACCTCATAAATTCTGATTTGTTGAGGTTATTATACCAGTTTCTTGGTAATAAATCAAGGCGAAGCCTTGCATATCATCACGACGAAGTCGTGCATATCATCAATTCCGCAGGAATTGCGTATCATCAAGCCGCAGTGAAATACACGCTGACGCGTGATGAGATGCACAGGCGGCGCACCCGCCTGCGATGATATACCGCCTAACGGCGGATGATATGCCAAGCCGCCTGCGGCTTGGATAAAAAAATCACTTGCTTACGCAAGTGATTTTTTGGCGCGCCGCCGAAGAATAAAGGTTTCGCCGAAACGCGTTCCGGCGCTCCCGGGCGTTTCCATAGTGCAATAGGATGTTTGGGTGCAGCTCCACGGGCTAAAAACAGCCCACCGGGCTGTTTTTGTCTGTCGTACCGACATAGACACGCCCTTTCGAATCCCCGTTCAAGTCGGGCGCGCCAGAAAAAAGGCATCGCTTATGCGATGCCTTTTTTGGCGCGCCCGGGGGGATTCGAACCCACGACCTACCGGTTCGTAGCCGGGCACTCTATCCACTGAGCTACGGGCGCATTACTCCTGAGAGCCTATATATATTATCACAACATACCCGGCTTGTCAAGAGTTTTTTTGACTTTTTTTCAGAGAGCGAACGGAACTCCGTCAAGCACGCATTCCGTAAGCTTTTCGCCCTCGTAACGGAGCTTCAGGGAGAAGAAAGAATGCCCCTTTTCCATAAGATCGAAAAACACTCTGTCCCCCTCCCACATGGGAAGGGAGGACACCTTTTCGTTCTCGATCCACCGAAGCTCGCCCTCGTCGCACTCGCGCAGGGTATCCGTATCGCAGCCGCCCGTATAGAGGCACATGTATTCCGTGCCCCATTCGTCCGAAACGAAAGTGACAAGCCCGCGGAACTCAAAGGAAGTAAGCTCGATACCGGTTTCCTCGCGTACCTCGCGCAAAAGGCAGTCCTCCGGGCTTTCGCCCGCCTCAAGATGGCCGCCGATGCCGACCCATTTTCCTGCGTTCTCGTCATTTTCCTTCTTCGTTCTGTGAAGCATGAGAGTCTTTCCCCCGTGATGTATGTAGCAAAGGGTAGTGATCCTCATTGGTGACTCTCCTTTACGCTGTCGATAAGGCTCAACATTCTGTCCTTTACCCTGGCGGGTGAGGTGATCTTGACTTTCCCGCCGAACTGGATGATCCAGGAAAGGAAATTATCGGAGACCTTGACCTGTATCGCCACGGAATAGCAACCGTTTTTGAGATTGAAAACGGTGAGGTCCGTGCCGAAACGGTCGAATATCACGCCGCACAGCTCTGCGGGAAATTCCAGCACCACTGTGTCGTCCTCACCGTTGAACATGCCGAACACCTTTTTGGAGTACACGCCCAGATCCATGCGGGAATAGTGCTCGTAGCCCTGCCTCGGCTCGTCCAGCTCCCGGAGCTTTGATATCTTGTCCACGCGGTAATGCTTGATGTCGCCGAAATCGCTGTCGTACGCCAGCAGGTAGTAGTTCTCGTCATCCCACAGAAGTCCCCATGGGCTTACGCGGTAAACTTTCCCGTCGTGGCGGGGTCTTTTTTTCTTGTCCGGAGTCCATTCCAGGTACTGGAAAGAGACCATGCGGTTGGAATTTATGGCGGTATGGAGTCCGTCGATGGTGTAAATGACGGAGCTTTCGCTGCTTTTCAGCCGCTCGGAGACGAACACGCCGCGGTTAAGCTTTGCGGCGTCGTGGCGGCTCGCCATGGCAGAGAGCTTTTTGATTATGTCGCTGCTTTTCTTTCCCGTGATGAATTTCGACGCCTGTACCGCGTCTACCAGAAGCTTCAGCTCCGCCAGCTCGAAGGTCCTGCTGTAAAGACAGCAGCCGCTGTGGTCACGGGCAATATTGTAGCCGAAGGCTGCGAGGGTGTCGAGGTCGCGGTAAACGGATTTTCGTTCCGCACTGATGCCCAGCGCCTCAAGCTTTTCGATAAGCTGTGCAGTGGTCAGCTTGTGGTCTGCGTCCGTTTCCTCCGTGAGGATCTTCAGGATATAAAGTATCTTCAGTTTTTCGTCAAATTGTTTGGCCATATCGCACCTCCGTTTTTATGATACCATATCCTCGGGCACTTGTAAAGAGGCAAAGTCCCGAATTTGGTACAAAAGTTTTTGGCTTTTGCCTGTCGTTTCCGCAAATGCACCGTTTAAGGGACACAGAGGACGGTATAATGACACCGTAAACAGCGGATATACCGCGGAAAGGAAAGGTAATATTATGAAGACAAAGATCATTAATACGGCGGTAACACTGGGGGTATCGGCAGTTATGTGGCTTGCCGGCTGGGGCGGCCTTGCGCTCCTCTCGAGGATATTTACGTTTCTGAATCTCTGAAAAAGCAAAAGCGGTATCATTTGTAAATTTTTCACCAACAGGTTGAAAAACAGGATAACTTATGATATAATTATTGTGTATCATGTTGCTTAAGTGAAGACCATGAAAAGAGGTTTGAAAATGAAGAACATTTTGGTAAAGACGCTCTCCTTGATCTGTGCGCTTCTTATATGTGTATCGGGCATCCCCGCGGTTTCCGCGGATGAAGAGCCCGAACCTTCCTGCACACACGAGAATACCACAGACGTTATCGTTACCCCCGCAACCTGCACTGAGACCGGCGTGAAGAACGTCGTCTGCGCAGACTGCGAAGAGGTTCTCCAGACCGGCGTTGTGATCGAAGCACTCGGCCACGACTATCAGCCCGGCGAAACAGTTGCAGCAACCTGCACCGAAGGCGGCTACACCCCCTATACCTGCACCCGCTGCAAAGACACCGAGAACAGAGACGCGACCGGGGCACTCGGCCACGACTATAAGGTCACCGCCACCGTTGCTGCTTCCTGCGAAGAAGGCGGCTACACAGAGTACACCTGCTCTCGCTGCAAGGACAGCTATAAGGACACGACCTCCGCTCTCGGCCACATTTCCACTCCTTACGCAGAAGTTTCCGCGACCTGCACCGAGTCCGGCTTCACCGGCGGCACTTACTGCAGCGTATGTAATGAGACTCTCACCGAGAGAACAGCAGTTCCCGCACTCGACCACGACTGGGACGAGGGAGTTGTATCCACTCCCGCCACCTGCACCGCTGACGGTGTCACGACTTTCACCTGTTCAAGGTGTTCTGAGACGAAGACCGAGGCAATACCTATGACCGGCCACACCTGGAACGAGGGTGAGGTCACCGCTCCCACCTGCACCGAAAAGGGTTATACCACTTACACCTGCGAAATCTGCGAGAACACCTACGTTGACGATTACGTTGACGCTCTCGGTCACACCTGGGACGACGGCGAGATAACCACCGAGCCCACCTGTACTGAAGCAGGCGTAAAGACTTATACCTGCTCCGTATGTGCTGATACATACACCGAGCCCGTCGCGGCACTCGGCCACATTGAGGGCGAGCCCGCCGTTATCACTCCCGCGACCTGCCTTGAGACCGGTATCGACGGCGTGTACTGTACACGCTGCGAAGAGCTTCTTCGTGAGATCGTCACCGACGCTCTCGGACATACCCCCGGCGAGGTCGTTGAGGACTGTCCCGCGACCTGTACCGAGAACGGCTATACCGTGTACGAATGCGGACGCTGCAAGGAGATCTATACTGTTGATCTTGCAAAACTGGGGCACGATTACGGTACCGAGACCGTTGCTCCCACCTGCACCACGCAGGGCTACGACGTACACAGATGCTCACGCTGTACGTCCGTAAAGAAAGACAACTACAAGGTGGCTCTCGGTCACGACTATGTCGGAGTCGTCACCGCTCCCACATGTCTTGAGGGCGGATATACCACCTATACCTGCTCCAGATGCGAGGATTCCTACGTTGCCGACGAGACCGAAGCTCTCGGTCACGACTACGTCGGTGAAGTGACCGCTCCCACCTGCCTTGAGGGCGGATATACTACCTACACTTGCTCCAGATGTGAGGATGCTTACACCGCTGACGAGACTGAACCTCTCGGCCACGACTACGTCGGTGAAGTGACCTCTCCTACCTGCCTTGAGAGCGGATATACTACCTACACCTGCTCCAGATGTGAGGATGCTTACACCGCTGACGAGACCGAGCCTCTCGGTCACGACTATATCGGCGAAGTGACCGCTCCTACCTGCACCGAGCAGGGCTACACCACTTATTCCTGTTCAAGATGCGGGGACTCCTATGTTGACGATTACGTTGACGCTCTCGGTCACAGTTGGGACGACGGCGAGGTAACCACGTATCCCACCTGTACCGCTGACGGCGTCAAGACCTTCCATTGTACGGTATGCGGAGACGGCGTCAGGACCGAGCCCGTTCCGGCTCTCGGTCACGACTACACCGGCGAAGTGACCGCCCCCGCCTGCACCGAGCAGGGCTACACCACTTATACCTGTTCCAGATGTGAAGACTCTTACGTTGACGATTACGTTGACGCTGTGGGACACGACTGGAGCCAGACCGGATACCTTGCTCCCACCTGTATCGAGCAGGGCTACACCGATTACGCCTGCACCCGCTGCACCGAGACCAAGCGCGACGCCATCGACGCTCTGGGTCACACCCCCGGTCAGCTTATCGAAGAGGTCGAGGTGACCTGTACCGAGGACGGATACGTTCAGTACTACTGCGCAGTCTGTAAAGAGGCATATTACGAAGAATATACCGAGGCTCCCGGTCATGATAACACTGTGACCGCTCATCCCGCGACCTGTACCGAGAGAGGCTATGACGAGAACGTATGCTCCCGCTGCGGCAAGGCCACCAAGAGCAACTACGTTGCGGCTCTCGGCCATGACTACGTTCCCGCTGTCACCTCTCCCACATGTCTTGAGGGCGGATATACCACCTATACCTGCTCCAGATGTGAGGACACTTACACCGCCGATGAAACCGCGGCTCTGGGCCACGATTACGTCGCGACGGTAGTAGATCCCACCTGTACCGAGGACGGCTGCACCGCCCATCAGTGCTCCCGCTGTGATGATTACTACGAGGATACACCCGTGGATAAGCTGGGTCATGAGTACGGTGAGGACGCCGTTGTGGTGGCTCCCACCTGCACCGAGGACGGATATACCAGACACCTGTGCGTAAGATGCGAACACTACTACGACGATACGCCCGTAGATAAGCTGGGACATGACTACACTGCAGATGTTACCGCTCCCACCTGTACCGAGGGCGGCTATACCACCTATGTCTGCTCCAGATGTGAGGATACTTACGTCGGCGACGAGACCGAGGCTCTGGGCCACGACTACGCTGCCACCGTCACCGCTCCCACCTGCACCGAGGGCGGCTATACCACCTACGTATGTTCAAGATGTGATGACACTTACGTCGGCGACGAGACCGAGGCACTGGGCCACAGCTATACCTGCGAGACCAAAGAGCCCACCTGTACGGAAAAGGGCCTTAACACTTACACCTGCGAAAACTGCGGCGACGTTTACACCGAAGAGA
This sequence comes from Candidatus Avispirillum sp., assembly GCA_045597805.1. Lineage (GTDB taxonomy): Bacteria > Bacillota > Clostridia > Oscillospirales > CAG-272 > Avispirillum. The sequence continues at coordinate 32,357 of JAZLKW010000026.1, read as the reverse complement.
TCGAAGCTCTCGGCCATGACTATACTGCGGTAGTTACCGACCCCACCTGTACCGAGAACGGTTATACCACCCACACCTGCTCCAGATGCTCCGATACCTATACGGACGGGGAGACCGCAGCTCTCGGCCACGACTGGGCATTCGAAAGCTACAATACCGCTCCCACCTGTACCGAAGTCGGAAACGGACACTATGAGTGTACCAGATGCGACGCCGAAAAGGACGAGGACGTTCCCGCTCTCGGCCATGACTACGCTGCGGTAGTGACAGAGCCCACCTGTACCGAGGACGGCTACACCACATATACCTGTTCCCGCTGCGGCGACAGCTACGTTGCCGACGAGGTTGCGCATACCGGACACAAATACACCTCTGTCGTGACCTCTCCCACCTGCCTTGAGGGCGGCTATACCACCTATACCTGCTCCGTATGCGGTTACAGCTATACGGCAAACGAGACCGAGGCTCTCGGCCACAGCTACGCAGCAGCTGTCACCCCCGCGACCTGTACCGAGGACGGCTACACCACATATACCTGTTCCCGCTGCGGCGACACTTACGTTGCCGACGAGACCGTTCATACCGGACACAAGTACGTGGCGACCGTAGTGGCTCCCACCTGCCTTGAGGGTGGATATACCGAATACGTCTGCTCGAACTGCGGCGACGTATATACAGACACCCCCACTGAGCCTCTCGGACATACCTATGAAGAGACCGTTGTAGCTCCTACCTGTACCGCAAAGGGTTATACGCTCCATAAGTGTATCCGCTGCAACGAATCTTACAGGACCGACGAGACGCCCGCGCTGAACCATCCTACCACGGGCACCAACGAGCTTGTCCCCGCGACCTGCCTTACAACAGGTATCGGAACTATTTACTGTACGGTTTGTAATACGGTGCTCGAGATGACCATTATTCCTAAGCTTGAACATATCGTTGACGACGAAAACATGGAAGTCACCATAGAACCTACCTGTACGGTCAACGGTCAGGCAACAGGTAAATGTATCCTCTGCGGACTTACTGTCAGAACGGTCGTAGTTCCCGCGACAGGACATCAGTGGACCACACCTGAGGCTTACATCGGTCAGGAGCCTACCTGCACCGAGTCCGGAAGAGGCTGGCGCGAGTGCTCCGTATGCTACGAGAGAGAAGACGATGTACTGATCCTTCCCACCGGGCATAAGTACGAGAACGGAGCCTGCGTCATCTGCGGCGTGAGTGCTCTGGCAGGCGATATCAATATGGACGGAAAGATAAACGCCGTAGATACCAACCTGATGAGAATGGTCATTCTCGGCAAGCTGGATATCGAAAACGCTTACGAGGTCTGTGATCTTAACGGCGACGGAAAGATCAATCCCGTCGATTCGGCACTGTTGGTAATGATAGTGCTCGGCAAGATCTGAAACTGAATTAACAAAAGAATACCCCCTCGCCTTTCGGCGAGAGGGTGATAAGAAAGTTTTGTATCAAATGAGCCGAAAAAATTCGGCTCTGAACGGGAAAAGCATACATTTTTCCATGCTTGATCCATCATGAGACAAAGCCACCTGCCGAAAGAGATGATTGCTCTTTTCGGCAGGTGGCTTCTTTCATTCAACAAACCGGGATCTGTAAACTATTTTTCATTTATTTCATAGCTGAACAGTTCAATGATCAAATCATACCTTTTTGTTGTTCCGTCGGGAATATTGACGATCAATTCGGTCTTTCCCTTTTTCTTAAAATCGGCATGAACCATATATGAGTCTCCCCATTCAGACTGTTCGACGGATACATCACCGTAGTTATCATCAGCTAATGAAACCTGATACTCATTTGTGATATCTTTCCCGTCAACGGTGCTTAAGATTTCCGTAGAATATTTCAGCGGATCTATGAAAGTTATGACGGTCAACACTATAATAAGCAAGGCACTTACTGCCGTACCTACTGTTTTTATTATTTTGTTATTGAATAACACATTGGGATATATGAGCATTGCTGCAGCGCAAAATACGGATATCAGTATATAGTACGGATAACAGTAAATGAAATATGATAAATACAGCCGATAACTGCTCGCCGTAAGTAAGATCATGGGGAGCAGAATGATATATCCCCACCACTTATCTTTTTTTATATAATATCCTATATACCCCATCGGCAGACACAGTACGGTCCAGATGAACCAGTACTTATAATATTGGAATAAACTCCATCCCTGCGAACTAAAAGGCACTTGCAGCAAATATACCAACGGCTGACTGATCAAAAAGAACACAAAACATTTTAACGCCGAATCCATATTCGATTTTGAGTTCATGATGATAAAGATGCCAAACAGTACCCATACTTCAAATGAAACAGCTATCGTATGCAGCGAAGTATCTTTCACCTGCGGGAATATACATACCAATGCAGTATATATACCGGCCGCTATTGCAAATATCAGGATCTTCGGCCAGCTTAGATCCATATCGCCGAATAATTTTTTAATTTTCTGCATATAAACCCCTTCGTTCAATAAATTCTAATTCGTACTCATCATAAAGAGTATCAGATTCTACCTGCATAAATCCACATCAAAGGGCTTCCTTATGCACCTACGCCGTTTCGGCAAGGGGGCATTTTCCTTTATTCGTACATGGAATCGATTCTTGCGGTGTATTCACGCCACACCTGCGAGAGCGCGGCGAGATCCTCATCGTTGAAGGCGAAATTGCCGAAAGGTGATATGCCATAGATGTCGGGAACACCGGTCTCAGGCTGTTCAAGCATACATCTCATGGTGTCGCGGTGAGAGGTGTAGCCGCCGTTGTCGGTGTCGATGAGAGCCTGCGGCGCGGCGATGCGGAAGAGCTTTGCGCGGAACGCCAGATCCTCACGGCAGAAGCGGTTTCCGCCGTCGTAGTCGTGGAGACGCGCCTGGTCCACCAGATGCGCGAAATAAGGATGGCAGGCGGAGCTGTTGACGATGGCGTGGGGCTTTATCTTCTTTGCTTCGGCGTAGATGTGCTCCATGTAGTCGTACAGAAGCTCAACGCCGTATTTCCCGGAGTAGGTTTCGAACTTGCGCCCGACGGGATTCATGAAAGCGTAGTCGATCTTGATGCCGTCGCAGTCGTAGCAGCCCTCGTCGGAGGAGAATATGCGGTGGATGGCCTCGTCAAGAACTTTCAGAAAGTCGGGATGGGACGGATCAATCTTTCTGGCGGGCGGGTCGATCTCGCCGCCGCTCATGTCGGCATCGATAAACCCGGAGGTAAGTCCCTCGGGATCGAAAACCTTGAACCACAGCATGGTGTGGACGCCGTTCTCATGCTGCTCGTCAACGAAAGCGCGCAGATCGGGCCAGCGTCCCGGGTCCGCCACGTCGGTGGCATACCGGCTTTGCCACTTGTCATCGATTATGAGACAACGGGGGAATAGCCCTGCAGCATGCATTTTGTCAAGATAATCGCGGTAGAGCCTCTCGCAGGAGCGCCCCACACAGCTTTCCGGTATGTCGCAGCGGGCGAACTGCTCGATCCAGCCGCACGCCATAGGTCCGTGCCAGAATTTCGGAGGGATTTCTGCTTTTCTCTCTTTTGCGATCCCGGAGGAAAGGTAGTATTTCGAATATTTTTCGCAGGCGTCGAATTCGTCCTCTGCGCCGTAGCCTATGATGGCGGGAGCGCACCATTCGCCGTCCACTTTTGTGTGGCCGTGCTGATCGGTGGAAAGCCAGAAGCCGCCGGCATTGTTGAAATCAAAGGAGTGGAAATTGTGCTCGCCCCGCTCTGCCACAAGGCCGAGCGCCAGCCTGCGGGAAAGACCCTCGCAGCGGAAAGCGTAGCAGAACATGGGCGGCACGTCGTATACGGACCAGCGGTGGCAGCCCACGCTCGTTTTGAAGTATGGGTCCTCCTTGTTATATAGAGAGACGCAGGGGAAGAAACCGTCCTGAAACTCATAATACGAGGGCTCGCACCGCTCGCCCACAGCGCCGTTGAAGTAGTTTACGGCATCCACCTTTCCCTTGCCCTTAACGGTCACGGAATAGGTAAAGCGCAGGGGATCGCAGACGAGCTTATAGGTCTTTTCCTCCCACAAGGAGCTTTTCGCTTTCCATAAAAAAGTCGTGACATACCCGTCCTCTTTCACAGATGAAAGGACGGGCACGTCACGGTCAAAGTCTTTTCGGGGCTGAAAATCATCGTCCAGAGCGTCAACGCCGGAGCTCACGTTCAGACATGCGAACGATGTTCCGTCGATGATGACGGAAACGATGTTTTCGTTTACCTCAAGGGTGTATTTTGCGGCTTTGTAAGTATACATAAGATCACCTCACGGGCTTTTTCTTAATTGTACCTTATTACAAAGCCGCCGTCAATACGTATCGGGGAATAACGGTAAATTATAGTTTAACGAGATGCCTTCCCTTGCCAGGGAAGGCAAAATGGCGGCTTCGCCGCCAACCACACCATTGGCGAACTGCTCGACAAACTCTAATTTATTTATCTCGCGTATTCCGCGTCAGCGAAAATCTCTTCCAGTCCTTCACAGCCGGCGGGATCGAAGCCGTCGGGTACGGGCAGGTAGCAGCCTATGCCGTAGGTCGTGAAGTCACCGGGTTTGTCGGTGTCGCGGTAGTCGATGGAAAGGTTCAGACAGATGCAGTTCTTTGCATCAGGCTCCTTACCGGTCGCCGCCGCGTCGCGGATGAGGGCGACAACGTCTGCGGAGAGCCAGTTGATGTCGCCGTCGCCGAATACGTTGTAGTAGTACTGGTAGCTCTTGCCGCCGCAGGTAACGGTAAGGTTGAGGTCGAAATAGTCGATGCGGTCCTCGTTGTCCTTGTCGGCGAGAATGTTCGCGGCTTCGCGGATCTTTTCTTTGTCCGCGTTGGCATAGATCGCACGGATGATCTGACTGAAGGTCTCGGGGAACACCTCAGAGGAGAGCGTCACGTTGACCTCGGCGTCGGTATATCCCTCGGGACGGTAGCGAAGATTAAACATGTTGGCGTCATAATTATCGTAGCCGACCGTGCAGATGCTGTACCATTTCTCAAAGCCCAGAGCCTTGACTTCTTTTCTGAAAGCGTCGAGAATATCGTCTTCGTATTCGTGGTCGATCTCGTATTCGGTGCCCATGGTGCCGTCAAGCGCGTCGGGCAGCTCCATATACGCCTTGATGAAGTCTTCGTTCTGGCTGATTGCCGAGACGAGCGCCTGCTCCTGCTCTTCGGTCAGATAGATGGTACGGCTGCGGGTGAGACAGTTTTCCTTTATAAATACGTTGCGCTGAACGTACTTGCTGGAATAATACTTGTCATAGGTCTGGTCCTTCCACGCATCCACGTTCTCGGAAAGGATATCGGCGATGATGGCCTTGGTCTTCATATCGCGCAGCTCCACGCCGGAGCCGTCGGGAAGATACTGCATGCCGTCCCAGGAGCGATAGTAACCGTCCTGAACGCTTACGCTGTCTATCTCGTTTGCCTTGGGAGAGTAATTGGAAGCGGCAAATGAAACGCCGAACACGGTCAGTGCCACCAGAACGTTCACCGCGACTACGATGAGCAGAGCGGGAATGGCGCGCAGGAGGTTTTTCCAGCTTCTGGTTGTGATGAGCTCGTATGCAAAATATGCCACGAGACCCAGCGCGTAGAGAACGATCGCAAAATCAAGCTCGTAGATGCCATCTGAAATGAGGAACGCCGTAGCGGGAACGGTGAAGACGAGGGCGATGAGTATTCTTATCGCTGCCTGTACCGTTCTGCCGGGAGCGGGCTGCTCCGCGGTCTCGCTCTTTCTCTTCCGGAATACTATGAGAGCGATGACGAGATATACTGCGGATACCGCGAGGGTGTAGATTATGGGTCCCATGCTGTCGGCAACGTATCCCTCAAACGAGAACACCGAGGTGAAGAGACCTACGAAGGTGTTGTATCTCGTAGAGAGCAGAGGGATGAACGTACCGCTTCCCATAAAGGGATTGCTCGAGGTTATCGCCGTGGTGATAACGGTCAGTATGAATCTGGGGAAGAAGAGGATGAGAAGCGCCGCGGTGAAGTTGGAGAGTACGGTTCCCGTCAGTGCCACGGCGATCTGGAATGAGGATGTTACAAAAGTCGCCACGGAAACGTATTTCAGTATGTACGTCCAGATCCCCGTGAAGTTGAGAACGTAATACGAGGGGAAGAGAGAGTACGCTGCGATACCCGCAACGACAGCCAGCGCTATGAAGAAGATCAGAGCGGTGTAGAGCGCCGCGGTCTTCGTCAGGAAGATGCAGGTGCGGGTGTAGGGCAGAGAGTGCGCGAAATCGGAATAGGGCCTCTTGTTGAAGGGGGAGAACAGCATCATCACGAGTATTACCGGCGCGACGATGGCGATCACGGGAAGAAGCAGGCAGATAGAACTGCAGTCGATAACGGTGCGTTCCGTAAGGCAGGGACCGAGGATCGCACTTGTGATTGCAGGCAGAGCCTGGAAGCAGAGGATGAGGGCGCACGCGATTATGGCGAATATCTTGATGCGGCGCAGGCTTTCGCGGTATATGCCGCCGGAGAGTATTTTCTTTGTCATTTTTCGTCTCCTTTCTTACTCATCGAGGTTGAACTCGTAGCCAAGCGCTTCCATCTCGTAGGTGAACACCTCGTCAAGGGTGAGAGGAAGAACGTCGAGAAGTGCGGGATTCATGGCGGAGAGCTTCATTACGGTGTCTTCCCTGTCGCCTTTGACTATCATGCTGGCGACGGAGCCGTGCTTCGTGAAGCTGACAACGTCGATGTCGGCGAACTTGTCGCGGTCAAATTCCTCCGCGAACGCGATCTGTATCTTGTACTGCTTCGTTTTCAGATCGGTTATGTCGCTTTCCAGCACCAGACCGCCGCGGTGCAGAAGCGCCAGCTGGTCGCAGGTGTCCTCAAGCTCGCGGAGCGAGTGGGAGGTGATGATGGCGGTGGCGCCGCGGTCCATCACGTCCTCGCAGATGAGCTTCTTTATGTAGTTTCTCATTACCGGGTCGAGGCCGTCGAAGGTCTCGTCGAAGAAGACATACTTGGGCGAGCAGGCAAGAGCCAGAACCGTGAGAGCCTGACGGCGCATACCCTTTGAAAAGGTGTTTATTCCGCGGTTGCGGGGCAGGTCAAGATCACGTATCAGCTTGTCGAACTTGGCGGTGTCAAAGGAGGGGTAAAGACTTTTGTACATCTTCGCCATTCGCCCGAGAGAGCCGCCGGGGATGTAGTAGAGGTCGTCGGGAACGAAAGCGATCTTCACTTTGGCATTAGGGTTTTCCCAGACGTTCTCGCCGTCCACTGTCGCAATTCCGCTGTCAGCCTTGTAAACTCCGGCGATAGTGCGCAGAAAAGTGGATTTGCCCGCGCCGTTGGAGCCTACCATGCCGTATATACAGCCCTCGGAGATAGTGCAGTTGATATTGTCGAGCGCTATATTGCCTCCGAATTTCTTGGTTAAATTTTCAGTTTTTATCATAAGGTTTCTTTCCTTTCCGTGATACTTTTGACGCCGTCCTCGGCGGCGCCGACGATCTCCTCCGGGGAGATGCCCGCCATACATAGCTCGGCAGCCAGACTGCGGAGCTCCGAAAGCCTGCCGCGGTTTTTGGCCGCAACTGCGTCCCGGGCGTTCTCCGAAACAAAGCAGCCTCTTCCCGGAACTGATACCACAAGCCCCATTGTGTCGAGGGTGGTGTAGGAGCGCTGGATGGTGTTGGGATTGACGGACAGTTCAACGGACAGACTGCGGACGGAGGGAAGCTGATCTCCGGGACGGAGGAGTCCCGCGGATATGAGCTTTTCTGCCTGCGCCACGATCTGTTCGTACACGGGTGTCCGTGACATGGGATCTATCTGAAACATATATGCTCCTTTCTGTGTGTACTGTACTAAATGTCTTAGTACAGTTGTATTATACCATGCCCAAACCATTTGTCAATAGTTTTTTGAAAAAAACTTTTACTGCGCTCCGGAGTGTGATATAATATATAAAAACATTATGAAAGGAATAAGAAAAAATGTCCGTAATAAATCTTTCGGCAGATAATTTCGAAGAAGAGGTAATAAACGAAAAACGCCCCGTGCTGGTGGATTTCTTCGCAACCTGGTGCGGCCCCTGCATGATGGTCTCTCCCATAGTCGATGAGATCGCGGAGGAATATGACGATATAAAGGTCTGCAAGGTGAACGTGGATGAAGAGAGCGAGCTCGCCATCGAGTTCGGAGTATCCAGCATACCCACGCTCATGGTATTCCGCGGCGGCGAAGAAGCGGCAAAGCAGGTGGGAGCCCTCCCCAAAGAGGGCATACTGAAGCTGCTCGGAAAATAAAAAAAGAGCGGTGTATTCCGGAAGGAATACACCGCTTTATTTCTTTATACGGGTTCTTTTTCTTTTTCTTCAGTCTGCTCCTGTTCCTGCTCCGGCTCGGGAGAAAGTATCGTCTCCGCCTCTGCGGCAAGCTCCGCCTCGGCCTCCTCCGCCGCGGCGGCAGCCATGGCACGGGCGGACTTCTTTGCTCTGTGCCGTCTTACGATCGACAGGGGGATAAGCACCATGGCGCGAAGCACGGACACCACAAGGGCAAATACGGCCATTGCCGCGAAGAAATACTTGGGGGTCGAGAGGAAGATCGAGGGCTCGGAGGTCTTTTTCAAGCTGCCGCAGTTCTCACATCTGTATATACCGCAGCCTGCCGTGAAGAAATCGGGATCGGTCTTCTTAAGCTCCTGCCATGAGTGATGGCGTGCCTGGAGCGTTTGTGATAATACTTCGCCGCAGTTCCTGCATTTGTATTCCACGCTTCCGCGGTCAACGCAGGACGCGGGCTTGCACGCGGTCAGCAGGTAATCGTGGGAAGTCACAGCGGTTTCTTCCCTGATCTCGGCGCCGCAGCGTGAGCATACGGAAATTCTCTCGCCCGGGGTGCTGCAGGTGGCAGGGGTCTCGCTGACCACCTTTATATCGTGCCCGAGCTTTTTGATGGTCTCCTTTTCCTTTGCGCCGCAGACACTGCATTCCAGCTCACGCAGACCGTCCTCTGTGCAGGTGGGGTCCGCCGTGGCGAGTCTTGTAAAGGTGTGTCCCAGCGCCGCGGGACCGTCTCTGTATTCATAGGAGCAGACGGTACATCTGTAAAGGTTGCCGCCCTGTTCCGTACAGGTGGGCTTGGATTTTGAAATGAACTTGAAGGTGTGGCCCTCGGCGGGAAGCACCGCGTCGAAGGTGTAGGAGCAGTGGATACATTCGTATCTGTTGTAGCCGTTCTCCGTGTGCCCGGGCTCGACCGTTTCGATAAGCTCGAATTCGTGATCCTGCGGGGCGGGGATGACAATGACCTCGGTGTGAGGGGTGATATCTATACCCTTGGCAATCAGATTCTGTGTGATGCGGCATTCGTGGGTTATGCTTCCGGCAACGCCGCAGGAGGCAGGCGTCTCCACCTCGTTTATCCAGAAATGGTTGTCGGGATCAGCGGGCAGAAGGCTTATATTCCTGCGGTGGTCGCATACGGTGCAGTGCTCCGATTCCTTGCCCTGAAATACGCAGTTGGATCGGTAATCGGTCCTTTTTGCTCCGTAGGAGTGGGTATGGCCGGTGTAATATGCGATGATGGCGTTCGCTTCCGCATCCGCCATTTTTTCAAGGTTGCCGGCGGTGTTCATTTTCTTGAAATCGGAGGCGTTGGACATAAATCCGTGTTCCACTATCATTCCGCGGAAGCCGAATTTCGCGCACCAGGTGGGTATGCCGTAACCGTCGGAGAGCTTGCCCGTGTCAACGTTCTGAACGTCCCACTGGCGCTCGTCGTCCCAGTAGTACGCCTGCTCGTCCTTTTTCCGCATGACGCCGTTGGAATTCATGCCCACGGAGGAGGCGACCGCGGAGGCGATATTGCTGCCCAGCGTAATGAGGGCGGCATCGTCGATGACGGAGGTGTAGGAGGTGACACCGTTTTTGTACGGGTTCCCGTCCGCGCTGTCGAAATGTACGCTCAGCAGCACGTCGGTGTTGACGTTGTTGGCATAAATGCCGCGCTGGGCGAGGTTCATGTATGTATCGCCGTCGTGGGTAAGGTACACGACGAAGGAGCCGTTGGCATTAAGTCTGTCGCGGAGAAGCTTCGCATATTTCAGCGTGAGAGTTTTTTCGTTCACGCCGCCCGCGGAAGCTCCGGGGTCATTTCCGCCGTGCCCGGGGTCTATGACGATAACTACCCTGTCATCTCCCGAAAAAGCGGCGGAGGCGGGGAGCGGAACGGAGACTATAAGCATTATTACAGCGGCTATCGCCGCGAGGATCCGTTTTTTCATATAATACTCTCAATCATTATTAATAAAGTCATTTTAACACCGTATGCCGCCTCTGTCAACAGAAAATACGCCGTTCCTCTTTACTTTTGTTACCTTATGAAGTATAATGGTACGGTAAAAATGAAACGGAGCGGAATATGAGATACAAAAAGGTTACAAACGATACCGCCGGGACCGAAGCGGCGGGCGCCGCGCTCGCAGGGCACCTCACCCGTGAATTTCCCGGGAAATATCTGTTCGTGTGCCTGAAAGGAGATTTGGGCGCCGGAAAGACCGCATTCGTACGCGGGTTTTCCTCCGTGCTCTCGCCGGGCAGCCGGGTGAAAAGCCCGTCCTATACCGTGGTAAACGAGTACCGCGGCGGCGAGGTCCCCGTGTTCCATTTCGACCTGTACCGTCTGGAGGATTCCGAGGAAGGACTTGAGGGTATCGGCTTTGACGACTACGTAAAAAGCGGCCACTGTATTCTTGAGTGGAGTGAATTCCTGCCCCCGGAGCTTCGCCCGGAGGGAGCCGTGGACGTGACCGTGGAAAAAACGGAAAATGAAGATGAAAGAATAATAACCGTCGGCTATTGAGTAAAACTCAAGCCGACGGTTTTTTCATACTTGTCCCGCGTTCGGCATACAATTCCACGGAGGTGGCTATGGAATTTGTAAACTCCGTTTTGTCGGGAATGGTTATGCCCGCGGTGCTTCTGGCGGCGGGACTGTACTTCGGCGCCAGACTGAGGTTTTTCTATTTTGTTCATCCCGTTCGCTTCGTGAGAACGCTGAAGGAAGCGGCGTCCGGAGACGGCGTTTCTCCCGCCCGCGCTCTTACACAGGCGCTGGCGGGAACCCTCGGCGTGGGAAATATGGCGGGCGTGGCGACAGCTATCACGGCGGGCGGCCCGGGCAGTATATTCTGGATGCTCCTTTCAGCCGTCATCGCCATGAGCGTGAAATATACGGAAGTGGCGCTGGGCGTGCTTCACAGAAGAAAAAACGCCGACGGTTACTACGGCGGCGCCATGTATTACATAAAAGATATCTTGTCGCGGTATTTTCCCCGGGGAGGTGCACTTTTCGGGGGCTTTTTCGCGCTTCTTTGCGTTTTCAATACGCTGATGACGGGCAACATCGTCCAGATGAAAGCGGCGGCGGAGGCTTTCCCCGCTTTTCCTCCCATACTCCTTGGCGGCATCGTGGCGGCCGCCGCCTTCGTCATCGCATGCGGCAAGGCTCACACAGTCTCCGGGGTAACATTTTTTCTTATCCCTTTTCTGTCGGCAGGATATATGGCGGTATCACTGTATATCATCATCGCGAATGCCGGCCGCGTGCCCGGAGTGCTGACGGAAATACTGACATGCGCGTTCTCCTTTCGCGCCGCCGCGGGCGGCGCCGGGGGCTATGCAGTGATCTCCGCCATACGTTTCGGGGTCACAAGGGGTATCTTCTCCAACGAGGCGGGAATGGGCTCGTCCCCGTCGGCACATTCCTCGGCAGATACGAAAAGTGCCCATCATCAGGGCTGCTTCGGTATTTTCGAGATTTTTGCAGACACGGTGGCGCTCTGCACTCTTACGGCGCTTGTCATCCTGCTTTCCGACGGTGTCGGGCGGCTTGACGGCATTCCCCTCACACTATACGCGTACCGTTCCCAGGCGGGGAGCGCAGCAGGCGTTTTCATCGCCGTATCGGTGGTGCTTTTCGCTTTTGCCACGGTCATATGCTCGACCCAGTATGCCAGGGTCGCGCTGGGATACCTTTTCCCGAAAAAAGGGGCGTATTATTTTTACTGTATTCTGGCGGCGGGAGCGACCGTGCTGGGCTCGGTGATAAACGGAAAAGCCATGTGGCAGGCGGCAGATCTGTCGGTGTCGCTGATGACGGCAGTCAACGTTTCCTGTCTGTTATTCGGCTTTAATGAGGTAAATTCACGAAAAGGGGCAAAAAGACTTGACCTTCATGTCGAAAAATAGTATAATAAATATGTATGTATTTGTTTCCGCAAAAAAACTGTACAGAGGTATTTATGAAAAACAAGATTATAGCAGTAATACTGGTGATAATCATGCTGATCCCCTCGATCATTGCCGTGGCGAATTACAGCGCACAGCAGAGCGGCGATGCAGATCGTCACAATACGGTGTCACTTGCAGTAACCGACCCTAAGGGAACGGTGTATAATTTCACCCGTGCCGACAAAGAGGACGAGGTGGTAATGGACTATTTCCTGTCCGCCATCGCGGATGCGGACTCCATGGGAGCTCTCCCCACGACGGTCCAGATAGGAGACTTTTTTCAGTGCGTCCTGACCACAACTGTCAAGGAGTTCGGATATAAGTTCTATTTCACGGGATCTGCGGCAGACTGCTATTTTGTGGACGGCGACGGAAACGCCTACAAGATCCGCGAGGACGATGCGGCGTATTTTCTGTCCTCGCCCTATGCGGGCGCCATCTATGAAAACGGTATCATGCCCATCATGTCCGTTTCCGGGAATCCGGCGTCTCCCGCTTCCGCGACCTGGTACTTCACCGACTGCAAGGGCAGCCTCGTGAAAGCCGATACCCGCCCCTTTGTCTCCGCAGATACGGAGAACATCAAGGTCGAGGGCGGACTTGCAATGTCATTTGCGGTACAGCCCGACAGCTTCACTGTGACCGTAACCGATTCCTCTAACGGGAACGTCCTCTTCAACGACGCCTATGAGAACATAGGCACCATGGAGCTGGGCGAGACCGAAAGGGTGACCGTGGAAGCAACCGCAAAGTGGTTCGAGGATGCGAACCGTACCTACTACGGCGACCAGACCTATAAGTTCAACGCCTCCGTCAGCGCACCCGCACAGTTCTATGCCGGCGCGACGGAGATCGAGATAGGCGAGTTCATATGCGTCACCGGTGTCAACGTCTCCAATAAGGACGAGGTCACCTTCACAAGCGAGCCCGCCATAAACTATACCCCCGTTTTCTTCACCGACGGCGACTATATTCAGGCGCTCATTCCCTTCAACTGGGATCTTTCGGCAGGAAACTATGCGCTCAGCTTTGAGTACGGCGGCACGAGCCAGATCATCAATATCACGCTGAAGGAGCGTACCAACCCCTTCCGCAATAACAATACCAATATCCCCGAGGGCGTTGTCGCCGCGAACGGCTCCGCCGAAGCTCTTGAAAAGTGTAAGGCCGCCATGAGCGAGGTGGCAAAATCCGCCGATCAGGCAGGCACCAGATATTTCGAGGGCGAGTTCATCGAGGGCGTTGACGCGACCATCACCGGCGGCTTCGGTCATACCTATACCGTCAACGGCACCGACCTTTCATACCGTCATACCGGTGTAGATTACAGCGTGGGCGATTCCGCGGTGGTCAAGGCCGTAAACGCGGGCGTGGTCGTCTATGCCGGCTATCTCGATTACAGCGGATATACCGTGGTGGTCGAGCACGGATACGGCCTCAAGAGCTGGTACGCGCATATGTCCAAAAACTCCGTAGAGGTGGGCGATAAGGTCGCCCGCGGCGATGCCGTGGGTATCACCGGAAGTTCCGGATTTATCTCCGGCGCCGGCGCGCACGTAGGACTTACCGTATTCGATACCCCCGTATGCCAGTACGCTCTGTGGAGCGATGGCGCACGCCGCGGTATCCCCATGTACAGCACGAAAAAATGAAGATAAGCGGCCTTATGAAGCTGACGCTTCTTGACTTCCCCGGAAAGACTGCCTGCACAGTTTTCACTTCAGGATGTAATTTCCGCTGTCCCTTCTGCCATAACGCCTCTCTGGTGCGCGGCGATGGAGCGGATATTTCCGAAGAGGAGTTCTTCTCCTTCCTCGGAAAACGGCAGGGTATGCTGGACGGTGTTGCCATAACGGGCGGCGAGCCTCTCATGCATCCCGAGGTGGCGGATTTTGCCCGCAGGGTGCGCGAAATGGGCTTCGCGGTCAAGATCGATACAAACGGAAGCTATCCGGAACGGCTCCGCGAGCTGGTGGAGTCCGAACTCTGCGACTATGTCGCCATGGATATAAAATCCTCTCCCGAGGGCTACGAAAGAGCTGCAGGGGGGAAAGTTCCCATGGATAATATTAAGGAAAGCGTGCGCTTCCTCATGAGCGGAAAGGTCGATCACGAATTCCGCACTACCGTGGCACGGGGCGCTGTGCTCCCGGAGGATTTCGAGGGCATAGGAAAATGGATCGCGGGCGCGGAAAAGTACTATCTCCAGGGCTTCGTCGATTCCGGCGATATCCTGGGAGAGGGCGTCGGCGCCTATTCCAAAGAGGAAATGGAAGCCTTTCTCGAAACCGTCAGAAAGTACGTTCCAAATGCGGAACTTCGCGGAGTATGATATGATAATTACAAACGCAAAAGTAATTCTGAAAGACGAAATACTGAGCGGAAGCGTGACCGTGTCGTCTGACACGGTCACGTCTGTTTCCGCCGGATGTGAAAAAGGAGACGTGGACCTCGGGGGAATGTATCTTGCTCCGGGATTCGTGGATATCCATTGTCACGGAAGCGGCGAAGCGTGGTTCTTCGACGAGCCCGCAAAGGCGTCACAGTGGCACCTTAACGAGGGTACCACATCGCTTCTGTGTTCCATGTGGCGCAACGCGGGTACGTATTCCTATAAAAAAGCGGTGGAGAACGTAAAAGCCGCCATGGGCGAGGACTCCAATATCCGCGGCATACATATGGAGGGCCCCTACGTCGACCCCGATCTGGGAAGTGAGGGCGGAAAGGCGTGGCCTGTGGACCCCGCCGAGTATGAAGAACTGATAAAGACCGCAGACGGAGCGATCAGAACGTGGACCTTCGACCCCATGCAGGAGGGAGCGGAGCGCTTTGCCAAAACCGTTCACGATGCCGCCATCCGCCTGGGTGTGTGCTATTCAAAGGCATCGCCGGAAACTCTGGAAAAATTCGTTCCCTTAGGTCTTTCCATCGGCAGTCATATCCTCTGCGCCACGGGTGCACCGCAAGCGAGATTCGCAGGCACGAAAGAGCCGGGTTCGGACGTGTTCGTGCTGTGCCGCGACGATATGACGGCGGAGGTGATCGCCGATTCTCTGGGCGGCCACGTCAGACCGTACTACCTGAAACTCATATATAAGTGCAAGGGCGCGGATAAAATCGCCCTCGTCAGCGATTGCTGCGCAGGCGGCGAAACACTTGATTCCGACGTAAATATAATAAACGGTGAGCTCTACGGAAGCCGTCTCACACTGTCTGTGGCGGTGCGCAATATGATAAAGCATACGGACGCTTCTCTCTGTGAGGTCATAAGAATGGCGACGGAAACGCCCGCCCGCGCCGCGGGACTTTCCGACAGATACGGAAGCATAGAAGCGGGTAAGACCGCCGATTTCGTAATTCTCGACGAAGACCTCCGCGTCCGCGGCGTCATGCTCTCCGGCGAGTTTGTAAGAAAAGATTTCTAATATGAAAAAGCCTGCTGAAAGCAGGCTTTTTTCATAGAGAAGCCTTCCCCGGTGGGGGAAGAGGGACCACGAAGTGGTGGATGAGGTCGCCTAATTAATTGGAGTTTTGCGAAGCAAAACCACTTTTTTATCTCTTAATTCTTAAAACTTAACTCTTAAAACTCTATTTCCCATACCTCGAAATTATCTCATCCTGTGCCTCGCGCCCCAGCTGAACGAACTCGATGCTGAAGCCGCCGACGCGGACGATGAGATCGCGGTGGGCGTCGGGGTTTACCTGCGCGTCGCGCATATCTTCAAGAGACGCGGTGGTGATCTGACAGAGCTGGCCTCCGCCGAGGAGAAACGTCCTCATCACGGCAGCGATCTTATCGCGCTCCTCCTCCGTTTCCATAAGGTATGCCGGCAGGAGCACGTTCAGCGTGGTGCCGCCCACGCCCTTTTTCAGAGGAAGCTTTGCCACAGAGTTCAGCATGGCGGTGACGCCGCAGGTGTCGTTGCCCTCGCGCGGACCTATGGTGTTGGAAAGAGGCTCGCCCGCGTGCCTGCCGTCGGGGAGAGCCCCCGTCTGCTTGCCCATTCCGATACCGCTTTCCAGAAGCGAGCAGGCTCCCGTGAAAACGTCGCCGCGGCGGCTCTTGTATTTGCCCATTTCCGACCAGAACAGATCGAGGATCCTCTCGCACCAGCGGTCGGGAAGCTCCTCGTCATTGCCGAATTTCGGCGCGGAGAGAAGCATCCTGCGCTCTTTTTCATATCCCTCGAAGTCCCGTGCGAGTGCCTCGCGCAGGACTTTTTTGTCTATTTTCTTTTCTCCGAACACTACCTTTTCCAGAGCGGCAAAGCTGTCTGCGGCGGCGGCAGATCCGGCAGTCTCTGCCACTCCGAAATTGTAGATGCTTCCGCCGTCGTCGAGATTGAGGCCCCGCTCTACGCAGGAGTCCGTGAAAATGGATTTCCACAGCTTCGCACGGTTGGCGCTGCGGATGTCCACTCCGAAATTGGTGAGATATGCCCACGTGGGCACGAAATATTCTATCTGCTTTTTATATGCCCCGAAAAAGTCCTCGACGGTCTCAAAATCCTCAAGATACCCGGTCTCGGGACCGATCTGTTCGCCCTTGTGGTTTTTGCCGTCGTTTACACAGTATTCGAGGATCTTGGCGAGATTTACCATGCCGTCCTCGCACCCGAAATTGGACTTGCCGGGTATCTCTATCTCCTGACAGCCCAGCAGGGTGTAATCTCTCGCGTCCCGAAGAGGTACTCCGTATTCGCAGAGCCCCTCGATAACGGTTTTATCGCTCGAAAGCGTAGGATCGGAAAGTCCCTCCGACCACATTTTCACGCACAGAGAAAGAAGCTCCGCGGGAGAATTCTCGTGGATACGGACGGACACCCTCGGATGAGTCTGGTGAAGCTTACGGCAGAGCTGGAGACAGAGGAAGGTCAGCTCATTTGCCGCATCATCGCCGTCGGGGGTCACGCCGGAAAGCGTCACGTTGTGAATGCCGTTTTCAAAGAGCTTCAGCCACAGCGCGGAAACGTAGTTTTCGGCAGTTTCCCGTCCCTCCTCACGGACGCATTTTTCAAAAAACGGATAGAGATACTGGTCAAACCTGCCCACGCAGTCGCACCAGTCCCACAGGCAGAAAAACCACATGAGCTGGCATGCTTCGCCGAGCGTTTCGGGCGCCTTGTGCGCCGCCGCGAGACAGTTGCGGCGGACGGTTTCGTCCTCCGCACGGCCTGCGTAGAGCTCCGCAAATTCGGTAAATCCGTCAAGCAGAATGAGCATGGCACGGTAAAGGAGTACCTTTTCTTCGTCTGTTTCCGCGTCAAGATATTTTTGTACCTTTGCCCGCGCTCCGTCGATGCCCAGAGACAGCACCATGGGATATGAGGGCACCGTGTGTCCCTGATAGCCGCCGACCCACATGAGCCCCGCCGTGTCACGCCCCTTGAATATCTTATCCATCTCCGGGATGATGGCGGTGTTCATGTCCTTCTGCTGCATCTGCGATGCGTAAAGCTCATCCATGCGGCGAACGACATCGTCCATTCTGCCCTCGTATGCAGGGTGATGCTTTAAGTCATTGTTCCAGATCTGATTCGTGATGCCCCACGAGAAATGCTCGTAAACGAAGCGGCGCGGGCGGGAGACGCCCACGATGATGTCGCCGGGATATATTTTCGGCTCGGTGACGAGCCACGAGCGTACGATGGAGTTTGCGAGCTTGATGTCATAAGGCTCCCCTGACATTTCCTCGAAAACGTCCAGAAAAGGCTCTTTTCCGTCGATGTCACGGTTTGCCCATGAATCCTCACGCTCGTGCTGACAGCAGGCGCGGGAAAGGGTCAGGTCACAGATCGCCTGTACTCTGTCGCTGAAATTGAATTTTTCTTTCGTGTCTCTGTAATCCGTCATTTCGATACCTTCACGGGGATATTCACCCGCTTTTTAAGCTCGCGGCACGTTTCCTCCGCCGCCGCGGCGGTCATTGGCCCGACCCGGAACGCTTCCGCCATCCCGAGAGGATCCAACTTGGAAAGTCCCATAGTATGGTAGGGCTCTATATGTATTTCATAAACGCTTTTCATATTATTCGCAAGACGGGCGATCCCGTCCAGATGCCGTTCGGTGTCGTTGATACCGGGGATAATGGGACAGCGGAGTATGACGGGAACGCCTGCTTCTCCCGCCGTGCGGAGATTTTCAAGTATTTTTTCATTGGATGCGCCCGTGTATTTTACGTGCTCCGCCTCATCTGTGAGCTTTATGTCGAAAAGGAGAAGATCGCAAAGAGAGGCAACGCCCGAAAAAACGTCATTATCGGCAAAACCGCAGGTCTCCAGTGCCGTCCCGATGCCTTCTTTCCTTGCTTCAAGAAGAAGAGAGCGGGCAAAATCACTCTGCAAAAGAGGCTCGCCGCCGGAAAGGGTCATCCCACCGCCGTCCGTATAATATTTTCTGTCGGCGAGAACTTTTTCCATCACCTCACCGACGGTCATCTCATGGCCTACGAGCTCAAGCGCACCCGCCGGACAGACGGTGGTACATTTCCCGCAGTTTCTGCACTCATCGCGGTCAAAAATGTGGTATTCTTCCGCTTTATGACAAGTGCATACGGAAGCACATTCCATACATCCTATGCACTTTTCCGAATCGTATCTTATCTGCGGGCGGGGGGATAGCCCCTCCGGGTTGTGACACCAGGAGCACCGCAGAGGACAGCCCTTGAAAAATACGGTGGTCCGCACTCCGGGTCCGTCGTGGAGGGAAAACCGCTGAATATCGAATATCGTACCTTTGAGCATATGACTCCCTCCTTTTCTCCATTATACATAAAACGCGCATCCATTTCAAGGGCGAAAGGAAAAAGAAAAAACACCCTTTCGGGTGTCTTTTGATTTTGGTGGGCCTTCGGGGACTCGAACCCAGGACCGACCGGTTATGAGCCGGTAGCTCTAACCAACTGAGCTAAAGGCCCGCTTTTCAGCGCGCATATTATGTTACCACAGATTTTTCTTTTTGTCAACGGTTTTTTTCTGTCGAAATAAATTTTCTCAAATTTGCTTTTTTGTCTTGCATTGGAAAAAGAAAAGTGATACAATGATTCTTACGGAGGTGTAGCTCAGCTGGTCAGAGCGTTCGGTTCACATCCGAGAGGTCTTGGGTTCGAGCCCCAACATCTCCACCAAAAAACAAAGGACACCCGTTAGGGTTTCCTTTGCTTTTGATATGAGGAAGGGGCTCGAAGGGGAGCGGTAGTGAATTGACAGTCCGGGGGACTGTCAAGAGCCGCGGAAGACCGAGCCGCGCAGGTCGCGGCGAGACCGAGTCCCAACATCTCCACCAAAAAACAAAGGACACCCGTCAGGGTGCTTTTTCATATGGTGGAGATGTTATAGAAAGGGGCGAGAAAGCCCGCGCCCATGTCGGTACGACGGGCAAAAACGCTCCGGGGGAGCGTTTTTAGGGCGTGGAGCTGCACCCAAACGAATGGTTTGTGCTAGAGAAACGCCCGGGAGCGCAAAAACTGGTTTTTGCGAAACCTATATTGCAAGTCGGGGCTCGAAAGCACTACCCCGCCGATGTTCCCCAAATCCGCATATCCTGCCGCATTATATATAATTAATAATAATTTAATAAAATTAGGCGGTCATTACCACTTGACACGCAAAACAAAATGCTATACAATTGTAGAAGTGTAGTTCGTATTCCGGCAGCGCTGCCGGATTTATATAGATCCAACAGAATATATAAGTCACAGGCAGCCTCCTGCCGCAGTATGAAATAACAATTAATCATTAAATCATACTACAAAACAAAAGAAGGAGGTAATTATGCCCGATAATTTGATTACTATAATCGTTGCTGCAGTTGTCGCGCTGGTAATCGGTCTTCTGGTGGGTATCCCCCTCGGCAAAAGCATAAGACGCAAGTTTGCCGAAAAAGAGATCGGTTCCGCAGAGCTCCAGGCGAAAAAGATAATCGCAGACGGTATGAACCAGGCGAAAGCCGAGGCAGCCGCCGCCAAAAAAGAAGCGCTTATCGAAGCCAAGGAAGAAATGCTCCGCGCGAAAAACGAGTTTGAACAGGAAATCAAAGAACGCCGTTCAGAGCTGTCCCATCAGGAACGCCGCGTCCAGTCCAAGGAAGAGACCCTCGACCGCAAGACCGACGCTCTCGAGAAAAAGGACGAGGCTCTGGCGAAAAAAGTTCAGGAAAACGAACAGCTTACCGAAGAGCTCAACAACCTCAAGACGGAAGCCAGAATGGCTCTCCAGAGAATATCCGGCATGACCGCCGAGCAGGCGCGTCAGAAGCTTATCGAGGATATGGTCGAGGAGGTGCGCCACGAGCAGGCACGCCGTATGCTCGAGCTCGAAGCTGAATTTAAGGATGAGGCTGACGACAAGGCGAAGAACATCGTCGCTCTTGCCATCCAGCGCTGTGCCGCCGATCACGTTTCCGAGATCACGGTATCTACGGTCACTCTCCCCTCTGAGGAGATGAAGGGCCGGATTATCGGACGTGAGGGCAGAAACATCCGTACTATCGAGACCATGACCGGTGTCGATCTCATCATCGACGACACTCCCGAAGCCATCACAATTTCGTGCTTCGATCCCGTGCGCCGTGAGATCGCAAGGATCGCCCTGGAGAAGCTTATCTCCGACGGACGTATCCATCCCACCCGTATCGAGGAAATGGTCGAAAAGGCGAAGCATGAGGTCGAGGTCTCCATCAAGAAGGCCGGCGACGCCGCGACCTTCGAGACAGGTATCCACGGTCTTAACGGCGAGCTCGTCAAGCTCCTCGGACGCCTTAAATACCGTACCAGCTACGGGCAGGACGTGCTCCGCCATTCCATCGAGGTGTCACTTCTTTCCGGCATCATCGCGGACGAGCTGGGCGTTGATTCCACTCTCGCGAAGCGCGCGGGTCTGCTCCACGATATAGGTAAAGCACTTACCGCCGAGCAGGAAGGCTCCCACGTTCAGCTGGGCGTCGAGACCGCAAGGAAGTATAAGGAAGGAAAAGACGTCATCCACGCCATCGAAGCCCATCACGGCGACGTAGAGCCTCAGACTCTGGTAGCCATGATAGTGCAGGCTGCGGACGCTATTTCCGCCGCACGTCCCGGTGCGAGACGTGAGAATCTCGAAAATTACATCAAGAGACTGACCAAGCTCGAGGAGATCGCCAAGAGCTTTGAAGGGGTTGAGAAGTCGTTCGCTATCCAGGCAGGCCGTGAGGTTCGTATCATGGTCAAGCCCGAGGTGGTCACCGACGACAAAATGCCTCTCATCGCTCACGATATCGTGAAGAAGATAGAGGATGAGCTGGAATATCCCGGACAGATAAAGGTAAATATCATCAGGGAAAGCCGCTCCGTAGACTACGCGAAATAATCACTTAGGGATTTTTTCATCGCTGACCGGAAAGAAAAAACAATAAGAAATATCAAGAACAGCGGGACTTTCCCGAACATCTAATGAAAAAATGACCGAAACTTAGGTTTCGGTCATTTTATTATATCTTTCCTTTGCTCGTTCTGAACGCCTGCCGTACCTTTGTACGGCGACGGTATTCAGAACGAACAATCAGCGGCGCCTCTCTCCCTAAGTGAGAGCCCTTTTAATAATCCGTGTTCTCTTTCAAGTATTTTTTGAGGTACGCAAAGGTCGCATCCTCGCCTTCTTCCGCCAGCATACGCAGAAGCTTTTCCAGGAAATCGGAGGTCTCCGGGTGGAGCACTCTCTGCTGACATCCTCTGAGAAAATAGTCGAGAGGATCCGTGTCACGGTAACTTTCGCCCTTGTATATCCTGCTTGCCGCCACTCTGTCGCAGAACATCTCCGCAACGTATCGGAGCGGCATCTTTACCGGCATGGTGCATTTTGCCCCGAGGTTGTAGTCCGTCCAGTATTCGAAATGGTGGCGGTTCCTGCCCTTGTGGTGGAGCCACGCTTTGGAATAGCCGAAAAGCTCACGCTCGCGTGCGTTGGGACTGCGGTTTCCCTGATAGTATTTGGCACCGTACCAGAATTCTATGGGCGAATATTTGGATAGATCGTGGAGAAGACCCTGCCAAAGGATCCCCGCCTTCGCGCAGTTTCGTATCACCGCGTGGCGGTGTCGGGTTATCGTTCTGAAATGCTTTACGGGATGCATCAGCCAACCCCCAGAATCGTGAGAAATTGTAAGAGAAGCGGTATGGTCAGAGCACATGCGACGGTGGAGAACGCGAATATTTCGGATGCGTAAACACCGTCCATATTGTATTTCAGTGCGAAATTGACGTTAAGCACCGCGGAGGGACAGCCAGACGCGATCACTACCGTTGTCAGCGGCATGGGAGCGGCGCCCAGCTTTACGAAAAGCGCGGCGAGAAGCGATGCCAGAACAGGGAAGACGATAAGACGGAGCGACGATATGTAAAGGATCCTCGGGCGGCGGACAAGCTCCCTGAAGCTCGTTTGTGACAGGGTCGCGCCCGCGACGAGCATGGCGAGAGGAGTGTTCATATCGCCGATCATCTGTAAGGGCTCACGGAGCACCCACGGCAGCGGGATGCTGAAGAAGAAAAACAGCATACCGAGTATAACGGATATGACCGTCGGGGTGACAAGATGGCGGAGCGTGTCCTTCACGGTGTTCTCCCCGGTCATCAGCGTGACGCCGTAGGTCCAGGAAAGCACGTGGAATACGGTGACATACATGGTCAGAAAGATGATGCCGTCCGTGCCGAAAACACTCTGTACGATGGGAATGCCCATAAACGCGCAGTTGGAGAAAACGGAGCACATTATCTCCACCTCCCGGTCGCGGGAACGCTTCGTGATGATAAGGCTCGATATGCCGATCATGGCGGCATGGGTCAGTACGGCGAGAATGAGCGCCAGAAGAAGATTTTTTGCGATCTCCACGGAGTATTCTCTCTGATACGAGAGAAAGGTGATAGCAGGGGAAATGAGAAAAAGAAGTATGCCCGACAGCCGCTTATTGGTGTTGCCGGAAATAAGTCCCGCCTTGCCGCAGATAAAGCCCGCCACCATGATGACGCACATTATTATTATTTTATGCGTGATCTCTGTCATATAAAATACTGCACTTTGCTCCTTTGTTATCTATATTAAACTTTATCAAATTATCAGCCTTTTATCAAGTGGAAATGGGTAATTTGCCTGTGAAAAAACACATTTTTTACGGGGATAATAATATATGTGCTCTGCGGACCGCAAAAAGAGCTCCGTAAAGCCACTCCGAAATGGAATTTTATACAAAAAATTGGGTGAAAACCTTGTAATTCCGTGAATGTTGTGGTATAATCATTAAAATTGGCTAGTATATAATTTGTCCGGAAAAGGATGGTGCCGAGTGACAAACGAAACTATTGAAAAAATAAGAGCTGCAGAGAAAGAGGCTGCCGGGCTGGTGGCTGAAGCCCGCAGAAAAGCCGCCGAAATGAGAAGCAACGCCGAGAACGGCGCTGCCGAAGCGATAGAAGCGGCGGAAAAAGAGGCGGCGGAAATACTGAAAGAAGCAGCTGAAAACGCCGACAAGAAAGCAGACGGCATAATTGACAGCGGTGTCAGCACTGCCCGTGTGGAGGCAAAAAGACTTGTTTCCGACGCGGCACGCAATACCGATGCCGCATCTGATGAAATAATCCGGGGGATAATCGAAAAATGGCAGTAAATGAGATGAAAAAGCTGTCCTGCGCGGTGATGAAAAGCGACGTGGACCGTCTCATGAGAGCCCTTCAGAAGCTTTCGCTCGTGGAGCTTATCCGTACCGAAACCGACGACGGAGAGCTTATCCGTACGGACGTTTCGGAGGAAAGCGCGCAGATAGCCTCGCAGATCGCGGCGGCAGGACGGGCGGTAGAGTTCCTCATGCAGTACGACACGAGAAAGTACTCCGCATTCACCCCGCCCCAGGAGAACATGGCTGACGATTTCGACAGCGGTCTGGACGTTATAGTTGCCGCATCCGTCAGATCGGCGAACTCCCTTGCGGAGAAAATCGCATCGCTTAACTCAAAGGCTTCCGAGCTCTCTTCCGTAATAGAAGCTCTCGCCCCGTGGGCGGGGTGGGAGATGGCTCTCCCCGAGCACAGAACGTCGCGTACGGTGACCGTGTGCGGAACGCTTCCCGCAAACGCACAGCTGGACGCCATAGAGGCGAAGCTCAGCGAGACGGCGTCGGTATTCCAACTCATCTCCGACGGCGGCGGAAAAGGAGTGCGCACCGTGGCGGTGACCTCCCACATCTCCGATGCGGAAGCGGCCAGAAAACTGCTGTCCGCCTCGGGATTTACAAAATGCACGGTCTGCGCGGACGCATCCGAGGGATACGCCGCAGGCAAGACCGAACAGCTGAAAAAAGAGCTTTCGGGCGTCCGTTCGGAGCTGGACAGGGCGAAAAAGGCGGCGGTGAAACTCTCAGAAAAGCTGCCTGACGTAAAGGCGTACCACGACGTGCTTCTCTCCCGAGGGAAAAGAGCAGAGGTGAAGGGCGGCGGTGCCGATACGGAAAAGACTGTCATCTTTACGGGCTGGGTGCCCGCAAAGGCAGTACCGAAGGTGGAAAAAGTCCTGCTTAAATACGGCGCGGCGTACAGCTTCGAGGATCCCGCCGAGGGCGACGACGTCCCTGTAGCACTCTCCAATAACGCGTTCGCGCGGAATTTCGAGCCTGTGCTTTCCATGTACTCCCTGCCGCTGTACGGGACCTTCGATCCCACCATGATAATGTCCCTGTTTTATGTAGTCATCTTCGGACTGATGTTCGCGGACGTAGGCTACGGTGCAATACTCCTCGCGGGGTGTCTCCTGGGACTGAAGCTCCTTCATCCCAAGGACGGACTGAAAAGAATGATGACCATGTTCGCGTTCTGCGCGGTGGCATGCATCGTGGGCGGTGTCCTGTTCGGAAGCTATTTCGGAGACCTTCCCAACGCCGTAAAGCAGAGTTTCATGGGCAGGACCGACACGAAAAGCCCGGCGCTGCTGTTCGATATGATAGAAGACCCCATGTCGTTTTTGGTCGTATCGCTTGCCGTCGGCGCGGTACACCTTGTGACCGGTCTTATCATCAAGTTCTATATCCTTGCGAAGGACGGACACCTGTTTGACGCCATTTTCGACGTGGGCAGCTGGCTCATACTCTTCGCAGGCATCGGAGTTTATTTCGTAAGTTCAACCGCCGGACTCATCATGGCGGGCGTGGGCGCTCTCATGCTCATATGCACGCAGGGCAGACACGAAAAGAACGTGATAATGAAGCTGGGTAAAGGTATTTTAAGCCTTTACGATATTGTAAGCTACGCATCTGACCTTCTTTCATATGCGAGAATACTGGCGCTGGGTCTTGCTTCAGCCGTCATCGCCAGCGTGGTCAACCTGCTGGGTACCATGGGCGGACCCACGGTGAAGGGCATAGTACTTTTCGTGCTGGTGTTCCTCATCGGTCACGTCATAAACTTCCTCGTCAATATTCTGGGAACGTACGTGCATACGAGCCGCCTCCAGTATATAGAATTTTTCGGCAAGTTTTTCGAGTCGGGCGGCAGAGAATTTGCGCCGCTCCGTTACGAATCCAAATACGTTAATCTTAAATAGGCATACAGAAAGGAAAAACATCATGACATTCGGAGAACTCATCAATAACATTTTCACAGGCCAGAATTTAGCACTTCTCGGCGCCGCTCTCGCGGCACTCTTTGCCTGCATAGGCAGCGCCAAGGGCGTCGGCATCGTGGGCGAGGCATCCAGCGGTATGCTCGCTGAGGATCCCTCCAAGTTCGGTCAGGCACTGCTGCTGCAGGCTCTTCCCGGAACGCAGGGTATCTACGGCTTCGTCACCGCATTCCTTATCCTCTCCAAGATCGGACTTTTCGGTACTCCCGTTGCGCTTACCGTTTCTCAGGGTATGTACCTTCTTGCAGCAGGTCTCCCCATCGCCATCGTCGGCTATTTCTCCGGTATCGCACAGGGCAGAGTTGCCGCATCCGGTATCGAGCTTATCTCCCGCAGAGAGGGTCAGGTCGTCAAGGCCATCACCTCCGCCGCTCTCGTTGAGACCTACGCGATCTTCGCGCTTCTGGTATCACTGCTCCCCGTACTGTTTTTCAAAGTGTGATTATCCTTATATAAAGGAACGGATCAAATGAACAACCTCGATAAAATAATCGAAAAAATAACCGCGGAAGCGCAGGGAGAGGCTGATGCCATATTCGCCGCTGCTGCCGCAAAGGCCGCGCAGATCATGGAAGAGGGCGAAAACCGCGCCGGGGATACCGTCGTGAGAGCCCGCAAGAAGGCGGAAAGGGATTCTCTCGCCACCGTGGAGAGAGCATATTCCACCGCGGACATGAAAAAACGCGAGATAATCCTGGGAACGAAGATCGGACTTATCGGAAAGGCGTTCGAAGATGCCGAGAAGAAGCTCTGCGAGCTTCCCGATAAGGAATACTGTACGTTCGTGGGACGCCTCCTTGCCGATGCCGTCAGCGAAAGAGTGGAGACTGTAGATAAGCTCCGCCGCGAGTACGGTGACGAGGAGGAATATTCCCTCGATTTCGAGGCGATCTTCTGCGAAAAGGACAAAAAACGTGCTCCCGCCGTTATAAAGGCGGCGAAAACGTTTCTCAAAAAGATCTCTCCCGAATTGGGCGAGACCGAGATCGCAATAAGTGAGGAGTACGCCGATATCGCCGGCGGACTTATCCTCCGTTACGGAGATATAGAGACCAACTGCTCGGTCGGATCCGTGCTTTCGGATATCCGCGAGGCTATGGAGCCGAAGGTCGCGGAGATCCTCTTTGCTAAGAAGCCCGAGACCGAAGAAGAACTGGTGTAATATGATATCTGACAGAGAATACGTGTTTGCCTCGTCCTTCATAAAGGCATCAGAGGGCAAGGGCACGCCTGCGGAACGTCTGGCCCGCTTCAGGGAAGCGCAGGACAGGGAGAACTTACGGTCATTTTTCGCCGAAGCCTTCCATGTCGGCGGTGACGATGTTTACGACGCGGCGATGACCGCGGCGACGGAGCTTATTAAAAGCTCTCTCCCCGAGTTTTCACTCTTTGCGCCCCTCCTTTATAAGTACGACTGCGCAAACATTAAAACGAGCATCAAATGTAAAATAAGGGACATTTCCCCCGAGGGGATGCTGTTCTCCTGCGGAAATTATCCCGTCTCCCTCATCATCGCGGCGGCGGAGTCTTCCGATTTTTCGAAGATCCCCGGCGAAATGGGAAAAGCGGCACAGAAGGCTCTCGCAGAATACAGAAAGACCGGCGAGGTCCGTGCCATAGACCTTACTCTCGATCGCGCCTGCTTTGCGGACATGGATAATTCCGCAAAGGAAAGCGCCATCGGGCTGATAGGAAAGATAGTCCGTCTCCGTGCCGACAGCGTGAACCTTATAACGCTTATGAGGATCAACGAGGGCGGCTTCGACGGCGACACGGCGGTATCACTTTTCGGCCGTGCTTTCGTGCCGGGCGGCAACATGCCCGAGAGTGCGTTCCTCACAAAGGAGGGAACTGTGGCGGATAAGGAAACCGCGGCATCCCGTGCCTCCGGCGACACAGCTGAAATCATAAAGGCGGCAGCGAAAAGCGCCGACGCCGACGCCGCAGCAAAGATAGTGGACGAGGCGATCATCAAGGAATGTATGAAATACCGCTTTAAGCCTTTCGGCCCCGAGGTGGCAGTCTCACTTCTCGTCATCAGAGAGGCGGAGATAACCAACTGCAGGATAATCGAAGCGGCTATGGGAGAAGCGGACCGCGAAGAGGTCCTCAGAGAAAGGCTGCGTGTGGCTTATGTATAAAATAGGAGTTATCGGTCAGCGTGACCGGGTCATGTGCTTCATGGCGGCGGGCTTTTCCGTGTATTCCGCGGAAAACGCGGAGGAAGCAGCGAAAATGCTCACCACGGCGAAAAACGACGCCTGCGCGGTGATATATATCGTCCCCGATCTGGCGGGCGAGATCGCCGAAGAAATTAAGAAATACGCGAGCTCGACGGTCCCTGCGGTGATCCCCCTGCCCGAGGCGGGCGGCGGATACGGCATCTCCCAGCTCAAGGGCGCGGTGGAGCGTGCGGTCGGCACAGACATAATTTTCAATCAGTAAAACAGAGGTATATACAAAATGGTAGAAGGTAAGATCGTTAAAATATCCGGTCCTCTTGTCATTGCCGAAGGAATGCGCGAGGCGAATATGTTTGACGTGGTTCACGTAGGCGATAAGAAGCTTATCGGCGAGATAATCGAGATCCACGGCGACCGCGCATCCATACAGGTCTACGAGGAGACCGCGGGACTGGGAAGAGGCGAGAAGGTGGTCTCTACGGAGGCTCCTCTGTCCGTTGAGCTTGGCCCCGGCATCGTGACGAACATTTACGACGGAATCCAGCGTCCTCTGGAAAAAATAAGAGAGATATGCGGCTCCAATATCGAAAAGGGAATCGCCGTACCCTCCCTCGACAGAGAGATAAAGTGGAAATTCAATGCCACTGTAAAGAACGGCGATAAAGTATCCTCGGGCGATATCATCGGCTACGTCGATGAGACCGAGGTCATCCGCCATAAGATAATGGTGCCTCACGGCGTCAGCGGTACGGTAAAGGATCTGTTCTCCGGCACCTATACCGTCACCGATAAGATCGGAACTCTTGAAACGGCGGACGGCGAGATCCCCCTTACCCTCATGCAGAAATGGCCCGTAAGACGTGCCCGCCCCTACGTTGAGAAAATACCTCCCCACGAGCCCATAATTTCGGGTCAGAGAGTAATAGATACCATGTTCCCCATCGCCCGCGGCGGTACGGCGTGCGTTCCCGGTCCTTTCGGAAGCGGAAAAACAGTCGTGCAGCACCAGCTGGCAAAGTGGTCGAATGTGGATCTGGTGGTCTATATAGGCTGCGGCGAGCGCGGCAATGAGATGACGGACGTTCTTCGCGAGTTCCCCGAACTTCGCGACCCCCGTTCCGGCGAGTCCCTCATGAAGAGAACCGTGCTTATAGCAAATACCTCCGATATGCCCGTTGCGGCGCGTGAGGCTTCCATTTATACCGGTATCACCATAGCGGAGTATTTCCGTGACATGGGATATTCCGTGGCAGTCATCGCCGATTCCACCTCCCGCTGGGCAGAGGCGCATCGCGAGATGTCCGGCAGACTTGAGGAAATGCCCGGAGACGAAGGCTATCCTGCATACCTTACCTCCCGTCTTGCACAGTTTTATGAGCGTGCGGGTGAGGTAGTGTGTGTAGGAAGCGATCATCGTATCGGCTCCGTTTCCGCCATAGGCGCGGTATCTCCTCAGGGCGGCGATATTTCAGAGCCCGTCACCCAGGCGACCCTTCGTATAGTAAAGGTCTTCTGGGGCCTCGACGCGACACTGGCTTACAGACGTCATTTCCCGGCGATAAATTGGCTCAACTCCTACTCCCTCTACAAAGACAGACTTGAAAGCTGGTTTACGGATAATATAGATGCAGGCTGGATGAAGGTTTCCGGCGAGCTGACCAGGATCCTCCAGGAGGAAGCCGCACTTGACGAGATCGTGAAGCTGGTCGGTGTGGACGCACTTTCCCCGCAGGACAGACTTACCCTTGAGGTGGCAAGATCAGTCCGTGAGGACTTCCTGCAGCAGAACGCATTCGTTGAAACTGACTCATTCTGTTCAATGGAACAGCAGTACGGTCTGGCATCCCTTATTCTCTATTTCAGAGATAAGGCGGCAGATGCCATTGAGCGTGGTGCCGATATACAGAAGGTGTCCGATCTCAGCGTACGTGAAAAGATAGGCAGAGCAAAGGATTCCACTACCGCAGGATTTGAAGCGGATTACGAAAAAATCAGAGCAGAAATCGACGCACAGCTTGAAGAGCTCTGCATGGAAGGGAGCGATAACTGATGATCAGAGAATATAAGACCATTGAAGAAGTCGCCGGCCCTTTGATGCTGGTAAGAAAAGTCGACGGCGTAAAATACGACGAGCTCGGTGAAATAGAGCTGCCCGGCGGTGAGGTCCGCCGCTGCAGAGTTCTGGAGATCAACGGCTCAAACGTGCTGGTACAGCTTTTTGAATCTTCCCAGGGACTTAACCTCGCGGATTCGAAGGTGCGCTTCTCCGGACACGGACTTCAGCTCCCCGTATCTCCCGATATGCTGGGCAGAATTTTCTCCGGTATGGGCGAGCCTATCGATGACGGTCCCCGTATCATCCCCGAAGCGACCCCGGATATAAACGGCACCCCCATAAACCCTGCCGCAAGACTTTACCCCTCTGAGTTCATTCAGACGGGTGTATCTACCATTGACGGTCTGAATACACTGGTCCGCGGTCAGAAGCTGCCTATTTTCTCCGGCTCCGGTCTGCCTCATGCAAACCTTGCCGCACAGATCGCGCGTCAGGCAAAGGTAAGAGGTGACGACGCCGCAAAATTCGCAGTTGTATTTGCCGCGATCGGTATCACCTTCGAGGAAGCGGACTTCTTCATTTCCGACTTTAAGAAAACGGGCGCTATCGACAGAACCGTAATGTTCGTAAACCTTGCGTCCGACCCTGCTATCGAGAGAATTTCCACTCCCCGTATGGCGCTGACCGCCGCGGAATATCTTGCTTTCGAGCAGAATATGCACGTGCTGGTCATCATGACAGATATAACCAACTACGCGGAGGCTCTCCGTGAGGTCTCTGCCGCGAGAAAAGAAGTTCCCGGACGCCGCGGCTATCCCGGATACCTCTATACCGACCTTGCGACCCTTTATGAGCGCGCAGGCAGAAAAGCGGGTTCTGACGGCTCTATCACCATGATCCCCATTCTGACAATGCCCGAGGACGATAAGACTCATCCCATTCCCGACCTTACCGGATATATCACCGAGGGTCAGATCATCCTTTCCCGTGAGATTTACAGAAAAGGTTATCTGCCGCCCGTAGATGTTCTGCCGTCTCTTTCAAGACTTAAGGATAAGGGTATAGGTGCGGGTAAGACGAGAGAGGACCACGCCAACACCATGAACCAGCTCTTCTCGAGCTACGCAAGAGGCAAGGACGCGAAGGAGCTTATGGTGGTGCTGGGCGAGGCGGCGCTGACCCCCGTGGACAGACTGTACGCAAAATTCGCAGACGCGTTCGAGGAAGAGTATATAAACCAGGGCTTCTACGAAAACAGATCCATCGAGGAGACTCTCGACCTGGGCTGGAAGCTTCTCCGTATACTCCCCCGCAGCGAGATGAAGCGTATCAAGACGGAATACCTCGACAAGTATTGGCCCGTTGAGGATGAGGTTTAATAATTATGGCTGAAGTAAGAGTCAACCCGACCCGTATGGAGCTGAAAAAGTATAAGGCAAAGCTCCTGACGGCGAGACGGGGACATAAGCTTCTCAAGGATAAGCGCGACGAGCTCATGAAGCAGTTTCTCGATACGGTGCGCGAAGCAAAGGATCTGAGAGAAGTGCTGTGCGGGCGCTTTGAGAACGTATACCGCAAGTTCGAGACCGCGGCGGCGCTGACCGACCCGAAGATGATGACGGAAGCACTGCTTCTGCCGGGTGCTGAGGGCGAGCTGTCCGTCGGGAAAAGGAACGTGATGAGCGTGTACGTCCCCGTGTTCGATTATAAGGTGAAAACCTCGGGCGACGCGGGCGGCGCAGGCTACGGCTATGCCTTCACGTCAGGGTCTCTGGACGAGGCGGCGACGGCGATAACCGAGGTCTCTGCCGAGTTGGTAAAGCTGGCGGAGCTTGAAAAATCGGCGCTTCTCATGTGCGACGAGATCGAAAGGACCCGCCGCCGTGTAAATGCCTTGGAGTATATCATGATCCCTCAGTACGAGGAGACCGTGAAATTCATCACCATGAAGCTTGACGAAAACGAGAGATCTTCACAGACGCGCCTCATGAAGGTCAAGGATATGATGATAAAGGCTCAGCTTGCTTCAAAGCACGCAGAAGAAGACGAGTAATAAGAAAAGCACGCCAAATGGCGTCTTTTTTTCGTTCAAATTGTAGTTTGTCGCTGACTTCTTGAAAGTTTTCGCCCGCCTTTTTCAAAAGGCGGCGGGGTCAAGGGCGC
>JAZLKW010000025.1:0-7355 GCA_045597805.1 Candidatus Avispirillum sp. | reverse complement strand
CTTACGATTTACAGCGAACTTAGGCAAAGGCTCTGCCTTTGCTGGCGCACCACAATATTACTTGGATTTTGCTTACCTATATGTGGTGCGTGGGAAGGTGGCAAAAGCCGGAATCTCCCCCGGCTTTTGTCGGATGAGTTCATACCGTGTCAGCATAACGTACAGAGATAAGCCTTTGACTTTCAGCAGACGACTCATCCACCGCAAGCGGTCCCCCTTCCCTTACCAGGGAAGGCATCTCGCTAAACTCTAATTATTCAGTCAACGAACTCCCGGACGCATCTCTCGTACGCCGCGACGGGATCCTCGGCGGCGGTGATGGGCCTGCCCACCACGATGTAGTCCGAGCCGATGGCTTTCGCGTCCGCGGGGGTCATTACCCTCTTCTGGTCACCTCGGTCTCCGTCGGCAAAGCGCACGCCCGGTGTCACGGTGAGAAATTCTTTTCCGCAGACCTCGTGTACCTTGCCTGCTTCCAGCGGCGAGCATACAACACCGTCCAGACCCGCCGATTTCGCGTTCGCGGCGTAGTGCATCACCACGCGGTCTATGGGCTCACGGATGAGCAGATCGTTTTCCATGGCGGCCTGATCCGTGGAGGTCAGCTGTGTCACCGCGATGAGCAGCGGTCTCGTTCCGTCGGGGCGGGTAAGACCTTCCACCGCCGCTTTCATCATGGCAACGGTGCCGCCCGCGTGGAGATTGGTTATATCAACGTCAAGCCCGGAGAGCACCGCCATGGCCTTTTTCACCGTGGTGGGTATGTCGTGGAGCTTTAAGTCGAGGAATATCTTGTGTCCTCTCGCCTTGATCTCTCTGACTATCTGCGGGCCCTCGGCATAGAACAGCTCCATGCCGATCTTTACGAAAGGCTTTCTTCCTGTGAATTTGTCGAGAAACGCAAAGGTTTCCGCACCGCTTGCGAAATCGCAGGCAACTATCACGTCACGTCCCATTATTTTCCTCCGATTATGTCTTTCAGGTAGTCTATCCCGTATCTGTCCATCACACGGGGCAGGTCCTCGATCATCTTTTTGCACGCCATGGGGTCCGCGAGATTGGCGGCACCCACCTCAACGGCGACGGCTCCCGCCATCATCATTTCGATAACGTCCTCGGCGGTCGAAACTCCGCCCATACCGACGACGGGAATATCCACCGCGTGCGCGACCTGGTATACCATGCGCAGCGCCACGGGGAATATGGCAGGTCCCGAGAAACCGCCCATCACGTTGGCGATCACGGGCTTGTTCGTTTTCAGGTCTATCCTCATTCCGAGGAGGGTGTTTATAAGGCTTATGCCGTCCGCACCCGCCGCCTCGCATGCTTTCGCGATGGAGACGATGTCGGTCACGTTGGGGGAAAGCTTGATTATCACGGGCTTTTTCGTGACGGCTTTCACGGCCTTCACCACCGATGCCGCAGCATCCGCGTCCGTGCCGAACGCCATGCCGCCGCCGTGCACGTTGGGGCAGGAGACATTCACCTCGAGCCAGCCGACCTGTTCTTCACGGTCAAGTCTTTCGCAGGTGTAGGCGTACTCCTCGATGGAGAAGCCGGAGACGTTTGCCATAACGGGCTTCCCGAAGCATTTTTTCAGCTTGGGCAGCTCTTCGGAAATAACCTTTTCAACTCCGGGATTCTGCAAACCCACCGCGTTTATCATGCCCGCGGTGCACTCCGCGATGCGGGGCGTGGGGTTGCCGAAGCGGGGCTCCTTCGTGGTGCCCTTGAAGGAAAAGGTGCCGAGACAGTTTATATCGTATATTTCGGCAAATTCGTAGCCGAAGCCGAAGGTGCCGGATGCGGGGATCACGGGATTATCAAGAGTGATGCCGCAGAGCTCTGTGGTCAGTCTTCCCATAGGATCTCCTCCTTTTTCATAACGGGACCGTCGCGGCAGATGCGCTTATAGCCCGTGAGTGTCTTGCAGGAGCACCCCATGCAGGCACCGAAGCCGCAGCCCATTCGCTCTTCAAAGCTCATCTGGCCGGAGGTTTTCGCGGCGCTGAAAACCGCTTTGAGCATGGGCTCCGGACCGCAGGTGTAGAA
This sequence comes from Candidatus Avispirillum sp., assembly GCA_045597805.1. Classification (GTDB taxonomy): domain Bacteria; phylum Bacillota; class Clostridia; order Oscillospirales; family CAG-272; genus Avispirillum. Next base: position 5,303 of record JAZLKW010000025.1, on the reverse strand, counting down.
ATACGTGTAATCGCAGGGCATGGCGTCCGTAACGAAGCCCTTCGTTCCGTATGAGCCGTCGGCGCAGGTCACGGTGACATTACATCCCAAAGCGCGGAATTCGTTCTCAAAGAATACCTCGCTTTTCGTGTTGAAGCCGAGGACCACGGAAATCTTTTTGCCCTCTGAAACGAGTTTTTTCGCAAGGAGATAAAGGGGAGGCACGCCCACGCCGCCGCCCAGAAGCAGGGGCTTTTCCCCCGAAAGGGAGGTGTCGTAGCCGTTTCCCAGCCCCGTGAGAACATCGAGCTTTTCGCCGGGGGTCATTTCCGACATCTGAAGAGTGCCTTTTCCCACGACCTTGTATATGATGGTGAGGGTGTCGCCGACGAGGTCGCAAACAGATATGGGTCGGCGAAGATACAGCCCCGAGAGCTTAATATTCACGAACTGTCCGGGAGCGCTGATGCAGGACAGGTCGCCCCGCAGCTTCATCAGGAAAACGTTCTCCGTGAGAGAGCGGTTTTCCGTTACCGTTAAAACCGTATCTTTGATCATGCGTCTATGGTGGAGATAGTCAACGTGGTCTCTTCAAGAACGTCAAGCAGCACACGCACAGTGTCGAGAGAGGTGAATATGGTGGCGTTGCTCTCGGTGGCGACCTTTCTTATCTGATGGCCGTCGGAGGCCTGATCGGGCGCGCCCACCTCGCGTGAGTTGATTATGTAGGCGATGTGGCCCTGGCGTATGGCATCGGGTATTTCGTTGGACCCTTCGCTTATCTTGCCCAGCACGCGGGTGCGGATGCCGTGCTCCTTTAAGAATTTCGCGGTGCCCGCGGTAGCTTCGATGTTGAAGCCCAGATTGTAGAAGCGGCGTACGAGAGGAAGAGCCTCCTCCTTGTCGCGGTCCGCGACTGTCACCATAACGGTGCCGTAGTTCTTCATTCTGGTGCCTGCCGCCTGCAGAGCCTTGTAGAGCGCACGGTTCAGCTTGTCGTCGTAGCCGATGGCCTCGCCGGTGGATTTCATTTCGGGGGAGAGGTAAGCGTCAAGACCCTTGATCTTGTTGAAGGAGAATACGGGGACCTTGACGTAGTAGCGCTTCTTTTCCTCGGGGTAGATGGAGAATATGCCCTGCTCCTTGAGAGTCCTGCCCAGGATGACCTCCGTCGCGATGTCGGCGAGAGAATATCCCGTGGCCTTGGAGAGGAAGGGAACGGTGCGGGAGGAACGGGGGTTGACCTCTATGATATATACGTCCTCGTTGGCGTCAACGATAAACTGGATATTGTAAAGTCCTATGATGCCGATGCCAAGACCCAGCTTCTTCGCGTAGCGGAGGATGGTGCCCTTGACCTTGTCGGAGATGGAAAATGTGGGATAAACGCTGATGGAGTCGCCGGAGTGGATACCGGTACGTTCGACCAGCTCCATGATGCCGGGCACGAATACGTCGTAGCCGTCGCAGATGGCGTCGACTTCGACCTCCTTGCCCCGGATGTATTTGTCGACCAGCACGGGCTTGTCGGCGTCGATCTCAACGGCGGTCTTAAGATAATGGCGGAGCTGCTCCTCGTCGGCGACGATCTGCATGGCTCTGCCGCCCAGCACGAAGGAGGGACGGACGAGCACGGGATATCCTATCTCGGCTGCTGCGGCAACACCGTCCTCGAGATGGGTCACGGCACGGCCATTGGGCTGAGGGATACCCAGCTCGCAGAGTATCTTCTCGAAACTGTCGCGGTTTTCGGCGCGCTCGATGGCTTCGCAGTCTGTACCGATGAGCTTGACACCTCGGTCCATGAGAGGCTGTGCCAGATTTATTGCGGTCTGACCGCCCAGAGATGCTATCACGCCCTCAGGCTTTTCAAAGTCGATTATTGCCATGACATCCTCGGGAGTGAGGGGCTCGAAATAGAGCTTGTCGGCGGTGGTGTAGTCGGTGGAGACTGTTTCGGGGTTGTTGTTTATGATGATGGCCTCGTATCCGGCACGGCGTATGGTCTGTACGGCATGGACGGTGGAGTAGTCGAACTCAACGCCCTGACCGATACGGATGGGACCCGCGCCCAGCACGACGATCTTCTTTCTGTCGGTGAGTCTCGAATCGTTCTCTCCGGTGTAGGAGGAGTAGAGGTATGCTATATAAGCGCCGGTGTGGAGAGTGTCTACCATTCTGAACACGGGCGTGATGCCGTGTTTCTTTCTTTTTTCGTATATCTCGATCTCGCTGAGGTTCCAGAGGGACGCGATATATTTGTCGGAAAAGCCCATTATCTTCGCTTCGCGGAGAGCTTCACGGTCGTTGACCTTTGTGCGAAGAGCCTTTTCCATGCCTACGATCTTTTCGAAGGATTCGAGGAACAGCTCCGTGATTTGTGTCACCTCGTGAAGCTTTTCAACGGAAACGTCGCGGCGCAGAAGCTCAAAGATGGCGTATACGTTGTCATCTCTGTATTCGGAAATATAGGTGAGAAGCTCTTCGTCCGTCTTTTCATCGAACTTTTTAAGATGGAAATGGCATACACCCGTTTCCAGAGAACGGACGGATTTCAGCATGCACTCCTCGAGAGTTGAGCCGATGCCCATGACCTCGCCTGTGGCTTTCATCTGTGTGCCGAGGGTGTTGGGCGCATCTGCGAACTTGTCGAAGGGGAAGCGTGGAAATTTTGCCACGATGTAGTCGAGGCTGGGCTCTATCGCCGCGCTGCCGCCCGCCACGGGGATGTCCTCAAGCGCCATGCCCAGCGCGATCTTCGCGGTGACGCGTGCGATGGGGTAGCGGCTCGCCTTGGACGCGAGCGCGGGGGAACGTGATACTCTCGGGTTGACCTCGATGAGGTAATATGTATCGGAGAGAGGATCAAGCGCGAACTGCACGTTGCAGCCGCCCTCAATCTTCAGCTCGCGGATGATCTTTTTGGCGGAGTCGTTGAGCATCTTTATCTGATGCTCGGGCAGGGAGAGGATGGGAGCCACGACAATGGAGTCGCCGGTGTGCACACCAACGGGGTCCACGTTCTCCATGCCGCATATGGTGATAGCGTGGTCATAGGAGTCGCGCATTACCTCGAACTCTATTTCCTTATAGCCCTTAACGCTCTTTTCCACCAGCACCTGATGTACGGGAGAGAGGGCGAAGCCGTTGGTGCCGATCTCGACCAGCTCTTCTTCATTGTACGCAAATCCCCCGCCCGTACCGCCGAGGGTGAATGCGGGACGGAGCACCACTGGATAGCCTATTTTCTTTGCAGCCTCCTTCGCTTCTTCTATGGAGTAGGTGATCTCGGAGGGGATAACGGGCTCGCCGATGGACTGACACATTTCCTTAAAAAGTTCGCGGTCCTCTGCGCGCTCAATGCTCTCACCGGAGGTACCCAGAAGCTCCACGCCGCACTCCTTGAGAACGCCTTTTTTCTCAAGCTGCATTGCCAGGTTCAGTCCTGTCTGCCCGCCAATGCCGGGAACGATGGCGTCGGGGCGCTCGTAGCGGAGTATCTTCGCTACGTATTCAAGAGTAAGCGGTTCCATGTAGACCTTGTCCGCGATGGATGTATCCGTCATGATGGTTGCGGGGTTGGAGTTGCAGAGGATGACCTCGTAGCCCTCCTCCTTCAGTGCGAGACACGCCTGCGTGCCTGCGTAGTCGAACTCAGCGGCCTGACCGATGACGATGGGGCCCGAGCCGATTATCAATACCTTTTTTACGTCTGTTCTTTTTGCCATATATATCACCTCATATCGTAAGAAATCATGTTGTGTGAAACGGTAAGTATGCACTTGCCGTTTATTTTCATCCCCTCAAAGGGTGTAGCCTTTCCCTTGGAAAGGAAGCGGGCGGGATCGACGGTGCTTTCCGCGTCCATATCCCATACGGTAAAGCCGTTCTGCCGGATGCCGAAGCGCTCGCGGGGATTTATCGCCATAAGCTCAAGAAGCTTGTCCAGCGTTATTACGCCGCGCCGTACCAGATAAGTGTAGAGCAGGGGGAACGCCGTTTCAAGCCCGACGATACCGAAGGCGCTCTTTTCAAGCCCTTTCGATTTTTCCTCCGCGCTGTGAGGCGCGTGGTCGGTGGCTATCATGTCGATCGTGCCGTCGCATATGCCGCAGAGAAGCGCTTCTCTGTCTTCTCTCGCACGCAGAGGGGGATTCATTTTGTATCTTCCGTCCTCTTTGAGGTCGTTTTCGTCCAGTAACAGATAGTGGGGAGCAGTCTCACAGGTTATGTCTGCGCCGCTCTTTTTCGCCTCGCGAATGAGCGAAACACTCTCTTTTGTCGAAATATGGCAGACATGATAAGCACATCCCGTTTCGAGGCAGAGCTCTATGTCACGCTCTATGGGGCGCCATTCGCTCTCCGAGCAGATGCCGCGGTGACCGTGCGCTTTCGCATACTTTCCGTCGTGGATGTATCCGCCGAAAAGCAGGGAGTTGTCCTCACAATGGGCGGCGATGACCTTCCCGAGAGATTTCGCTTTCAGCATCGCCTCTTTCATCATTTCCCGCGACTGGACGCCCCGTCCGTCGTCGGAATAGGCGGCGGCGTACTTTGCCATGCCGCAAAGGCCGGCGAGCTTTTCGCCCTGCTCGCCCACGGTAACGGCACCATAAGGATGTACGGCGATACAGGCATCAGTGCGGATGATGTCAAGCTCTGTTCTTATGCTTTCTTTGCTGTCGGGGACCGGCGATAGGTTCGGCATGGTGAAAACGTCAGTGTACCCGCCCCGCGCCGCCGCGAGAGAACCCGTGAAGATAGTCTCTTTATAAGAAAAACCCGGCTCACGAAAATGCACGTGCACATCGCAGAAACCGGGGAAAACGCTGTATTCTTTTGTATCGTCCGCAGAGGGGAGAAAAGCCGACACATTTTCACGGCAGGGAACGTATTCCGCTTTGCAGACTTTGAAGTTTGCCATGTTACCTCCACAAAAAAAGCCTTGCCTGCGGCAAGACTGCGGACGTGTGAACATAAGGATACCTCAGTATCCCACCCGAAGCTTGCCGACATCACAGTATCGACTTAAAGTTTCTTCTCTGACAGTATAACACCGCAGTATACCCTTGTCAAGGGAAAACGGAAAAAAGGTTCGACAAATTATAGTTTGTCGCTGTCTTCTTGAAAGTTTTCGCCCGCCTTTTTCAAAAGGCGGCGGGGTCAAGGGCGGGCAGCCCTTTTTTGCGGCACTCTTTTTGCCAAGCTTTTTCTCGTGCCTTATTAGGCGAGAAAAAGCGGACAAAAGCTTTGTCGTTCCTGCCGTAGGTGGGTAAACCTCATATTGCCCGGCGACAAAGTGACGCCGCGGGCAATAAGCAGAC
>JAZLKW010000024.1:0-52644 GCA_045597805.1 Candidatus Avispirillum sp. | reverse complement strand
TTTCATTAGTTATTCGGGAAATTCCCGCCGTACTTGATATTCTTCATCAATATTCCTTGCCGGTCGGCGGTGAAAAAATCCCTAAGTGAGCGCTCCGTTTCGGGGGCTTTTTATATTGGCCGGTGCCCAGAGGCTAAATATCAATCTTCTCGAAGAGTACCTGCGAGCGCCTCCATGAAATATAGGTCAGAAGAGAGAATATCACGGCGCCGCACGCAAGGCATTTGAACTGAAACCCCGTGTCGGAGTAAGGAATAAAGGGGATATGATGAAGCGTTTCGCCTATTCCCGTGATCAGCATCGACACGATAATAAAAATAACAAAGGGCTTTGCAAAGTAATACGCCGTTTTGAAAAAACCGCAGATGAAAATACTGTTGAACTCTCCGAAAATGAGAAGCACAAATCCCAGATATACGGGCGTTGCGGGCATCATTGCATTATTCACGTACGTAGGAACGGCGGAAAGTACCGTCATGCGGAGTACGGTCAGCACCGCCATGATAAGGAAAGCGCAGAGTTCGATAAAGAGAGCGGAAATATATTTCGCCGACACCACGTCCCGTTTGCGGATAGGCAGCAGGACGGAGTAGAGAATGTCGTTCTGCTCACGGGCGAGCTGATACGACTGGAATATCCCCAGACAAACAAAGAACGTCCCCATTAGGATAGGATATCCGGGGATGAGGGTCATAAGCGCGAAAGCGATGAAAATGAAAGAAAGCGGAGACGTGGCGAGCCGCAGCTCCTTTATAAGCAGATTTTTCATGTTGATTATCAGACGTTTATTTGCATTTGTGACGGTCCTTTGAATTTGCCGCGCACCCACGGCCAAGGTCACAAATTGGGTTTGAAAAAGCATACCTGCGATACAGGTTTACTGTATTTTCAAACATCCTCCTTTTCAAGGTGCAGCATGATTTCTTCAAGCGATGGCTTAACAGCTTCACCACCGAAGAGGGAAGCGTTTTCCGCCTTAACGAGGCAGGTCACACCGTTCCGTGTTCTACATTCGCCTAATATAAATTCGGCACTTGCCGAAATGCTTTCCGGTGTCACGATGCGAAAGGATTCCGTGAAAGTGTCCAGCGCCGATTCCGTAAGGACGCGCCCGTTCTGCAAATAGACTATCCTGTCGGCACAGTGGTCCAGATCGGATATGATGTGGGTGGAGAAAAGTATCGAAACGCCCTCGTCGCGCAGGGCGAGGAAAATTTCAAGCAGCTCTTCTCTGGAAACGGGATCGAGCCCGCTGGTGGGCTCGTCAAGGATCAGCAGCTCCGCTCTGTGGGAGAGCGCCAGCGCAAGAGTGAACTTGACGCGCATGCCCTCCGAAAGCTTTTCGGGAGTTTTGGCGGGATCGATGGAAAAACGGTCCATCCAGCATAGAAAAGCGTTATTGTCCCAGCTCGGGTAAAACTGTGAGGTGACCGCGGCGATATCGTAAAGCTTTTTCTTTTTGTAGTAATTTACGGCACCGGAGGAAAAGCCTATTCGCTGCTTTATTTCCCCTTCGCTCCCTGAGAAGGGAAGCCCGAAAAAGGAGACAGAGCCGCCGTCCAGGTGGACGACCCCCAACGCCGATTTCAGCGTGGTTGTTTTACCGGCACCGTTGCGCCCGATAAAACCCGTAATACTGCCCTGAGGCACGGAAAAGCTCACGCCGTCAAGGGTAAAAGAGGGATAAGTTTTTGTAAGCCCCTCTATTTTCAGTATGCTATTCATTTTTCGTTCTCCCCGAACATCCTCGAAAGCCAACCGGCAAACTCGGTTTTGGGCGGGATGGCGATACCGCGCTTTATATCGCCCAGAATCACGAGAGTATCGCCCGGCTCGATGCCGAAGACCTCGCGCGCCTGCTTGGGTATGACTATCTGCCCTTTTTCGCCTACGGTGGCGGTCCAGGCATATTTTCCGTCGGGATTCTTCATGATTTTCTCCGAAAGTATGATTTGTATAATTGATCATACCACGAAGCCGCTCGAAAGTCAATAGCTTTTTTGAACTGTGAGTATTGACAAAAAAGGGAGTGAGAGGTATAATGATTGGGAATATTAAAGAAGGGACGGTGCCCGCATGAGCAGAAAAACACAGATCGTACTGATAATAACCGCTATAGTGCTTATCGCTGCTGCCGTTGCGGCGGTCCTCTTCTTCGTCATTAATCCGTTTACCGGAAAGGGCAGGGAGCGTCTGCACCAGCCCGAGGAAACCTATTATAACGAAGACGGTACGCTGAACAGAATAATGTACTATAACGATAAGGACGAGTATCAGGGCCAGACCGACTTTTTCAAGGACGGCTTGACGGAATACGTCATGTTTTACGATTCCAAGGGCGAGCCCACAGGCTCCGAGGTCACGAAGAAAAATGTCGCAGGCAAGATAGCTTCCTTTACGAAAAGAGACGGGACCGAGCTTATTGAGGAAGACGAGTACTTTTACGCGGACGACTTCGAGACTTTGAAAAAGGTCACGAAAAAGTCGTACGATGCAGAGGGAAAAGAAACTGCGGAAAAGCTTTTCTATGCTGAGGACGGCGTGACCGTCACCGAGCGCTTCACCTATTTCGAGGGCGAGGAGACCTCCCACGAAACATTTACCGCGGACAAGCCCTACGTCCCCGCAGATACAACTGCAGAAAACTAAATAAAACATATAGGGAGAAAATTTATGGCAAACTTCAGAAGAATCGGCGTTCTCACCTCCGGCGGAGACGCACCCGGTATGAATAACGTAGTCCGCGCCGTCACCCGCGCCGCTCTTTCCAAGGGCATCGAAGTGGTCGGCATCATGGGCGGCTATCACGGCCTCGTACACGATGAGGTCAAGCTTCTTTCAGCCCGCGACGTTTCCAACATCGTCAAGGACGGCGGTACCATACTCTATTCCGACAGGTGCCTTGAGTTCAAGACCGAAGAGGGTATGCAGGCTGCAATTGAAACCTGTAAAAAGTATAATATCGACGGTATCGTTGCCTGCGGCGGCGACGGCACCTTCCGCGGCGCGACGGACCTTTCCAACCGCGGTATCCCCACCATAGGCATCCCCGGCACCATAGACAACGACATCACCTCAACGGACTACGCCATCGGTTATGACACCGCCATGAACACCGTGGTCGAGATGATAGACAGACTCCGTGACACCTGTGAATCTCACGCGAGATGCAATGTTGTTGAGGTAATGGGCAACCACGCAGGCGGCATCGCCATCAACACAGCTATCGCCTGCGGCGCGGTCGACTGCATTATCGCCGAGCAGGACTTCGACGAGGATGCTCTCTACGCGAAGATAAACCGCCTCAAGACCGACGGCAAGCGCGGCTTTATCGTAGTCGTTTCCGAGCTCATCCCCGGATACGCCGATCCCGCTTTTGCAAAGAAGATACAGGAAAAGACCGGTGTCGAGACCAAGTTCGCACGCCTTGCGCACGTGGTGCGTGGCGGCGACCCCACTCTTCGTGACAGAGTTACCGCGGCGGAGTTCGGCGCAAGAGCAGTCAAAGAGCTGCTGGACGGCAAGTCCAATATCGTTGTAGTCGAGCAGAACAACGAGATCGTCACCGTGGATATCAACTTTGCCCAGACCACAGACCGTATCTATAAGGGCAAGGCGGCACCCGAGGAGATCGAGAAATACAGCGCAGAAGACCAGAAGATCATCATGGCGACTGTTGAGAAGAAGCGTCAGTTCTTCCGTGACATGACAGCACTTCTCGCAGAGATCTCCGGCTGAGAAAAGAATACAGGAAAAAGAGAGGCGAAAGCCTCTCTTTTTTCGTAAATTATAGTTTAACGAGATGCCTTCCCTGGTAAGGGAAGGGGGACCGCTTGCGGTGGATGAGTCGTCTGCTGAAAGGCAAAGGCTTATCTCTGTACGTTATGCTGACACGGTACGAACTCATCCGACAAAAGCCGGGGGAGATTCCGGCTTTTGCCACCTTCCCTTGCCAGGGAAGGCAAAATGGGGGCTTCGCCGCCAACCACACCATTGGCGAACTCCTCGATAAACTATAATAATAGTATATATACCTGCCGCATCTGACGATGCTCCCTCCCATTGACAAGAAACACATCCGGGAGTATAATTTTAAGAGAAATCCGGGGGTGAGAAAATGAAGAGATCAATAACCGCGATACTGCTTTTATCCCTGCTGTGGGCACTGCTGCCCCACGCGGTCTTTGCTGCGGCGACGGCGGAGGACATAGACTATATAGACGCGCTCTTTTTCGAGCCGGGAAGCACCCCCACCGTTGACGGCTTCATCACCGAGGCGGAGTGGGGCGAGCCCTCATTTACGGTGGAGGCATCCGACTGCGCGACCCGTGACGACTCGACCCCTTACAGCCGCTTTCTTTTCTGGCGAACGGGCGACAGATATGACTACAACGGCATGGAATTTACCGTGTGGCTCCGCTGGGCGTGCGACTATTTCTATCTGGGCGTGAAGGTAAAGGACCCCGACGGACATCAGCTCCGCTGCGGCACCACTGAGACCTGGAACGGCGACGCCGTGCAGGTGAGAATAGACAAGGAGGGCGCCAACGCCGCCACGGAGGGCGAGGATTTCTGGGTCTCTCCCGAGCACGAAAGGCCCTGGAGTTCCACGCAGGTACCCGATTTTCTCTTCGGCTACGTTGAGATAGCGGGCGGCTTCTCCGAAGCTTGGGAAAACTCCTCCAACAAAGGCATGACGGCGTTCTCGAAAAATCCGCTGGGCATCGCGCCCTGCGTGGTCGCGCCCGCGGGCTCGGCGTATTCGACCGACACCGCGAAGGGCATCACCACCTATGAGGCGGGCATTCCCTGGGCATATATCCTGCGCGGCGACAGTGACAGATCAGGCTCGCAGATAACGTCGCTGACCTATGAAAAATTTTCCGCCGGGCGCGGTAAAAACGGCAATCCCACCGGCGGTATCGGACGTGAGTTCGGCGTCTCCATGGCGGTACTGGACGACGGTACCAACCCCGATCCCATGTGGGACTGCTTCATTTCCTGGGGCTCCGGCGTCTGCAACGCCTCTCAGCAGGAGGGCGCAAGATCTGCGACCGGCTCCAACGCCGTAACGCTGTCGGATAAGAAGGTCTCTGTGAAAAAGGGCTATCCCACCTATGACTGCAAGAGCCTTCTGGACGCCACGTTTTCCACCGAGAACATTGATCCGCCCGGGGTTTTCTACGACTATCTGGCGGGGGACTGCTTCAAGTCCGAAAAGGTAAAATACGAGGACCTTTCCGCACTGACCTACGACGAGGACCCGGAGGGAGACCTTGAGATATGGGGCTGCAAGGAGTATAAGGGCCACGTAACGGACATCGGCGGCGAGCACGGAAACGTTCTCGATTACCGCAATTTCATCGGCACCGACCACTCCGAGGCATGCACGGACATACAGACCTACATAGACACCCGGGACGGCAAGATAAACCACTTCTATCCCCCGTCCTACACTTTCGAGTTCGATATATGCTACACGGACACGGTGGTGGTCCAGCCCCAGTACGACACCATGCTGTTCAACTGGTTCGGCAGCTCCGACAACTGGACGTACCACTGCGGCTATAATTTCAACGACAGGATGTTCCGTCTGGTCAACGGCAAGAACGAGGCGGAGGTGCTGGGCACTTACCCCTACGACCTGAAAAAGGACACCTGGTACAACTGGAAATTCCAGTTGGATAACGAATCCTGCACGGTGAGACTGTGGGTGGACGACCTTTCCACCGAGGCGGACAACGCCGACAGTGAGTGGGGACAGCTTATTTTCAACACCTGCTGGCGGTACTTCTACTGCTCCTCCGACGAGGCTCTGAAGGAGGGCGTTCTCCTCCGTTACAGGATGATGAACGTTCAATGTATGTACGACAACGTAAAGATCTATAACTTTGCCTCTCTGAAGGAGGTGGAGCTGCCGCAGGAGATCCCCGGTGCCATAACGGGCGGCGGCACGGGATCGGGCGGCGCGGACGGCTCTTACGGTGCCGCCACGGGAGACCCCATGTGCGTGATGATCATTACCCTCTGCGCGGCGGCTGCAGTCTGCGCCGCGGCGGGGAAGAGAAGAAAAAGAACGGCGTGATGCCGTTCTTTTTTTGGTTTTAAGAGAAACACCGTCCGCTCCCCCGACAGCGGGATGTCCGGTTATAGCCGTCCCCCTTCCTAAAACTTGAAACTCAAAGCTCAGCCCCTCGTTTTTCCTTCATATACAGAAAAAAACTGCAAAAAAATGCAACAAAATTGTCGAAACCTATGGAAATTCGATTTCGGATAGTATATAATATAACGGATAAGAAATAATTTCCCACAGGAGGTCACCTTTCATCATGAAAAAACAACTGACAGCAGTACCTTTCAACGGTACTCCCGAGCAGGAGAAGCAGCTTGACGAGGTCATCGCGAACCTCAAAAACGAAAAAGGCTGTCTCATGCCCATTATGCAGCAGGCACAGGATATCTACGGATACCTGCCCCCCGAGGTCCAGAAGCACATCGCCCTCGCTCTCGAGATCCCCGTATCCGAGGTTTACGGCGTTGCTACCTTCTATTCCCAGTTCCTGCTCAATCCCAAGGGCGGGCATCCCGTAAATATCTGTCTGGGAACAGCTTGCTACGTAAAGGGAAGCGGAAACCTTATGGATAAGTGTAAGGAATTGCTCGGTATCGAGTGCGGCGGTATCACCACCGACAAAAAGTTCAGCCTTGACGCGACCCGCTGCGTCGGTGCCTGCGGCCTTGCACCCGTACTTATGGTAGGCGAGGACGTTTACGGCAGACTTACTTCTGACGACGTAAAGGGTATCCTCGATAAATACAACTGATGAAAATTACCGAGATCAAAGAACTGCTTTCAGCCGATATTCTGTGCGGCGAGGACGAGCTCGACTGCGAGGTCTGTTCCGCATGCTCCAGCGATATGATGAGCGATGTGCTCGCATTCGTTAAGGACCAGGCTGTGCTGCTGACGGGACTTGTAAATCCTCAGGTCGTGAGAACTGCGGAAATGATGGATATGCGCTGCATAGTATTTGTCAGAAAAAAAGCTCCCACGGAGGAGATGATAAGTCTGGCAAAGGCTTCGGGGCTCGTTCTCATGAAGACGGACCTGCGTATGTTCGAAGCCTGCGGAAAGCTGTACGGTGCCGGTCTTACCGGACATATCGGTGGCTGATATGGGCGAAGACAATGTAGTTTTCCGTTACGATGTCGACGGCAGCGATTTTTCATCTGCAGGCGCGGCATCCGCGGCGGTTAAGAAAACTCTTCGTCAGATGGGCTTTTCCCCCGATATTATCCGCCGCGTGGCAATTGCCATGTATGAGGGCGAGATCAATATGGTGATACACGCCGACGGCGGTGTTGCCGAGGTGGAAGTCTCAGCTGATAAAATTACTATGGTTCTTAGTGACCACGGACCCGGAATTGAGGATGTGGAGAGAGCCATGCAGGAGGGCTTTTCCACTGCGAAGGAAAATATCCGTTCTCTCGGATTCGGTGCCGGAATGGGATTGCCCAATATGAAAAAATATACCGATTCCATGGTGATCGACACCGTGGTGGGTGAGGGCACTACCATTACGATGACGGTGAATACATGACACATTTGAGGTGAGCACAATGACGGAATACAATCACTCCGTTTCCCTCGACGTTGAAAAGTGTAAGGGATGTACCCACTGCGTGAGAAGATGCCCCACTGAGGCAATAAGAGTCCGCGACGGAAAAGCAAGCATCAATCCGCAGAAGTGTATTGATTGCGGAGAATGTATCAGAGTGTGCCCTTACAGCGCGAAGAAGTCGATTCACGATCCTCTTTCGGTCCTGGACGACTATAAGTATAAGATCGCGCTGCCCGCCCCGTCCCTCTACGGTCAGTTCGACCACCTGGACGATATCGATTACGTTATCGACGGCCTTTACAAAATGGGCTTTGATAAAGTCTTTGAGGTGGCAAAGGCGGCGGAGCTTGTCTCTGATTATACCAGGCAGTATATGAAAAGAGAGGGGCTGAAAAAGCCCGTCATCAGTTCGGCCTGCCCGGTCGTAGTGAGACTCATCAGTATGCGCTTTCCCTTTCTCTGCGATAATATCCTCCCCATATTGCCGCCCGTAGAGCTTGCGGGCAAGCTGGCACGAGAGGAAGCGATGGCGGAGCATCCGGAGCTGTCCGAAGAGGATATAGGCTGTATATTCATTTCCCCCTGTCCTGCAAAATACAGCTACGTTAAAAACGGACTTTCCGGAAAAAAGAGCTATGTTGATGCGGTGCTTTCCGTGTCCGATGTGTACTTTAAGCTTATCGGATTCATGGGTGACATAAAGGTTCCGGAGACCGGGACCGAAGCGGGCAATTTAGGCATCAGCTGGGCTGTCACCGGCGGCGAGAGCACATCAATATTCAACGAAAAATATCTGGCGGCGGACGGTATCGAAAATGTTATCCGTGTGCTTGAACAGATAGACAATTCCGATATTTCCGAGCTTGAATTCGTGGAGCTGAACGCCTGCATGGGCGGGTGCGTCGGCGGTGTGATGACCGTGGCGAATCCGTACATAGCAAAGGCGAGGATCCACTCTCTCAGACGGTATCTCCCCGTATCCCCCAATATGAAGGGCGGAGAGATCGAAATACCGGACGGCGTAGTTTCCCCGGAGGTAAGGTATTATCCCACACCCGCTCTGTCCGAGGACAGAATGGAGGCCATGCGGATGATGGCCGATATACAGGAGATAAGAAAGGATCTTCCCGATCTAGACTGCGGCTCCTGCGGCGCACCCTCCTGCGCGGCATTTGCGGAGGACGTTATCACCGGAACGGCACGGGCTGATGAATGCGTGGTGTTCATGCGTCAGGCATACAGCGCATATATTCAGGGACACGCAAACGACAGAGCGGAGAAAAAAGATGAAACTCAGTGAACTTGCCGGATATCTGAAAATCGAGCCGCTGTGCGGAGATATGTCCGCCGAAGTTTCCGGATGCTATGCCGGAGACCTGTTAAGCTGGGTCATGAGCCATGCTGAAGAGGGCGATGTGTGGGTGACCATAATGTCGAACCTCAACGTGATCGCCGTGGCGAGCCTTACCGATGCGGCGTGTGTCATCATGGCGGAGGGCGTTTCCCCCGACCCGGACGCGCTGGATGCCGCAAGGGAAAAAGGCGTGACGATCTTTTCAGACAGCCGCAGTACCTTTGAGCTTTGCCGGGAAATCGGCAAAGTCCTCAATGAATAAGTATTATTACGATCTGCACATACATTCCTGCCTGTCCCCATGCGGGGATAACGAAAGCACTCCCGCAAATATTGCGGGAATGGCGGCGGTAAAAGGCTTGCAGATCGCCGCACTGACCGACCATAATTCCACGCTTAACCTGCCCGCGTTTTTTAAAGCGTGCAAGGCATACGGGGTGATCCCCGTGGGAGGTATGGAGCTGACAACGGCAGAGGATATTCACCTGCTGTGCCTGTTCCGTGACCTGGACGGAGCTATGGATTTCGGGCGCGAGGCGGATAAAAGAAAAATAAGAATTAAAAACCGTGCGGATATCTTCGGAAAACAGGTAATTATGGATGAAGAGGATAACGTAACGGGAGAAGAGGAAGACCTGCTTCTCAACGCCACGGAGCTGTCTCTGGATGAGGGGACGGAGCTGTGCCGCAGGCTGGGCGGTGTGTGCTATCCCGCACATATCGACAGACCTTCAAACGGAGCGGTTGAGATCCTCGGTACATTTCCCGACTGGCTGTCCTATACTTCTTATGAGATAAGCGGAAAAGGCGACCGGGCGAAAATGGAGGAGAGATTCCCGTGCCTTGAAGGCATGAGATGCGTAAAAAGCTCCGATGCCCATTATCTGTGGGATATATCGGAGGCGGAAAACTTCTTCTTTCTGGAGGATGAGCCGTATTCGGGCGCGTTCGTGCGGGAGAAGCTCATAGACCTTTTGGAGGGAAAATGAAGGATTTGTCTCTCTATATACTTGATATCTCAATGAATTCCGTAAGAGCGGGAGCGAAAAATATTTCGATAACCCTTACGGAAAAGGAGAACGTGCTGACGCTTGAGATCACCGACGACGGCTGCGGAATGACAGCTGAGCAGGTGGAAAGGCTGGCAGACCCGTTCTTCACCACGAGAAAAACCAGAAAAGTGGGACTGGGCGTGCCCTTCCTCCGTATGCTCGCAGAGCAGACGGGCGGAAATGTGATAATCACATCAAAGCCGGAATCGGAGGGAGAAGACCACGGAACACGGGTCTGCGCAGTATTCCACACAGATCACATAGACTTTATCCCCCTTGGCGATATGGTCGAGACCGTCATCACTCTGGTGCAGGGAAATCCCGACCGGGATTTCGTTTTCCGGCACACTAAGGAGAGTGGCGAGGCGGCACTTGATACCGCCGAGATGAGGGCGATCCTGGGAGAGGATATACCTCTCAATTCTTACGAGGTTCTGGGATTCATAAAAGAATTCCTTACCGACCAATACAGTCAGATATAAAAAATAATTATATATGAAAGGAACAAAAGCATGAAATCTTTAGCCGAACTTCAAGCTATAAGAGAGCAGATGAAGGACAAGGTTGCGATTCGTACCGGAAGCGGTGCAGTAAGAGTCGTAGTCGGTATGGCGACCTGCGGTATCTCCGCCGGTGCAAGACCTGTTCTTAACACATTCGTAGAGGAGGTAACCAATGCAGGACTTGCTGATAAGGTAATGGTCACACAGACAGGATGCATCGGTATCTGCCAGTACGAGCCCGTCGTAGAGATCTACGAGGACGGTAAAGAAAAGGTAACATATGTAAAAATGACAGCCGAGAAGGCAAAAGAGGTAGTTGAGAAACACCTTAAAGGCGGCGCCCCCGTTGCCGAATACCTTATCGGTAATACAAAACTCTGATAGGAGGAAAAAAGTATGGTTCGTTCACATGTCCTGATTTGCGGAGGTACCGGCTGTACATCCTCCGGCAGTGCCAAGATCAGAGCGGCACTCGCAGATGAGCTTAAGGCTCAGGGCCTCGATGAAGAGGTAAAGATTGTCCAGACCGGATGCTTCGGTCTGTGTGCTCTCGGTCCGATCATGATCGTATATCCCGAGGGAACATTCTATTCAAGAGTAACAGTTGACGACGTAAAGGAAATCGTTTCCGAGCATCTTCTTAAAGGAAGAATCGTTGACAGACTGGTTTATAACGAAGCAGCAGGAGATAAAAGTGCTGAAGAGAAAGAGATCGGCTCCTCCCTCAGCGAAACAGCATTCTATAAGAAGCAGAAGAGAGTTGCGCTCCGTAACTGCGGTGTTATCAACCCCGAGAAGATCGACGAGTACATAGCTATGGACGGTTACTTCGCTCTGGCAAAGGTCCTCCAGGAAATGTCCAGAGAAGAAGTAGTCCAGACCCTGCTTGATTCCGGACTCCGCGGCCGCGGCGGCGCAGGCTTCCCCACAGGTCTGAAGTGGAAGTTTGCAATGGGCTCCCAGGGTAAGAAGTACGTTTGCTGTAACGCAGACGAGGGCGACCCGGGTGCATTCATGGACCGTTCCGTTCTTGAGGGTGACCCCCACGCAGTTCTCGAAGCAATGGCTATCGCAGGCTACGCGATCGGCGCTGATCAGGGTTATATCTACGTTCGTGCAGAGTACCCCATCGCAGTAAAGAGACTGAACATCGCTATCGAACAGGCAAGAGAATACGGCCTGCTCGGAAATAATATTCTCGGCACCGGCTTCAACTTTGATATCCAGCTCCGTCTGGGCGCAGGCGCATTCGTATGCGGTGAGGAAACAGCACTTATGACCTCTATCGAGGGTAAGCGCGGCGAGCCTCGTCCCCGTCCTCCGTTCCCGGCAGTAAAGGGTCTGTTTGAGAAGCCCACCATCCTCAACAACGTTGAGACATACGCAAACATTCCTCAGATCATCCTGAAGGGTGCTGATTGGTTTGCATCTATGGGTACTGAGAAGTCCAAGGGCACCAAGGTATTCGCTCTGGGCGGCAAGATCACCAATACGGGTCTTGTTGAGGTTCCTATGGGTACCACGCTCCGTGAGATCATCGAAGAGATCGGCGGCGGCATCCCCAACGGCAAGAAATTCAAGGCAGCACAGACCGGCGGACCTTCCGGCGGCTGTATCCCCGCAAGCCTTATAGATACTCCTATCGACTACGATAACCTTCTCGCCATCGGCTCTATGATGGGCTCCGGCGGACTTATCGTTATGGACGAGGACACCTGTATGGTCGACCTTGCCAAGTTCTTCCTTGAGTTCACCGTAGACGAGTCCTGCGGTAAGTGCGCACCCTGCCGTATCGGTACAGTACGTATGCTCGAACTGCTCAATAAGATCACGGACGGCAAGGGCGAGATGGAAGATATCGACAAGCTGGAGGAGCTTGCGAACTATATCAAGAGCGCATCTCTTTGCGGTCTCGGTCAGACAGCTCCCAACCCTGTTCTGTCCACCCTCCGTTACTTCCGTGACGAGTATGAAGCACATATCAAAGAGAAGAGATGTCCCGCAGGCGTCTGCAAGAAGCTGCTTTCCTTCAATATCGACAAGGATAAGTGCGTAGGCTGCGGACTTTGCGCAAAGAACTGCCCCGTAAGCGCAATCTCGAAGACCGACTATACAGCACCCGGTCATAAGCTCCCCTCTTATGAGATAGATACCCAGAAGTGTATCAAGTGCGGCGTATGTATGGGCAACTGTAAGCTCAAGGCAATCTCAAAGAAATAAGGAAGGAGCGAGAGTATAATAATGGAAACCAAAATGCTTAACATTAAAATAGACGGCAACGATTACCAGGTGCCTTACGGTACCACAGTACTCGAAGCCTGCAAAATGGCGGGAATCGATATCCCCACGCTCTGCTACCTGAAGGACGTAAACGAGATAGGTGCATGCCGTCTCTGCCTCGTAGAAGTAGTAGGCGCGAGAGGCCTCGTTACCTCCTGCGTATACCCCATTGAAAGAGACGGAACCGAGATCCTCACCAACACCGAGAAGG
This sequence comes from Candidatus Avispirillum sp., assembly GCA_045597805.1. Taxonomy (GTDB): domain Bacteria; phylum Bacillota; class Clostridia; order Oscillospirales; family CAG-272; genus Avispirillum. The sequence goes on along the minus strand of JAZLKW010000024.1, from coordinate 39,622 downwards.
TAAAGAACGCACGCAAGATGAACATCCAGCTGGTTCTTTCCGCTCACGAGAAGAAGTGCCTGTCCTGCATCCGCTCCAAAACCTGTGAGCTCCAGAAGTATGCACATGATTTCGGCGTTGAGGAAGATTATTTCACCCCCGATGAAAAGCCTGCATTCGAAGTAGAAGCATCCGGCCCCTCCATCGTTCGTGACCCCAATAAGTGTATCCTTTGCCGCAGATGCGTAGGTGCATGTAATAAGGTACAGGGAATCGGAGCTATCGGCGCACAGAACAGAGGCTATGACACAATGGTAGGCTGTGCATTTGAACAGGATCTGGCAACCACATCCTGCATCAACTGCGGTCAGTGTATCGTATCCTGCCCTGTCGGTGCACTCTATGAGAGAGATGATACGGCGAAGATCGTTGCAGCTCTCAACGATCCCACAAAGCACGTTGCTATCTGCTGCGCCCCCTCCGTTCGTGCGCAGATCGGCGAATGCTTCGGATATGAGCCCGGAACTGATTGCGAAGGCAAGATGGTAGCGGCTCTGAAGCGTCTCGGCTTTGACGGCGTATATGATATGAACTTCACAGCAGACCTTACCATTATGGAAGAGGGCTATGAGCTCATCGGAAGGATCAAGAACGGCGGCAAACTGCCCATGATCACCTCCTGCTCACCCGGATGGATCAAGTTCTGCGAGCATTACTTCCCTGAAATGACAGAGAATCTGTCCACATGTAAATCTCCTCAGCAGATGTTCGGTGCTATGTATAAGGCATACTTCTGCAAGAAGATGGGCGTAGATCCCAAGGACGTATTCTTCGTATCTGCTATCCCCTGCACAGCAAAGAAGTTCGAGGTAGGCCGCGACGGTCAGTCCAACGACGGACTTGCAAACGTAGACGTAGCGGTAACAACCAGAGAGCTGGGCAGACTCATCGAGTCTTCCGGAATCAATTTCAAGGCACTTCCCGATGAGAAGTTTGACCAGCCCGTTGATATCGGTTCCGGCGCAGGCGCTATCTTCGGCGCTACCGGCGGCGTAATGGAAGCAGCTCTGAGAACTGCCGCAGAGGTCATCCTCGGCAAGTCTCTTGAGGATGCTGACATCAGCATCGACTTTGAGGACGTCCGCGGCACCGACGGCATCAAGTTCGCGAACTACAATCTGGGCGGTCTTGAGCTCCGTGTTGCAGTAGCATCCGGTACGGGCAACGCATCCAAGCTTCTCAAGGGCATCCAGTCCGGCGAGTATAAGGCAGACTTCATCGAGATCATGGCTTGTCCCGGCGGCTGCGTAAACGGCGGCGGTCAGCCTATCCAGCCCGCATCCGTACGCAACTCCATCGACCTGAGAGCAGTCCGCGCTAAGGTCCTCTACGATGCAGACAAGAAGCTGGGCATCAGAAAGTCCCACGAGAACTCCATCGTTAAGAAGGTCTATGAGGACTTCCTCGGCGAGCCCAACAGCCACGTAGCTCACGAGCTTCTCCACACCCACTACGTAAAGAGAGGCCTGTAAGAAGTTTTTGCAGCTTTCTTTGATAAGAAAGCTGCGCAAAGAAACTACCAAAAAACCAATAAAGGGAGTGCAGAAAACTGCCCTCCCTTTTTGTATGCCGGAAACGTATGACTATTCTGTTGGGGCGTCCATTGGTCGCCCGCAAGGCGGCGAAGCCGCCGCACACCGCAGGAGCGGAACGCTCCAAAGGTGTCATTGCGAGGCCGGTCCGCAGGACTGGTCGTGGCAATCTCTATGAACGGTTTAGCCCATCTAATATAGGTGACATCAAAGCATTAGTAGAGATTGCCACGTCGCCCCACTTTCCTTCGGAAAGAGTGTCTCCTCGCAATGACACGCTCGGGGCTTCGCCTCCTCGGTGTTGGCGGCTTTGCCGCCGGCTGAATGCCGAATGCTGAATGCTTCTCCTCTACAAACAATAATTTAATTACTCCCCGCTAAATCCGCATAAGTCTCCGCGATGGAATTGTACGTGGTGGCGGCGACAACGCCTGTTGGCTCGATCCCGAAGAGAAGCTGATAGGCGATGACGGCGTCGCGCGTGGCGGGCCCGAAAATACCGTCCGCGTTGAGCCGGGGGATCTCCGGGTAAGTGTCCGATATGAGATTCAGATAATTCTGTACTCTCGTAACGTAATCCCCCCGCGAGCCCTGCCGTATGGGGTACCCCGGATAAGGCTCCGCCACGGGCGAGAAGAATCCGGGCGGCAGGCTCCCGAGAAGTGCAAGGTAATTGTTGTAGATAGACTCCCACGTCGCTCGGTCCACCACCCCTGTTTCGGGGAGTCCGTATTCCCGCTGATAGGATATGACGGAGTTTTCCGTCTCGGGACCGAAGATGCCGTCGATTTTAGCAGGCGGGACTGCCGGATCGAACTCGGAAATGAAGCTGAGGAAATACTGCAGATCCCTCACGCCCACTCCGGCAAATCCGATAGAGAGCGTTTCAGGGAATATTCCCGTCACCTCTTCCGGAGACACGCCCTCAGAGCTGAGGTCGGCAAGCCGCTTCACCGCGGCATATATGCGGAGTATCGCGTACCAAGTGGCACGGTCTACCCGTCCCGTCTGCGGCAGGGAGAAGATCTCCTGGAATTTCCTCACGTCGGCCGCCGTGGAATCGTCATATATCCCATCGGAGATGGCTTCCGGAATGGCGGGATAATTGCGGCGGATGCGGTTCAGTCTCGTCTGAATATAGCGGACGTCGTCTCCCGAAGTTCCCACGGTAAGCTCTCTGCCCGGATAGCTTTCGGCAACACCGCCCACAGGCGCCGAGACCAGCTCTATGTCGTTTCCGTAATATCTCCGCAGGATCTCTTCGGCGGTGAGCCCGTTCTCCGCGAGATCCACCGTTCCCCATTGGATAAGCCCTCCGCACCGGGAATTCTCCACTCCGTCGCAGTAGAGTGAGTATATCGGCTCCACCGAGCCCTGACGACGGATATAGGTGTTGAAAACCTCGTCAACGGCGTCGCTCACCGACTGGAATATTTCACGGCCATACACGAAAGACTGGTCGATGGCAGTGGAGTTCGTAATGTCGAAATCGTATCCGCGGGAGCGGTAATATTCCGTGTAGATCCTGTTCAGCGCAAAGGTTATTTGCGCGATGATGTTTGCCCGCAGGGCCTCACCGGGCCATGTGGGATATATCTCCGAGGACGCTACGTTTTTAATGTATTCAGTGAAAGGGACGGTCACGTTCGGTGAGGACGATGAGGGTGAGCCCAGATGTACCGTAATGCTTTCGGGTATCGCGGGCAGATTTACAGGCGCCATCAGTCCTCACCTCCCAACTTGCCCCGTTCGCTGTATACTTCGCCTTCGCCTGTATTTTCGTTGATGATGATGCCCTCGTCGGGGTATCCGCCCCCGTCGGAGCGGGGAAGCATGTTCACGTCCTGCCGCGAAAGCGATCCGTCGAAAACGGGAATGCCTACGTTTTCCACCGTGTAATACCCTGGGGAGACCACCTGTACGTTGACGGTGGAGTACGGGCGCACCGAACTGTTCGGCGACATGGTGAGAGAACGCGGCGGGGTCGGAACCGCCACAGTCGGGGTAAGTCCTGAAACGTCTGTCGATAACTCCGCGAGAAGCTGCCCGCTTTCGCCGCTGTCCTCGTCAAGCATTACGGAGACCAGCGCCCCTTTTACGGGGAGCGCGCCGTTTGCGGTGAAGACCCGGATCCTTATGTATCCGATACCTGTTTTTTCCATAATATACCTCCTTTTCTCCACCAGTTTATGCGCCGTCTGCGAAAACGGTCACAGCGGCATAAAGCGTGACCGCCATGAGAGTGGGGTTGAACCCGATTTTCAGCTGAATGAGAATGTTGAAAAGAACGAGGGCGGCGGCAAAGACCGCAGATACTGCGCGGCAGACTCTCGCGCCGGTGTCGCAGGAGAGAAAAAGGGACAGGAGAGAGAAAAGCGCCCCGCCGCCGTCGAAAACGGACAGGGGGAGAAGGTTTACAAGCCCCAGCCCGAGGCAGTAGAGAGAAAAGTCCGTATGAGGGAAGAGGGCGGCAAGAATAAGACTTGCGGCGGGACCGGAGAGACAGAGCAAAAGATCACAGGAAAAGCTCCGCGCCGGCGGGAAGGAAAGCCGTATCCCGGCGGGAAGAAGATGTAAGCGCGGCCTGCCCGTTCCGGTCAGCGCGGCGCAGACGAGGTGCCCTGCCTCGTGACAAAGAACTGCAGCAAGAAGCGACAGCGGCGATCGGGCACAGCAGAGCGCCAGTGCGAAAAACATAAGCCCGGGCAATACTAAAAATCTCCGAAAAGCCCAGACACGAAGAGGGCATAGTCCTCCCAGAAGCTTTCCTCCGTCGTCCTCCCCGGGGAGGAAACCGCCGCAGTATTTTCTTTCCCCGCGAGAAGGATCAGCGCCACCGCGCAGATCACGGAGCAGACGGCGGCACCCGCCCTCGCGGGGCTCTTGCTTTTTTTGGTCCGGATTATCGTCATGTTATCACCTCTCTGTATTATATAAGGAGTTTTAAGATTTAAGAAGCGATCCATTTGCCGACGGAGCGTCCGACTATAGCCGTACATCTCTTAACTCTTAAAGCTATAACGCATAGACGCTGAGCTTAAACCAAATTCTCCTTGACTATCCCCTCACATTGTGATACTATTATTATGTATATTTGTATAGTCAAAGAAAGGGCTAATCATGAAAAGAATCATTTCAGCAGTTCTTTGCGCGGTGATCGTTTTCGCATCCCTGTGCATTACTACCCCGGCAGCGGTCACGGACGTCCATTTTACCGACGCCTCTGCCGTCTCGGCTGTCGGCGCGACAGTATCATACGACGAATACCTCGGTGCGGTAAAGGTCAGAACGGACGGCACCGGTGCCACGCTGACGCTTGACGGCGCGGAGGGATATATCGCTGCATGGATCCCCGCGTCCTATAATATTGACAGCATCACCATCACCGCTGACAGCAGCGTCGCTGCTCTCGCGGCTGGTCATAAGTTCGTCTCCGTTCCTGCGGGTGAGGAGATCGTTCTTCCCGCGGCGGATTCCGCCTACACAGTGTATTTCTACGGTTTCGGTCCCGATGCGGATGAGATAGTTGCTGCCGCAAACGGATCCCTCAACGAATTCGACGAGGAATTTCTCGACCTGTCCGAATATGAGGTGGAGAGATACACCAAGTATTTCTGGGACGGCGACATCGTCTTCAACGAGTCCTTCTTCCCCGTAGAGGAAAAGGACGGATCTATCGCCCCCATCAACCTTATGTACGACGTTGACCGCGTGGTCTCCGTAAAGAACTCATACCTTAACCTGGAGTACACCTACGGCGAGGATTACTACATAGAAAACGGTCAGCTCATACTCACCCCTGAAACCTCCATGCTGGTTTACAGATATGATCAGATATATGCCGACATCCAGAAGAACTCCACGTTCCGCGAGATGATCGACGGCGGTTACGCGACCTGCGGCCAGCAGATGATGTTCTTTACGGGCTACTGCAACATCACATATACTCCCGCCAATGAGTGGGGCGGGGTCATCCCTGAGAGCAAGGGCTACCTGCTTCCCAAAACCACCGCGAAGCTGAATACCCCCGGCGAGACCCTCCGTATCATGTCGATCGGTGACTCTCTTGCCGGCGGCGCTAACGCTTCCGCCTCCAACGGCACTCTTCCCTACGCCGACATCTGGCGCGACATGGTGCCCAAGGCACTTCAGATAAAATATCCCGACGTTGACATCGTATACGATACCATCGCTCAGGGCGGCGCTACCGCATCTCTCGCCATTGAGAGAATGTATTCGCTCCTCGCTTTCGAGCCTGACATCGTGTTTATCGAGTTCGGTACCAACGAGTGCATGAACGGCGAGTCCCCCTGGGCTTCCGGCGGCTATATCGACACCCTTAACCGGGCGATCGCATCCATCAACAATGCGCTTCCCGACTGTGAGATCGTGCTCGTAGCTCCCATCATCTCCCATCCCGTCTTCTTCCCCACCGACTGGTTCTACACATTCGCAGATTCTCTCTACTCCATTGAGAGAGAGGGCGTAGTGGTGGCGGATTCCACCAGCCTCTACCAGTTCGCAATGTCCGAGAAGAGATATATCGACATGACCGGTGACCATCTGTGCCACCCCTCCGACTTCGGCACGAGACTGTTCGTGCACACCATCCTCAAGGCACTTGAGGAGGGCAGCGAGGAAGAATATATCGCAGGGCTTGCCGACAGAATAACCAATTACAGATACGAAAACGAGTTTTTGCCCGAGCAGTGGGAGGAGATTTGTTCTCTGGCGGCTGAGGCATCTCTCGATATTGCGGACGAGACCACCGTCGACGCGGCAAGAGCGCTTTATCTCCACTATGCCGCTGAGATCGATGCAATCCCCAACGCGAAGGAGATCGCCGAAGGCGCCTCCGTCGACACCGAGAAACTCGTATTCAATTATAAAAAGACCGCCGACACCGTAGATCAGAACAGCCTGGTGAACGTTGCTGTCAGATACGACGACAGTGAAAAGGCAATTGTCTCCACGGTCACCAACGCGAGAAAGCCCGCGTTCAATCTGAACTATTCCGTAGGCAATGATACCCTTTACGCCGAGAATTATTCCTACGCAGTCGTTACCTGCATGGAGCCCACCTCCAACGGTACCAGAGCAAAGACGACCAATTTCTCCTTCATCGTGAACGGCGAGGAGCTTTCCGCTCTTTCCGTGGATCAGCAGAAGGACGACAAATATCATTCCTACGTTCTGGATCTGACCGGTCTTGAGGGGTTCGAGGGTACGATAGACGGTCTGAAGGTCGCAGTATACGCCTCTGCTTCCGTAAACGACGCTCTGTATCTGAGCTCCGTCATTCTCTGCGCTGACGAGGAAGAAGCGCGCGACCTTGCGGTTGAGAGAGAAAGAGATGCGAACGGCGACGCGGCAGTCCCCGTGACTTACCTGTGCGGCGATGACGTAAGCTGCGCTATCCTTACTGCGGCAGGCGAAGAAATTCTCTGCGGTGACGCGGACGGCGACGGCGTGCTGCGTGCAAAGGACCTGCTCCTTATCCGAAAATACCTTGCAGGCGACACTGAAACCGTTCTTACTAACAGCGCGGACGTTGACCATGACGGCCAGATAACAGCCTCCGACGTAGTGCTCCTTCGCCGTACTCTTGCAGGCATTGAGGAAGCTGCGATCGTAAAGGACGGCGCCGTCGCAATTGAGTTCGACAGTGCCAACGAAGCGGCAAAGCTCACCTTCTCCGAGGAAAAAGCCACCGTTACGGCTGACCTCACCGATGCTTTCCTTTTCGCCGATATGTTCAAATACGTGACCCTCTGCACGAAGACCGCGGACGGCAGCGCCATGGAGGTGACGATTACCGTAACGACCGAAAACGGCACAGCCACCGATACGGTAATTATCGAGGAAAGCGATTCCTTCACCGCCTACAGCGCAAAATTTACGACCCTTACCGGAAATATCACCTCTGTCAGCTTCACCTTCGATAACGCGGCAGGCGACGTGGTGTTCTTTGATTCCTTCGTTCTCACTCCCACCTATTCCGCAGCACAGAATGCGGAGACCGTGAGAGTAGGCGCCGCGAATCTTATCTAAGGCAACAAAAAAGACCCGAACGGGTCTTTTTTGTTTTTAAGAGGCGGATAGCCTCCCTTAGTCCCGAAGGGACAAAGGGAGGGGGACCGCGAAGCGGTGGAGGGATCAGAAGCTTTTGATTCCAGCGCAAAAGAATCCCTCCGTCACTCGCTGCGCTCGTACCACCTCCCTTTGATTCCTGCGGAATCTAAGGGAGGCACCGGGGCAGCGAAGCCGCCTACACCACTGTCAGCGGGACGAACGGTTTAATCCACTGGCCACTGGTCACTGGCCACTAGCCACTAGCCGCTAGCAGCTAATTACAATATCTCTCGCAGTAGAAAAGAAACTGCTGTGCCACGCCGGCGTATTCTCCGAATACCGCGGGGTCAAGCCCGTCGGAGAAGCGGCGCTCCATGACTCTCTTTATCCATACGTCCACGGGGAACGCTTCAAGGCGCTCGAAGCCGAAGAGCAGAGTGCACGCCGCGACCTTGGGCCCCACGCCGCTTATGGAAAGGAGCATTTTTTCCGCGTCCGCATATGTTCCTGCATTCCTCACTTTTTCAAGGTCGAGTTCACCGCCGGCGACCTTTTTCGCCGCGTCGTATATGTACTTCGCGCGAAATCCCGTCCTAAGAGAGAAGATCGCGTCCTCTCCCGCGTCGGCGAGCACCTTTGCAGTGGGAAAGGCAAATCCGCCCTCCGTTTTCTCGCCGTACCGCTCGCTCATGGCGCGGACGATCTTTTTTATTCTGGGGATGTTGTTGTTCTGCGACACGATGAAGGAGCAGAGTGCTTCCCACGGCTCCTGCCGCAGGATGCGGATGCCCCGTGAGACCTCCGCCGCCCGCCTCATGTGATCTGCGCCCGCACCGGAAACGGCGGAGACGATGCTCTTTTCTATCCCGGTGTAGCAGCGGTCGAGAGCAAGGTAGGAGTACCATATATTTTCAAAGTCCTCCGGGGAAGAGCGCACGAGAAAGGTACCGTCCTCACCGTCGGCGAAGCTGACATATCTTCCGAATGCCACACCGTCTACCTGATTTTTGTACTCAGGCTCGGGGGCTGGATCAAAACGGAAGCACTGACCGCAATCGAAGGTGCGGAAAACTGAAATCTTCTCAGTGCAATCTACCCGCAGCCATCCGCCGCCGACCTCCGTAATTAGCGCATTTTTCATATTGAATATCTCCGGTAAATGATGTATAATGTAGAAAAAAGGGGAATCATTATGGAACAGATATATACCATACCCGTAAATGAAGCATTTGAAAAGGGCGCGGGCGACGAGAGCCGCGGCTGTCCTTTCTGCCGCCTGCGCGACGACCTTAACAGAAACGAAATAGAACTGATACTGGGCGCATCAATGATGGAGCCCGATGTCAGAAAACAGACCAACCTCCAGGGCTTCTGCCGCGACCATTACGGCAAGCTGCTTGCAGCAGGAAAGAGGCTTCCTCTGGCACTTATCCTGGAGAGCCATCTCGCCGAGGTAGACAAAATGGTGAAAAAACCTGTGCTCGCACCCGCTATGGCGGGCGGCGGCGCCGCAAAGAAGCTGGGGCATATGTCCGACAACTGCTATATATGTAAAAAGGTGGATCTCTATCTTTCGAAGATGATGGACAATGCCGCCATGCTCTGGAGCACCGACATGGACTTTGTCACCAAGTGTTCAAAGCAGTCCTTTTTCTGCATAGACCATTTCGCACAGTTCCTGGCGGCGGGAAAGGCACAGCTGGACCGCAAGACCTTTGCTGATTTCTACAAGTCCCTATACGGCAAGGAGGAAACTGCTCTGAAAAAGATTTCCGAGGACGTCTCCTTCTTTGCGAAGAAATTCGATTACAGATATGAGAACGAGCCGTGGGAGGGCAGGGAAAACGCCCCCGAGACCGCGATCGACTTTCTCTGCGGCAAGGAAGAACTATAATATTATAACATAAATCACGAAAAATGTCTATATTGCAGGGGTTACCTGTCGGGCGACCAATGATCGCCACTGCGATGTAAAACAAAATGAAAGACCAAATGACCAGAAAAGAACGTATAATAAAGAACCTCAAGAGGTGCCTTGCGCTCCTTATTTTCCTTGTGCCTGTCGCCCTTTACCTTATCCTCACGCGCTATCGCGCCGGGAGCGCGGTCCTGTACGTGGCGCCGCATCAGGTGCCGGTGGTAGTGCTTTCCCTGGCGGCAGGGCTGTTCTCCTACCTTGTCCTGCGCCGTGAGGCGGCGGACGAGCGCGTGGAAGAAGAGGAAGCTCCCGGCGAGGAGAAAGTGACGGAGCACTACGAGGTCTCCGACGTGCCTCTGGAGGAGTACCCGGAGTTCTACACCGAGCGTGAACAGGAGGAGGAAATATCCTACGACGTAGCGGAGAGCATCTCCACCGCCATCTCCGCGCAAAAGGAGACATTGGCGGAAGAGACCGATGCTCCGGACTATTCCGCCTGGGACGAGTTCGTGGGGGATAGACCCGGGGACGATATTCCCCGCGAGCTTTACGACGATATCCCCGATACCCTGCCGGAGGGCTACTCCGCACCGGAGGAGACCGAGGAGGAGGAAATAGAATTTGACCGGGGCTACACGGTGAAAAGGTGGCACCCGGGCGAGACCGTGCTTTCAAAAGTAATTTGCACCCTCGTCGCCGCGGCGCTGGCTTTCGGCACTGCCTTCGCTGCCTCCTTTGCGGTGATGCCGGAAACGGAGGAGGGCTTCGGAAAATACAAGTGGAGCGACGCCGAGACGGTAACTGTCTCACAGAAGCTCCTGAGCTCCCTGTCAGTGGAGGTGAGGACCGCGGACGGAAAGAAAACGGAGCTTTTCCCGGCGAGCCTGTTCTCCGGGGAGAGCTTTTCTCAAAAATATGATAACGTTTATGATTACATGGCACACGCCGTGCGCATGATGACCTCTGAGGGTGCGGAACTCACCGTGCTCAATGGGGATGAAATAGAGCAGTCCTTTAAGGACACGGAGGACGGCTCGTGGGAATACGTTTCGGAAATGATAGGCGCGAAAGGACAAAACGATGACTGACAGAGAAAGATTTATCGACATCTACAAGACCAACATAAAAAGAGAGGGCGCGGACGCCCTGCTGGAATACCTTACCTCGCCTCAGAGCGATTTCTTCACGGCTCCCGCCAGCGGAAAGTATCATAACAGCTGTCCCGGCGGACTTCTGAACCACAGTCTGAACGTGTACGACTGCCTTTGCGATTTTCTCGCCCGCGATTCCGTGAGAGAGAAATACGGCTGTGACCCTTCCGACGAGACCGTCGCCATAGTGTCGCTTCTGCACGACCTGTGCAAGATAAATTTCTATAAGGAAAGCTACCGCAACGTGAAAAACGATGCAGGTGTGTGGGAAAAGGTGCCCTGCTATACCATCGAGGATCAGCTCCCCTACGGCCACGGCGAAAAGTCCGTTTATATTATTTCGGGCTATATGCGCCTGACGAGAGAGGAAGCCTTTGCCATCCGCTATCACATGGGCTTTTCCGGTACTACCGAGGACCGCGATGTGTCCGCCGCTTTCCACAAATTCCCTCTTGCCTACTGCGTTTCCGCCGCCGACATGGAGGCAACGTTCTTTATCGAACAATAATTGCCTGCGTCCCTTGACAAAAGGCGACGCTGTGAATATAATCTTATTATAATTTTTATTTTTTGCGGAGTATTTCCCGATGAACGATGAAAGGACCGTAACGGTCAAATTCGGAGGAACGTCCCTCGCCGATGCGAAGGCTTTTCTCACGGCGAAGAAAATAGTTGAAGAGGACCCGGCGCGCAGATACGTTGTGCCCTCAGCTCCCGGCAAGAGATCGGCAGACGATATAAAAGTCACCGATATGCTCTACCATTGTTACGCGCTCGCCGAGGAGGGTGAGGACTTTGCCCGTGAGTTCTCACAGATAGAGGAGAGATATAACGGTATCATCCGCGATCTCGGACTGACGCTGGATCTATCCGAAAAGTTCGAGGAAATTCGCAACGCATTCCGCTTCCACGCCGGAAGCGACTACGCCGCCTCCCGCGGCGAGTACCTCAGCGGTTATATACTTGCCGCTCTTCTCGGGTATGATTTCATTGACGCCGCCAAGGTCATAAAGTTCTATGCCGACGGCACCTTCGATTCGGAAAAGACCAATATCATCCTTTCCGACAGACTGGTGCGCCATCCCTGCGCAGTCATCCCGGGCTTTTACGGCTCCATGCCCAACGGTACCATCAGGACCTTCTCCCGCGGCGGCAGTGACATCACCGGCTCCATCGTGGCGAGAGCCTCCGCGTCCTCTCTGTACGAGAACTGGACGGACGTACCGGGCTTCCTCATGACGGATCCCAGGATCGTCAAGGACCCCTGTGTGATCGACAGGATAACCTACCGAGAGCTCCGCGAGCTTTCCTACATGGGCGCCACCGTTCTCCATGAGGACTCCATCTTCCCCGTGAGATTTGCGGGAATCCCCATAAACGTAAGAAATACGAAGGATATATCCGCCCCCGGTACCATGATCGTGCCCGAGGCAAAGGACTACGATAAAGAGAAGATCATCACCGGTATCGCCGGCAAAAAGGGCTTCTCCGTACTGAATATAGAAAAGGACCGCATGAACGCCGAGGTGGGCTTCGGCAGAAAGGTACTTGAGGCCATCGAGAACGAGGGCGTCACCTTTGAGCATCTGCCCTCCGGGATCGACACCATGAGCGTGGTGCTTTCTGCGGATATCACGAAAAAACAGCGCCGCTCCGTCATTCGCACCATCAGGGAAGAGTGCGAGCCTGATTCCGTTGAATTTGAGGACGGACTCGCCCTCGTCGCGGTCGTCGGCCGCGGCATGGTCAGCGCCAAGGGTACCGCAGCGCGTGTATTTAAGGCAGTCGCCGACGCGGGTATCAATATCCGCATGATAGACCAGGGCTCAAGCGAAATATCCATAATCCTCGGCATCAGCGAAAAGGATTTTGACAAGACTCTCTGCGCCATCTACTCCGAGTTTGTGAAATAAGTGGCCGGTGGATCAAACCGTACGGCTGTCAGCAGAGGATGAACGGCATAATGGCTTAGAGCGAAAACCGAAAACCCTATGGCGAGAAAAAGCCCGCCGAAAGATCACCTTTCGGCGGGCTTTACTTAACTGAAAGCTCCGGTCAACCCAGCTTCGCGGGAAGCTTCTTTCCTCCGAGAATGTGGAAATGCAGGTGGAGGACGGACTGATCGGCGTCAGGCCCGCAGTTGGAGATGACGCGGTAGCCGTTTTTAAGTCCTGCTTCGGCGGCGATCTTCGGGATGACCTCGAAAATCTTCGCAACTACTGCGGAATTGTCGGCAGAGATGTCGTCAGCAGACGCGATGTGCTCCTTAGGCACCACCAGGATATGGACGGGCGCCATGGGATGAATGTCCTTGAAGGCGTATACGTATTCGTCCTCGTATACCTTTGCGGAGGGGATATCCCCTTTGATTATTGAACAGAAAATGCAGTCCATATAGGTCTCCTTTACTTTGATATTATAAGTATATCACCGGATAACGGAAAAATCAAGATTATGAAAATATTTGACATACACACACATATATACCCCGAAAAGGTTGCCGCCAAGGCGGCCGAGAATTTTCAGAGCTTTTATGAATGTAAGCTGGAATGTACAGGGCTTCTCGGGGACCTTGAAGAGAGAAGCGAGAATTCCGGTGTAAAAGGTTTTCTTCTCCTTACCGTGGCGACAAAACCCGCCAACTTGTCGAAAATCAACGATTATGCCGCCGAAAGTGTCCGTGCGGCGAGAGAACGGGGCTTTGAGGCGGCGGCATTCGGCGGTATGCACCAGAATATGACCGACACCGAAAAGGAAAAAGAGCTTGACCGCATGGCGGAACTGGGGCTCTCGGGCGTAAAGCTTCATCCGGATATGCAGGAAATCAACCTTGACGACAGAGCTCTCTACCCGCTGTATGAAATGCTTTGCGCAAGGGATCTTCCCGTCACCTTCCACATGGGGGACAAGCTTCCGAGAAGATGCTGTTCCGGTCCGGACAGACTTCTGCGCGTGATGAACGACTTCCCGCGCCTGCGGGTCATCGCCGCCCATTTCGGCGGGTACATGATGTGGGATGAGGCGGTGCGCACTTTGGCAGGGAGAGAGGGGCTGATGTTTGATTCGTCAAGTTCCTTCGTATATATGAACCCCGGGCGGGCAAAGGAGATCATCGGAACGCTGGGGGCGGAGAACATCATGTTCGGCACTGACTACCCGTGTCTGGATGTTGCGGACGAGCTGAAACGCTTTTTTGCAATAGACCTCACCGAAAAGGAAAGGGAACGGATTCTTTACGGCAACGCCGCTGAGTTCCTGAGGCTTTGATATGGAAAAAATGAAAAGAGAGGACAGCCTCTGGGAAAAGCTGAAAAGAGAAGAGAGGCCCATATTTCTGTACGGCACGGGCAACGGCGCCGATAAGATCTTAGACGTTTGCATAAAACGGGGGATCCCGGTATCCGGTGTTTTCGCGTCCTCGGGATTCGTACGCGACAGGACTTTCCGGGATATGAGGGTCCGCAGTCTTGCGGATATCGAGGCGGAGTACGGGGACGATATAGTCACTCTCCTGTGCTTCGGGACGACTCTTGAAAACGTGGCGCAGGATATACGGGCAGTAGGTGAGAAGCATACTCTCTATATCCCGGAGGTGCCGCTGTATGGGGAGGACCTTTTTGACGCGGACTATTACGGGGACCACTTTGATGAGATCGCCGCGGCGGAACAGGTCTTCGCCGACGAATACTCGAAAAAGCTATACCGTGATATGATCGCGTTCCGATATACCGGCATACCTGAATATTTGACAGCTGTCGAAAATCCGGTGGATTCATACAGAAAGCTGTTGTCCGGAAAGAACATAAAATGCTCCGTTGACTGCGGCGCGTACAGAGGAGACTCGGCCGCCGCCATCATTGACGCCATAGCCCCTCGGCGTATCATCGCGGCGGAGCCCGATCCGGGCACCTTCAAAAGACTTTCGGCATATGCCGAAAACGAAAAGCGGTGTGAGATCATCCCCGTGAACGCCGCCGTGGGGAAAACGGACGGCGAGACCGTAATATCTGCATCCGCGGGGCGGGGAAGCGGTGCCTCCGGCATTACCCGCGGCGCGAAGACCGTGACAGTTCCCGTGCGCCGGGTGGATACCCTCAGTGAGGGCGAGACTGTGGATTTTATAAAATACGACGTGGAGGGCGACGAGTGGGAGGCTCTGCACGGAAGCCTTGAGACCGTGCACCGCGATTCCCCCGCTCTCGCAGTCTCCGTATATCACAGAACGGCGGACCTTTTTGCCCTGCCGCTTTATATCAGGGAGCTGTGCCCGGACAAATCGCTGTATCTCCGCCGTGCCCCCTGCATTCCCGCGTGGGATATAGTTCTTTTCGCGGTTTAGTACACCGTCGGGACAGAATATGCGATTTTTCTTGAAAAATGCAACAGCATATGCTATAATAATACGGATATGTTTGACCGCGGACCTGTTTGTCCGTGATTATTTCGGGGGAACGGCATGAAAACAGACGTTTCAAAAACCATATTTGCGATAGCGGTGCTCGCCGTTGCGGCGGTGACCTGCTTTTTTGCCGTTTTTTCCGTCGCTCCCAATGTGGGACGTTACTTCGGCGTAGTCGAGCTGGAGGATTACCTGCCCGTGGTGGACGTGCGTTACGACAAGGAGTACCCCTTTGAGGACGCAAGCGCCGACAAGACCGCCCGTATGACGATAACGGAAAAGGTCGAAAGCAAAGCGCAGAACCTGAAGGATAAAATCAACGAATACTCCACGAACGAAAATAAGCTCTCCCCTCTGTACTACGGCGTTTTCGGCGCGGTACACCGTGTTCTCGGACGCGATCTCATTGAGAACAGCGAGAAGAACGTATACAGGCTGAAGGATGGCGAGCTCGTATATCTGACGGAATACGAAAAGGCGGATTCCGCGTGGGAGTATGTCTCAGACTTCGCTGAGTGGCTCCGCGGGAATGATACCGCGTTTATGTATCTTCTGCCCGCGTGCAAGAACGACGACTCTCAAAAAGACTATCCAGCGGGCTTCGGGACGGGCTATGACAAGACTGCAGAAGAGTTTCTGCAGTATCTTTCCGATAACGGGATAGAGTATCTTGACGCGAAGGAGAGCCTTCTCGGCATAGACCCGGAGTTCGACAACTGGTTCTATGAGACCGACCACCATTGGAACGTTCACGCCGCCGTCGCTGTCGCAGAGGCTGAGGCGAAGGCTCTTTCGGAACGGTTCGGCATATCCTGCGATATGTCAGTTTTCGGCGAGGAAAACTATACCCCGAAGGTCTTTCCGAAGTCCTTCCTCGGAAGCCTGGGACGTAAGGTCACCATGGGTTACGTGGAGCCGGAGGATCTGGAGATCCTTTATCCCCGCTTCGATACTGAGTTCCACATAGAGATTAAGCAGAACAAGATAGATATGACCGGCGATTTCGGTGAAACGCTCATAAACGAGAACATCATCAAAGCCGGGTATTCCACAAAATCGTCGTACGAGGCGTTCCTATACGGTGACAGAAAGCTTATCCGTATAGAGAACAAAAAGTGCGAAAACGACACCCGCGTGCTGGTGCTGAAGCAGTCCAACGCCGACGTGGTGAACCCCTATTTTGCCTGCTCGGTGAAATATATGGACATCATAGACCCCAGAAACTTCAACGGAAGCATACGCACGTTCATAAAAGAAACGAAGCCCGACGCGGTGGTGATATTGGCATCGTTCCCGGGCTCCGAGGACACCCCCTGGACATTGAAATAACTGAAAAAGGAGATATAAAAATGCAGGAAAAGATCAAAGAAATTCTGGGAGAGCTGCTCGTGGGAGTAGATCTCGATTCCGTGACCCTCGCCGATGACGGCTACATAGATTCCATAGTGGTCGTGAACCTGGTCACCGAACTTGACCTGGTGTTTGACGTGGAGATCCCCTTCGACGCTTTAGTTAACGAGAACTTCAATTCCGTGGCAGCGATAGAGGCGCTTGTAAAGAGCCTCCAGTAAAACAGTCCGTAAAGGAAAAAGAGTATGAGTATCGTATCGGTCCCGTTCCTGTTCCTGTTTTTGCCTCTCGGCGTAGGGATATATTATCTGATACCGGCGAAGAAAAGCCTTACCGCACGCAACGTTTTTCTGATCCTTATCAGTCTTTTCTTCTATGCCTGGGGAGAGCCGGTCAGAGTGCTCCTTCTGTGCGCGCTTATGCTGGCAGCCTATATCCTCGGCGTGCTGGTGGACGGGAAAAAGGGCACGAAAAAGGGAAAGCTTATAGTGTTTATCACCGTTATGATAAACGTGGGCGTTCTGTTCGTCTATAAGTATCTCGATTTCACGCTCTCCAATATAGGCATCCTCATAGGGCAGGAGCTGCCCACCCTTGGATTCACTCTTCCTCTGGGACTTTCCTTCTTCTGCTTCCAGGCCATATCATACGTGGTGGATATCTACCGCGGCAAGGTAAAGGCCCCCCGCAATTTCCTGTCGGCGGTGCTGTTCCTCAGCCTGTTCTTCAAGGTCACGCAGGGACCCATTACCCAGTATAATCAGCTGGAGACTGAGATCGCTTCGAGAAAATCCACGTGGGATCTGTTCTCCCGCGGTATCTGGAAATTCGTCCTCGGTCTTGCAAAAAAGGTGATAATCGCCTCCAATGTGTCGTTCATAACCACGCGTGTCTTTGCCGCTGATCCCGCGACGCTTCCCGTAGCGTCCGCATGGCTGGGGTGCTTCGCGTATATGATACAGGTGTTCTTCGACTTCGCCGGATACTCCGATATGGCCATAGGCCTCGGTATGATGTTCGGCTTCGAGATACCCGAGAACTTCAACTATCCTTACATCGCCACCTCCGTCACGGAGTACTGGCAGAGATGGCACATAACTCTCGGAGGGTGGTTCCGCGACTATATGTTCTATCCGCTGACCCTGGGCCCGGCGATCAGGATGAGAAAGTTCTTCGCGAAGAAAAAGGTAAATAAGGAAACCGCTAAATTCATACAGAACGTGTTCGTGGTGGGAACTATATGGTTCACTACGGGTATATGGCACGGCGCCAAGTGGAATTACATGGTATGGGGCCTCATCAACGGCGTGTTCGTCATATGGGAGCTCTATAAGAAGCCGCTGAAAAACGCGAAGTTGGATTCCTTCCTCGGATGGCTGTATTCCATGGCGGTGGTGCTTTTAACCAAGGCCATAGTGTGTACTCCCGATATGAAGACCGCGGTGTCGTTTTTCGGTGCCATGTTCGGGGCGTACGGAAACGTCTTCTCGGATGGCATGACAGCGATGTTCATAAAGGAATACTGGATGTTCCTCGCGATCGGAGTTCTGGCATCCTTCCCCATATACACGAAGCTGAAAGAGAGATTCGTCCGTCCGGAAATGAAAAAGACGCAGGCCTTTCTGCGGGTCGCGGAGGCGGCCGCGCTGCTTGCCGTGTTCATAGTATCCCTCGGCTACGTTTTCAGATCCGGCTATACCGCGTTCATATATCAGAAGTTTTAATGAATAGAAAAAGCCATCCGAAAGGATGGCTTTTTCATTTGCCAGTGACCGGTGACCGGTGACCAGCCGCTTATCTCAGTACGATATTCTTTCCCGTGATTCTTGACTCCTCCGCGGCCATGGCGACGATATGGCTCTCGACGGACATTTCCACAGGCGTGTCGGGCTCCTTTTCGCCCCGAGCCACCCGGAGAAAATCGGCGACCAGCAGGGTGTCCGCACCGCCGTGCCCGGAGGATTCGTGGGAAACGTATATCTCGGTCTTGTTGCCGTTGGTGAAATCGTGGATGACGATGCTGTTTTTGTAGAAATCGGCGTATATCTCGCCGCGCGTTCCCATGATGTGGGTCTGACGTCCGCAGTCGGAAAGTCCGCACATGGTCAGTGTCGCCGTGGCGCCGCCCTCAAACTCCATGTTGACGGTCTGGTGGTCCACTACGTTGTTGTCGCATTTGTACGCGCAGCGGCCGTATCTGCCTTTCCGCATAGCTTCCTCCACGTCGGTAAAGCCCTCTTTCTCAACGGCTAAAAACTGCCAGCCCTTATCCTCAAAATAGGTCATGGCGTTGAAGGGGCAGGTGTCCCCGTGGGGACATCCGTCGATGCAGCGGTCAGGCGCACCCTCGGGTGCGTTCTCGGGAGTGAAGTGGGTCAGCGAGCCGAAGGAGGATACCGCGCGGCAATGCTTTCCGATCATCCATAAGAGCAGGTCGGTGTCGTGACAGCATTTGGCGAGAAGCATGGGACTGGAGTCGTCGCGGCCCCAGTCGCCGCGGACGTAGCTGTGGGACATGTGGAACACGCCCACGCCCTCGATGTGATTTATGCAGAGGATATCGCCTACGGCGCCCTCGTCAAGCTTGTCCTTGAGGGTGCGGAAAAATCTCGTGTATCTGAGGGAATGGCAGACCTGCACGGTCGCACCGTATTCGTTGGCGACCCGTACCAGCTCGTTGCATTTTTCTATATCCTTGTCGATGGGCTTCTCCACCATAAGGAATTTATAACCCGTCTTTATGGCCGCGATGGCAGGCTCAACGTGATCGTTGTCATTGGTGCAGACGAAGAGCACGTCTCCCAAAACGCCGCGTGCGAGAAGCTCGCGCCAGTCGGTGAAAAGCCCCTCCTCGGGACAGTTGTACTTTTCCCGAGCCTTTTTAAGAAGATAATCGCGGGGCTCCGCCACCGCCGCGATCTCGTATTCGTTTCCGTGTCCGAATATGTAGTCGGAGTAATTCTGGCCACGTCCGCCGAAACCTATGATGACGGCTTTCATTTTGCTCATTGTTTCACCCTCCCTGTGGGATTTTTCTATGGAAAGTATATCACGGTGGGAAATGGAAAGTCAAGGGATTGAGGCATTTAGTTTTAAGTTTTAAGAGTTAAGTTTCAAGAGGCTGACACTTGCGATTTATGCCGCTATAATATATGAAGAAAAAAATCAGAAAAAGGTATTGACAAACCGGCGGCCATTTGCTATAATAACTCTACCTCTGATTGAGGGCTATTTTTTTGTGCCCCGGAGGGAGGTACAATGGCGGGGTTCCCGTCAAATTCAACGGACAATGTCCGAATATACAGGAGGTGCCGAAAATGAGAGTTAAAGTCACTCTCGCATGCAGCGAATGCAAGCAGCGGAATTACGATTCTAAGAAAAACAAGAAGAACGATCCCGACAGAATTGAAATGAACAAATACTGCCGTTTCTGCCGCAAGCACACTCTGCACAAAGAAACGAAGTAAAGGAGTAAAGCAATGGCTGAAGAAAAAGTAACCACTACTGCCGAAAAGGCTGAGAAACCGGCCAAGGCAAAGAACTCCAAGCCTTCCGTTTTCAAGCGTTTCGGAGCATGGCTCAAGAGCGTTAAAGCAGAGCTCAAAAAGATCGTATGGACCAGCCCTGAGGCTGTTCGTACGAACACTATCATGGTCATCATCGTTATGATCGTATTCGCAGCGCTGACCGGTCTTGTAGACCTGATCTTCTCGAGATTCATTTACATCCTCGGAAGACTGATCTGACGGAGCACACTCGATGAGCGATATTAACGAGATGAATGCCGGAATGCGCTGGTACGTAGCGCACACATATTCCGGTTACGAAAACAAGGTAAAAACCAGCCTTGAAAAGATCGTCGAAAACAGAGGCGTTCAGGATCTCATCGAAGACGTCCGCATCCCCATGGAGATAATCACCGAGGGCGATGGCGAGGAGATGAAGAGCCGTGAATCCAAGCTTCTTCCCGCGTACGTTTTGATAAAGATGATAATGTGCGACGAAAGCTGGCACATCGTCAGAAACATCACGGGCGTTACGGGCTTCGTGGGCCCCGGATCAAAGCCGGTGCCGCTCACCGATGAGGAAGTTGAGTCCCTGCTCGGCGAATCTGCACATAAGGCTGCCGCAGATGCATTTGAAATCGGTGACGAGGTCAACATCGCAGAGGGTATCTTCTCAGGATACAGCGGCAGACTTGCTGAAATCTCCGATTCCGGCGAGGTCACGGTCATCGTCTCCACCGTCGGACGTGATATGCCCATCAAGGCGAATATCAAGGAGATCAGACACGCGGCAAAATAAGCTCACGGAGAAAATCCCCGGAGCACGTGCCATACGGCACATTTAATGTGGGAGGGAGAAAAATCTTCAATTCTCCCGTCTTATAACCACATACGGAGGTATTTAACACTATGGCAAAGAAAATTATAGGCTATATAAAGCTCCAGCTTCCCGCTGGTAAGGCTACTCCTCAGCCCCCCGTAGGTCCCGCCCTCGGTGCATACGGCGTAGCCATCCCTAACTTCACCAAAGAGTTCAACGAAAGAACTAAGAATGATATCGGTCTCATCATCCCCGTAGTTATCACGGTGTATGCTGACCGTTCCTTCACCTTCATCACCAAGACTCCTCCCGCAGCCGTTCTGATAAAGAAGGCAGCAGGTATAGAGACCGCTTCCGGTACTCCCAACAAGACCAAAGTGGCTTCCATCACCAAGGAGCAGGTTCGCCAGATCGCCGAGACCAAGATGCCTGACCTGAACGCGGCTTCTATCGAGACCGCCATGAGCATGATCGCAGGTACCGCACGTTCTATGGGCGTAACCGTTGAGGAATAAGGAGGGCGACACAGATGTTTAAGGGTAAAAAGTATAAGGAAAGCGCAAAGCTTTTCGAGAAGACCGTAGCATACGATCCCGCAGAGGCTGTAAAGCTTGTCTGCGACACTTCCAAGGCAAAATTTGACGAGACCATCGAGCTTCACGTTCGTCTGGGCGTTGACTCCCGTCACGCAGACCAGCAGGTAAGAGGCGCTATCGTGCTTCCTCACGGAACCGGTAAGACCGTCCGCACCCTGGTGTTCGCAAAGGGCGACCGCGCAAAGGAAGCTGAAGCGGCAGGCGCTGACTATGTCGGCGAGGCTGATCTCGTAGAGAAGATCCAGAAAGAAAACTGGTTTGAGTTCGACGTAGTTATCGCTACTCCCGATATGATGGGTACCATCGGTCGTCTCGGTAAGGTCCTCGGTCCTAAGGGACTTATGCCTAACCCCAAGGCAGGTACCGTTACCATGGACGTTGCTAAGGCAGTCCAGGAGGCTAAGGCCGGTAAGATCGAGTACCGTCTCGACAAGACCAATATCATCCATTGCCCCATAGGCAAGGCTTCCTTCGGCAACGAGAAGCTTATGGATAACTTCAATACTATCATGGGCGCTATCATCAAGGCGAAGCCTGCTGCAGCAAAGGGTCAGTACATCAAGAGCTGCGTAATCGCCTCCACTATGGGCCCCGGCATCAAGGTCAACGCTGCAAAGCTTGGCTGATCGAGTGCGGAAGATAATTAATATCAGAAGTCACTCACTTAAGCAAATATTTATGTATCGGTGGGCGCATTGCGCCCGCCGATATTGACTTTTTGAGGTGCAGATATGAGGATAATCATAGTAGGATGCGGCAAAATAGGCGCTACCGTCATAGAGAGTCTTCTCACGGAGGGCCACGATATAGTGGCGGTGGATAACGATCCGGAGGTCATCCGCAGGATAACCAATATATACGATGTCATAGGTGTGTGCGGAAGCAGTACCGACTACGACACCCTCGCCGAGGCGGGAGTTGGAAAGGCGGAGCTTTTCGCAGCCATCACAGGCGCCGACGAGGTCAATATGCTCTCCTGCTTCATAGCGAAAAAGATGGGCGCCGCCCATACCGTGGCGAGAATAAGAAACCCCGAGTATAACGACTCCTCTCTCGGCTTCATACGCCAGAGTCTGGATCTCTCTATGTCCGTAAACCCGGACCTGCTGGCGGCACAGGAGCTATACCATATACTGAAAATGCCCGGTGCGGTCAATATTGAGACCTTTTCACGCCGCAGCTTCGAAATGATCGAGCTGAAGCTCCGCGAGGACTCCCCGCTGGACGGCATGAAGCTCATCGAAATGAGAAAAAAATATCCGTATAGTTACCTTATATGCGCCGTCGAACGCGACGGGGAGCTCTATATCCCCGATGGTAATTTCCAGCTCCGCGGCGGCGACAGAGTAGGCATCGCGGCGACCTTTAACGAGGTGCAGAAACTGTTCCGCGACCTGGGGCTGACCTCAAAACAGGCGAAAAACGTCATGATAGTGGGTGCGTCAAGAACTGCGTTCTACCTCACCAAAATGCTCCTTTCCGGAGGCAGTGAGGTCAAGGTCATAGAGCAGGACCGCGACCTTTGCGTAAAGCTCCGCGAGCGTAACCCCAAGGCGGTCGTCATAAACGGCGACGGCGCCGATCAGGAACTGCTCCTTGAGGAGGGGCTCACCTCAATGGACGCTTTCGTCTCCCTCACCGGCATTGACGAGCAGAATATACTGATGTCCTACGCGGCATCTGACGCGGGCGTGCCCAAGGTCATAACCAAGATCAACCGCCCCGAGTACTATTCCATGGCGCAGAAGCTGGATCTGGAGACCATAATCTCCCCCAAGAAGATCGTCTCCGATATTTTCATAAGGTACGCCAGAGCGCTTGAAAATTCGCTCGGCTCCAATATTGAGACAATGTACAAGCTCATAGACGGCAGAGCAGAGGCTCTGGAATTCATAGCGGGCGCAGATTTCAGCTGCTATAATATCCCCCTGAAAGATCTGAAACTTAAGTCTCATTTGCTGATAGCGGGCATAATCCGCGGCAGAAGGGTCATCATCCCCAACGGTGACGATGTCATCATGACGGGAGATCACGTGGTGGTCATCGCGAAAAAGCAGGGTATGAACGACCTTTCAGATATCATAAAATAAACCGGAGAAAAGTATGAACCGCAGAATGGTTTTCTACACCGTGGGGCAGCTGGTCCTGATCGAAGCGGCGCTGCTGCTTCTGCCTTTGGCGGTGTCACTTATATACGGCGAGCGGATCGCGACAATGTCCTTTACCGTCACCGCGGCGGGGGCGGCAGTCCTTGGCACTCTCATTCTTCTTGTCTGCAGAACGAAGAATCACGTCATATACGCCAAAGAGGGCTTCGTCATAGTGGCTCTCACGTGGATCGCGGTGTCCGCCATCGGCGCCGTGCCCTTCGTCATATCCGGCGATATCCCTCACTATATCGACGCCTTTTTCGAGACGGTCAGCGGCTTTACCACCACGGGCTCGTCCATACTTACGGACATAGAATCCCTCACCCACGCGGCTCTCTTCTGGAGAAGCTTCACCCACTGGGTCGGCGGTATGGGCGTTCTGGTGTTCATCATGGCCATAGTACCCAACGTCTCCGACCGCTCCATCCATATTATACGCGCCGAGATGCCCGGACCGATAATCGGTAAACTGGTGCCCCGCGTCAAGGACACGGCAAAGATACTGTATCTCATATATATCGTCATCACCGTCGCGGAGATCATTCTCCTGTGGGCGGGAGATATGAGCTTTTTTGAGAGCGTGGTCCACGCCTTCGGTACCGCCGGTACCGGCGGCTTCAGCACGAGGGCGGCGAGCATCGGCGCCTTTTCCCCGTACAGCCAATGGGTAATCGTTGTCTTTATGCTGCTGTTCGGCGTGAACTTCAATCTGTATTACCTCATCCTGGTCCGTAAGGTAAAGGATGCCCTGAAAAGCTCCGAACTGTGGACTTATCTCTGCATCGTGCTTGCCTCCGTCGCGATCATCACGGTAAATATCTATCACCTTTTCGGCAATTTCTCTGATGCGGTTAGAAGCGCTTCGTTCCAGACCGCATCTATCGTAACAACCACGGGCTATGCCACGACGGACTTCAACCTGTGGCCGGGCGCTTCGCGAGCTCTGCTCTTCGTGCTTATGTTTCTGGGAGGATGTGCCGGCTCTACCGCGGGCGGACTTAAAATGTCCCGCGTCATGCTCCTGTTCAAGATGATGAGAAACGAGTTCCTTCACCTTATCCATCCCCGCTCCGTCAGTGCCGTAAAGCTGGAGGGGAAGACGGTGGAAAAGGACGTGCTCCGCTCCGTCAGCAACTATTTCTCTCTGTACATCCTCTGTATGGGAGTTGTATTTCTCCTGCTCAGCTTCGACCCCGGCTCCTTTGATCTTGAAACCAATATCACCGCCACGGTGACCTGCTTCAATAACGTGGGCCCCGGTCTGGGACAGCTTAT
Source organism: Candidatus Avispirillum sp. (assembly GCA_045597805.1). Lineage (GTDB taxonomy): Bacteria > Bacillota > Clostridia > Oscillospirales > CAG-272 > Avispirillum. The sequence continues at coordinate 14,814 of JAZLKW010000024.1, read as the reverse complement.
CGGCCCTTCGGGTAATTTCCATGCTTATTCGGGCGTGTCGAAGATAGTCCTCTCTGCGGCGATGCTGTTCGGACGTCTTGAGATACTCCCCATGATGATAGCCTTCATCCCCACAACGTGGACGAAGAGGTAAACGCAGGCCGCCTGATGCCGAAATTTCCTCTTGACAAAAGGGGAAATCGTACTATAATTAAATAAAGGCTGTGACGGAAAGAGTAGCGGCGCAAAGCACCAAGAGAGACGGGACCGTGGGCTGAAAGTCCCGTTGTGCAGAACACCGTGAAGACCACTCCCGAGCCGTATGTGATGAGCATACCGCTTTCCCGCGTTATGGGAGTTTTGAGTTAAATTCAAGGTGGAACCGTGTAAATCTGCACCCTTGCGAAAGCAGGGGTGCGTTTTTGTTACCGATGAAAATATCCCGCTGTAAGCGATGCGGACGTACGGAGAGCCATATGCTCCATTTTCCCGGTACTTGGCGGGAGACAGATAAGTTTCAGAAAAGCCATTACATATAAACCGGAGGTTATATGAAAAGATTAATTTCCTTGATCCTCGTTCTTATTATGACGGCAGCACTATGCCTGCCCGTTTTTGCCGCCGACGGCTACTGGAAAAGAGAAGACAACCTGAAAATAAACCAGCCGATATGGCAGACCGATTCCTATAAGGCGGGAGACGCTGACGATGACGGTGCTGTCAATGCCCGCGACGGCGCGCTTATCGTACGATTCGTGTCGGGATTCGATCCCGTGATAAACGAGTCCGCCGCCGACCTCGACGCCGACGGCAAAGTCACCTCGAGGGATAATTTCTATATCAAGGCGTGCCTCGCGGAGGTCGCCGATATAGCCTCCTTCGATAACTCAAAGAGAGTATACCGATTCACTATCGGCGGCAACGATATTTCCGAATACACTCTGGTGCTCCCGAAAGACGCCAATTATAACGATAATATCTATTTCGCCTACGAGCTGCTTCTGAAATATATTGAGAAGATGACCGGCACCACCCTGCCGAAGGTCTACGGCGACTATGACGGAAGGGCTATCCGCCTCCACAGCGTGCCCCTCGATTCCGAGTACGGAGAGGTGCTGGGCGACGACGGCTACGAGTATAAGGTCGAAAACGGAAACCTCGAAATATACGGCGCCACGAGAGGTAATATGTACGCCGCGTACGACATCCTTGAGAAATATCTGGGCGTGTTTTTCTGCAATATCAGCTACACCCACAGCGAAAAGCTGAGATATTCCGATATCCCCGAGGGCACAGATTTCTGTTTCACCACCCCCACTGTGTGCCGCTTCTGCATGCACACCTTCGGAAACGAGAGCACCACCGAGCACTACGCGCTTGCCCGTCACCAGAACAACCTGAGCCGGGTGCTCAACCCCGAAAGCTACTACGGCTACTACGTTGGTGCACAGATGCTCAATGCCCATTCGTTCTGGTACTATAAGTGCATGGGCGAGGGTATCATGCCCGAGGAGGGAACGCTTAACACCGACGGCACCGTAATGTCCCTTGCCGACAGATATTATCAGAAATTCTTAAGCGGCGGCGGCACCACCGTCACCGATGCAAACGCAGGCCAGCCCTGCGCCTCCGACGACAGCGTGTTCGAAACGCTTTACTCCGGCATGCTTGACGTTATCGAGATGCTGAAAGCGAGAGGGAAGACCCTCAATTTCGCGAAGAACCGCCATATGCTCTCCTTCTCCATAAACGATAACGCCGACTACTGCAAATGCTCTCTCTGCAGCGCGAAGACCAACGGAGGGACGGTCCGGCTCCGCGGCAATCAGAAAGCGCATTTGGAAAACTATACAGGCTACTATGAGCTGTCCGAGGACGGAAAGAGCGTCACCTTCAAGAAAGAGAACACCTGCGGAACATATATGGCGATGATAGACCGCGCCGCCGACAGGATACGTGAGATATACCCCGGTGTTCAGATATTCTCCATTCTCTACGACGGCAGAGTCCCCGAAAGCGTACGTCCCCGCGAAAATATGGTGCTCTGCTACTGCGACAACATCTCCGGCTGTACCAAATGCCGCCTCTCCGATCCCGACGGGTGCGCTCCCGTCAATGCCGATACCCACACCGCGAAATTCGACGCGGAGGCAATAAGTAACTGGGGCAAAATCTGCCGTGAAACGGGAGCACAGCTCTATTCCTGGTACTACCCCGAAAACTATACTTATTACATCGTCGACAGTCCCAAGTTTTTCGATATCTATTACGATATCAAATGGATGAGCGAGCAGGGCGTCGTAGGCTTCTATTACGAGGGCGTCCAGTCAAACGGCCCGGAATACACTCTCTGCGACCTGAACGCGTTCCTCGCTTCCGAGGTCATGTGGAACCCTTCGATGACCTTTGACGAGTACGTGGGACTTATGAAAAAATTCCTCCGCGTGAAATACGGCGCGGGGTACGAGCATATCTATAACTACATCTGTATTCTGGACGAAGCGTCCGAGCAGTGGTCCGATAACTGCTGCGGCGCATTCTACTACCGTCCCTTCGACGTGTACTCAAAGTCTTATCTCGATGCTCATTATGAGGATATGAGAGCGGAGATCACGGCGGCGATCGCGGAGTGCGACAACCCGGACTGCATGTGGAACCTTAATAATATGCTGATGAACTGCGAATTTTTGGGACTTTCCGCCGCATATGACAGACTGTATGTAAGCGGAGATGCCGCCTCCCGCGCACTCTATGAGGAAAGATATATCTGGCTCTATAATTATATCAGAGCAAACGTATCAAAGCTGACCGGCTCGGACAATGCAGACGCGTTTTTCCTCCCCGCCTCCGTCAGTTTTGACAAGTCCCCTCTGGTGCAGATATACAAGAGCGAGCGCCGCTGGAGCTGACGATATAGCGGTACAAACGGTAATAACAAAAGTTAAAAAGCTATATGCCCGATAAAACAAATATGAAAAGATTAATTTCCGCGCTTCTCGTCATGGCCATGCTGGCGGCAATGTGCCTGCCCGTGCTTGCTGACGACACGAAAGGTGAAGACAACCTGAGGATAAACCAGTCGTTCTGGCAGACCGATTCCTATAAGGTAGGCGACACCGACGACGACGGCGCCGTCAATGCCCGCGACGGCGCGCTTATCGTGCGCTATGTTTCGGGATTTGACCCCGAGATAAATAAGTCCGCCGCCGACCTCGACGCCGACGGCAGGATCACCTCGAAGGATAATTTCTATATCAAGGCGTGCCTCGCCGGGGTCACCGATACAGCCTCCTTCGAGAACGGCGAAAGAGTGTATAAGTTCACCATCGGCGGCAACGATATTTCGGAGTATTCTCTCGTGCTCCCCGCCGACGCAGGCTATAACGACAATATTTATTTCGCCTACGAGCTTTTACTGAAATACATAGAGAAGATGACCGGCTTCACCCTGCCCAAGGTCTACGGCGACTGCGAGGGTCAAGCCATAAGGCTCCACAGCGTTCCCCTCGATACCGAGCTGGGCGAAAAGCTGGGTCCCGACGGCTACGAGTATAAGGTCGAAAACGGAGATCTCGAAATATACGGCGCCACGAGAGGCAATATGTACGCCGCATACGATATCCTCGAAAAATATCTGGGCGTGTTCTTCTGCAGCGCCAATTTCACTCACAGCGAAAAGCTGAGAGCTTCCGATATCCCCGAGGGTACCGATTTCTATTTCAGAACTCCCACCAAAAACCGTTTCTGTATGCATACCTTCGGTGGCGGGAGCACAATGGAATACTATGCACTTGCACGCCATATCAATAATATCCACGTTGAGATAAACCCCGAAAGCTATTACGGCAGCTTTGTGGGCCCGCAGATGCTCAATGCCCATTCCTTCTGGTATTATAAGCCCATGGGCGAGGGCGAAATGCCTCCCGAGGGAACGCTGAACCCCGACGGCACGGTCATGTCCCTGGCCGACAGGTACTATCAGAAATTCCTGAACGGCGGAGGAGCGAGCGCCGCCGATTCCATATCAATACAGCCATGCGCCTCCGATGACAGTGTGTTCGAAACGCTTTATTCGGGCATGCTTGACGTTGTGGAAATGCTGAGGGCGAGAGGGAAGACCCTCAATTTCGCGAAGGATTGCCATATGCTCTCGTTCTCCATAAACGATAACCCCGACTATTGCAAATGCTCTCTCTGCAACGCAAAGGCCAACGGCACAACGGTAAGGCTCCGCGGCTCACAGAAGGATCACCTTGCAAATTACGTCGGATACTACGAGCTGTCCGAGGACGAAAAGAGCGTGACCTTCAAAAAGGAAAGCTATTCCGGCACGTATCTGGCTATGATAATCCGTGCCGCCGACAGGATAAAGGAGATATATCCAGACGTTCAGATATTCTCCATTCTCTATGACGGTACTGTGCCCGAAAGCGTGCGTCCCCGCGAGAATATGGTGCTCTGCTACTGCGACAACATTTCCGGATGTACCAAATGCCGCCTTGCCGATCCCGACAAATGCGCCCCCATTAATGCCGATACCCACAGCGCAAAGCAGGATGCTGAAGCTATCAGAAACTGGGGCGAGATCTGCCGCGAGGCAGGCGCACAGATCTATACCTGGTACTATCCCGAAAACTACTTGTTCTATATCGTCGATATGCCCAAGTTCTTCGACATCTACTACGATATCACGTGGATGTGCGAGCAGGGCGTCGTGGGCTTCTATTACGAGGGCGTCCAGGCCGGCGGCCCCGAATATACCTTCTGCGATATGAACGCATTCCTCGCCTCCGAGGTCATGTGGAACCCCTCGATGACCTTTGACGAGTACGTGGCAATGATGAAGAAGTTCCTCCGTGTGAAATACGGCGCGGGCTACGAGCATATCTACAACTACATCTGCTATCTGGACGAGGCGTCCGAACAGGATGATACAGTCTGCGGCGCGTACTTCTACCGTCCCTTCGACGCGTATTCGGAATCCTATCTCAATGCTCACTACGAAGAAATGCGAGCGGAGATCGTGGCGGCGATGGATGAGTGCGACAGCCCGAACTGCACGGGGTGTCTCAATAACCTGCTGATGAACTGCGAGATGCTGGGACTTTCCGCCGCATATGACAGACTGTATACAAACGGCGACAGCGCCTCCCGCGCTCTCTATGAGGAGAGATACACCTGGCTTTATAACTACATCAAGTCGAACTCGATAATGCTGACCGGCCCCGAAAACGCGGGTGCGATGCACCTTCCCGGCACTATCAGCTTTGATAAGACCCCCATGGTACAGATATACCTGAACGGCCACCGCTGGGGGAAATGATTTACATGCAAAGCGGAGTTTTGTGATCCGCACCGAAAACGAATATAATTTATTAAAAACAGGAGATATAAAAGATGAAAGTAATCATGCACGACGGGAGTGTCGAAGAGCATTCCTTTGAAGAAGAGATAGGCGCAGGCGCCCTCCGTCACACGGCGTCCCACATCATGGCGCAGGCTGTAAAACGCCTCTATCCCGACACCAAGCTTGCGATAGGCCCCTCCATCAAGGACGGCTTCTACTACGATTTTGACCGCGAGACTCCCTTCGCAGACGAGGAGCTTGAGGCTATCGAGGCTGAGATGAAGAAGATCGTCAAGGAAAACCTCAAGATGGAGCGCTTCACTCTGCCCCGCGCCGAGGCGATAAAGCTCATGGAAGAAAAGGGCGAGCCCTACAAGGTAGAACTTATCAACGATCTGCCCGAGGACGAGGAGCTGTCCTTCTTCAAGCAGGGCGACTACGTTGACCTGTGCGCAGGCCCTCACGTCACCTACACCTCCGCCGTCAAGGCATTCAAGCTCTTAAGCGTTGCGGGCGCGTACTGGCGCGGCAGCGAAAAGAACAAGATGCTGACTAGAATTTACGGCACGGCGTTCTCCTCCAAGGCAGACCTTGAAGAGTACATCAACAAGATCGAGGAAGCGAAGAAGCGCGACCACAGAAAATTAGGTAAGGAAATGGGACTGTTCGCTCTGCGCGACGAGGCTCCCGGAATGCCTTTCTTCCTGCCCAACGGTATGATCCTCAGAAACACCCTTCTTGACTACTGGCACGAGGTCCACGAAAAGTGGGATTATCTTGAGATCTCCACCCCCCAGATCATGAAGAGAACTCTGTGGGAGACCTCCGGCCACTGGGATCACTACAAGGAAAACATGTACACCACCGTTATCGACGAGGAGGACTTCGCTGTCAAGCCCATGAACTGCCCCGGCTCCATTCTCGTTTATCAGCTGGAGCCCCACTCCTATAAGGAGCTTCCTCTCCGTTACGGCGAGCTGGGCAGAGTACACCGCCACGAGCTTTCCGGCGCTCTGCACGGTCTGTTCCGTGTCCGCTGCTTCACTCAGGACGATGCCCACATCCTCCTTGCTCCCGAGCAGATAAAGGACGAGGTCATCCGCATCGCACAGCTGTTCGACGAGGTTTATTCTCTGTTCGGACTGCCCTATAAGATAGAGCTTTCCACCATGCCCGAGGACCACATCGGTGACGAGAAGGACTGGGAGATCGCAACGTCCGCGCTTGCTGACGCCATTACCAGCATCGGCAAGGAATATATCATCAACGTGGGCGACGGCGCATTCTACGGCCCGAAGCTTGACTTCCATATCCAGGACAGCCTGGGCAGAACGTGGCAGTGCGGTACCATCCAGCTTGACTATCAGCTCCCCGGCAGATTCGGCCTTGAGTATACCGGTTCCGACGGCGAGAAGCATTGCCCCGTAATGATCCACCGCGTCGTGTTCGGCTCCGTTGAAAGATTCATCGGCGTCATCATCGAGCACTTCGGCGGTAAATTCCCCACGTGGCTGGCTCCCTGCCAGGTAAAGGTGCTTCCCATCACCGACAGAAACAACGAGTACGTGGACGAGCTTATCGCGAAGATGAAGAAGCAGGGCATCCGCTGCGTATCTGACAAGCGCCAGGAAAAGACCGGCTTCAAGATCCGCGAAGCACAGCTTTCCAAGGTCCCCTATATGCTCATTATCGGCGATAAGGAGCAGGAGGACGGCACCGTTTCCGTCCGCCGCCGCGACACCGTTGCCAACGAGGTCATGTCCGCCGACGACTTCATCAGGATGGTCGCCGAGGAAATCGAGACCCGCGCGAAATGATTTATGCGCCTTTCTTTGAAAAGAAAGGCGCCCGAAAGAAACTTACCCAAAGGCAAATAAAAAGGGGTGCAATAACTGCATCCCTTTTTGCATGCAGAAACCGTCCGCTTTCCCGTAGGGGTGCGGTCGCCCGTTACAGGGGGAGGTGTGCTTTCGGGGCGGCTTCGCCGCCTCTTAAAACTTAATTCTTAAAACTTAAAACTAAAAAAAGCCCCTTTGGGGCTTTTTTATTTTATCCTGACTAAAATCACGCCTTCGATCTGGCTTTTGTCTATGCAGCCGACCTTCTTATTCCGCGAATCGAGAGCGTTCTCTCTGTCATCACCGAGAACGAAATACCGTCCCTCGGGTACGGTGCAGGGAAGCGCAGCATCGCAGTCACCGAAAGCGAGTTCTTTTACGTAATCTTCCTCTGTCTCTTCGCCGTTGACGGTCACTTTCCCGTCACGCCCGATGTCTACCACATCACCGGGCAGACCTATGATCCGGCCCGCCTGCGTTTTGTTGCCGTAGGCGTAGGCGACAACGCTGCCGTGATGCAGAACGGGAGACCTGAACGCTATCACCGCAGACGAATCGGGATACGAGGACGTCATGGCGCCGCCGCTGATCTCCAAAACGGGGAAAATGCAAAGGGCGATGACAAGCACTACGGCGACGGCGGCGAACGCTATCCCCGCTTTTATCGAACGGCGCATTTTCTTCTGTTCCTTTTCGGTCTCGTGCCGAAGCTCCTCACGGAGCTGCTCCGCAGTGGGACGGTCAAGGGTCAAATTACGCTTTGCCACAGCTCACGCCTCTTTTTCTTTTTCGGGCTTTGCACCGGCTTTGGCGGCCGCTTCCGTTTCGTCTTGCGTTCCGGATATCAGCTCTTCCACTGCCGCTTCCACCTCTTTGGCGGTCTTCGCGGTATCCTCTTCCGATTTCTTTTCCGCGTCCGCTTTTGCCTTTACGTTCTGCAGATACTGCTTCGCTGCGGCGTCTGCCGCCTCGAATACGCGGTTCAGCTTGAGAGCCGCTTCAGCCATGGTGCCGGAGCTCTCGATGGCTATCCTGCGGACGCGGAGCTCTCGGTTCAGCTTTTCGATCTCTTCTTTGAGCCCGGCGTTCTCTTCAGTCGCTGCGAGAAGCATTTCTATAAGCTCTTTTCTTGTGAGCTTTGATATTTCCTGATCAGTCATAATACCCTCCAGAAAGGTCTTTATAAAATCATAGCACACTTGCGGCCCCGAGTCAATAAAGGCTGCACGAATTTACCTTATTATTTATAAAACCTATTGAAAAGTCATTTTCCGTGTGATAAAATTACTATAGATTATTATTATAAAAATCAGGCGAAAAATGAGAAAAGTCTTATTTTCAATATTGCTGATACTGACAGTGATTGCCATCGCGGCGGGCTTCGAGTGCTCCGCGGGGCATATTGACCTTTTCGGTCACGAGGTGAGCTCTGCGGAAAGCTACGTTTTCTTTTCCGGAGACGAGATAGAGTCGCCGGAAGCGCTCCGGAAAAACCTCAGGCGCATGAAAAACCTCAAGGTGGCGGATCTGGGCGACTATCATGTGGACGCGACGGAGGAGGAAGCGCTTCTTTGTGAATTTCCCGGAGTGGAGTTCAGATACCGCGCCGTTGCGCGTATGTACGGAGGCGAGTTCTTCACGGACGTGGAGGAGCTTGATATGTCTTCAGTGGAGATCACCGATACAGCCGAGCTTTCGCGGTTTCTCCCCTATTTCAGACGTGCGAAAACTGTGACCCTCGGTGAAAACGCCGTGCCCTCGGAGGAAAGGGAAGAGCTGTGCCGCAATTTCCCCGACCTCGATTTCAATATCGTCGCCATTTACGATCTCTACGGCTCAAAGGTCCGCGAGGACGCGGAGAAAATCGACCTTCAGGGCGTGAAAATCGACGGCGACATCGCTGAAAAACTGACCATTTTCCCGAATCTTTCCTTTGTGGATCTCCACGGTCAGACCCTTTCTGCGGAGCTGCAGCATAGCCTCGTGGAAAAGTTCCCGGACGTCATCTTCGGGTGGACTGTGGACGTGGCGGGTACCCCTGTGGACTCCATGCTTGAGACCGTTGACATAAGCCGGAAATATATGCCCGGACATACGGAGGAATTAAAGCGTGCGATCCCGCTACTCTGCAGCGCGAGGAAGATTGTCATGTGCGACTGTTATCTCTCCAATGAGGAAATGGCAAAACTGCGCGACGAGTGCCCGGACGTGAAAATAGTTTGGAGAGTGTACCTTGGTCAGCGCTGGTCGCTCCGTACCGATCAGGTGGCGTTCTCCGTGCTCATATACACCTACGATTACAGGTTTATGGTCACACAGGACATACAGGTGCTCAAATACTGCACCGACCTTCAGGCACTTGACCTTGGTCACCAGTGCATAAACGACATTTCCGTTATAGGCGACTACCTCACGGAATTGAGGCTTCTGATCCTTGCCGACAATGAGCTGACCGACCTGTCGCCCCTCGCTAAGCTTCCCCATCTGCACTATCTTGAGTTTTTCGTTAACAGCGTCACCGATCTTACACCGCTTGCCTCCTGCAAGCAGCTGGTGGATCTGAACATAAGCTATAACCACGGGCTGTCGGACATCACGCCCCTCCTCGATCTCCCCAAGCTTGAGAGACTGTGGCTGGAATCGACCGCCGTTTCTCAGGCGGACGTTGACCTGCTCCGCGCCACCTACCCCAACGCGACCATAATAAATTACGGCAGCGGCTCCATCGACCAGGGCTGGCGTACCCACGAGCGGTACTATGCTATGATGGATATGTGGCTCAACCACACCGACCGCCTTGCCGAAGAATTCGCAAAATATGATTAATGTCCCCCCAAAAAAGGAGTACAACATGAAAAAACTACTGTGTCTCGCAATAGCGCTCGTTATGCTGATTTCGTCAGCTCTTCCCGTTGGCGCCTTTATAAGCGAGGCTGACCATGCCGCCCTTCTCGGCGATGCAAACGGCGACGGTGCGGTAAACTCCCGCGACACTGCTACCATAAAGCAGAGCGTGACGGACTACGCCGAAATAGACCGTGCCGCAGCGGACGCCGACGGCGACGGTGAGGCGAACGCCCGCGACATCCTCCGGCTCAAAGCATATTTTGCAGAGCTTGTCCCCACCCTTTACGGCGACAGCGAAGCCCCCGTCAAACGCCTCATGCTGGCGGGCACCAACGTTTCGGAGTTCGTCATCACTTACTCGGACGGCGAGAGCGAGAACGTGGAATTTGCCGCGTCTGAGCTGCAGAAATATCTTGCGGCGGCAACGGGCTGCACGCTTCCCATAGAGCTTGATTCCGCGGCTGCCCATAAGCTCGTCCTCAGGACTGACGTAGCTCTGGGCGTTGAGGGCATCGACATTTCCGCCTCCGGCGGAAACGTATACCTTACCGGCGGTATTCTCCGCGGTTGTATGTACGCCGCTTACGATTTCCTCGAGAGATACGTGGGCTGGGTATTCATAAACTGTGAAAACGAGTATATAAACGAAAACCAGAGCGTTGTTGTGCGCGACGGCTCCCACTACCGCCATATTCCCACCATCATTGACCGCGACAGCCAGACCTGGAGCTACCAGAAGGACAACAGAATACCCAACACCGAGGCGGCGCTGAAGCTGAAAACGTCAAGCTGGAAAAACCGCGGTATCCTCGAAAAAAGCGAGAAGTACGGATATGCCGTGGGCTATGAGGGTTCGGCGCATACCATGTCCTATTATGCTCCCGACTACGTGCACGACAATTATTCCTATGCCGACTGGTGCAATACCGACCTCTACGATCAGTGCCTTGAAAATCTTATCGCGCATATTGAGATGAAGCACGAGCGCGGCTACAGGTTCAACAGAGTGACCGTGGCTCCCATGGATAACCCCGACTACTGCAAGTGCCGCGGCTGCAACAAACTGTACAAGGCTGAAAACTCTCTCATGGGCGCACAGCTTACCTTTATTAACAAGCTTGCGCTGGACCTGGCGGAGATTTATCCGGAAATCCACGTCATGACCACTGCGTACTGGCTGGCACGCGTTCCTCCCCAGAACCTCGAGCCTAACGAGCACGTTGATATCCTCTTCTGCTGGGGAGGCTGCAATAACCATCCCTTCGACGGCTCTCAGTGCTATGAAGAGGGCAACCGTCTGTGGTACAATAACATCAAGGAAAGCGCCTATTTCGAGAGATGGGCTGAAATTGTAAAGGGCGCTCTGTACGTCTGGATCTATGCTACCTCTTATTCTGGCTTCCTTGCCGAGCCCGCCATGTTCGAGCATATGAGGCAGGATATCAAGTACTTGAACGACCACGGCGTGGATGGTGTCTACTGCGAGGGCTATTACGGCACCTCCGATACCTATAAGGACGGCAACTGCTTCGACCTTCTGACCATGTATATGTACATCCGTCTGCAGTGGGATCCCGACATGACGGAGGAGGAGTACCAGAGCTATATCGACGAGTTCCTGCGCTTCTATTACGGCGACGGCTGGGAATACGTAAAGACCTTTATCGAAATGAACGAGGAATCCACCGATGCCCTCGGAAAGTGCGGTTCGAACAACTGTGATATGATGTTCGACCAGATGAGCATTGATTATTACAGAGAACACGCCGAGGAGATGTTCGCTCTCGCCGACAATGCTCTTGCGCTGGCGAAGACCGATTCCGAGATCGACCACGTGGAGCACATAGCTGCAAGCATGTACTGGCTGTGCCTCTCTGCGACCTCAGCTGATCTCGAAGGCACGGAGGCACAGCAGGCAAAATATGCCGAGCGCTACAAGAGGCTGTACGACTGGGTAGTCAAATATCCCATTCTCAACCTTGACGACGAATGGGAGAACTTCCCCCTGGGTGACGACTCCGTCCGCGATCCTTATGAGTGGAATGGCTGGGTAACGTCAAAGAGCAAGCCTTACCACAACCCGAGGGATACGAAGGACCCCATGCCCACCTGGTAAGCCCCCGCATAGTGTGAAATATAATCCAAGTATGCTTGCGGTGCGGCAAGCGCAGCTGATTAATATGAACAACAAAGCAAAAAAAACAGCGATCCTGGGCATGGCGGCGGCAGCCGCCATGATCCTTTCATACGTGGAAAGCTTCTTTTCTCTCGGTATCCCCGGGCTGAAGATCGGTCTTCCCAACGTATTCATCGTGTGCGTGTTGTACCTGTACGGCGTGTGGGATGCCGCCGCGGTCTCCGCGGTGCGGTGCGTCCTGACTGCCCTTCTCTTCGGAAGCATGATGAGCTTCTGGTACAGTATAGCCGGCACAATTTTGAGCCTTACCGTGATGGCTCTCCTTCGCCGCACGGACAGATTTTCGCCCGTGGCGGTGAGCGTCGCGGGAGGCGTTTCCCATAACCTGGCGCAGATCGGGGTGGCGATAGCCGTGACCGGAACGGAGCAGATCGCCTATTACCTCCCCGTCCTCGTTCTCGGAGGCATCGCCGCCGGCACCGTCATCGGCATCGCGGCCGGGATCATAGTTAAAAGAGTACGCGCCTTTCTTTGAAAAGAAAGGCGCCCCAAAGAAACTAACCCGGGAAGGACACGGTCGCTTTCTTGATCGGTGCCTAAGCAAGTGCGAATCGAGTCAACGGTCTGCGCCTCCCCCACAAAGGCTTTGCCTTTGTGCAAACACTCTTGCAAATTATAGAGAAAGCTCCGCAAAGAACCTACCCGGAACAAATAAAAATAAAGGGATGCAGTAAGGGCGAGACTACGTAACGAAGTAGTCTCGCCCTGTGATTCTTCATTCTTTTTTTGAATTTTCTTGACAAATCGAGAAATATCGATATAATGTATATAGTGATCATAATCAAGCACAAGGAGGTGTTCGGATGGAGCTTGACGAAAAACGTACTCCTGTTGTATTCAAGGCATTATGCGATGAAAACCGTGTGCGGATACTCAAATACCTGATGGGCGGAGAGAAATGCGCCTGCAAGCTGCTGGACGATCTGAACATCGCACAGTCTACGCTTTCCCATCATATGAAAGTGCTGACAGATTCCGGTTTAGACATCGGACGAAAAGAAGGAAAATGGATGCACTACTCCATTTCTTCAAACGGTATTGACATCGCCATCGGCTATCTGAACGCACTGAAAGAAAACGGATGCACCCCAAATAACAAGTCGTGCTGTGAAAAATAAAAGCATTTTTACGGCACGACTATATTTCATAACTATATATCGACGTATTTAAATATATGGATTGATTGGAGAATTTTTATGTGGCAATTCATTCAGGATGAGGCCTTGGGAATGAAATGGCTGAACAGACTGATCGGCGCAATGCTTCGTTCCTTCGGTCTTGACATTGAAAATCGTATCGGGGGCAGCGTTCAGTTCTTCCTTTATGACTGCATCAAAATCATGATACTTCTCTGCGTGCTGATTTTTATCATTTCGTACATTCAAAGCTATTTTCCACCGGAGAGAAGCAAAAAGATACTCGGCAGATTTCACGGGTTGTGGGCGAATTGCATCGCCGCATTACTCGGAACGGTAACACCGTTTTGTTCCTGCTCATCCATCCCGCTGTTTATCGGCTTTACAAGCGCAGGACTTCCTCTCGGCGTGACGTTCTCGTTTCTGATTTCTTCCCCTATGGTCGATCTCGGCAGTCTTGTTCTGCTGATGAGTATCTTCGGCTGGAAGGTCGCTGTGCTTTATGTGGTTTTCGGTCTTGTAATCGCCGTTGCAGGCGGTACACTGATCGAGAAGCTGCATCTTGAAAATCAGGTCGAGGAATTTATTCGCAACGGAAAATCCATTGACCTACCGCAGGACGAACTGCGTTGGGGGGACAGATGCAAATATGCTTGGGAGCAGGCCTGCGGCACGGCAAAAAAGGTGTTTCCTTACGTGCTGATCGGTGTTGCAATCGGTGCTGTCATTCATAACTGGATACCGGAGGATTATATCGTAAAAATTCTCGGTACGGGCAATCCGTTCGGCGTATTGATCGCCACGGTGGCCGGTGTTCCGATGTATGCCGATATTTTCGGCACGATCCCGATTGCAGAGGCATTGCTGGCAAAGGGCGCACGGCTCGGCGTTGTTCTCTCCTTTATGATGGGAGTTACAACCCTTTCGCTGCCGTCAATGGTAATGCTCAAAAAAGCAATAAAGCCGAAGCTGCTCGGCATATTCATTGCCATTTGTACGGTCGGTATTATCCTTGTAGGATATTTGTTTAATGCAATTCAATTTTTGATTATGTGAGGTGGAGGTAAATGGAATGTCCTAACGTAAAAGAATGTGCTTGCCCGAAAACGTCTTGCCCCAATCACGGCAAATGCTGTGCGTGTGTAATAAAACACAGAAATACTGACAGTCTTCCGTTTTGTCTGTTCCCGGACAATGGCGGAGACAAAAGCAATTACAATCATTACAAAGTTTTAAAAAATCGCTTTGAAAGCGAAAAATAAACGGAGGTATTTATTATGTCATTATTCGGAAAGAAAAAGGAAGAAAAGAAAGAAACTGCGTGCGGCTGCTCCTGCGGTTGCGGCTGTGATACTGCCAAAGTCAAAGAAACTGCTGCATCGTCCACTTGCTGTGGCGAAAAGGTTGACGGCATCTGTTGCATCAAGGTTCTCGGCTCCGGCTGCAAAAACTGCCACGCTCTTTATGAGA
>JAZLKW010000023.1:0-11270 GCA_045597805.1 Candidatus Avispirillum sp. | reverse complement strand
CGGGTGTTCCGAAGGACACCCGGCGTTTGGGACTTTTATGCTTTCTTATCTGTTCCACTGTTTTGTGCAGAGGTCGGCGTATGTTCCGTTTTTCGCTATAAGCTCGTCGTGAGTGCCGCGCTCGGTGATCTTTCCTTCCTCCACCACGGCGATCTCGTCGGCGTTCCTCACCGTGGATAGGCGGTGTGCCACAACGATGGTGGTCCTGCCGCGGCACAGCTCGTCAAGTGACTGCTGTATCATTATCTCCGTGGCGGTGTCGAGGGCGCTGGTCGCCTCGTCCAGAATAAGGATGGGCGGGTTTTTGAGAAATACCCTGGCGATTGAAAGTCTCTGCTTCTGCCCGCCGGAAAGCTTCACGCCGCGCTCACCGATCTCGGTATTGTAGCCGTCGGGAAGCGAGGTGATGAACTCATGTATGTTGGCACGCTTTGCCGCCTCGATGATCTCATCTTCGGTGGCTTCCGGATTACCATAAAGGATGTTTTCTCGGATGGAGGCATTGAAAAGGTATATGTCCTGCTGCACGATGCCCACGTTCTGCCGAAGCGAACGCATGGTTATCTTGTGTATCTCTTTTCCGTCGATGAAAATTTCACCTGCGGAGGGCTCGTAGAAATGGGGGATAAGGTGGCACATGGTGGTCTTGCCGCCGCCGCTGGGACCCACGAGAGCGAAAATCTTTCCGCCGGGGATACTTAAACTTACGTTCTGAAGCACCTCCCTGTCCGTACCGTAGTCACAGCAGACGCCCTTGAATTCTATATCTCCGCGGGCACGTCCCATGTCCTCTGCGCCCTCGGTATCACGCTCGGGCTCCTCGTCCATTATCTCGCAGAAGCGGCGGAATCCCGTCGCGCCGTCCTGAAACTGCTCCATGAACTGTATGAGGGAGGAAACCGGGGTGATGAACAGCCCCACGGAAACGATGAAGGCGGAGTAATCCGCCACGGTGATTATCTTCTTTGCCATGAAGAAGCCGCCCGCGATGAGGATCGCCACGTTGAACACGTTGCTGATAAAGTTGGTGGAGGAATGGAACTGACCCATCGCCTTGTAGGCTTCTTTTCTCGAACCGACGAACGACACGTTGCCCTTCTCGAATTTCTCCTTTTCCACCGTATCGTTGGTGAACGCCTTTGTCACGCGGATGCCGGAAATACTGCTTTCCACGGCGGCGTTGATCTCTGATATCGCCTCACGGCTTTTGGTGAACGCGGCGGTCATCTTACGGCGCAGCGGCCAAGCCACGGCGAACATCATGGGTGCGCAGGCGAAGATTATCAGCGTGAGCCATATATTGATGGTCGCGAGGTATACGAAAGAGCCGACTG
Organism: Candidatus Avispirillum sp.; assembly: GCA_045597805.1. Lineage (GTDB taxonomy): Bacteria > Bacillota > Clostridia > Oscillospirales > CAG-272 > Avispirillum. The sequence goes on along the minus strand of JAZLKW010000023.1, from coordinate 9,936 downwards.
CGGTGATGGTGGAGATGATAAGGTTTTCGGGACCGTGGTGTGCCAGCTCGCTGACCTCGAAAAGGTCGTTTGTGATGCGGGACATGATCTTGCCCGTGCGGTGGTCGTCATAGAAGCTGTACGGCAGAGTCTCAAGGTGCGAGAACATATCGCTGCGCATTTTTGCCTGCATCTTAACGCCCATTTCGTGGCCCTTGTACTGAACGAAATAGTTTAAGAACATACGTACAACGTAGAGAAAAAGGAGCGAAATACCGCATATCCATATAAGGCGGGCGTTGATACTGCCGGAGGTGAACTCACCCACCAGCTTTCTGGTGACGATAGGATAAAAAATGCTGATGACGGACATAAGGAACGACGCCAGCATATCGAGAGTGAATATAAGCTTGTGGGGCTTATAATAAGCTATAAATCTTTTGAACATCATAACACCTCTTTTATTCTTCCATTATACAACCGGAACAGAAGAATTGCAATAGCGGCGGATATAATCGTATTGCTTTACCCGGATTTTTGTGGTAACATATATTTATAAATCCGAAAGGAGATATGATTATGAATAATAAGATCAAATGCCCGACACCGCCCATGGGGTGGAATTCCTACTGCACTGTGAACTGTGACCCCACGGAGGAGATAATGCTCGCTTCTGCAGATCTCCTGGTGGAGCTGGGACTTGCGGATGCGGGATATAAGTACGTAAACCTCGACGACGGCTGGATAAAGCCCGAGAGGGATGAAAACGGAAGACTTCAGTACCGTGATGACATTTTTCCTCACGGCATGAAATATCTGACGGATTATATACACAAAAAAGGGCTGAAAGCGGGTATATATCTGGGCGCCGGACTGAAAACGTGGAACGGCGACGCGGGAAGCCTCGGCCACGAATACGAGGACGCGAAAAGCATTGCCGAATGGGGCTTTGATTATCTGAAATACGACCGTCACCCCATGGAAAACGACCCTCCCCGCGACACTGTTTCGGAATATATCAAAATGGGACTTGCCATACGCGACTGCGGCAGGGATATCGTGTATAACCTCTGCGAGCACGGTACCTCTTCCCCCTGGAACTGGGCGCATCCCGTGGGCCAGCTGTGGAGGACGGGCAAGGATATAAGAGACAACTGGCGCTACGCGGAGCACCCCGAGGGCGGCCTCGGCATCCTCGATATGATAGACAACGTGGTGGCAGGCGTCGCGGAGCACGGCAGTGTCGGCGGCTATAACGACCCGGATATGCTCATATGCGGCATGGGATGCCAGAACGACTGGATGGGAAACGGCTGTACTTTCGAGGAATACCGCTCCGTATTCGCCATATGGTCAATGCTCGCCGCTCCCCTGCTCATCGGCGCAGACCTCAGAAAGATCGACGAAGCGGGTCTTTCGATCCTCAAAAACCCCGGCATCATCGCCATAGACCAGGACCCCCTCGTCATCCCCGCGAAGAGAGTCCGCACAGACACTGACGGATACGACCTGTGGTGCCGTCCCCTTCACGATTTCAGATGGGCGGCGGCGATAGTCAACCGTGCCCCGGAGGAAAGGGAGTCTGGCTTTACGTGGGAGGATCTGGGACTTTCCCAGAAGGTCCCCATGAAGCTGACGGACGCCTGGACGGGCGAGGTCATCGCCCACGTTCAAGGGGCGGGCGAATTCTCGCTCCCCGTAAAGCGCCACGACACGGCGGTAATTATTCTTGAGCCGGAATTTTAAGAGTATGGAGTGTGGAGTTAGGAGTTAGGAGTTGAACGGAGGCGGAGCCGCCGGCTTGCGACTTGCGACTTGGCACTTGAAACTTAAAACTAAAAAAGCACCCCCCGTGGGGGTGCTTTTTTAGTTTTTTACGGATTAACTCCCGGTCTCCACGCGTTCTGTCCGTAGAACTGCGTAATGGGGTTCTCCGAGAGGTCGATCTCGTCTGGCAGAGAGTAAATATCGGGCTCACCGCTGATGACGATGTCGTTGTCGTTGAGGTAATTCCACAGCCGGTTGTAACGTGCCTCGTATTCGGCGCGCTGGGATGCGGTGCCGTTTACGTAATTGTTGTTGTAGGTGGCGGTAAGCCCCATGAACTCACAGGCGAGCATGACGCGCTCACAGTTGGTCCTGTGGTAGTCGTCACCGGCCATGTCGGTCGCTGCGAGAAGGTGATCTCTCATTTCCTCGTAGTGCTCGCGGAGGTAATCGTAGGAGTACATATCGCCGGGACGGTCGTGGTTGTTGATGAAGCACCAGCCGGTGGCGTCGCCCGCCGCGGTCTGCAGAAGCATGTATTCGTATACGTGCTCGTAGCCCTTACCGTAGTACATCTTCATGTATTCCTTGACCATCGCCGTGAAGCCGTCGTAGTCCGTGTCAGGCTCCCACATCATGCGGGACGCGATGTATGCCTTCATGTCCTCGAAATTGTTGTGAGGACCGCCGCAGCTCTCGTAGTAAACGCCGTCGAAGTGGCATACGTCATAGATGTATTTCATGTCGTAATAGAAGTCAAGGATGTTGGGGCAGGGCGCCAGGTAGTACATGTAGTTGACGCCGTAGGACCAGTAGTATATCTTTCCTCCCGCGTCGTGGCAGTACTTGGACCATGCGGGCATGGAGATCTCGTTTATCTTGTTGGAGCCGCCCAGCACGGTGGTGCCGTCGCCGCAATCACCGGTGCCCAGGATGTGGTTGTTGCAGCCGTGTCCGCAGTACATGAGCACGATGTTATCAACGGGCTTGACGGATTCCGGAATGGTGAAATCGTAGATGATGAGATAGAGCTTCATTCCGGGATAAACGTTCTGTATGCGCTCGTCAAGGGGCGGGAAAGTGTCATTGAAATCATAGTCGTAGCCGTGGTACTCGGTGGTCACCTCTTTTGCGGCGCGGACGGCCAGGTCCATGTAAAGACCGGAATAGCCCTCTTTCTTGAAGGTCACCTTCTTGCCGTCTTCCGACAGAGTATAGTCGCCGGTGTAGTATTCAAGCTGCTCGAGAGTGGTCCTTCTCACGCTCATGGTAGCGCCGTTCACCTTTGACGTGCAGGTGGTGCAGGTGCAGTAGGAGCCGTTGTCGTTGATGGAGAAGGACATGAAGTAGATACCCAGATCGCGGATCTCCGGATACCAGTCGTTTCCGCCCCACGCCATCATCATGCACATGGTCTCAAGCATACCGTTGAACATCTCGTAGTAAGCGGTGTTGTCGGAGGCACAGGGCTGCCACTCGTAGAATACCTTGCGGTCGTCGATCTTGTTGCCGCCGTCGGCGTATTTGGCGTCAAGCAGCTTATTTATGGGTCTGCCGTCGTCCTCGGGCAGGGTGCCCGCCATCATTCTTCTGTAAACGCCGAAGGAGTGGGCGTTGATGAAGCGGGGACCGGTCAGATAACCGTACTTGCCGGAGCCGAAGGCGTATATCTGCGTACCGTTCTGACGGCTCGCGAAATAGATCTGGAAAACCTGACCCTGCTCGGCGATGGGAGTTCCGGTGAAACGGAATTCCATGGGTACCTTGTGATACTCGTGAAGCCCTTCGGGTATGTCGGAAACTCTCATTCTGTAAGAGTAAGTGTGTCTGTTGTCGTAGAAGCGGAAGCCGAGGAATTTCTCACACAGCTCGTATGCCGCGTACATATTGCCGCGCAGCGTGCCGTATACGTCGAGATTGCCGTCCTTCACCTCGTAGATGTAGTCTTCAAGACCCAGCCCCATAGCCTCGCTTTCGGCGGACGCGGGCTTGACAGCATGGAAAACTATGCCGTGAGCCTTTGTGCTCTCCCCGTGTACGATGGAAATGGCGTAACCCGTAGCTTCTTTAACGTAAGTCTGCAGGATCTCCGCCGCAACGTAAACGTTGTCGTTGTCGGCGCTGGTCCCGACGGGTACCACTATGTCATAGGAGGAGATGGGATTTCCGCCGATGGTCATTTTGTAGATGGGAGTGTCGGAAACGTAGTCCGCGATGTCAGCAGCCTCAGCCAGCACAGCCTTGAAGATAAGACCGTCGCGCGCGTTGGCACAGTTGTCTGCGTTGAGATCGGCGGCATCGGCGTTCACGTAAACGTCATATCCCGCAACAAAAGCCTTCAGCGCATGGGCGTCGAGGGCGTTCAGCGCACCGTCATCGTTCACGTCGCCCGCCTCATAGGTCTCATCGTCCACGAAGGGAAGATGATCGGTCTCATCAAGAGCCGAGATTCCCACGGACAGAGCCCCTGCCAGCATGGCGGCACAGATGAGTAAGGAAATGATTTTTTTCATGTTTTTTGCCTTTCTTACGATATACAATATAATTTTAGCACATCTTTTCCCGCCCGTCAATAGAAAGGGATGATTAATATGGCAGCTCCGCCATAAAAGGGAAGAATGTCAAAGTTTCTTTGCAAAATCGTATCGGATGTGGTATAATAAAACCGTAAACAAAAACCGGAAAGGAGAACAAAATGAACGACATTCTGAAAAATCTTACAGAGCGCAGGAGCGTGAGATCTTACAGGAAAGAGCAGATATCTGAGGCAGAGCTTGACGCGGTGCTGGAGGCGGGCGTATGGGCGCCCACGGGCATGAACAGACAGGCTGTGAAGCTGGTGGCGGTGACCGATCCGGAAACCGTGAAAAAGCTTTCCGAAATGAACGCCGCCGTCATGGGCAGCGACAGCGACCCCTTCTACGGAGCCCCCGCCGTTGTCATCGTCTTTTCCGACAGCAGCGTTTATACGTGGGTGGAGGACGGAAGCCTCGCCATGGGCAATATGCTGAACGCGGCGCATTCTCTGGGGCTCGGATCATGCTGGATTCACCGCGCTCGCGAGATGTTCGACTCCCCCGAGGGCAGAAAAATGGCAAATGCGTGGGGCATCCCCGAAACCTATCGCGGAGTGGGCAACTGCATCCTCGGCTATCCCGACGGGAACGCCGCGGAGCGTCCGCGCAAGGACGGCAGGATCGTTAAGGTGAAATAATCAGAGTGTCAAGTGCCAAGTCGCAAGCCGCAAGCTATTAAACTGTTCGTCCCGCTGTTCACAGTGTGTGCGGTTCAAGTCACTTGACATTTGCGGCTTACGACTCCTCGACAAACTATAATGCATGCCGAAAATATTAATAAAAATTCCCTCTTTGTTCACGAAATCCGTGGACAAAGGGGATTTTTTATTGTATAATGAAAAAAGGTTATCGGATCGGAGATTATCGGTATGTCCATAGAAAGAGCAAAGGCGCACCTTTCAAATTGGGGCGCGGATAAAAGAGTACAGGAATTCGAAGTATCCTCCGCCACCGTGGAGCTTGCGGCCAAGGCCGTCGGCTGTGAGGGGAAACGGATCGCGAAGACCCTGTCCTTCAAGGATCCCGAGGGCGCAGCGTTCCTCATAGTTGCCGCTGGCGACGGAAAAATTGACAACCGCAAGTTTAAGGACGAGTTCGGCTTTAAGGCGAAAATGCTTGCTTTCGAAGAGGTCGAGCCCATGATAGGCCACGGAGTGGGCGGCGTATGTCCCTTCGGCATAAATGACGGCGTAAGAGTATTCCTTGATGTGGGGCTCCGCCGTTTCGAAACGGTGTATCCCGCGGCGGGCGGCTCCAATACCGCCATTGAGCTGACCCTTGATGAGCTATACGAATATTCCGGCGCGGAGAAATGGATAGATATCTGCAAGCTGCCGGAGGAACAGTAAATTGTAGTTTCAAGTGCCAAGTCTCAAGTCGCAAGTTATTAAACTGTTCGTCCCTCTGTTCACAGTACGTACGGTTCAAGTCACTTGGCACTTGCGACTTGCGACTTGCGACTTGCGACTCCTCGCTAAACTGTAATTAATCGAACAATACATAACAAAAACAGGAGAACTGTATGAATCTTTTGATCAAAACTCTCGCGGAAACCGAAAAGTGTTTCCTTGACGAAAGCATTTACGACAAAAAAGACTATAACAACGCATCGGCTCTGCTCGGCGAGCGCTTCAGCTTTCAGCTCGCATATCAGGCAAAGGAGCTGAACCTCGGCGAGGGACACCGCGACTGCAGAGTCGTGATCGAAAGCCCCATCGCATCCTGGATCTCTCTTTCGAGAATAGAATGTGTTTCTGTCCGCATGCCCATGCCTCCGGGACAGGACGACGGCTATTTCCTGCGCACCGAGCCCGGGCTTTTCCCCGATCTGCTCGTGCCATTCCGCGAAGAGCGTCAGAAGCTCTGGCCCTCCCGCGACCTGCAGGCGCTGTGGGTCGACGTGAACGTTCCCGAAGAAGCTGAGGGCGGCAGATTTCCCGTGAAATTCAAGATACTTGACGCCTGGCGCGACGAGGTGTACGCCGAGACCACCTTCACTCTTGAGGTGATCCCCGCCCTGCTTCCCGAGCAGGAGATGACCGTCACCCAATGGTTCCATCCCGACTGCCTCTCCGTTTACTACGGCGTTCCCGTGTTCTCCGAGGAGCACTGGGCTATAATGGCGCAGTTCATTGATACCGCCGTCCGCAACGGCATAAACATGATTTTGACCCCCATCTTCACTCCCGCTCTTGACACCATACAGGGCACGGAGCGTCCCACCGTTCAGCTCATTGATGTTGAGAGAAAGGGCGGCAAATATAAATTCGGCTTCGAAAAGCTGGACAGATTCGTTAATATGTGCCTTGATCTGGGGGTAAAATATTTTGAGATGTCGCATCTCTTCACCCAGTGGGGCGCAAAACACGCACCGAAGGTGATGGCGACCACCGAAAACGGTTACGAAAGGATCTTCGGCTGGGATACCGATGCCACCGCATCGGAATACACTGAATTTCTGACCGATTTCCTGCCGAAGCTGATCTCACGGCTTGAAAAGCTGGGCGTCGCGGATAAGGTCGCGTTCCACATTTCCGACGAGCCCGGCGGAGATATGCTTGAGAACTATCTCAAGGCGAAAAACACCGTCAAGGATTGCCTCAAGGGTCAGAGGATCATGGATGCGCTCTCCGATTTCAGTTTCTGGGAAAAGGGTGTCGTGGAGTGTCCCGTGGTATCCGTTGACCACGCCGAACCTTATATCGAGGCAAAAGTACCCGATCTTTGGGTCTACTACTGCTGCTGTCAGTGGGACAAGGTCTCCAACAGGTTCCTTGCCATGCCCACCGCGCGCAACCGTATAATCGGTCAGCAGTTCTATAAATACGACATAGCGGGATTTTTACAGTGGGGCTACAATTTCTACTACACCAACGGTTCCGCAGAATACTGCAATCCTTATCAGTGTACCGACGGCGGATACTGGGTGCCTGCGGGAGACGCGTTCTCCGTTTACCCCGCACCCGGCGGTGCCGCATACGAGACGATACATCTTCTCGGCTTCACGGCGGCGCTTTACGACGTCAGGGCATTCCGCCTCGCGGAGAAGCTCTGCGGACGTGACGCTGTCATGAAAGTGATCGAGGCCAGAGGTGAGATCACCTTTAAGGAATATCCCCGCGACGATGACCAGATCCTTGCTGTACGCGAGAAGATCAACGCAATGATAAAGAAAGCTCTGAAAAAATGAGAAAGCTTATACTGTGGCTTCTTGCCGCAGCCCTTCTGCTCACCTCCTGCGCCGCCTCCGATCCCGGGGAGACCCCCGAGGTGACGGACACTCCGGAATATGAGTTTACGGATGAGGACGGGAAGCTCTACGAGAGCGTGCCCACGGATTCCTGCCGCGGCTACGTTTTCAGGATGCTGAACGCCACCACAGTCTCACCCGCCTCCAATATGGACGCCGAGGAGTATACGGGCGATGTGCTCGACGATACCGTTTTTGCGAGAAATCTCCGCGTGGAGCAGAGAGTAAATGCGGTGATAGAGCAGGAGCGTGACACCCCGGAGAATGTTTACGACAAAACGGTAAATTCCGTACTCGCAGGCGACGGGATGTACAGCGCGGTGTTCACTACCCCCGACTATATGAGCGCTCTTGCACTTGAGGGCTATATCCTCCCCGCCGAGCGTCTGCGCGGAGTGGATATCGAGAAACCGTGGTGGAAAAAGGACGCCTCCGCGTCAGTTTCGCTTCTCGGAGAGATCTATATGCTTTTCGGCGATATACAGCTCTCCTATTACGACGCCCATTCCATGGTGGGCTTCAACGCCGACCTCGTCTCCGAGACGGACGGGCTCGATGACCCTTACGATCTTGCGGACAGGGGAAAATGGACCCTCGATAAAATGTTCTCTATGGCGAAGGCCGTCGCCGCCGACATGGACGGGAACGGTGTACGCACCTTCGACGACCGCTACGGGGCTGCCTCCGACGGCAGCGAGATGATCCCGCTGCTTTCGGGCTGCGGAAAGAAAATGACCGCCTATGACGATTCGGGTATCCCCTACATCACCTGCGGCGCCGATGAGAGCTTCTACGATGTTTTCATGAAAATATCGGACGCGCTCTATTCCTATACCACCCTGCCGTACGTCTACGACACGGTGAGAAATTCCGCCGATAACATGAGCACCTCCGCCATGTTCAAATCGGGGAACGCCCTGTTTTTCGTTACCGATATAGGCCACCTCTATTCGCTCCGCGATATGGAGTACGAGTTCGGCGTGCTTCCCATGCCGAAGGAAAACGAAAACCAGAAGGACTATATCTCATATATTTCCGCAAAATCCGTCACCGCTCTGGGAGTACCTGCCATACTCCGCGAGCCCTCATATGCTTTCGAGATCATCGAGAATCTGGCGGCGGAGTCCTACCGTATAGACGGAACGAGGGATAATTACCTTGACCGTGTGCTCCAGTTCAGATACGTCAACGACGAGCGCTCGCGTAAAAATCTTGTGGGAGTCCTTGAGTCCGGCGTGTTCGACGCGGGCGAGATATACGATTTCGGCGGAGTTGCGACCGCGCTCGGAGAACTTTCACGCGACCCCGATACCTATTCCTCCGTCATGGCGCGTGTCACCCGTCAGTCCCTGACGGACATAAAGGAAGCGCTGGGACGCGAGGACTGAAAAGCGGACGATTTTACAGCAATTATTAAGGAGATGATATAAATGACCAAGATCGACATTTTTTCCGGATTTTTAGGCGCCGGAAAAACCACACTTATCAAGAAGCTTGTAAAAGAAGCTTATGCCGGTGAAAAACTGGTAATAATCGAAAATGAGTTCGGCGACATAGGCATCGACGGAGGATTTCTCAAGGAGGCCGGCATCGAGATCACGGAGATGAACTCCGGCTGTATATGCTGTTCTCTCGTCGGTGACTTCGGCAAGGCACTGAAAAAGGTGCTCGAGGAGTATGCTCCCGACCGCATCATCATCGAGCCCTCCGGCGTAGGCAAGCTTTCCGACGTTATCCGCGCCGTGGAAAAGGCGGACGAGAAAGAGCTCGTGCTCAATTCCCGCACCGCGGTGGTGGACGCCAAGAAATGCAAAATGTATATGAAGAACTTCGGCGAGTTCTTCAATAACCAGATAGAGAGCGCGGGCTGTATAGTTCTCAGCCATACCGCGGGCCTTTCCGACGAAAAGCTCGCAGAGACTGTGGCGCTCATCCGCTCCCATAACGCGGATGCCGAGATCGTCACCGCCGAGTGGGACGAGCTTGACGGTGAAAAGATACGAGCCGCCATGGAAAAAACGGAAACTCTGGAGGACGTGGTACGCGCCCTGAAAGAGGAGGAAGAACATCATCACCACCATCATCACGGTGACGGTGAGTGCGATGACCCCGAATGCTCCTGCCATCATCACCACGACGACGATGACGATGACGATGACGAGCATGAGCATCACCACCATCACCATCATCACCACCACCATGATCATGATGATGACGACGAGTGCGATGACCCCGAATGCTCCTGCCATCATCATCACCACGACGACGATGACGATGACGATGACGAGCATGAGCATCACCACCGTCACCATCATCACCACCACGATCATGACGATGACGACGAGTGTGACGATCCCGAGTGCT
>JAZLKW010000022.1:0-5296 GCA_045597805.1 Candidatus Avispirillum sp. | reverse complement strand
TTATCAGAAAAGAGAACGGCGGGGTCTCCTCCGCCCGCAACGCCGGGCTTGCCGCCGCCCGCGGAAAATATATCGGCTTTACGGACAGCGACGACCTGATCGAGCCCGATATGTATGAGAAGATGGTCACCGCCCTTGAAGAAACGGGCGCAGATATTGTCCAGTGCAGGCACGACAGAGGCACCGGCGGCGCCTCTTACGGTTATAATGACAAAGAATCACTCACCGGAGAAGAATTTGTAAAAACGCTCTTTACCCTGCGCGGCGGAGACTATACGAATCACGTGGCGCTGTGGTCCAAAATCTATAAAAAAGAGCTTTGGGAAAAGGACCAGTTCCCTCTCGGCAGGACCTACGAGGACGAGCAGGAAACGTACAAGGTCTGCCTAAAGGCAGAAAAGATAGCCCTTATTCCCGACGTGCTTTACCACTATGTGAAGCGCGAGGGCAGCATAATCACCGGGGTATCCGCACGAAAAATGCTTGACAAGCAGGCGGCGCTCCTGGACAGATTATGCTATCTGCCCGAAAAGCTTCCGGAAACAGAAAAAGACTGCGCAAAAAGCTTCGCAGTCTTCTCTCTCTCCGTGATGAAAAAACTGAGGCAGGCGGGCGATCGGGATAGCTTTCGTGCCGCGTGGAGCGCGTTCGTGTCGGAGCGCGAAAGGATCGCCGGGGGCGGTGTCACACTTCCCTTTTACATCGGCTCAAGACCCATCGCCTGGTATGCCGCCGGGCACGGTTTTTCGCTGAATCCCTTTAACAAACCGGAGAACTAATGATATGGCAAACGGAAAGCACGCATATCTCATCATGGCTCACGGGCATTTTGAGCTTCTATGTAAGCTTATTTCGATGCTCGACCACGAGAGACACGACATATACGTCCACGTGGATGCCCGGGTCAAAGATTTCGACCCCGCGCCCTTTTTCGCGTGCATTTCGCGCTCCCGTCTCATTTTTACAAGAAGGATCTCCGTGTACTGGGGACACTCCTCTCAGATAGACTGTGAGATGCTGCTGCTGGAGGCGTGCCTTGAAAACGGTGATTACGATTTCGTCCATCTCCTTTCCGGAGTGGACCTGCCGATAAAGAGCCGGCAGTATATACTGGACTTTTTCGACGCGCATCCCGATACGCAGTTCCTGCAGGTGGGCGACGCCTCGCGGCATCTCACCCGGCTCTCACGGTATCATCCCGTAATAAAATACCGCGGCAGAGAAAACTGCCTTGTCAAAAAGCTGGACGCCGTGTCGGACATATTGCAGAATAAGCTGGGAACTGACCGCCTCAAAAAGTACGGCGGCATGAAGATCGTAAAGACCGCCAACTGGTTCTCGCTGACGGGCGAGTGCGCGAAATACGTGCTTTCGAAAAAACGGTTCATTCGCCGTCTCACAAGGTACACCGTATGCGCCGACGAGATGTTTCTCGGCACGGTCATCGCCGAGTCCCCCTATTGGGAACAGGTATATAATAAAGAGCCCTCCTGGGACGGGCATATGCGCTACATCGACCGTGAGCGGAACGTGGGATCCTCACCCCATACCTTCACCATAGAGGATAAGGATCTCCTTGACGCCTCCGAAATGCTCTTCGCCAGAAAGTTCGACGTGGAAAAGCACCCGGAGATAGTTGATTACGTCTTTGATAAATACGGGAGAGAGTAAAAACCGTGTTTTCATCTTTCAGGAAGAAAAAAATCACAACGGAGCTTTACGAAAAGCAGTTCCTTTCGCAGCTGAATAAACTGTGCGTGCCGTACAGAGCTGTCGGCAGGGGATACGAGCTTACCGACGTGTTTGTGGCAAAGGTCCGCAAAAACAGGTTCCGGTTCGCACGGCGTTCTTTCGCGGTGCGCGCGAAAGACCTTCTGGAAAATGAATTTCTCTTCGGTAAATACTCCGTCGGGGAAAACGGGAAGGTGGAGGTAACGTACCGCATAGGCCACCGGCTTGTGTTCCTTGTCCCTATGTGTCTTTTGTTTTTTGCCGGTGCCGTCATGCTCTTTTCGGTGATATCCGACACCGTCGCGCTTCATACGTTCCCCGCAGGGATATTATTCACGTCTGTTGCTCTCATCGCGATCTCACTTTTTGAGATTCTGTATTTCCCGAAAAAGCAGACAGAAGCATTGGAGGTGCACCTGCGGAGGATATGCAGACCGGAGGAATGACGAGTACCACCATGCGGACGGAACAAACAATAATTGTGTCGAAAAGATTTTTCGTGAAAGGTATTGACATTGAGGGATAATGATGATATAATACATAAGCCTTAAGGAAAGGTGCATCGGGCAGATGCGCAGCCAATGCGCCGGAGTGGCGAAATTGGCAGACGCCTTGGACTTAAAATCCAATGGGTAGAAATACCCGTACCGGTTCGAGCCCGGTCTCCGGCACCAAAAGGCAGAATTTCATATCGCGGGGTAGAGCAGTCTGGTAGCTCGTCGGGCTCATAACCCGGAGGTCGTGTGGTTCAAATCCCGCCCCCGCAACCATATCGAGTGGATGTAACTGATTTTAGTTACATCCACTTTTCCTTTTTCTTGAATTTCCTCGAAATTCGTGATATAATAACAATACAAATCAATATCGGTCATCGGAGGACAGTACGCCGTAGCGTAGGGGATCGTAAAGCATAGCTTTGCAGGCCGCCTGTTGGATAAGATGTCGAGTGAGCTCGGGACGAATGGCTTGTAGCCTTTGTTGCCGAGCAATTTTTATGGAGGTTTTTATGAACACACCGAAAATCACTCTCACACCCCTTACCGATGCCGACCGCAATAGGTTTATCCTTGACAATCAGTACGCTTTTAAGTACGGCGCTTTGGAAGAATTCGGCGAACGGGACGATCACATTGACGACGACGGCGAGATCATCTCCCGCGAGACCATCGAGAAAAGCATTGACAGCGGCGTTGCCTACCGCATCCGTGAAGACGGAAAATCCGTCGGCGGACTTGTGCTGAAAATCAACAAGGAAACACAGCACAATCATCTTGATTTGCTGTTTGTTTCTCCCGATGTTCACAGCAAAGGGATCGGCTTTGCCGCGTGGCAGGAGGTGGAACGGCTCTACCCCGATACCAGGGTATGGGAAACCTGCACCCCATATTTTGAGAAACGGAATATCCATTTCTACATCAACAAATGCGGCTTCCACGCCGTGGAGTTCTTCGGCGAATTCAACCGTGATCCCAATGAAGAAGACTGCGGCGAAGGCCCGTCCGAAATGTTCCGATTTGAAAAGATAATGAAGTGATATCCCCGGAGCAGACTTTACGCCTGCTCCGTTTCTTCTTCCTCAAAAGAATCATCATCCACGTCGTATTGCTCCGGGAATAACTCTTTCATTCCCTCCGACGGCTCGCAGGAAACGTACTCAACGGCAACGCCCTCGCGGATATCGGCGGTGTAGTTCGGATGGCACCGCGTGGGATCAATATCCAGATACCCGACGAACTTGTAGTAGATGACAATGCGTTGGGTCTTGTTTTTGCCCGTTCCCTGCGTTTCGTACACATCGATGTGGTCGATCAGCTCGTTGAGCACCTGCTTGGTCAGCGTACGCATTTCCATGAACTTGCGAATGGCACGGATGAACTCCTCTCGCTCGCTTTCCTTTTCGCCCATTTCAGCCATTTTCTTGCGCAGCTTCAAAATCTTCTTTTTCAGCTGCTCGCGCTCGTCGGCATATTCGCTTGAAAGGATGCTGTAATTCTCCTCCGAGGTCTTGCCGTTTAGCTTGTCCTCATAAAGCGTTTTCAGAAGCTTCGGGATCATCTCGATACGCATTTCCGACTTGCGAAGCTCGGAGGCTGCCGCTTTTTTCTCGCTCTCGTACTGCTTGTTGCTCTTGCGGGCAAGGATTTCGGCAAAGCGGTTTTCATCGTCAACGAGGTATTCCGCAAGCCGCCGAAGCTCCATCTCCACCACCGTTGCCACCGCATCCGCACGGATATAGTGGCGGGTGAGGCAGGTGCCGCGGTAGTCCTTGACGTAGTTGGAGCAGCTGAAATAATGGATGTCCTTGTTCTGCGTGTTGGTGTGATACCACATCTTACTGCCGCAGTCCGCACAGCGGAGGATATCGCAGAAGATACTCTTCGGGCCGTTTTCCTCCTTCGGTGCGCGCTGATGCGTGCTTTTCAGCCGCTTCTGCACCTTTTTATAGGTGTCGCGCTCGATGATCGCCTCGTGTCTGTCCTCAAACACCATCCAGTCTTCTTTCGGGTTGTCGATACGGCGGTGATTTTTGAACGACTTGGAGTGCGTTTTGAAGTTCAGCACATCGCCGCAGTATTCCTGACGCGTCAGTATACCGTGGATAGTGCTTGACTTCCATTTGTACGGATTCTGCTGACTTTTCTTGCCGCCGCGGTTGATACCTTTGGCTGCCCAGTACGCCGTACAGTTGAGGTGCTGCTCGTCCTGCATGATCCTTGCGATGGTGTCCTCACCATTGCCGTCCAGATACAGCTTGAAAATCTCCCTGACGACGGCTGCGGCTTCCGGGTCGATGATCCAGCGCTTCTTGTCCTGCGGGTCTTTCACATAGCCGTACGGGGGTTGGGAGAGCGGTTCGCCCGCCCTCCCCCTGGTATTGTGCGCAGACCGCACCTTGCGGCTGATATCCTTGGCGTACAGCTCGTTCATGATATTCTTGATGGGGATAAAATCGTCCATGTCCGTTGCCCCGTCAACGCAGTCCACATTATCGTTGATGGCGATAAAGCGGACATTGTGGTCGGGGAAATAGTTTTCGGTGTAATATCCCACCTGCAGGTATTCACGCCCGAAACGGGACATATCCTTAACGATGATCGTGCTGACATATCCCATTTCGATATCATCGAGCAGTTCCTGAAATCCCGGTCGGTTGAAATTCGTGCCGGTGTAGCCGTCATCCACATAGAACTTTGTGTTGCCCATGTGGTTTTCCTTGGCGTACGCCTGGAGCATTTTCTTTTGAGACGTGATTTGTCAAGGTGATTTTCTGCGTATTCACAATAAAGATACAATTATTTTGGCAGGACTCCCTGCCGCTTTTTTATTTGTAAACAATCTCCCTATAATCTTGCAAATATCCTGTTATTCGGATATAAATATTCTCATGAGTTGACCCGTCCATATATTTTGACTTGTCATCTACGATAACCTTGATTTTCTTGGAAAGTTTAATCATCTTGTCGTCAGGATAGTCGTTATCGAACTCATACTTTTTAGCAACGGCTACCACTTTTTTGCTTGAAATAATTTTTCTTGAAATCTATTGAAAAATCGACGCTGATTG
>JAZLKW010000021.1:0-3850 GCA_045597805.1 Candidatus Avispirillum sp. | reverse complement strand
CTCCATCCCCGGTTCATCCGGTGGGAAAACGGTCTTATATTCAATATAGAGCAGGTTCTATATAAGTGCCGCGCCTCATCTAAAAAGGTTGGAGGCGGCGGTATTCGCTACACCGTAAGGATCAAGGGAAAGGAGTCCTTTTTGTTCCATGAAGGTGATAAATGGTTTGTAGAAGCAAAGGAGAGCAGTCGATGATCTTATCGCACCAGCAAATAGAAGAAATCGCAGCAGCCGTTACGAAGGATTTCAATGAGTTCTTTTTCGGAAAAGAGCCGGATAAAATCCGAATTGCAAGAGCAACCCCGATTGACCAGTTTGCAAAGGACTATCTTGGGTTGAATGTGTCGTTTACACATCTGTCGGAGGACGGAAGTCTGTGCGGACTGACGGCATACACAGACACTGAATATATCCTCGACATAGGCGGTATTCAACGTACCATTCCGCTGAAACAGAATCAGGTCTTGCTTGACAGCAGCTTTATTCAGCCGGGACAGGTACGCAAGCTCTGTGGAAAGCGCAGATTTACACTTGCACATGAGTGTGCCCATCAGATTCTCTTTTCCATGGAAAATGATGAGACGAAGACGGCCTGCCGGAAAAAATATGCTGCCAGGACGCCATATTCCCTGCGTGATCTGAAAACGCATGAGGACTGGAACGAGTGGCAGGCGAACGTATTAGGTGCGGCAATTCTCATGCCGCAAAAGGAAATCGACTATGCAATGTGGTATTTTGCAAGCGGAAAGACGCTCATCAATTATGGGGGGATGTTTGCATACCGAGACCGTTTGACGCTCTCACTGATATGCGGTCAGCTTGGCGTCTCTAAAAGTGCCGCTGTCATACGCCTGCGGCAGCTTGGTTATCTTGAGGATCGCCCGTACAGGGAATTTGCCGATCCTGTGGAGGTGTGGGCATGAGAAGAAATATTCGAGTATCTGAACCCTCTGCGGAAATGCAGATAAAAATAAAGAGAGCGGTCTGCGCCGTCTCAAATCAGAAAAGCCGTCTGGTCAAATGTCCTTACTGTACGCATAACTCAATCGTCGTATTCGACGATACAAGAGGACACGTTCAGGCAAAATGCAAACTGTGTGGACGTGAGACCGTGTTTGATGTTCTCAGCATGAGACGGCTCAGGTGTTATAGCCGTATCAACACCTGACACATAACAAAAAACTGAATAATTCAAAGCTGAGCTGTGGAGCCGCGTGGTTGGTGAAGTCTTGCTAATGCCGCATGGAACAGAATGAACGGAATCATTCTGCTTTCTCGGCATGGGATTTTCAGACCACCGATCATGCGGCTCTTTTTTTGACCTTTCTGCTGTTCCCGCCGGCGGAAAGGTCTTTTTTATGTCACGACACTGGCTTTGTTACATTGCGGAATACCCCTGATCTCCGAATTTTGAAGTTCACCACAAATTCAAGATTCAAAGGAGATCAGAAATGTCAAAAAAATATTTTCGTTGGAAAAATGCTGACTGCAACGGTCAGAACATCGAGTGGGAAGAAATGAACGGATCGGACTTCTTCCGGTTTTTCAATTCCGATAAACGGAAAGGACGCTACTTTATCATCCTGAACAATGACATCTGCAAAGAGGCTGACATCATTTTTATCGAAGCGACCAAAGAGCAATACAACGACTGGTACAAGGAATTCTGCCACCACCGCTACATCAACCGGTATCTGCCGGAGGGAGGTATTCTCTCTCTTGATTGTCCGGTTGATGAGGAAGACGGCATTTATCTGCATGACCTTGCTGCTGACCTCTATGCCGAAGATGTGGCAGAGCAGATTATGCAGTCCATGCTTGTCGAGTATATCCCATACGCACTTAACAGGCTTTCAGCCACTTACAGAGAAGCGATTGTTCTGAAATACTTCGATTTCCCGACTGCAACAGACGCAGAAATTGCGGAAAGGCTTGGAATCAGCGAGAACGCTTTTTTCAAAAGGAGAAAGCTCGGTTTACTGGCATTGAAAAATTTTTTTGAAAATTGATGGCGGTTTTTTCAAAAAAAGTACCCAACGTATAGTGAGAGGACAAATCTCACCGCAAGGAATATGGAGATTCGGTTTTCTCGGAGCTTAACGCTCAGCGATCCTTGAAAACTGAATATCCAGGCATCAGACACATTCCCAATATTATGGGTTGAACCCCTGAGCCACTTTCGTGAGTGCGCCACGACCCCGGAACCGGGCGAGCGATAAAAACTTACACGATAAAAGCCGGATTGCTCCCGGTGGAGGCGATGACAGATGTTGGGGACAATGATACTTCCGTAATTCGCGGCCCGGCCACAAAGAAGGCGGGGAGGTTAGATTCCTATGGAGCGGTGCAGCACACCGCCGTCTGATGTTCTCCCTGCTCTCGGGGTGTCGAGGACAAATTGAGAGCATACATACTCGAAAACAAATCATTCCAGAAAAACAGGAGATCACAACATGAACTATCAGGACAGATACAACAGTGAGCGGTATCTGGATATGACCGCTTATCTGGCTTTAAGAAATATAGAACGAAAAGAACGGAGGTTTCCCATGAGAGAAGACTGGATTTATCGCCGGGGCGATGTGTACCTCGCCAACCTCGATCCCTACATAGGCTCCGAGCAAGGCGGTACCCGTCCGGTGGTGGTTTTGCAGAACAATACCGGAAATTACTATTGCCCCACGCTGATCGTCGCGCCCATCACATCCAAAGAGAACAAGAAAAGATCACAGCCCACCCACTATTATGCGGAGCATATCTATGGCTTGGATATGCCCGGCATAGTGCTTTTGGAGCAGATCAAGACCATCGACAAGCGGCGCGTAAAGAAATATATGGGCAGAATGTCCCGTCACCAGATGGACGAGATCGGAGAAGCCATTGAGACCTCTCTCGGTCTGTATGTCCCCGAAGAAATGGAGGCACCGTAATGAATCCAGTATTAACCATTGACCCGGAGTTCGAGGCAAAATGCCCGCCGCTGACGGAGGACGAGCTTGCCCAGCTTGAAGAAAACATTTTAGAGGAAGGGCTTGTGCTCATGCCGCTGATCGTGTGGAACAACACGATTGTGGACGGGCATAACCGATACAAAATCGCACAGAAGCATCCGGGTATTGAGTTCAGCATCCATGAAAAGCAGTTCAATAACCGTTATGAAGCGCTTTCCTGGATTTGCAAGAACCAGCTCGGGCGACGCAATCTCACGCCGATGCAGAAGAAATATCTGATCGGACAACGGTATGCTGCTGAGAAGCACCTCACTTTTGACCTTGGAAACCAGTACACTTTACCACGTGAAAGTGGGGTGGTTCAAAATGAACCACCCCAAAATGCACATGGAACACGAACAAAAATAGCGGAAGAAACAAATACGAGCGAGAGCTATGTAATGCGAGCGGATTGGTATGCTCAAGGTGTCGATGCCGCAGAAGAAGTTCTTCCCGGCATCAAAAACGACCTTTTGAGCGGCAAATATAAGCCCAAAGAAACCGATGTTGCCGCTATTGCCCGCGCATCCCCGGAGGAACGTCGGGAAAAGGCGGAACAGCTCCGTGTTATCCCGGAGAAAAAGCCGAAGGCTGACAAGGGTTCGACCAGCAACGGCACGAAGCATTCCCGGCAGGATTATGTGGAAATCGACAAAAGCTACGAGGATATGAAAGCCTCCAAACGTGTCACGGAGGATTCGGCACTGGTAAGCCTGCGCTATACAGCGAGGAATATGGTCGAAACCTGTGATGTTCTCTTTACGAATTTCCCTGGGCTACTTGAAAAACCGGACTACAAGGCGCAGGTAGTTGAAATCATGCAGGAGCCTAAACAATACATTCTTAAATTGGAAGGAGAA
>JAZLKW010000020.1:0-19303 GCA_045597805.1 Candidatus Avispirillum sp. | reverse complement strand
CAAGAGTGAAGGAAAGCTGAGTTGCGGTGAGGTACTCGCTCTTTACGGAGACGGGGATGTACCACTTGCCGTCCTTCTTCGTTACACCGTCCAGAGACAGCTCGCCGCCGCCGGTCTTTTCCTCGACAACGGGGCCGCCGGTAGCAGCACCGGAGTTCTCGGTGGGAACATCGATGTCGGTGAGAGAAGCGAAGTTATAGATCTTGACGTTATCGAACATACACTGGGTGTTCATCATTCTGAACAGAAGCAGAGTACCGTCCTGCTTTACCTGCTCGGAGGAGTAGTAGAAGTATCTCCAGCATACGTTGAAGATCATCTTGCCCCAGGGGCTGTTAGCATTGTCTGCCTCGGTGGAGAGGTCATCGATCCAGAATCTGCATGTGCAGGATTCGTTATCGAACTGGAACTTCCAGTTGTACCAGTTGTCCTTCTTCAGGTCGTAGGGACAGGAAGCAAGGACCTGGCTCGCGTCTGAGGAGTTGACGACCTTGAACATTCTGTCGTTGAAGAAATAGCCGCACATGAAGGCATAAACGTTGGCACCGCCGAACCAGTTATACAGAGCGGATTCGTAGCCGTCCGCCACGACGACGGTATCGTTGTAGCAGATATCGAACTCGAAGGTATAAGAGGTGGGGAAGGTATATCTTATAGTGCCGTCGTGGGTATCTATATACGTCTGTATATCGGAGGAATTTGCCTTATCCTTGCCGATGAAATTGCTGTAATCAAGAACGCCCTTGTGAGTGCCGCCGATGTCGGTAACGTGGCCCTTGAAATCTGCGGGCGCGCCCCATACGGACAGGTCTCCGTCGGGATCCTTATCGTATGTCAGCACGGAAAGATTCTCGTACTTAACAGGAGATTCCTTGTAGAAATCGCCGCCCAGATAATCGTAGAAGGTGTTGGGCTTATCAATATTCGCGGTGCTGAACGTAGCATCGAGAAGGCTTGCGCAGTTATATGTGGTATAGCCCGCGGTCTGGGTAACGGTGGTAGCGGAAAGCGTTACCGCGTTGGAACCGGTAGCACTTCTTGCGCCCTCGCCGCCGACCTCGGAGTTAGCTCCGCATACGCCGGAGCCCCAGGACATGTAGCAGTCCCAGGTGGGGTCGGGGTTGGTGCCGTCGTTGAGCACTGCCAGAGACATACCGAACTCACGTCCGATACCGCCGGTAAGGTTGCCCTTGCCGCCGCGGCCGGTGGTGTATTTCGTATAGGTCAGAGCGGTGATCTGTGCGCCGGATGCGGTACCGTCAACAGTGTCACCGTTGAGGATATAAGTCCACGGAATACCTACCTCATAGGTGGTGATACCCTTGGAGGTATCGGTGGAATAGGAAGATCCTGCAGGAGCAACTACGCAGAGCGCAGTGCCCAGGGGGTTCTTGGAGAAGGAGGTCATACCCTTGTTATTGGTATTTTCCCATGCCTCAGAGAAGCCGCCTGCTATTTCAACGTAGCCGAACAGGAAGTCGGGGACCTGCTTGGAGCTCCAGGGACGCTCGTGGTCGGAAGAGACCCAGAAGTCTTCGCCCTCGGTAGCGGCATTCGCGCCCGCCTTATCTATTCTCGTCTGGATAGCATCGCCGTTCCAGGTCTCGGTAGTACCGTTCTTAAGAGAATGTCCGTCGGGATCATAGACCTTTACACCGATGTAGAAGTAGTCTTCACACCAACGGAGCCATACTTCGTACTCGAAGGAGTTATAGTCGGTACGGTCGCCCGTTCTCCAGTACAGGAAGCGGTTATACGGGGTGGTGTCGTCCTTGGTAGCGCAGTCGGAAGCTTCGACCGAGAAGGACGCAGAGCCCCACTCCGCAGTGGATATGAAGCCGTCGATGGTGGGGCGCTTGGTGGGCTCAAAGTAAAGAGCATCGATATAGTCGATGTCCTCGGCCGTTGCAGCGCCCGCGGGGATCACGCAAAGTGCGGCGGAAGCCAGCATTGCGATCACCAGAATAAGAGATAATGCTTTTTTCATGGTATTTCCTCCATACATATTTACCTAATATAATAATATATCATTTCGACACTTTTGTCAATAGCTTTGGAGGAGAAGAAAAAAGAGACTGCCAACTGACAGTCTCTTTTCCGTTTGAAATCAAACTTACGCGAGCTCGACCTCAGCGCCTGCCTCGGTGAGTTTAGCCTTGATAGCCTCAGCGTCTTCCTTGGAAGCGCCTTCCTTGACCTTGCAGGGAACACCTTCAACCATGTCCTTAGCCTCTTTCAGGCCGAGACCGGTGATCTCACGAACGACCTTGATAACGTCAAGCTTCTTTGCGCCGAAGCTCTTCATAACTACGTCGAATTCGGTCTTCTCCTCAGCTGCTGCTGCGGGAGCTGCGCCGCCTGCTACTGCTACTGCTACGGGAGCTGCGGATACGCCGAACTCCTCTTCGATAGCCTTAACCAGGTCAGCAAGTTCAAGAATAGTAAGAGCCTTGATTTCATCAAGGATAGCAGTTGTCTTTTCGGATGCCATTTTAATTTCCTCCAATTAAGTTAATGTGATTTTGTTTTTGTTTTTCCCTTGCGGGTAAGTTATGCGGCCGGATTATTCGGCTGCGGGTGCTTCCTCTGCGGGAGCTGCCTCTTCTGCGGGAGCCTCGGCTGCGGGGGCGGCTTCGCCACCCTTGTCGATAACTGCCTGAAGTGCAACTGCCAGACCCTGAAGGGGTCCCTGCAGAGAACCGAGCATTCTTGCGATGAGAACTTCCTTTGCGGGAATGTTCGCAAGCTCCTTGACGGTGTCGACGGAAACGACGGAACCCTCAAGGAAACCTCCGCGAAGCTCGAAGGATTCGATCTTTTCAGCGTATTCCTTCAGGATCTTCGCAGGTGCTACGGGATCGTCATAGCTGAGGGCGATCGCGTTCATGCCGGTAAGCTCGGACTTGAGTTCGCCGAAGCCTGCCTCGTCTGCCGCACGGCTGATGAGAGAGTTCTTAAGAACAGTGTACTCAACGCCTGCCTTACGCAGAGCTGCACGAAGCTTAGTATCATCCTCAACGGTGATACCCTGATACTTAACCAGAACACCGGAAGCGGCGCGGCCCATCTTTTCGGTGAGAGCTGCTACTGCGGCTTTCTTCTGTTCAAGAATCTTTTCACTGGGCATTGTAAATACCTCCTTATAAAATCTGTTCACTCAGGAGATAAAAAAACCGACTTTTTCCAAAGAAAAAGACGGTGATAACTCATTTATCTGTCTCCTCGGCAGGATGGCTTTCGCTTTTACCATGCATCACACATTAACCTGCTGTCTTTGGTGAACACGGGGATTATATCACAAAGCATTACCATTGTCAAGCCTTTTTTGTATTTTTTTCGTTGACAGTGGTTTTTTATTTGTGTATAATGAAACCATAACTCAAAAGGAGTCTTTTTTATGAAAATTAAAACGAAAAAGCTTCCTCTTTCCGACGTTATGAAGATCCCCGTACCCGCACACAAGCCGCCGAAAAAACCGAACATTGTCTTTCGTACTCTTATCCGTGTTATAGGCGCGCCCGATCTGAAAGCGGCAGGTTTTACATATGAAAAGCACGACATGAAAGATGCGGGATCCGGCCCGTGTCTTATTCTGATGAATCATTCATCATTTATCGATCTTGAAATCGTATCGAAAATTTTCTATCCGAGACCTTATTCCATCGTTTGCACGTCGGACGGCTTTATTGGAAAAGAGTGGCTTATGCGCTCTGTGGGCTGTATTCCGACGAACAAGTTCGTTTCCGATCTCGGTCTTATCAGAGATATCCAGTACGCACTGAGCCATGAGAAAATCAGCGTTCTTATGTACCCCGAGGCGAGCTATTCCTTCGACGGATGCGCAACGCCCTTGCCGAAGAGTCTCGGCAGGCTGATAAAAAGGCTTCATGTGCCCGTCGTCATGATAAAAACCTCGGGTGCGTTTTTAAGAGATCCTTTATACAACTGCCTGCAGAAACGAAAAGTATCCGTTCATGCGGACGTTACGTGTATCGTGGGACGGGAAGAATCGGAGGAAATGAGCATTTCCGAAATCGACAAAGCCCTTGAAAGCGCCTTTACCTTTGACAACTTCCGTGATCAGCTTGAAGAAAAGATCTCCGTTTCCGAGCCGTTCCGCGCGGACGGGCTTGAAAGGATCCTCTATAAATGCACCGACTGCGGAGCAGAGGGCAAAACCGAGGGGTGCGGCACGAAGTTCATCTGCCATGCCTGCGATAAAAGCTACACTTTGACCGAATACGGTCAGCTTTCGGCGGACGACGGTGAAACGGTGATGCCTCACATCCCCGACAGATATAAATGGGAGCGTGAATGTGTCCGCCGCGAGATAGAAAACGGAGAGTACTGTCTTGACACAGAGGTCGATATCGGCGTCATGCGTGACTTCCGGGCGATCTATATGGTCGGTGGCGGAAAGCTGCGCCACGACAACAGCGGGTTTACTTTGACCGACGGGAGCGGAAATATCATATATCACCAGAATCCGCAGGCGTCTTACAGTCTGTACGCCGATTACTTCTGGTATGAGCTGGGTGACGTGATCTGCATCGGCGACCGCGAAACACTCTACTACTGTTTCCCGAAGGATTCCTCCCCCGTGGCAAAAGCACGTCTTGCAGCCGAGGAAATGTATAAAACAGCAAAAGAAAGGATTTGTTCCGCAAATGTTACCTGATCTCCTTTTGAAAAATCGCAGCATCCGCTCCTTCGAGCCGGGGAAAAAAGTTCCCCGCGAAGTCCTTTACAGAATGATAGAAGCCACGAGGCTCTGCCCCTCCTCCTCCAACCTTCAGGCGCTGAAGTTCCGTCCCGTCTTCGAGGACGCGGAATGTGAAAAGGTGTTTGCGGCGACGAAGTGGGCAGGTTACCTGCCGGCGGGCACCGTCCCCCCCAAGGGACACGAAAGCACCGCTTATATCGTGATCTGTCTCGACAAGGATATCGCCTCCAACGTCACGCCGTTTCTGCGCGACACCGGCATTTGCGCGCAGACCATGATGCTCTGTGCCGCGGAAGAAGGATACGGCGGGTGCATGATAGGCTCCTTTGACCGGGATGCGGTGACAGAAGCCCTCTCTCTTCCGGATAATCTTGAGATAACTCTCGTTCTGGCACTGGGTGTGCCCGATGAGACGCCCGTCATTACCGACAGCACGGGCGACGTTAAGTATTACAGAGAAAACGGTATCCAGTACGTTCCCAAAAGACCTCTTGAGGAAATCATCATAAAATGAAATATACTAAGGAACAGTTTCGTGAAAGGCTCCTGTCGGAGCTTGACTCTGCGGGGCTGGAGCGCTTTGCCCCGTCTGCCGACAAGCTGTACACCGTGGTCTCACGGCTTGACGAATTCGGCAAAAAATTCAATCTCACCGCCATCACCGACCCTGAGGAGGTGCTGAAGAAGCACGTCATCGACTGCCTTTTCGCCGCCCGCGGGATATCGGACCTGGGTGCCTCCTCAATCATTGATGTGGGAGCCGGTGCGGGATTTCCCTCTCTTCCCGCGGCGGCAGCTCTTCCGGAGCTCTCCGTCACCGCGCTGGACAGCACCGCCAAAAAGGTTAACTACATGAACGACACCGCGTCTGCCGCGGGCATCGGAAATTTCCGAGCCGTCACCGGCCGCGCCGAGGAATACGCTGCAGACGTCCGTGAAAGCTTCGATGCCGCGACTGCCCGCGCCGTTGCCGCTCTTCCCGTGCTCTGCGAGCTGTGTATCCCCTACGTAAAAGTCGGAGGGTATTTCATCGCCATGAAGGGCGCGGCGGCAAATGAGGAGATCAAAGCCGCCGAAGGCGCCGCGAAAAAGCTGGGATGTGATGGCGCCGAGATCATTCCTTATTCTCTGCCCGGCATGGATGACAAGCGGTTTCTCGTCATATACCGCAAGCTTTCATCCACACCTGAGGAGTTTCCCCGTAATTTCTCCCGGATTTCCAAAAAGCCGCTGTAAATAAGGCGCGGCAACTATATATAAGAAAACAAGACGCGTATCCCGCGTCTTGTTTTCGTTTTATTATTTTCCGCTGAAAAAACAAATAATAGTCCGTGCCGTATTTCTCATTCTCCCGATATTTCCGTGGTAATATATGCACACCAAATGAAAGGACACAGAAAATGACAGGAACTTTATTTTTCAGGACCGGAAGAAATACCGCCGAGTCCGACACACACGTATTTGAGCACGTTCAGTCTCCCGCAGGGCCCGTCTCCTCCGAAAGCCGCGTCAGAATGATATTCATGCTTTCTCCCGACGAGATTTCGCCTAACCCCGCGCAGCCCCGCAGATTTTTCACCGACGACGCCATACTGAGGCTGGCGGACAGCATCCGTATTCACGGTATCATCCAGCCTCTGGCAGTGCGGCGTCCCGAGGGTGAATCCGGCTACGAGCTGGTAGCGGGAGAACGCCGTCTTCGCGCCGCAAAAAGGCTCGGACTCACCGAAGTCCCGTGCGTGCTTATGGACGCGGACAGCGAGGAGTCTGCCCACATGGCAATAGTTGAAAACATACAGCGGGAGAACCTCAATATGTTCGAGCAGGCAGAAGCCATACAGACCCTGATAAAGGTCCATTGTCTGACGCAGGAAAAGATAGCACAGCAGTTGTCCTGCTCCCAGTCATACGTGGCAAACAAGCTGAGGCTCTTAAGGATCCCGGAGGAGGACAAGGCGGAGATCCTCGCCGCGTCACTTTCCGAGCGCCATGTCCGAGCGCTTCTCCGTATAAAGGACCCCGAAACGCGGCGGCATGCCATGCGTACCGTCATCCGGAAGGGGATGAACGTTTCGTCCGCGGAAGAATACGTCGACTCGCTCGTGGAATCCGCGGGAAGAAGCTCCGCCCCGGAAAAAGAAAAAACGTCCCGCATTTTCGTGCGGGACGTAAGGATACTTTATAATACAATAGACCGTGCCGTTGAGACTATACGCCTTTCGGGGATCGACGTGGAAACGGAGCGTCTGGAAAGATCGCAGGACACCCGTATCGTGATCACCGTGCCGAAGTCTCCCGTCAGATAGGTATTCCCAATATCAGGAAAGTGAGGAGACCGAGGTCAACTGCGTTGACCTTGCCGTCGTCGTTCAGGTCCGTTGCCTCAAATTCCTCGTTTGTGTAGTCCCATGAGCCGAGTGCTATCATTTTGGCAAGGACTTTATCGACGGCATTAAGCTTACCGTCGTCGTTCACATCGCCTTTTTTGTGCTTCGGTCCCACGAAGGAGATGTGCGCGCCGGTAAGGTTTTCGTTGCCTTCATTGATCTTCGCCCTCGCGGCGTTCCACTGTTCTTCCGTTCCTCTGTATATCACCTCGGACAGCGAGCCGCATCCGGCAAAAGCATTTCTGCTGATTTTCTTAACAGAAGCAGTCAGGGTGATGCTTCTGAGGGAAGTACAGTTCTTGAAGCAGTTCGCGGGTATATCCGTCACGCCGCTTCCGAGCACAACCGTTTCAAGCGAGGTATCATCCGCAAAAGTACCGATATTACCGATAAATCCGACGCTGTCGGGTATCTCGACAGAGCTCAGATTCGGGCATTTTGAGAGAGCGTAGCTTTCTATCCTCTGCAGACCGTCGTTCAGCACGATCTGTTCCAGGGTACTGCAGTTAAAGAACGCATACTCGCCCAGACGGATACAGCTCTCGGGAAGGGTGACGGTCTTTATCACGTTATTGTTATAGAATGCTCTGTATGCCACCACCGTGGTGCCCTCTTTTATGACCACATTCTCCGGTAAGCCCTGTGTCTTGCAGGTGAGGAGATAACTGTCCGCGTACAGTATGCCGTTTTCCCAGTTGGATTTATCGTTATACAAAGCAGAGTTTAAGAAGCAGTTATCGCCAAAGCTCTTGATATTCGGGTGGAAATGGATCTCGGTAAGTGAAGAACATCCGTAAAAAGCGTTTCGTCCGATGGTAGCAACTTTTTCGGGGATGACCACACCGTTCAGTGACTTGCATCCGCTGAAAGCGAAATCCGGTATCGCGGTTATCTGCGGGTTGAAGGTCACCCCGGTCAGATTTAAGCAGTCCTGGAAACAGTCCTGGTTCAGTGTCGTCACGCTGTCGGGGATCACAAAAACTCCCTCACGTGCGTCAGGACAGGCCAGAAGAGTCGTCATATCCTTGGAGTACAGCACTCCGTCGACAGAGGTATAGTTCGGATTTTCCTCGTCAACGTAAATAGCTTGCAGTGTGGGACATTTGGTGAACGCGGAGTAATAGATATCTGTTATATTCGCTCCGATATGTATGATCTCGACCTGCGATTCGCTGAACGTCAGACCGTCAATATGGGTGACCGCGATCCCGTCTGCCGTCTGAGGGATGTATATTTCCTTCTCGTGTCCGTTGTACTTATAGATATTGACCGTTCCGTCGCTCACGACCTCATAGTCAAAATCCGCTATATTGGTGCTGGGCACGGACGACCACGCGGCGTACAGGGTGATATTCCTGTCACTGCGGTAAGGATATGTAATGGGGTCGCCCTGAAGCAGGCGATTGTCATACCAGCCGGAAAAGTACTTTCCGCTCCGGCGGGTCACGGGGGGGTCCGTCAGGAGAGACGCCGTTATGCTCTGCACCGAGCTTCCGCCGTTGGCGTTGAAAGAATAGGTGACCGGGTAGAGCGGCTCGATCGATTCCACTCTGTAGCCGTACGCGGTACCGGAATCGTCGGTGGTCATCTCAAAATATATATCGTGGCCGGGCACTATCACCTCGGCACCGGAAAGCAGGTCTCCGTACAGCTCGGCGGCAACATAATTGTTCGCACCGAAAACGAATACCGTATCGTTGAAGTCATACGTACGGCTGTCACTTGAAAACTTAACACGCAGAGCTTCAACACGGTCCGCGTCCGCTTCGGTATAATGATAGCTTATAAGTTCGGCATCCATCTTGTTCTTATACGGATGGGGAGACTCGGGAAGCACTTCTGCCGCGGAAGCCGGAAAAACAGCCGACGTGAACAATATGCAAAGGCACAAAAACGAACACAGTATTCCGGATCCTTTTTTCATTACCTTCACTTCAACCTTTCAAAACGTTTTTTACATTATATCACAAGCCTCGTTTTTTTGCAACTGTCTTACGGAAATTACAAAAAAGAGGAAAAGCCTTGACATGTTCGAGGAGCGCTTCTATAATGAACACAAAGGATTTCATCGATAAGGAAGGTAACCGCCATGTCCAAACTGAAAATCGCCGTTATAGGATGCGGCAACATCGCAACCTCGGCACACATCCCCTCTTATATGAAGCTCAGCGACCGCTGTGAGATCAAGTATTTCTGTGACATAAAGCTTGACCGCGCGGAGAAGGCCGTCGCCGACAACGGCTGCGGCACTGCCATCGAGGACTATCACATTGCGCTGAACGATCCCGAGATCGACGGTATCTCCGTGTGCGTCCCCAACATTTCTCACAAACAGATCTCCATCGACGCTCTGAACGCGGGCAAGCACGTGCTCTGCGAGAAGCCCGCCGCAAGAATATACTCCGAGGCTCTTGAAATGCAGGAGGCACAGCACCGCACGGGCAAGACGCTGAACATCGGTGTCGTCACCCGTTTCCACAAGGCAGTTGAATCCGTCCGTGCAAAGATCGCGGCAGGAGAGCTGGGCGAGGTATATCACGTATATGCCGCTTTCCGCGAATACCGCTCCATCCCCGGCATCGGCGGTCCCTTCACCACCAAGGCTCTCTCCGGCGGCGGCACCCTCATCGACTGGGGCGTTCACCGTATCGACCAGATTCTTTACATGACCGGCGACCCCGATCCCATCTCCGTTTCCGCCGCCACCTTCTGCAAGTTGGGACGTGATATTCCCAACTATGAGTACAGAGGCATGTGGAGCGCCGCTACCGCTGACATGAACGGCACATACGACGTTGATGACTCCGTCACCGCGATCGTCCGTACCACCGGTCCCGTCATCACCCTCAACGGCGCATGGGCGCAGAACATAGACGAGTCCGAGCAGTACGTCGATTTCATGGGCACAAAGGCAGGAATCCGTCTTTCCTACTGCGGCGGCTACAAGCTCTATTCCGTAAAAAACGGCGAGTTCGTGAAGGAATTCCACGATATGCCCGGCGACGATATGTTCAAGAGCGAGATCTCGGACTTCCTTGACTGCATCGAAACCGGAAGGTCGTCCCGCGCACACATCGACAACGCGGTGAGAACGTCCCTTATCATGCAGGGCGCTTACGATTCCTCCGATCAGAAGAAAGAGATCATATTCTGATTTATGAAGCAGGGCCTTCGGGCCCTGCTTTTTTGTCCCGATTTGTGTGTAAATGTTCACAAATACTTAAAAGAAAACCGTAGACAAATAAAGGGAAATGATTTATACTAAATAAGTATGCTTTGTATGGAAAGGAAATATTATGATTAAAAAATTAGCGTCATGTGTCAGAGAATACCGGACCATATCGGTAATGACGCTCATTTTCATGGTTTTGGAAGCGGTCATAGAGACGTTTATTCCTTATATCACCGCCACGTTTCTCATTAACGAGATACAGAAAAACGGTGAAAAACTTGAGATGGGCAATATAATCCGGGTCGGTGTCCTTCTTGTGATTCTGGCGATGTGCTCTCTCGCGTGCGGAGGCGCCGCGGGAATGACGTCCGCAAAGGCGTCTGCAGGCTTTGCCAAGAACCTTCGGCACGATATTTATGAAAAGATCCAGACCTTCTCGTTTTCGAACATTGACAAATTTTCGTCTGCGTCCCTGGTCACCAGAATGACGACTGACGTAAACAACGTGCAGATGTCGTTCATGATGCTGATCCGCACCGCGATAAGGGCACCCTTGATGCTCATATTCTCCGTCGCCATGGCGGCGTACATGGGCGGATGGCTGGCACTCACCTTCGCCTTCGTCATTCCGGTGCTGGGCCTCGGTCTTATCCTCATCGCCAAAAATGCCATGCCTGCGTTCCACAGAGTGTTCAAGAAATACGACAAGCTCAACGAGTCCGTTGAGGAAAACGTACGCGCCATGAGAGTGGTAAAGGGTTTCGCGAGGGAGAACTACGAAAAAGACAAGTTCGGGAACGCTGCCGACGATATCTGCAAGGATTTTACCAAGGCGGAAAGAATAGTATCTCTCAACACGCCGTTAATGAACTTCTGTATGTATTTCAACATGGCATTCATCCTCGGCGTTGGTGCATATCTCGCCATAAACAACATCGGCGGAATCAATATCGGTCAGATCTCCGCAATGCTCACCTACGGCGTGCAGACTCTTATGTCCCTTATGATGCTCTCCATGATCTTCGTTATGATCACCCTCTCCGCGGAAAGCGCGAAGAGAATCTGCGAGGTGCTTGACGAAGATCCCGAAATGAAGGAAAAGGACTCCTGCAAGACCTGCGTCGCAGACGGCTCCGTGGACTTCGACCACGTCAGTTTCAAGTACTCCGCCACCGCGGAAAGATACGCGCTTGAAAACATAGACCTCCACATAAAGAGCGGTATGACCGTCGGCATCATCGGCGGCACCGGCTCCGGCAAATCCTCTCTCGTCCAGCTCATCCCCCGCCTTTACGACGCGACGGAGGGCTGCGTCAGAGTCGGCGGAGCGGACGTCCGCGATTACAACATCACTGCGCTGCGTGACAGCGTTTCCATGGTGCTGCAGAAGAATCTTCTGTTCTCCGGCACAATAAAGGAAAATCTCCGCTGGGGCAACGAGAACGCCACCGATGAAGAGCTCGTCGAGGCGTGCCGTCTCGCTCAGGCAGATGAGTTCGTGCGCACCTTCCCCGATGGGTACGATTCCCACATCGAGCAGGGAGGTACCAACGTTTCCGGCGGTCAGAAGCAGAGGCTCTGCATCGCCCGCGCTCTGCTTAAAAAACCGAAGATACTGATCCTTGACGACTCCACCAGCGCGGTGGATATGAAAACGGATGCGCTCATCCGTGACGGATTCAGAAGATACATCCCCGAAACTACTAAAATAATTATCGCACAGCGTATCGCTTCCGTTATGGACGCAGATATGATAATAGTACTTGACGGCGGCAGCATCAGCGCCGCGGGCACTCACGAGGAGCTTCTGAAAACAAGCAGCATCTACCGTGAGGTCTACGAGCAGCAGACGAATGGGGGTGACGGCGAATGAGAAGCGACCATACCGTAAAAGAAGAACGCAAGATGCCGCGTAAGGTGGACGTAAAGCTCTTGGGCAGAGTGATAAAGCAGCTGTTCCACTACTACCCCGTTATGATGCCCGTTTCCATCGCCTGCATCATCTTCTCGGCGATCGTATCCACCATCCCCGCGATTTTCCTTGAAAAAGTCACCGCCGCTATCGACGTTTCGCTGAAAAGCGGCATACCGTGGGCAGAAGCTTCCGGCGACATCATCCCAAAGGTGCTCCTGCTCATCGGATTCTACATTCTCTCCATCATCGCCCTCACCCTTGAGACACAGCTGATGGCAGTCGTAACGCAGGGATTTCTGGATAAGTTCAGAAAGACCATGTTCGACGGGATGCAGGATCTGCCCATAAGCTTCTTCGACACACACAAGCATGGCGATATCATGAGCTACTATACCAATGATATCGACACTCTCCGCCAGCTGGTGGGACAGTCCATACCCACTTTGGTCCGTGCAGGCATGATCGTCGTCAGCGTGTTCTTCATCATGCTGTATTACAGTATCTGGCTCACCCTTATCCTTGTGGCAGGCGTCGTCCTTATGATGCTCGTTTCCGGAAAGCTGGGCGGCGGTTCTGCGAAATTCTTTATCAGAATGCAGGCCAGCGTCGCAAAGCAGGAGGGCTACGTTCAGGAAATGATGAACGGTCAGAAGGTCGTCAAGGTCTTCAACCGAGAGGAGCACACCAAAAAGGACTTCAACAAAATCAACGAGGAGCTGTGCGACGACAACTTCAAGGCACATGCTTACGCAAATATGCTGGGTCCCATCATCATGAACATCGGCAACATCATTTACGTTATCGTTGCGATCGTGGGATGTCTGCTCCTTATTTCCCAGAGAATGAACCTCAGCGTACAGAATCTTCTTACCGGCGCCGCTGTCCCCATGTCGGTCAGCATCATCGTCTCATTCCTCTCCATGACCAAGCAGTTCACCGGCAACATCAACCAGGTCTCACAGCAGATCAACTCCATCGTTATGGCTATGGCGGGCGCTTCCCGTATATTCAGCCTTATCGACAGAGAGCCTGAGGCTGATGACGGCTACGTTACCCTCGTGAATGCAAAGACCGACGGGAACGGCAGCGTGACGGAGACCGACGAGCACACCGGAAAATGGGCATGGAAGCATCCCCACGGGGACGGCACCGTGACTTACACTCCCTTATGCGGCGACGTGAGAATGGTGAACGTGGACTTCTCCTACGTTGAGGGAAAGCAGGTGCTGTACGACGTTTCCGTTTACGCGGAGCCCGGACAGAAGGTGGCATTCGTCGGCGCGACAGGTGCCGGAAAGACCACCATCACCAACCTTATCAACAGATTCTACGATATTGAGGACGGAAAGATCCGCTACGACGGCATCAATATCAACAAGATAAAGAAATCAGACCTGCGCCGATCTCTCGGCATCGTTCTTCAGGAAACCAACCTCTTCACCGGAACGGTCATGGACAATATCCGCTACGGCAGACTTGACGCCACCGACGAGGAATGTATCGAAGCGGCACGCCTTGCGGGAGCTGACGATTTCATTACCCGTCTGCCCGGAGGCTACAACACCGAGCTTACCAACAACGGCGCGAACTTAAGTCAGGGTCAGCGCCAGCTGATCGCCATAGCCCGCGCCGCCGTTGCGGACCCGCCCGTAATGATACTGGACGAGGCGACCTCCTCCATCGACACCAGAACGGAGGCCATCGTTCAGCGCGGTATGGATAAGCTGATGGAGGGCAGAACGGTATTCGTTATCGCCCACAGACTTTCCACCGTCATGAACTCCGACGTCATCATGGTCCTCGACCACGGCAAGATCATCGAGCGCGGCAGCCACGAAAAGCTCCTGGAGGAGCGCGGCACTTACTACCAGCTCTACACCGGCGCTTTCGAGCTCGAGTGACGAGTTTTTGCGGGGCTCCGCCCCTGCACCCCGGACACGGGGGCTCCTCGCCCCCGGACCCCGATATTCGGGGGCTCCTCGCCCCCGCACCCCATCGCGACCTTTTAAAAAAGGTCGACGAAAATTACCAAAAATAAAAGGCAAGACAAAGCGAGTGCAGGATTTTTGCACTCGCTTTATTTTTCAGTTGTTTCACTCCGTTAAAAATTTGTTTTCCCAAATCTTCGTAAAAATTCACACATTTTTGTCATAATATGTTATACTGTCCCCGAGGTGAGATCATGTTCAACTACATTGAGGGTGAAAATAAGATCACCACGAAAAGACGGTTATTCTTTGTCATATTCGGCGTTGTTGCCGCAGGCATGTGTGCCTCGGGGGTAAATCAGCTGATCGAGTTGATACGTTATGCAGGTGAAGACAGATTTTCGGATCTTATCGGCATACCGTTCATGTGCATCTGGTGCCTTATAGCCGTCTGGATGTCGCTCTTCGGTTTTCGTGAATGTTCAAAGCAGCTTACGATAACAAGCGAGGGCGTGACCTGCTCCACTTTTCTTTCGAGAAGGACGTGGACGTGGCCGGAGATCGCGGACTGGGGCGTTGCCTATGGGGGAAACGACCGCGGAAGCACGATATACTATCTCTATTTCTCAAAGCAGGAAAACAGCATAACGAAAAAAGGCAGAAAGAAGCTGCGGGGAAAGACCTTCAAATGCATGATGAGTGACGACGACCTCGGAAGCGCAAAGGAGATCCTCGTTCCATTCTGCCGTCGTTACACCTCCGTCACCCCTTTTATTTCAGAAGAATAAAAAAGCCCCGCAGGGGTGCAGGCGGCGAAGCCGCCTCTTAAAACTTAACTCTTAAAACTTAAAACTAAAAAAGCACCCCGTTAGGAGCGCTCACATAGGGAGAGAGGCGCCGCTGATTGTTCGTTTTGGAGCACCGTCGCCGTACAAAGGTACGGCAGGTGGCCAAAACGGACAAAGGCAAG
Organism: Candidatus Avispirillum sp.; assembly: GCA_045597805.1. GTDB lineage: Bacteria > Bacillota > Clostridia > Oscillospirales > CAG-272 > Avispirillum. Next base: position 4,208 of record JAZLKW010000020.1, on the reverse strand, counting down.
ATATAAATAAAATGACCGAAACTTGCGTTTCGGTCATTTTTTCATCAGATATTCGGGAAATTCCCGCCGCACTTGATATTTTTTATTAATATTCCTTGCCGGTCAGCGGTGAAAAAATCCCTATGTGTGCGCTCCGTAAAGGGGTGCTTTTAGTTTTGTGTCTTATTTCAGAAGCTCTGCGATCTCGTCGCCGAAGTTGTCTTCCTTCTTCTCAAGGCCTTCGCCCATCTCGTAGAGAACGAAGCTGTCAACGGAGATAGCTCCGCCGAATGCTTTCGCGGTCTGCTCGATGTACTTGCCTACGGACATGGAATCGTCCTTGACGTAAGCCTGGTCAACAAGGCATACTCTCTCATAGAACTTGCCGAGCTTACCGACTACCATCTTCTCGAGGATTGCATCGGGCTTGCTTGCGTTCTTGGGATCGTTCTTGATGGTGTTGAGAACTACCTGCTTCTCTTCTTCAACTGCGGATGCGGGAACCTCGTCACGGCATACGTAGGAAGGAGGATTGCCTGCAGCGATCTGCATAGCGATGTTCTTACCGAACTCTGCGAAGCCTGCGTTGTTCTTTGCTGCGTCGTCAGCGTTGAACTTTACGATAACGCCTGCAGCGCCGCCGCCGTGAACGTAAGTTGCGGTAGTGCCTTCGAACAGCTCGAAACGGCGGATGCTCATGTTCTCGCGGATAACGGAACCGATCATTTCCTTAAGCTTCATATCAACGGTAACGCCGGGCTCAAAGTCGAGAGCGAGGAGAGCGTCAACGTCAGCGGGCTTGTTGGCGATGATAGCCTTTTCGATGCCCTTCAGGAAATCCTTGAATACTTCGTTCTTGGTAGCGAAGTCGGTCTCGGTGTTGACCTCGACCATAACCGCACAGCCATTGTCGACCATGATGTCAACAACGCCCTCAGCTGCGATTCTGCCGGCCTTTTTAGCTGCACCTGCAAGTCCTCTCTCACGGAGGATCTTCGCTGCTTCGTCAAAGTCGCCGTTTGCCTCGGAAAGTGCCTTCTTGCACTCCATCATGCCGGCGTTGGTCTTTGCACGGAGCTCGGATACCATTTTTGCTGTAATAGCTGCCATTTTATGTTAACTCCTTATTTTTATTGATTTATGCTTTTCGTTGCTTGACAGGTTATTGATATAATCCGTTTTTTCGGCGGCTCTGCTGCCGGAAAAACACCTGTTAAGCGAACGAAGTGAGCTCTCGCGCCGAGGTGAGCCCCCAAAACCCGTTTTGGGGAGCGGCGATAAGCGCGAGTGCTTGATTGCAAAACTCGTTTTGCGATCAAATCTTATTCAGCTGCTTCTGCGTCTTCCTCAGCCTCAGCCTCGGTCTTTTCAGCCTCAGCCTCTTCGGTGAGCTGCTCGCCCTGCTTGCCCTCGATAACTGCGTCAGCGAGAGTTGCGGCGATGAGACGGATAGCGCGGATAGCGTCGTCGTTACCGGGGATAACGTAATCAGCGTCCTCGGGATCGCAGTTGGTATCAACGATAGCAACTACGGGGATACCCAGCTTCTTTGCTTCGAGAACTGCGTTGTGCTCTTTCTTGGGGTCAACTATGAAGATAGCGTCGGGAAGGCCGCCCATTTCCTTGATACCGCCGAGGTTTCTCTCGAGGGTGAACATTTCCTTCTGGAGAGCTGCAACTTCCTTCTTGGGAAGCATATCGAAGGTGCCGTCAGCCTGCATCTTCTCAAGGCTCTTAAGTCTTGCGATGCTGGTCTTGATGGTCTTGTAGTTGGTGAGCATGCCGCCCAGCCAACGTACGTTTACAAAATACTGACCGCAGCGCTCAGCCTCTTCGCGGATAGCGTCGGAAGCCTGCTTCTTGGTGCCTACGAACAGTACCTTACCGCCGTTAGCGGAGGTCTCGCGAACGAACATGTAAGCTTCCTCGAACTTCTTGATGGTCTTCTGAAGGTCGATGATGTAGATGCCGTTACGCTCGGTGAAGATGTACTCTGCCATCTTGGGGTTCCAGCGTCTCGTGTGGTGGCCGAAATGCACACCTGCTTCGAGCAGCTGCTTGATTGATACTACAGACATTTTAATGTCCTCCTTGGTTTTTTCCACCATACGGCGCCCGTTCTGCGACCGGAAAAGCCTTGTTTCCCGGCACCGGCAGAGTCCATGCCGTATGTGTGTTATAAGTCACGCCTTTTGGGCGTGCCCGAGTATTGTACCATATAATATAAGTAATTGCAATACAATATATGGTATTTACAAAAAGTTTACAATTAGCGGCGAAAGAGCTATGAGTTTGCCTTACGGCAAACGTTATGATGCGCTCCGCGCAGCTATGATTTTCCCTGCGGGAAAAGTTATGATATGATCGCCGCAAAGCTTGGCGCAGCCAATCATAGTTCGCGAAGCGATCATAGTTGACGGCGAAGCCGTTCATAGTTCGCCGCAGGCGATCATAGTTCGGCGGCTCCGCCGCCTCTTAAAACTTAACTCTTAAAACTCAATTCTCTTTTATCTTTCCGTGCACCTTCTCGTAATACGCCACGTTGGTGCGGATGAGGTGGAGCATATGGTTGTTGAGATTGTTGTTCTCCTTTTCCGCCACCACCAGAAGCTTCCGATAAAGGTCTCCGTCGATGCGGACCGTAAATTCCTCTTTCTGTTTCATAGTCCTCTCCTTTAATGTGATATGAAAATTATAATTCATATTTTTAGTCCTGTCAAGGCAGCGTATTATTGACATTTCTATATAAAATGGTATAATTGTGCAAGACAGTCCGAAAGGAGCAAATCATGAAAAAGCTGTTATCCCTTGTGCTGTGCGCGGTCATCCTCGCGTCGGCACTCACCACCGTCACCTCCGCGGCGTACAACAAGATCGACACCCTGCCGCTGAGAATCGACGACTCGTACACGACCGGTGACGTCAACCGCGACGGCGCGGTCAACGCCCTTGACGCCAACACGCTGAAAAGCTACGTGCTTGATCCCGTGACCGACATCTCCGTCGACGCCGCCGACCTCAACGCGGACGGCGCCGCCAACGCCCGTGACGTTTTCTCCCTGAAAACCGTTTTCGCAGAGATAAAGAGCATTGAGGATTTTGAAAACGGCTATCCCGTATACTCGCTGACCATCGGCGGCAACCCAATCGGCGATTTCGATCTCGTTGTCCCCGCCGACACCGTTCCCGAGAAATCCAACGCCTATCACTCCGCCATCATCATGCAGACCTATCTCGAAAAGATATGCGGAGTGAAACCCGAGATCGTTTTCGGAGAGAGCACCAAGGCTCACGGCATATACTACCATCCCGTGGCTTACGATTCCGCCGAATGCGAGGAGCTGGGACTGGGACTTGAAAACTACATATACAAGGTCACCGACGGAGACCTGCACATCTGGGGAAGCGTGCGCGGCAACATGTACGCCACGTACGAGATAATCGAGGATTATTTCGGTCTGCGCTTCTACTCCGAAAAGTACACCTACGCGTTCAAGGCGAGACGAGCCGATATCCCCGAGGGCACGGACGTATATCACGAGGTACCCTACGAGTTCCGCTTCGCGGGCTCCCAGGTCGAATCGCTGAACGCGTTCTATTCCCTCTATGTAGCGCTGGGCTGCAACGGTACGCCCATTTACGCCGGAGGAAATGAGTATATCGGCTACGAGGTAGGCCCCCGTTTTGCGCTCAGCCACTCCTTCGGATATTTCAAGAATATCCAGTCCGTTCCCATGCCGGAGGACACCACGCCCGAAAACCTCCAGCAGAAGCTGCAGGAAAAATATAATCTCGGCAACTCCCTTTCCGACAACAACCAGAACTGGCAGCCCTGCTGTTCCTCCGACGAGGAATATTACCGTATGGTCAACGGCATGCTGGAAACCTCACAGATGGTACAGACGTGGGGCTACTCAAACGAATACAGCCTTGAAAAGGCAAAGGTCGCAGGCTATGCGCTCACCTTCTCCATTAACGACAGCGGAGAGGCCTGCACCTGCAAGGCATGCACCGCAAAGATCAACGGCACCGCAGCAAAGCTCAGCTCCAACGTAAAAAAGAGCATCATCGCAAACTATACGGGCGAGTATACCGTACAGGACGACGGCAAGCTCAAGTTTGAAAAGGAGGGCAAGGCAGGTCTGTTCCTCGATTTCATCAACCGCGCCGCGAAGGAGGTTACCACCGAGTACCACGGATACGATTACACCTACGGCGAAGATGGCGAC
>JAZLKW010000019.1:0-23958 GCA_045597805.1 Candidatus Avispirillum sp. | reverse complement strand
GCACCACATATAGGTAAGCAAAATCCAAGTAATATTGTGGTGCGCCAGCAAAGGCAGAGCCTTTGCCTAAGTTCGCTGTAAATCGTAAGGGAAGGCAAAATGGCGGCTTCGCCGCCAACCACACCATTGGCGAACTGCTCGCTAAATTACAATTTAAGCACCGCATTCTCCATCACTCGCATGAATCCCTCAATATCACGCTCCGATGAAAACGCGCCTACGGAGACTCTCACAGCACCGCCCTTGGGCGTGCCCGCCGTGTGGTGAGCAAGAGGCGCGCAGTGCAGCCCCGCCCTGACGCAGATGCCGTGCGCGTCAAGGATCGCGCCGACTTTCTGCGGCGTCAAGCCCTCTACGTTGAAAAGGAAAAGCGAGCCTCCGCGCTCACCGTAAACGGTGACCCGGGGATCATTTTCGTATCTGTCGAAAAGCGTATCGCAGAGACGCCGCTCGTGAGCGAGAATACTGTCACATCCACGCTCTCTGACGTATTTGATCCCTTCCAGAAGCCCCGCAGCCAGCGGCGCCGACATGGTGCCGGCCTCCAGTCTGTCGGGCAGATAACCGGGCATATCACGGTCCTCGGAGTCCGAGCCCGAGCCCCCGTAAAGAAGCGGGCGGGGAAGTACACTGTCCGAAAATACCGCCATGCCGCACCCGGCGGGACCAAGCAGCCCCTTGTGCCCGGGAAAGCACAGGGCGGAAATACAGTCGCGCTCAAGGTTAATATCGTGAGCCCCCGCGGATTGGGACGCGTCGAGAATGAAAAGGATACCGGCACGGCGGCAGAGCGCGCCGATCTCCCCCGCCGGAAGCGTGCGGTTGATTATATTCGACGAGTGACAGCATATCACCGCCGAGGTGGAGGGCGTGATGAGGCGGCGTATGTTTTCGCAGACGTCTCCCTTTGTTTCAAAAACGCTGTACCGGACGCCCCGTTCCCGCCGCAGAAATTCTATGGGGCGCAGAACACTGTTGTGCTCCATGTCGGATATTATCACGTGGGAGCGGGGAGGAACGAGCCCGAGGATGGAGATGTTGAGAGCGTGAGTGGCGTTCATGGTCAGCACCGCATTTTCGGCATTTCCGCCGAAGAGAGAGACCGCCGCCTCACGGCAGTGGTAGATGACCTCCGCGGCGCGGTTTGCCATGCGGTGACTGCCGCGCCCGGGGTTGCCGCAATATTCCCGCAGACAGCGGCAGGTTTCCTCCGTTACGCGGGCGGGCTTGGGGAAAGAGGTCGCCGCCCAGTCCAGATATATCATAAGTTACGCCCACCGAAGATCTCACCATGGGCGATCTTTTTCGCATTAAATATTCTTTCGAGCTCTACCTGCCTTGCGCAGGGAAACGAGAGCCCGAAGGCACAGCCTTTTTCGGTCAGCATGGGGTCAAGGCTCACGATCTCGCAGTCTATCCCCGCGGACAGCGCCGCCGTTCTGCCTTTCTGTGCCATGGTCATACTTTTCATTGCCGCGATACACATTTTCAAAGTCCTTTCATTTTGCTTTGTAACAGTATATGAAAGGCACAGCGATACGCCACCGCCGCCCCGAAGGAGCGATCACCGACCGCCAACGAACGCTTCCTATCGGACACCCTATTGTAAAAAGGAGCGGACGATTCGGAAAGCCTCCCTCGTGTAGAGGGAGGGGGACCGGCTTTGCCGGTGGAAGGATTGTTTTCCTGAACGATTACGAAAGGTTTTTATTATACGAAAAATAGTGCTGATGGACACCTCATCCACCGTCAGCGCTTCCTGCGCAAGCGATTTTTGCTTCGCAAAAAAGACGGTCCCCCTTCCCCGAATTTAAGTGTGACATCGGCAAAGGCTCTGCCTTTGCGGGTACAACGTCAGCACCCCCCTCATATGCTGTACTTAGACGTTGTACTGGGGAAGACTTTCTGCACCGACCGTCCGTCAACAGCGGGACTGGCAGTTCAGGCCACTTGGCACTTGCGACTTGCGACTAAAAAAGCGGGACGTAAGTCCCGCTCTTTCCTTATCCAAATTCACATTCTTATAGTAACGGTCTTGCCGGGCTCGAGGGAATGGGTCAGCCATACGTTGCCGCCCACCACACAGTTGTCGCCCACTTTCGTGGTACCGCCGAGAATGGTCGCACCCGCGTAGATGACCACGTGGCTGCCGATGTCGGGGTGACGCTTCACGCCCTTTACAAGCGTGCCGTCCTCGTTGACCTCAAAGCTCTTCGCGCCCAGGGTCACGTGCTGATAGAGCTTCACGTGCTCGCCGATGGTGGTGGTCTCACCGATTACCACGCCGGTGCCGTGGTCGATGAAGAAATACCTGCCGATGGTAGCGCCCGGATGTATGTCGATACCCGTCAGAGAATGGGCGTGCTCTGTCATCATGCGGGGCAGTATCGGGATTTTCATCTTATAGAGCTCGTGGGCGATACGGTATATGCCGATGGCCTTGAACGCGGGATAAGTCAGAATGACCTCGTCGAGGTTGATCGCCGCGGGGTCGCCCTCATAGGCGGCGATAATGTCCGTTTCCAGTACCTCCTGGATTTCGGGAAGCATGTCGATAAGCTCCACGGAGCGGCTCTCCGCGTGGCTCTCGTCGGGAAGCACGCATTTCAGGGCTCTCGTCAGCGCGTCAAAGGCACGCATCAGCTCCCAGGTACGCTTTTCCGTTTCCGAAAACCTCTCGCCCTGCTTGCCGATGTGGCCGGGGAACATGGCGGTCAGCAGATGATGGATGGCTTCCTTCGCCGCCTCGTCCATGCCGATGTAGCGGCCGGGTGTGGGATCGTCGCCTATTGTTTTCAGAGTGTTGCTTACGTTTTCAAGACGGGCGGCAAGCGCCCCTAAATTGTTTTTTTCCATAGTCATACCTCAAATGCTTTAGTAAACAATTCCGCAATCCTCTCGCGGTCGCCTGAGAGGTGCAGATAGCCGAACACGCACTCCAGCCCCGTAGCACGGCTGTACTGCGCGTGGGTGGCGCTTTTCGGCGCGGTGTGGGTGCTGTTTCTGCCGCGGCGGTACACGTCCGCCTCATCCTCTGTAAGCTCGGGGAGAAGCCGCTCTGCGGCGGCGCTTTGGGCGACCGCCGTCACGAAGTCGGCGGCGCGCTCGTGTATCTTCGATTTCTCTGTGCCGTCGGTGACGAGCTTTTCGCGCACCAGCGTTTCGAGCACCGCGTCTCCCAGATACGCCAGGGACGGAACGGGCAGGAGGGAAGCTTCTTTTTTCGTCATCACAGCTTTCTCCTTATGTATCTCAGCTTTATCTTCTGGAAGAATTTCAGTCTTCCGTACAGATTGTTCGTTATGTCTTTTAAGTACTCGGCGCTTCTGTCAGCCTCCTCAAATCCTATGCCGTGGCCGAACTCAGCCTTTTCCATGGATGCCAGCACCTCGCGGGGGTCAATGTTGGAAAGGTCGGGATAATCCCGTGCGATCCTCCCCGCGAACTCGCCGGGCATCTCTCCCTTTTCGGGGCCTTCGCCGATAAGGTCGAATACCTCAAGTATCATCTCGTCGATCTTCTTTGTCAGCGCGGCGTAATCCACGTTGGGGTTCGAAGCGTTTTCGGGGTTCTGCACCTTCTCGATGACGGCGTATCTCTCGCCCAGCGCTTTTTGCGCCCTGCGGTAGAAATAGCGCAGCAGGAGGAAGATAAGATAGAGTATTACGAGTACGATGAGGATGGGAACGGTGCGGCGGACAAACCACTGGAAATCGGATTCGCCGGGCTGCTTTTCCGTAAGCTTTCCGAGCCTTTGCAGTATATCGTACACACTCTCATGCTTCTCGCCCTCGCCGAAGGGATCGGTGTCCTCGTCGTCCTTTCTGATGAGGTCCTCTTCGGTCAGCGTCGCACTCTTGGGGTCGTACATACCCTCGGCGAGCTCGCCGGGACAAACCTCGTACTGTACCCAGCCCATGCCGTCGATGTATGCTTCCACCCATGCGGAGGCGTCGTTGTCCTCAACGTAGGAGCGGTAGTCGGAAACGGCGGAGGGAGGTGCTTCGGTAAACTCGTGCGCCACAAGTCCCTCCGCGTATCTTGCGGGGATGCCGTACTCGCGGAGGATCGCGATGGCGGCGGTGGCGAAGTGGGTGCTGTAACCCTCCTTCACGTCGGTGAGAAAGGCTTCGAGAACGGTCTTGCTGCCGTCGTATTTGTTGCTGTCGGGTGTCAGGGTAAAGGTGTAGCCGTCGCGGAAATAATCGGCAACGCCGCGGCAGAGCTCGTTCGCCGTGACCTCTGCGCCTTTTTCTGCCGTCAGGTTATCCTTTATCTCCGCGGCGATCCCTTCGACGGTCTTGCTTCCGCTCTTTTCGCAGTAGGAGGTCTTTGCGAACTCCGCATACTTTTCTTCAAGAGCAAAGGCTTCTGTCAGCTCTTCCTTTTCGGTATCGCTCATGGAGTTGAAATACCGCTCCGGCAGGCTGACGCCCAGATATTCGATACCGAGGTCCTTTGCTTCCGTCTCGAAATCGTAAAGAAGTGCGTCGATCTCGCTCTGGGAGGCATCGGGTGAGACGGAGGTTATATATTTTTTCGAAAGTTCCCAGTATCTGACTGAATTGTCAAGCCCCTCGCCCGATTCGGCGCGGTTGAAGGCGGTCACATAGGAGAGGGTACCGTAGCCCATACCGTATTTGAAGAAGCGGGAGGAGTACACGCCCTCATAATAGCGGGAATACTTGAAATCTACGTCCTCCGGTTCTCCGTAGGCGGTGAGACCCACGTCGGTGTTCATGTGGGCGGGGACGAACAGAAGCAGGCTCTTGCCGCTGACGCGCCAGACGTCGACCTTCTGAACGTTGAAGCCGAATTTGCCGAAATTCTTGTACGTTGCGCCGTCCTCGAAAACGGTGGAGGAGGGGTAAACGTATTTTGTGAAATTATGGGTGATCTCGTCAGGGGAGAATTCCTTGCCGAACTGTTCGCGGTATGCGAGCACCGTGTCGGTGTCGGCGGAGGTCCATTCTTCTCCCTTGTAGTCGAAATGCGTACCTATCCAGCTTCTGAGATAGATATTGTTGTCTGTCTCGGATTCCACGCGGAACAGCCTTCTGTCGCGGTACTCAAGCGGGTCGAAGGAGAGCTTTCTGGGTGCCAGATCGTCGATGCCGTAGGCGTATAGCTGGTTCAGGTCGATATCGTTGCCGTGGAGATACGCCGTCACATAGGTGCGGACGATCTGCACGCGGTTGTTGATGGAGTCTATAACACGGAAATTGCCGGAAACGGATGCCATGGGTATCCACAGAGAGAGGAACACCACGGCGGCGCAGGCTGCTCCCGCGAAGCCTCCCATGTAGGAGACGTATCTGCGGCGGCGCCGTTCTTTCTTTTCGGCGGCGCGGTCCGGAGACTTTTTCGCCGCTTTCTTTTCTGCCTTTATTCTCTGTTTTTCTTCTTTTTTCGCCTTTTTCGCGGCGTCGCGGTGGGCTTTCAACACGGCGCTTTTCGCTTTCCGTGCCACCTTCAGACCCATCTCGTTTTCGGCGGCGGTCTCATATACTGACTGTGCCCGCTCGGTGAGAGCCCGCTTTTCCTCGCGCTTCTTTTCCCGCTCCTCTTTCTTTTTGAGGCGGAGGGATTTTCGCATCTCACGCTTTTTCTGCCTGCGTTCGATGACGCCGCTGTAAGCGCGGTCATAGAACTTCATTCCCAGAGCTCCGCAGATAAGGCATATGGTAAAGCCGATGCCGGCGTTGCCCTTGCCTATGTTGTAGGTGAGTATGGGGGTGAGGATGAGCCCGATGCCGATGGCGAGGGGGATGACCCTCACCTTTCTTTGTACGGTGAAATAGAGAAACAGCGCGATCAAGGTTATAACGAGGAACGCGCCTCCGAAACGGTACGGATCGGATATGGCGTTGCCCGCCTGGGTGTAGTCATAACCGTCGGGTACCATGCGGCTGCCTATGGCGGCATAGCCCAGGGCGGACATACGGTAAAGCGCCATGTTGTAGACACGGAGCGCGCTTTTAACAGTAAAGCTAACGGGGTCTCCGTAAAGGACGGTGACGATACCGGCGTATGCTCCCGCGTAGACCACGGGGGTCACGGCGGCGGCGATCCTGCCGGTAGAGGCCACGGCGCAGGCGACGGCGGCGGGGATGGCGAGCAGGGCGATATGACCTGCCTTTACCGCAACGGCGCCCCACCAGTCGGGGTAGGAAATGCCTGCCGCGCCCAAAATGAGCGTGGTGAGGCCGATAATGCCCATGTAGGTGATGAGGGTACGGAGAAACAGACCCGCGTTCCTCCATATGGGGGTCGTGTTCTCAACAGGGGAATAGAATACTTTTTTCATGCCGTCACCCCCTTATATCAGCTCTTCCGGCTGAAGCACCGAGGTGCCGTCGGGAGAGGTGCTTTCACGAAGCTCGAAGAGGTCCGCGCCCTGATGACGCAGTCTCATTTTGCAGTCGGTCACGTATTCGCGGCGCTGAACGGGAGAGGTGTAACGCTCCGAGGGATCGAAGAGAAGCACCTCCGTTACACAGCCGCAGCCCGCGCCGCCGAAGGAGGCGGGAACGGAGCAGTAGGCGGCGAGATTAGCGGGGTCAATGTTGGCGGTGACGATACGCACCGTAACATTTACAGCCTCGCCTATGGCGTCGGTCAGCTTCGCGATACAGTTCTCGCAGGGCACCACCGGGGTGGAGGCGAATCGCAGACACAGATCGTCAAAATCAGCGGTGTCGCAGAGCTCTGCGGTACAGATGCCGTCCCGCCCGAACCATACCACGGTACAGCGGTTTCCGGCTTTCAGCTCGTCTGCCGCCGCTGCCATGGTGATCTCGGCCACGCCGTCGGCGCAGTATTCGGGCATCTCGTCGGCGTATTCATCGCAGGGCACACCGCCCCAGCGCATCTGCGCCTCGAGAAGCTCGGAGCGGCTCGCAGTTTCCGTATCCTCTCCGATTATCTTTTCCAGAGCCTCCACGGTCTCCATGACATCGTGGTCGGGCTCTTTCTTCTTTTCTTTTTTGTCTTTCTTTTTGCCGGAGGTCTCACTGATGAGGCGGTCTATCATCTCGATAGCCTCGATTTTTTCGGCGTCCATGCCCTTTGCGCGTTTTTTAAGATAATTCTTCTTTTTGCGCTTGTCGCCGAGAGAGGAAATAAAGGAGGAGAGCACGGTGCCCGTTCCGCGGAGCACCTTCTTGCGCTTCGCCTCGCGAAGAGCGCGGCGGAGCTTCACCCTTGCCGCTTCCTTTTCTATCTCCGGGGGAGGGGTGGGAGCGGCCATGTCCGCGAAAATGTACGCGTGGCGGTCGTTATTGGTGCTGAATTCCTTTACCTGAAGCTCTTCGGACTTGGTGGAAAGCTTCCAATGGACGGATTTCAGAGAGTCGCCGTTTCTGTAATCGCGGATGTTGTTTATCTCGGAAAGATCCCGGTTGTCAACGACCCTGACCGTGGGGGTGGGGATGTCGGACACGGAGCGGTTGCCCATGCCGCGCATCTCCAGCACTCTGGGAGCGACGGTCACATTGGAGTAGTTGTTGTATTCGACCCTGAGACGGAAGATGTGCAGAACGTCGGTGATGTAGAGTTCCCGCACGCCTATCTCGTAAAGACCGCGAAAGCGGAAGCGTATGTTCTCCTTGACGATATAGCCGCCGAAGGGGATGAGGGAGAGCACGATATTCTCCTCCGAACACCGCACTCCGTCGCCGTCGGGCTGGGTGACTATGGCCTCAACGAAGGGGTAAGGTATGGGCGACTGGTTTATGACCCGGATCTCGTACTCCACGGGCGCCATCTTTTCCGTGGCGGAAACGTCGGAGTGGACGTAGACCTGTATCACGGCCTTTCCCAGCATCATGACGGCAAAGGAAAGAGGCGCCGCCGTCACCATGAACCAGAAGAACACGTTGGACATGGGATTGCGGAGCAATTGCGTCATGATTATGGCGTAGACATAAAGGATGCCGTAGACAATGGCACCCGGACGCAGGGTTATATTTCTTTTCTTTTTTTCTTTTCTCATTTTGAAGCCGCGGTCCTGTAGGGCACGGTCACGCTGCGGGAGAGAGAGTTCAGCACGTCGGCGGCGCTCATCTTCTCAAGTCTTGCTTCCTGGGAGAGCATTATCCTGTGGGATACTGCGGGAACATAGAGTGCGGAAACGTCCTCAGCGAGCACGTAGTCGCGTCCCTTGATAAAGGCATACGCCTGGGAAAGGCGCATCAGTGCAAGAGAGGCACGGGGGGAAGCTCCCAGAGTGACTTTTGTGGACTTTCTTGTCTCGCTTACGAGCTGAACTATGTACTTCGAGATCTCGCCGGAAACGGAGACGTTGGAAACGATGCGGCGGAGCTTTTCAACGGTGTCGGGGTCGGTCACCGCCTTGACGGAATCCATGGGATTCTCGGTCTTGCGATTGAGGATCACGTTCATCTCCTCGGTTTCCGTGGGGTAGCCCATGGAGAGACGGAGCACGAAACGGTCGAGCTGTGCCTCGGGCAGGGGATAGGTACCAACGTATCCGGTGGGGTTCTGGGTCGCCACTACCATAAAGGGCTTCGGCATGAGATAGGTGGTGCCGTCAACGGTGACGGTGCCTTCCTCCATGGCCTCAAGCAGGGCGGACTGGGTTTTGGGCGAGGCGCGGTTGATCTCGTCGGCGAGAAGGATATTGCACATGACGATACCCTCACGGAACTCAAACTGCTCCTTGCCGCGGTTGTAGATGTTGTAGCCCGTGATGTCGGAAGCCATAACGTCGGGGGTGAACTGGGCACGGTTGAACTTGAGACCTGCGGCGCGGGCGAGAGCGGCGGCAAGGGTGGTCTTGCCCACACCGGGAACGTCCTCAATCAGCACGTGGCCGCCGGAAAGCATGGCGCACACCAGCATGGTTATCTCGTTGTGCTTGCCTATGACCACCTTTTCTATCTCCGCGATAAGAGACTGGATTATCTCGTTTGCGGCGATGGCCTTTTCGGAAATTTCGGGAGAATAATCGTAGTTCATATGATACTCCTGTCGATAAATATAAATAATCATATTAATTATAGCATCTCCGCCCGTCAAATACAAGGGATACGAAGAATATTAACAAAATAACCTCAGAGGGATGTCAGGTCCTCTGCGGCTTTGTCGTAAATTCGTATATTATTCGGCTTCAGTTCATACCGCTCGCGTTTTCTGCATATAATGACCATGCAAAAAGTGAGGTGATTATAATGGCATGCACGACGGATTCCCTTTCCGAAAAGATCGTCATAAGCGTGTGCGACGGGCGGCGGCTCGGACATATCACGAACTACGAAATAGATCTTGCCTGCGGCACGGTGACGGCGGTGTTCGTCCCGTCGGAGACGGGATTTTTCCCCTTTTTCCGGCAGTCGAGACTGCGTATACCGTGGGACAAAATCAAAAAGATAGGCGAAGACGCCATCCTTTGCGACGTGCCGCCCCACGTGCCCGAATGCTGCACGGGGAAAAACAGGTGGTTTCGCTGAAAGATTGACACGCACCCCCTTTTGTGGTATGATATCTGCAGAGGTGATTTTGTGAAAAAAGTAAAGATCACGGTCATGCGCAAAACGGAGCACAAAGATCTGATGGAAAAATACGAAAATCCCATCTCCCACGCCTGTTCGCTTTCGGTGGGCGAGGTCTTTGTTTCTGAGGACGCCGAGAAGCCCGAGGGAATGTGTGAAAGCGCCTGGACGTCCCTTTCCCCCTTCGTCATGACTCTTGCCTGCGGCGGAGAGAACATATACGACGGCTGGATGAAAAATAAAAGATCCGCAATGATCTCGTGCAACGACGGGTTCCGTCCCGTGAGCTTCCTACTCGAGACGCTTGATTGAAAGGATAATAAAAAATGAAACAGATAATCAAAATGGTATGGGCTTTCCTCGCCATGGTTGCGCTCGCCGCTTCCACGGCGTCCTGCGGAATGATCAACCCCATAGAACGCTACAAGGCGAAGCTGGCTACGGCGAAAAGCTTTGAGATGGATATAACCCTGACGGACATTCCCCTGGTGGGCTCACTTAACGTCACCGTCATGAAGGACGGTGACAAGACCCACACCTCCGGTTTCATGGGACTTGACGAGTATTCCGAGACCGTGGACGGTGTCGCCTATAAATATACGAAGAGCCTTACGGGTAAATGGACGAAAAAGGTCGCCGACAAGGTGGATTATACCGATTTTATCGACGATAATACCCTTGCCGCTCTGCTGACCTCCTCCAACTACACCAAGTCGGAAAATGAGGAGGACACCTGGTATTACAGCGCGGACGCCGAGCTTGAAAACATTAAGAACGTGAAAATAGTATTCGAGGGCGAGGACGGCTCCATAAGCTTTACCTATAATTACAACGGCTTCGACGTGAACGGTACCATAGAGTTCACAAAACTGGGCGAGGTAACGGTGGACATCCCCTCCGTATCGTGATATGAGAAAAAGGATAATCTGCGCGCTTCTTTGCGCGATACTGCTCCTGCCGCTCACATCCTGCGGCATGAAGAAATATACGAGGACGGACGTGACTCTGTTCGATACGGAAACTGTTATAACGGGCTATTGCTCCTCCGAAAGTGATTTCAACAAAAAAGCCGACGAGATAATCAAGTACCTGACGGATTACCATAAGCTCTACGACATATACAATGAGTACGAGGGAATGACAAATCTCAGGACCGTGAACTTGAGCGCGGGTAAGACCGTGAAGGTGGACGACAGGATAATTGACCTGATCGTGTTCGGCAAAAACATGTACAAGCTCACCGGAGGCTATACAAATATAGCCATAGGCAGCGTCACGAAAATATGGCATGAGTACCGCGAAGCGGGGACCGCAGTCCCCGCCTTTGAGGATCTTCGTCTTGCCGCCAAGCATACGAAAATAGATGACGTGACCTATGACCGGGGTGCCGGCACGGTGACGCTCCTCGACCCGGAGATGTCCCTTGACGTGGGCGCTGTGGCAAAGGGCTACGCCGCGGAGATGGCGGCGAGGATGATAAAGCGGAACGGCTGGGACTCCATCGCCCTCAGCGTGGGCGGAAACGTCCGCTGCGTGGGGAAAAAGGACGACGGCAAAAAGTGGACCACGGGCATACAGAATCCCGGGGTAGAGACCCTCGCCTCTGTTGTGGCAGAGGTGGAACTTGAGGATTCCGCCTGCGTTACCAGCGGCTCCTACCAGAGATATTACGAGGTGGACGGTGTCCGCTATCATCATATTATCAATCCCGAATCTCTGTTCCCGGAGAATGACTACCTCAGCGTGTCGGTCGTATGTGACGATTCAGGTATCGCCGACGCCCTTTCCACCGCGCTCTTCAATATGAGCGAGAAGAAGGGAAGAGCGATCCTCGATGAGGCAGGCGCCGACGCGATCTGGGTCTACCCGGATGGAAAAATAACCCGCACCAAAGGTGCGGAGTGAAAAGAGAAAAGAGAAGAGAGAAAAGAAATGGTGGCTTTTCGCCCGAGACGAAAAGCTTCAATAACTCTTCTCTTTTCACTCTGCACTTTTCTCTCTTCTCTCCGCTGACTTTGTCGGCGGAAGAAAAAGAACCCCGGAAAGGGGTTCTTTTTCTTTTAATGCTTGTCGTACTGCTTGTTGTACGCGTAGAAATTCTTGTAGCTGTCCTTTTCCTGTGCGATGCGGAGTGCTTCGCCGAAACGCTGGAAGTGTACCAGCTCACGCTCGCGGAGGAATTTGATAGGATCGCGCACGTCGGGATCGTCCACCAGACGGAGGATGTTGTCGTAGGTCACCCGCGCCTTCTGCTCGGCGGCAAGGTCCTCGTGCAGATCGGCGTAGGTGTCACCCTTAACGCCGAAATATTCCGCACGGAACGGAACTCCGGAGGCGGCGATGGGATATATCCCCAGAGTGTGATCGACGAAATAGGTGTCGAATCCCGCCGCCTTTATCTCATCCACGGTCAGATCCTTCGTCAGCTGATAGAGGATCGCGGAGATCATCTCCACGTGTGCGAGCTCTTCCGTGCCTATATCCGTCAGCGTCCCCACGATCTCGCCGTAGGGCATGGTGTACCGCTGATTGAGATAACGGAGTGAGGCGGCAAGCTCTCCGTCGGGACCGCCCAGCTGGGAGATTATCACCTTTGCGGTCTTCGCGTTGGGAGTCTTGATCTTTACGGGGTACTGTAGCTTTTTCTCATATTGCCACATCTATTTTGCCTCCTTTCCGGGCATGGGACATCCCGCATGCCAAGGCTGCGGGGCACACGTCTGCCACGGCCACGGGGCATCGACCCAATCCCATTTTCCGCCGGAGCGGACGCCGGAGGCGGTGACGGGCCCGAAATACTTTTCGTATTCATCTGTCAGCGCGCGGCATCTGTCGCGGATAACGCAGTAATACTTCATGGCTTTTTTGTCATGCGGATGCGTGTCAAGGTACAGGATGACCTCCTGCTTCGCAAAATCAGCCTCTCTTATTTTCTGCATGAGCGACTGTCTGGTCATCTGAATATTCTGCTGCATCAGCGGCATCCTCCTTTCGACCCGTAAAAGGGAAAGTCCAGAGATGGGAAGATGGTCCCGCGGGGAAAGCCCTTGTCCTCGGCGTATACCTCATCCCATTCCTGGTCGGGCACGTATCCCATGGCGAGAGGCACGGATGAGCAGAAGACAACTTTTGCTTCCGCACACCCGGAGCCTTTCGTCAAAGGCATCGCCACCCTGTCCAGGGGAGTGGCGTTTTCATTGAAAAATCTTTGATTAACCATTTCTTTCTTAGTTCCTTTTGTTTTTAGGTACCCTCAGGCACCACTATCAGTATATGACGTCGGCTCACTTCGGGAAAATTTTTTTGTGAAAGGTCTTGACAAATCTTTTCGTTTGGTGTATTATACAAATACAGTTTATCGCTTTATCACGATAAAGTGATAAAGAGCACACGAAATGAAAGGAACCAAAACAATGAAATTCACGAAAATTTTAGCCCTTATGCTTGCGATCGCAATGCTTCTCTGTCTGGCAGCATGCGGTGAAAAGAAAGAAGCAGACGACACCACCGATGCAGACAAAACTGAGAAGGTAACATTCACCATGGGTATCGACCCCGAGTATCCTCCCTTCAGCTATCTCGACGAGAACGGCGAATACACCGGTTTCGACGTTGAGATCTGCAAGGCTTGCTGCGATTATCTCGGATGGGACTTCGAGGTATTCGGAGTTAACTGGGAGCAGAAGCTGGTCCAGCTTGATGCTGAAGAGTGTGATTGCGTATGGTCCGGTATGACCATCCTCGACTCCATGAAGGAAGCCGGCTACGTTATTTCAGAGCCTTATTTCTACAACACCCAGGTGCTCGTAGTAAAAGACAGCTCCGGTATCAAGAGCTCTGCTGACCTTAAGGATAAGTTCGTAGCAGTTCAGCTCGGAACCTCCGGTGAGGCACTCCTTGCCGAGGACGGCGATCTTGCCGATCTCTCTGCTACCTTTAAGGAGCTGGTCACCTGCGAAAGCTTCGTGAAGTGCTTCTCAGAGCTTGACGGCAACGCAGTTGATGCCGTATTCGTAGATAAGCCGGTCGCTGATACTTTTGTTGCCGAGAACGAAGGCTTCACGGTCATCAACGAGGAGCTGGGCGCAGAGCAGTACGGTATCGCGTTCAGAGCTGACGACGGCGACATGAACACCGCTATTCAGGGCGCTATCGACGCACTTGTCGAGAACGGTACTTACGCTGAGATCGCGGCAAAGTATCCCGACATCGTTGATAACCTTATCTTCATCAATAAATAAGACTGACATACAGTAGGATCTGACGGGGCTGCGTCAAAGCAGCCCCGGTTTTCCTGCGTTTTGGGGAAAAGTGAGGTTGCATATACTTATGAGGAAAAAAATGTCCCTTTCGACCATGATCATGAAAATGGGCGGCGGTCTCGGTAAGACCTGTGCCATCTTTTTTCTGACCCTTATTTTCGCGCTTCCCTTAGGTATGCTCATGGCAGTACTGCGGATGAGCAAAAACAAGGTCGTGTCGAAGACCATGGAATTCATAATTTCCGTGCTGCGCGGAACACCTCTCATGCTGCAGCTTCTCGCCGTGACCTACGGTCCGTATTACCTCTTCGGAGTGTCCGTTTCGAGAAACAAGCTGATCCCCGTGGTCATAGCTTTCGCCATAAACTACGCGGCGTACTTCTGCGAGATCTACCGCGGCGGTATCGAGTCCATGCCCCTCGGCCAGTACGAGGCGGCGGAGGTGCTGGGATACTCCAAGTTCAAAACCTTCGTAAAGATCATTCTGCCCCAGGTGTTCAAGCGCATCCTTCCCAGCTTGACCAACGAGGTCATCACTCTGGTTAAGGACACCTCCATAGCCTTTACGGTCTCCTATCAGGAGATGTTCACCATAGGCAAGCAGATAGCCAACTCACAGACCAGCTTCACTCCGTTCATCGTGGCGGGCGTGTTCTACTACGTGTTCAATGCCGTGGTGGGATTTGCCATGGGACGGCTTGAAAAGGCCATGAACTATTATAGATAAGGAGGGCGGATATGAACGTTTTGACCGTAAAGAACGCGGAAAAGTCCTTCGGTGACAACCACGTCTTAAAGGATATATCCCTCACCGTCGACAAGGGCGAGGTCGTATCGATAATCGGCCCCTCCGGAAGCGGAAAATCTACGCTCCTGCGCTGCGCCACCTTCCTTGAAAGGCTGGACGGAGGCATCCTCTCCTACATGGGCGAGAACGTAACGGAGATGACGGACGGGAAGATAAAGTACGAAAAGGATCTGAACAGATTCAGAAAATATTTCGGACTGGTTTTCCAGAATTTCAACCTTTTTCCCCATTATACCGTCCTGAAAAACCTCACCGACGCCCCCGTGTCGGTGCTGAAAAGAGACCCTAAAGAGGTAAAAGAGGAGGCTATGGCGCTCCTTGAGACCATGGGACTGGCAGATAAATGGGACAGCTACCCCTATCAGCTGTCCGGCGGTCAGCAGCAGAGAGTGTCCATAGTCCGCGCTCTTGCCATGAAACCCGAGATCCTCTTTTTCGATGAGCCCACCTCCGCTCTTGACCCCGAGCTGACGGGCGAGGTGCTCAGAGTAATAAAACAGCTTGCCGAGCGGAAGATGACTATGGTCATCGTAACCCACGAAATGCCCTTTGCCCGCGCCGTATCCGACAGAGTTGTCTTTATGGACGGCGGCGTGATAGTGGAAGAGGGCGACCCCGAGGACGTGTTCGGCAATCCGCAGAGTGAGAGAACGAAACAGTTCCTCCGTAATTACCAGAGCTGATGAAACCGAGATATTATGTGTTCGATCCCACCGGAAACGTAACGGTGCTGATCGAGGGAGAAAGAAATAAAGACGTCGCCGATATGATAATGGAGGACGTTCCCTATGCTGAGCAGGCGGGCTTTTTGACCGATGATGGGCTGACCCTTACCATGACGGGAGGCGAGTTCTGCGGCAACGCGGCGATGTCCGCGGCGGCGCTCCGATACCTGAAAACGGGAAAGACCGAAACGACACTGAAAGTTTCCGGAGCGGAGAATCCCGTAACCGTCACCACGGTCAGAACGGAGACGGGCGCTCTGCGATGTACAGTTGATATGCCACAGATAAGCGAGATCACCGAGGAAACGCTGATCCTTGACGGAAAAGAGCTTAAATTACCTTACGTCCGTATGCAGGGCATCGGCCACCTGATCTATAAGGGAAAAGCGGACCGCGAGACGGCGCAGATCGCGATAAAAGAGTGGTGCGGAAAGCTTTCCGCAGACGCTCTGGGTATCATGTTCTACGACGAGCAGACCTCGTCCGTTGAGCCTCTGGTGTACACACCCGGCGCGGGCACCCTTTTCTGGGAAAGCTCATGCGCCAGCGGCACCTCCGCTCTCGGCGTTTACCTTGCGCGTGAGATGGGCGAGCGCATAACGGCGGAAATATCGGAGCCCGGCGGTATCCTTACCGTTACCGCTGACCCGGACGGTAAAGTATCCCTGACCGGAAAAGTAAGACTTATGTAACTGAAAAAGAGAGGCATGAACCTCTCTTTTTCTTCACCTCCGGCAGTATGTAATCGGCGGTGTCCCTCGCAAATCTCAGGATGGCTTCATCGCTCATGTAGTCCCCGCCGTCGCGCATGGCTCCGATGAGCCGCTCAAGGGTATCTGCTATGACGTTCCGGTTTTCGGCGTTCTGCTTTATGCCGAACAGATCCATTATCTCATACGCATGATACGTCGCGCTCCGCCCGGTCTTGAGGGAATTTTGTGTTTTCTCTTGACTTTCCGGTGTAAGTGTGGTACTATCATTGTCAGCGGAGACATCCAACACTGCACGGGAATTATCATTCCCCAGCACAGTTGGATTCTCCGCTATTTTTTTGTCGCTGATATTGATAATATCATAAAGCAAAGCGGAGCCGTCATCCTTGACACCCACAAGCACATCTGCGGAATAACCGTTTTTCCCGACCTTATAGAGAATATTTCCACGGCCGAAAGAAGTTATCTTGTCCTTTCTTTCGTGCTTTATGTTTTCGTTCACCCAGTTTTTCGCTACTGAAAGAATTTCATCCGCATTGGCAAGTGACTTGATCTTGTCGTTATACCATGAGATATTTTTTCTTTTTAGAGTTTGTGCCCAGTCTGAACCTGTAAATTCTCTGTTAGTCTTGGAGTTTACCCTGATATACTGCCCGTTGGTTATTATGAGGTTGTTAAACTTATCGTGCAGTATTTCGGCTATGTTCTGCGCTATGCTTTTACCGTTCTGCAGATCAATGGCGTTTTCATCAATTTGAACATAGTTTTCTCCGGAGGTCGATTTCTTTCTCGAATACCTGATATCTGAATTGCTGCCGTCGAATGTGCCGATATTGTCTGTGGCGGATTTAATTTGGGTATTGGAGAACACAGAAACCTCGCCCCAGCCGCCGGAATCCATATCCGAATACCAACCGTCATAGCCTTTTGCTTTGAGATATTCCACCTGCTCCC
The DNA here is from genome assembly GCA_045597805.1 of Candidatus Avispirillum sp. Lineage (GTDB taxonomy): Bacteria > Bacillota > Clostridia > Oscillospirales > CAG-272 > Avispirillum. The sequence continues at coordinate 6,984 of JAZLKW010000019.1, read as the reverse complement.
GTTTGGATTTCAGCTTGTAGAATTCGGAGGGTTGATTATCATAGTCCGCAAGCTTGTCCGCACTCAAATAAACCTCATACACATTTCCTCCATAACCACGGGCATCCTCAATATTTTCGGCAAAGAAATAGCTTCCCTCTCTCGGATTTAATTCATCAGGTGAAAATACTGTAAAGATTTCGTTCGTTCCATGATAAAACACCTTCGGAGTCCCGTCTTCGTTAAGCAAAGCAGAAGGTATTCTTTCCGGATGTTTCTGCCAGTCTCCGAACCAGCGTTTGAATTGTTTTGTTTCTGTCACATTCTTTATTTTTGTCTTGACTTTTGATAACGGATGTGATATACTCCTTACAAAGCCATCAGTAGTACCGATTGCCCTGGGGAATTGTACCCCTCTGCCTTTCAGTAGCTGCATGGCTTTGTTTTTTTGCCAATAAAATATTCCGCCGTTTCCGTTTGATTCATTGCGTACAGCATCTGCAAGGAGTCCTGTAACGGTATTTTTTCTTGTATGAACAGTTGTAAGAGCATTACTGTCAATATCACGATTGTGTATTTTCCCGTTTCCGTCAATAACAACAGCGCCTATTGCCAGCTTACCGTTATGTGACATATCAAGTATCGCAACGATACTGTTGTTTTTGGCGTTCGGAGAGCGACTTTCGATTATTGCTATGGGATGTTCAAGATATTTGGGTATATTCTCGATCTGCTCTCTTGTAAAAGTGTGGTCGTCGTCTACCGGGTGGAGCAATTCTTCAAGATGAGACTGTGTAAAGGTAATGGGAAGTGCATTCATTCCTATTTTTTGAAATATTTCAGGAGTTTTGCTTATTACTAAAGTATCATGTTCCGGGAAATTACCCTTTTCATAATCTTCAATCTGCTCCGCAAACGACTTGCTGTAATCGTATGTGCTTGAAGATTTCTTCCTCGAATACCTTATATCCTCATTTTTCTCGTTAAACCTCTCCGACAGCGGTATCACATTGCCCTTGTCATCGTAGGTGACAGGATCAGCGGATTTTACCTGTTCGGGGTCAAAGAAAACATATGTATCTGATATTATTTCTTCCCCGATACGCCCCAATCCCTTATCCATAACATTCCGGATAATTGCGCCTTTGTAGCCTCTTTCCCTTGCAATATCGGCAATTTCGTCTGTGCTGTAGTGTTTGCCTTCGAACTCAACATTTCTGAACAAACTTTCTTTTGCATCGACTTCAAGGAAATCATCAACATTGCCGTATAAAGCATATGTGCCGCCACCGATATTAAAGGCATTTCGGACTTCTTTTAGAGTAAGCGTTCCGAATCCTTCGATTTTATACTGTGGAGTTTCACCGGGTACAAGCGTTACTGATGTTTCCTTCCCATACCGCTTTTCGTATGCTTTTTCCACGTCTTCCGCGGTAATATTGTTTGATTCTTTCTTCCCGATTTCAGTTTTGCCGTTTTCCGTCAAATGATATGTGTCGGCATTTTCTTTGAGGGTGGAAGCAAATATGGGCATATCAGTATTTATATAAGGTCGCTGTGTTCTGAATACTGTAAATCCGAAGCTGTCCGTCCCATGGAACAGGAGCGGAGAATCATACCCCGCAGCTTTAGCCGCCTCTCTGACCATCTCCCGCAGCCTTGCTTCATTCTTCACCGGGTCCTTTGCAAGCTCAAGATATTCTCTTTCAGTTTCCGCCGTCTTCCGGGATTTTTGCTCTTTCCCTTGACTTTCAAGTGTAGGTGTGGTATCATTCATTGTAGAGGTTGGCTCACTCACGGATGTACCGTTTTTGGTCTCTGTCATGATGTGTGGGTCAGCCTCTATTATTATTGTTTCATGAAGGTCAAATTTATTGTTTAAGTGTGGTTGTGTAGGATATTCTTTAACAACAACGCTTACCAATGATTTTCTTCCTTCAATTTCACCATATCCCGATATAACATGTGTATCGTATCCTCTGTTTTTCCAGTTTTTTTGGAAATCAATTTCGATACCTTTTTCTATTACATCTTTAATCGCGCCGACCGCTAATAATTTTTCAGGTCCAAATCCGTGGAATACTGTCGATTTAGCACCTGATTGTGCGAGTTCGACAGGCCTCATTCCCTTTCTGCTTGCGATGTTTCCAATGCTATCGAAATATTCTTTTATTTGTTTGCTGACTTTTCCTTCCCCCGAAAGGACCGGTGCAGTAATATTATATACTACTCCGTAATTAACAATATCATCTGCGCTATCAATAGTTTTATTTATAAGCTCGTTGCTTTCGGACGATTTCGAAAAAGATATAGCATTTTCCCTGAAAACTGCACCTTCTCCCCGCCGGGAGCTTTTTTATTTTCCGCCGCCTGCGCCGCAGCTTCACCGTTCGCCGCCGCGCTGATTTTCTCGAAAGTCCCCTTCGCTGCGTTTTTGTAGATCTCCGACAGCTCGTTATAATACCTTCTCAGCGAATCGGTCTCCGGCGTCCCTTGACAAACCCGGGCCATCTGCTATAATGAAAGAAAAGGGAGTGATATGATGAATCTCTATATAGTCCGCCACGGAAATCCCGATTATTCAAACGATACGCTGACCGATCTTGGCCGTACCCAGGCGGAGGCGTGCGCCGAAGAGATGACAGGACTGGCTATTGACGAAATATATTCCTCACCCTACGGCAGAGCAACGGAGACCGCGGAGTACCTCGCGAAAAAACTCGCCCTCCCGGTTAAAATTGAGCCGTGGACGCACGAGGTGGAGCATTACGCATCCAACGGACGCGGAGGAAAGACCTTCGCCGTCCAGATGGACCCCTCCTTCCTGCGCTCCCCGGAGATCGAAAACTCACCCGATCCCTTTTCTGATCCCGAATTCTGCGGGAAAGAGAACACACAGCGCATGATAAAAGAAGTAGCCGACGGCCTGGACGGCTTTCTCGCCGTGCAGGGCTACGTCCGCGAGGGGAGCAGATACAAAATAGTCACTCCCAACGAAAAAAACGTGGCGCTCTATTGCCACGCGGGAGTGTTCCTTATTATAGCGGGCCACCTCCTCGGCATCCCCCAAACTGCCGCATGGCACTCGTTCTTCATGTACCAGACGGGCATCACCTGGTGCAATATACCGAATCTTTCAAGCGGATATACCGTCCCCCGCTTCTACTATGTAAACGAGACCTCCCACCTGAGAGAGCGCGGCCTGCCGCTGACGTAAGCGGTAACAAGCGACTGGCAAAAAGCCCCCCAATGAAGCGGTACTCTAAAGGACAGTCCCATGTAGGATACGGTGCAAACCAAAAGGATTGCACCGTTTTCCTTTTGTATACTGGTGTAACACATAGTATTTCTGACCATCCTTTGTTTTATTGGAATCGTTCAAGTTTTTCTGATTTTGTGACAAACAGCTGACATTTGTTTAGATTATAGGTGAGGACACGAGAAAGGGGGGCAGTTGATGAACGACAGTGATATTATCGAATTGTTCTTTGAGCGCTCAGAAGAAGCGATTATGGAACTGTCAAAAAAATACGGGAGGCTTTGTTTGAACATAGCCAAAAACATTACAAATAACGAACAGGATGCACAAGAATGTGTTAACGACACATATTTGGCAACGTGGGAAACAATTCCGCCAAATAGACCTAACCCGCTTATGTCTTATGTTTGCCGATTAACAAGAAACATTTCCGTTAACCGTTATAAATTCAATGGCAGGAAAAAGCGTAACAGCAGTTATGAAGTGTGTCTTGATGAGTTAGAGGGGTGTTTGTTCGATTCCGGCGGTCTGGACGAAAACATTGATGATTCTGACATTGCCAGAATAATAGATGAATTTCTCAAAAGTTTGAGCGACACAGACCGAATGATTTTCGTCAGACGTTTTTGGTATTTTGATACATATGAAAAAATATCAGAATTGGCAGGCATCAAAGAGGGCGCTGTCCGTATGCGTGTCTCTCGTTCAAAAGGTAAATTAAAAGAATATCTTTTGAGGAAAGGAGTTATCGTATGATAAACAATAATGCAGAAAGGATGTTAGATATTATGGCAAAAATTGATGACAAATATATAGAAGAATACTCTGAGGAAAATATATCCAAAAAAAGAAAGCAGGCATTTTCGTGGAAAAAAATATTGCCGGTAGCTGCTTGCATTGCTCTATTGCTTGTTTCTATTCCTATCGTAAACACTTTTGTGAAGCGTGAACCGTCTCCGGTAGTTGATAATCCTCATATTAATGAGCCACTCAACATCAATGGCTTTGTTGTTCAAGACGGAATCCTTATGTCGTATACAGGGAATGAAACAAGAATTACAATTCCGAATGAGGTACAAAAAGTTTCTTCAGAAGCTTTTGCAAACAATTTAACTGCATCGTCCATTGAAAAAATAACTACTAACAAAATTGTTTTTGAAGCAAATTCTTTAGCACCCCTTTCGAGTTTGAAAAGTATTGAAGTCTTGAACAGTTCGGCGAACGATGTTTCAAGAGCAATTGACATCGCTTTTGAATCAACGGCAGAAAAATTAGTTTCTAATGGAGTAAGCCTTAAATATGAATACAGCGAAAACGGAGGTACTCCGGTTTATTCTTCCAATGTAAAGAACATCTTGTTTGCCTTTGGTGATCGGGAAGTAGGAAATCCTTTAACAGGTAAAGAAAAACCTACAAAAATATACATAGCGTCTCCGGAAATTACCGTGGCAGAGTTTCTCAGAGTGGGAATGACCCCGTCAGAAGCAAAGAAATATGTCACAGAATGGGACGATATATATTTCAATACTGATTCAATGTATTATTATACTGTCAAAAATATCGGTGACAAGCAATACACCTGTGTATGGGAAATGACAGAAGATCAGTACAACGCATGGTTAAGCAATATTGGACTAAATGATACATATATTAATTCTCCTGAAAAATATTACAAACCTTACGCTGATAATAGTATCGGAGCTGTGGCTGAGATATTAATTGAGAAAACTGAAAATTAAACGGATATATTACCTATTTCAATTGGAACAATGAAATAAAGATCTGTTGTTATGACAGAAAAGCTTTAGTGTAAGTCAATGCTTTGTGGTTCTATAAAAGCTATCTATAATGAAGGATTCAACAAAAGTTTTCATAACCCATAAATCATGCCATAACAAAAAGCACGGCGGCAGGTGTTTCTACCGGCCGCCGCTTTTCGCAAGAGGAGAGTGAGAAAAAAGCACCCCACCGGGGTGCTTTTTTCTTTCTATCTTATTTCCTCAACCTTGACGTTCACGTTGTGCGGTATGGGCTTCCATTCAACCTTGCCGAACAGCGCGATCACCATGGCGATCTTGCCCATAATGTCAAACATCGGGAAGGTCAAACAGTACCATACGAGCCTGCCGAAGGACAGCCTCGTGATACGGCGTCTCTCTACAAAGTATATGTATACCGCCGTGAATATGTTGGTAAAATACGACCAGAGAACACAGCAGAGGGTGAACAGGAAAATGAGAACGATCTGCGCTGCGATCCCGTCGGGCAGCACGGGCGACCCGAAAAACGCGATAATCTTTCGCAGAGCAGACGGCAGAAGCCCGAGGCTCACGTGGTAAGCTCCCCCGATCACGAGTACGCTGCGGAGGATCGCGCATATCACCCTTTTCAGAGTGGTGTAAAGTCCCCGCGGAAACATAACGGTCAGAACGTCGTAGCTCATGAAGCGCAGCCGTATCTCGTTGAGGAGGCGCCGCCTGCCGGATACCTTATTGCCGTCGCCGTCGGTCTTTCTGTTGTGGGTCACGTCTCCGGTCACGAAAATGTGACGGAAAAGCTTGGGACCCGTCTCGGCGAAAGCCTCAAGATGGCCTCTTGCCCAGCGTATCCTCTGCCGCATGGCGATACGGAAGCTGACGGGCTGTTCATCGTAGAACTCCGCCGTGTCGTTATAGGAAATGGTGTATCCGTTGGCAACAGCGTCCGCACAGAAAGCCCTGTCCTCGGTGAGACTAACGTAGTTCCAGCCGTTCTCGATAAGCTCGGAGGCGAAAAGGAATCCCGTTCCCTGAATACGTGTCGCGAGGCGGAAAACGGAGCGGGGACGGTGCTCCGTACGGATGGTCCGCAGCCAGTGTACGGCGTAGGACGCCGCGATCCAGTTGTCACCGAAATTCTTTGTGTTTCTGTATGAGGTGACGATCTTCTCTCCCGCGTCGAAGGACTCGTTCATGCGGGAAATGTAATCGGGTTTCAGAAGATTGTCCGCGTCGAAAATGAAATAACCCTCAAAGGCATTTATGCCGTAGTCCCGGCGTATTTCCTCAACGAGGAACTGCAGAGCGTAGCCCTTGGTGCGGTGATCGGGATCATGTCGCTCGTAGCATACGGCACCGTGCTCCCGTGCGATAGAGGCGGTGCTGTCGGTGCAGTTGTCCGCGGCAACGAAAACGGTAACGAGTTCCGAGGGGTAGTCCTGCGCCGAGATGCTGTCGATGAGGTTGCCGATGACAGCCTCCTCGTTTCGCGCCGCAATAAGTACGGCATAACGGTGCCTGTTCTTCGCCTCGGGGAATTTCCGCGTCGCGAAAAAGCCTACTATGGTGTATACGGTGCGATACTTGTAAAGAGCGGAGATGACTCCCGTAAGCTTCGAGAAAAATTTAACTATCCATTTGATTATTCCCACGGTTACCACTCCTTTTGAAAAATACCAATATATATTAACACTCACGGTACAATTTGTCAACTGCGATATCTACGCGTAATTATATGCAAAACCACATATATATAGTGAAAGTTTGAGAGCGGACGACAGCATTTGAGGCTGATAATACGGCAGCGTTTTCAATGAAAAAATAAAAACGAAAAAAATTTGGAAAAAGTTGAAAAAAGTACTTGACAAACGGTTTTCGGGGTGGTATACTGTCAAAGCTGTCGCCGAGGGGGACACCCGAGGGGAAAGCAAAGGTTCCTTGAAAATTGAACAACAAAAGACAAGTACAAAAGACTCCGAAAATTCTTTT
>JAZLKW010000018.1:0-34441 GCA_045597805.1 Candidatus Avispirillum sp. | reverse complement strand
TATTGACTTTTTCTGAAAGTTTTCGCCCGCCTTTTTAGTGTGGAACCCAAAGTAAACAAAACCATATAATTCGCTTGTTCCACACCCGCAAAGGCAGAGCCTTTGCCATTAATACTCTGCAAATTGTTAAAGGCGGTGGGGTGGAGGGGCAACGCCCCCCCCATTTCGGCGTTCTTTTTGCCAAGCTTTTTCTGAACTGAATTATGGCAAAGGCTCTGCCTTTGCGGGTACAGAACCGGCATATGAAAAATTACGGCTTTCTATATGTTCTGTACTGAAAAGCGTAGTTGTGCTTTGATGTTCTAACCGTAGAAAAGTATGCTTCATATTGCCCGCGCGAAAAGTGAGCGCGAGGCAATAAGCAGACCACAACATTAAATTTATGCGAAAAATAATATATGGTCGGCGCACTACGGCAAAGTAATTACAGTAATGCATTTCTTCCTTTTCCTACATTCATCAATAACTTGCTTTGTGCCCTTCGAATCTCCGTCCCAGAATGCTATCACGCAGTCGCAGTAATCAATAATTTCAATGTTCCGCTTCAATGGGGCGGCTTTTTTATATAGTTCGTATTTCGGTTTGAATATTTTAATCGGTATGCCGTGCTCGGCGGCATACGATTCCGCACAACGGTCAACACCTTTTGCCCCGCCCGTTACGATCTCGGTGGTGTCAGGCGGCAGGTATTTTTCCATATCATTAACGGTCAGCCCTCTTGAGCCGACAACGGCTATTTTCATAAAATCACCTCTGAAGTTAAATAATATATAATTATTATAAATGATAATTCACACAAAGTAAAGGAATATGCAATTTAAGTTTATTATATTGTTTCGTTGCTTTAGGTAAAATAATACTGTAAAGAAACGGAGCGGTGATATTATGAAAACAGAATTTTCCGAGAGATATATCACACTTGGACTGAAAATTGCATATTACAGAAGAAAAGCGGGTTATACTCAGGAGTATTTTGCGGAGCTTATCGGAAAAAGCGTCAGCTTTGTAGGTCAGGTCGAAGGTACCGGAACTGTTAGGGGCGTATCTTTGGAAACGCTTTTCAAGATAGCACAGGTTTTGAATATACCGCCTTCCAAATTATTAGAGGATGATTAAGACAACATTTCTATATTTTGTGGTAATATTTATCCTAAAAACTACATACAGAAACATTGTGCAAGCTGCACAAAACTTCATATAAAAATTCTCCGAAATTTCTACATGAAATAGGGAGAATTTTTTATTTCCGGGTGTTGCAATTCCTTATATTATATGGTACAATTACCCCGCTTGATGTGCGATGAAGCGGGAGGTGTGCTGCCCACTATGCTACGGTGAGGCAGGAAATTTCCGTGGAGCAAGTGCCGCTATGAGCGGTGCGACGGCGAATATGAGCACTGTACGGGTTAGGCTTTCGTGTGTGATGCGCCCACTCCCGTCTGCTCCGGATCCGATTGACTTTCTTCGGGTGGTATGCTACGCCCGACGAATGAAAAAAGGTCTGTCTGATCCGGTTCATTTGAGGGGAGCCGGGAAACGCCCGGGTGCGTGTTCGTCGCCTCGTCAAAGAAAATACAGGAGGCAAAGAAAGTGGCAACTAAAATTAAGGTAAGACTTAAGAGCTATGAGCACACTCTCGTTGATTCTGCGGCTGCAAAGATCGTAGAGATCGCGAAGAGAAACGGTGCCGAGGTTTCCGGTCCCATTCCGCTCCCCACGGAGAAGGAAATCGTGACCATCCTTCGTGCGGTGCACAAGTACAAGGACAGCCGTGAGCAGTTCGAGCAGCGCACCCACAAGAGACTCGTCGTTCTTGAGAATGCTGACGCGAAGGTTGTTGAGGCTCTTCTCGGAGTTGAACTTCCCGCAGGCGTTGAGATCGAAGCTAAAGAAGTTAAGTAATCTCAGAACTGCAAATCACAGCCATACATTTCCACCGTACAGAGCTTTTGAAATCTTTCCTATATATATAGGGCGGATGATGAGGCTTGATGGCGGAAAGGTCACGTTGATGCTTCCGGGCGGCTCCCGGAAAATCATGCGGCATCAACCAATAACCTTATTTGGAGGAAACCATGAAAAAAGGAATCATCGGAAGAAAGCTGGGTATGACCCAGGTCTTCACTGAGGACGGTCTTGCAATTCCCGTAACGGTAATTGAAGCAGGTCCTTGCTTCGTAGTCCAGAAGAAGACTGCGGAAAACGATGGCTACGATGCCGTACAGCTCGGCTTCGAAGACATCAGAGAAAAGCTGGTCACCAAACCGGCAGAAGGTCATTTCAAGAAGGCAGGCGTTTCCGCAAAGAGACACCTCAAAGAGTTCCGTCTTGAGAATGCAGCCGACATGAACGTGGGCGACGTAGTGGCCGCCGATACCTTCGCCGAAGGCGAGAAGGTCGACATTACTGGCATTACCAAAGGTCACGGTTACACCGGCTCCATCAAGAGATGGAATCACCACATCCTGAAAATGACACACGGTACCGGCCCCGTACACCGCGAAGTCGGTTCCATGGGCGCTTGTTCATCTCCCTCCCGCGTATTCAAGGGCAAGAAGATGGCAGGTCAGTGGGGTAATGAACAGGTCACTGTTCTGAACCTTGAAATAGTTAAGATCGACACGGAAAAAGGTCTGATCGCCGTTAAGGGTGCCGTTCCCGGCTCCAGAGGCAACATCGTCTTCATCCGTGACAGCGTTAAAGCATAAGTCGGAAGGAGGAAAAATAAATGCCTGAAATTAAAGTATTGAATATGGCAGGTTCCGAAGTCGGTAAGATGGATCTTTCCGATAAGGTGTTCGGAGCTGATGTCAACGAAAGCGTCCTCCATTCTGCTGTTAGAGCATACCTTATGAACCAGAGACAGGGCACTCAGTCCACTCTGACCCGTACCGAGGTTTCCGGCGGCGGTAAGAAGCCCTGGAGACAGAAGGGCAGCGGACGTGCAAGACAGGGATCCACCCGTGCTCCCCAGTGGACTCACGGCGGTGTTGCTCTCGGCCCGAAGCCCCGTACCTATAAGGTAAAGATGAACAAGAAGCTGAAGAGAGTTGCAATGTTCAGCGCTCTGTCCGCTAAGGTCGCAGGCGACGATATGATCGTCATCGACGAGATCAAGGCAGACGAGTACAAGACGAAGACCATGGCAAAGATGCTCGCAGACGTCAAGGCAGGAAGAAAGACCCTCGTCGTTCTCCCTGAGGTCGACTGCAAGGCCATCGCCAGCCTCCGCAATATCGAAGGCGTTAAGGTATCTCAGTACAACGAGATCAACGTTTACGATATACTGAACAGCGATTCCCTCGTTGCTGCAAAGGCAGCAGTTGAAAAAATCGAGGAGGTATATGCGAAATGAAACTTGCACAGGACATTATCCTGAAGCCTATCATCACTGAGAAGGCTATGGACGGTATTGCCTCCAAGAAATATACCTTCAAGGTAGCGTCCGACGCAACTAAGCCCGAGATCGCGAAAGCAGTCGAGGAGCTGTTCGGCGTACAGGTCGCAAAGGTAAATACCATCAACGTTAAGAGAAAACCCAAGAGACTCCGTTACCAGAGCGGTTACACGGCAGCGTGGACGAAAGCCATCGTTACCCTGAAGCCCGACTCCAAGACGATCGAGTTCTTCGAGGGTATGAACTGATGAAGGAGGAAGTAGAAAATGCCTACAATTAAGTATAAGCCTACATCACCGGCAAGAAGAAATATGTCGGTTCCCTCCTTTGAGGAAGTTACGAAGAAGACTCCTGAGAAGAGCCTCATCACCGTAAAGAAGAAGAACGCCGGCCGTAACAGCTACGGCAAGATCACCGTTCGCCATAAGGGCGGCGGAAACCGTCAGAAGTACCGTATCATCGACTTCAAGAGATCCAGCGATAAGCCCGCGACCGTAATCGGCGTTGAGTACGACCCCAACAGAACCGCTTACATCGCACTTACCCAGGACACCGACGGCAATAAGAGCTACGTTATCTGCCCTGTTGGAGTTACCGACGGTACCGTCCTCTACTCCGGCGCTACCGCAGATATCAAGCCCGGCAACACCCTTCCCATCTCCGCTATCCCCGTTGGTACCATCATCCACAACGTAGAGCTTTACCCCGGTAAGGGCGCACAGCTCGTTCGTGCTGCAGGTACACAGGCACAGCTGATGGCTAAGGAAGGCTCCATGGCACAGGTTCGTCTCCCCTCCGGTGAGGTAAGATATATCCGTATGGACTGCACCGCTACCATCGGTCAGGTGTCCAACATCGAGCATGACACCGTTAAGATCGGTAAAGCAGGTCGTAAGCGCCACATGGGTATCCGTCCTACCGTACGCGGTTCCGTAATGAACCCCTGCGATCACCCCCACGGTGGTGGTGAAGGACGTTCTCCTATCGGCCGTCCCGGCCCTGTAACTCCTTGGGGTAAGCCTGCTCTGGGTTATAAGACCAGAAAGAAGAAGGCCAGAACCGACAAATTCATCGTAAAACGCAGAAACAGCAAGTGAGGAGGGAACTGAATAATGAGTAGAAGTCTTAAAAAGGCACCCTTCGTCGAAGCGAAGCTGTACGCACGTATCTGCGCTATGAATGAGAAGGGCGAAAAGAAAGTGCTCAAGACTTGGTCCAGAGCATCGACAATATTCCCCGAGTTTATCGGACATACGATCGCTGTTCACGACGGCAGAAAGCACATCCCGGTATACGTTACCGAGGACATGGTAGGACACAAGCTCGGTGAGTTTGCCCCCACCCGTACTTTCAAGGGCCACGCAGGCTCCAAGACGTCCAACAACGGTAAATAATTGAGGGAGGATAGAGAAAATGGAAGAAAAAGTTGCAAGATCTTATCTGAAGTTTGTCCGCATCTCTCCCCGTAAGGTAAAGATAGTTCTCGACCTTATCCGCGGCAAGGACGTGGTTACGGCAAGAGCGATCCTTAAGAACACTCCCAAGGCAGCTTGTGAAGACCTCATCAAGCTTCTGGACAGAGTGTGTGCAGATGCAGAGCACAACTTTGACATGAACAAAGACAACCTCTACGTATCCGAGTGCTTCGTTACCCCCGGCATGACTCTTAAGAGAATGCTTCCCCGCGGTAAGGGCAGCGCTGACAGAATACTGAAGAGAACCAGCCACATCACCATCGCGGTGAAAGAAAAGGAATGAAGGAGGAAGACGTAAATGGGTCAGAAAGTTAATCCCCACGGTCTCAGAGTGGGCGTAATCAAAAACTGGGACTCCAGATGGTACGCAAAAGACGAAGTTTTCGGCGATACCCTGGTAAATGACCATAAGATCAGAACTTATCTGAAAGATCGTCTCATGAGTGCCGGAATTCCGAAGATCGAGATCGAAAGAGACAACACCGGCAAGATGCGCGTGTATATCCACTGCGCAAAGCCCGGCATGATCATCGGCCGCGACGGTACTGAGATCGAAAAGCTCAGAGCAGACGTTGAAAAGATGGCGGGGGTTCCCGTATCCGTAAACGTTATCGCAGTAAAGCCCGTAGAGATGAGCGCACAGCTCGTAGCTGAGAACATCGCAAGCCAGCTGGAACGCCGTATCGGCTTCCGCCGTGCGATGAAGCAGGCTATCGGCAGAACCATGAGAATGGGCGCTAAGGGTATCAAGGTCACGGTTTCCGGCCGTCTGGGCGGCGCCGAGATTGCACGTACGGAGCACTATCACGAGGGTACCATCCCGCTGCAGACTCTCCGTGCAGATATCGACTACGGTTTCTGGGAAGCAAACACCACCTACGGTAAGATCGGCGTTAAGGTCTGGATCTTCAAGGGCGAGGTTCTTCCCGAAGTAGCAAGAACTCAGACCGGTGCTACAGAAGAGCGCCGTCAGAGCAGAGATCGCAGAAACGACAGACGTGACGGACGCCGCGGCGACAGACGCGACGGCGGCAGACGTGACGGCGACAGAAGAAACGACCGCGGTCAGGGTAAGTTCGGCGACAGAAGAAACGGACGTGACGGCAGGCCCGAGGAAACAAAGGCAGCTCCCAGAACTCCCCGTTCTGCTATCGCAAGAGCACCCCGTGCACCCAAAGAGAATACAGAAGGGGGCGCAGAATAATGTTAATGCCTAAAAGAGTCAAGTACCGCAGAGTACACAGAGGCCGTATGAAGGGTAAAGCCCTCCGCGGCAATACGATCTCCAACGGTTCCTTCGGCCTCGTAGCTCTGGAGCCCGCGTGGATCACCTCGAACCAGATCGAGGCAGCCCGTATCGCTATGACCAGATACACAAAGCGTGGCGGTAAGGTCTGGATCAAAATCTTCCCCGATAAGCCCATCACCGAGAAGCCCGCTGAGACCCGAATGGGTTCCGGTAAAGGTTCTCCCGAGTATTGGGTAGCAGTCGTTAAGCCCGGCAGAGTAATGTTCGAGATGGACGGCGTTTCCGAGGAGATCGCAAAAGAAGCTATGCGTCTTGCATCCCATAAGCTCCCCATCAAGTGTCGTTTCGTCACTAAGGAGCAGCAGTTAAAGGAAATGGAGGGTTAAGCGATGAAAGCAACAGAACTCAGAACAATGAGCGCAGAAGAGCTTTCAGCAAAGCTGAAGGATCTGAAGCAGGAACTCTTCAATCTTCGCTTCCAGCACGCAATCAACCAGCTTGATAACCCCCATAAGATCGCGGACGTGAAGAAAGACATCGCAAGAGTGCTTACCGTGCTCAGCGAGAAGAATGCGTAAGGAGGGTATAAAAGATGGCAGACGAAACACGTACTCTTAGAAAAACAAGAGTGGGTAAGGTCGTCAGCGACAAGATGGATAAGACCATCGTAGTTGCTATCGCAGACCATGTTAAGCATCCCACTTACGGTAAGATCATCAAGAGAACGGTCAAAATCCATGCACACGACGAAAACAACGAGTGCGGCATCGGTGATACCGTTAAGGTAATGGAAACGAGACCTCTCTCCGCAACGAAGAGATGGAGACTCGTAGAGATCATCGAGAAGGCGAAGTAATTTACTTTACCGCTCCTCAAAGTAAGGTATGTCAAAGAGCATGCCAAATAAATTAATAGGAGGACTTGCTATAAATGATTCAGCAGCAGTCATTAATGAAGGTAGCTGACAACACCGGTGCAAAAGAACTTATGTGCATCAGAGTGCTGGGCGGCTCCGGCAGACGCTACGGCAACATCGGTGATGTTGTTGTATGTGCTGTAAAGAAAGCAGCGCCCGGCGGCGTTGTCAAAAAAGGCGACGTAGTCAAGGCTGTTATAGTAAGAAGCGTTAAGGGACTTCGCCGTGCCGACGGTTCTTACATCAAATTCGATGAAAACGCAGGCGTTATCATCAACGACGACAAAACCCCCAAGGGAACCCGTATCTTTGGGCCTGTAGCCCGTGAGCTTCGTGATCACGAGTACACCAAGATCCTGTCCCTTGCACCGGAAGTACTGTAAGGAGGCATTGAAATGAGTAAGATTCATGTAAAACGCGACGATACAGTTATCATCATCTCCGGTGACGATAAGGGTAAGAAGGGTAAAGTGCTTGAGGTTGCTCCCAAGGAAGGTAAGATCATCGTCCAGGGCGTCAACATGGTAAAGAAGCACGTAAAGCCCCGTCCGCCCCAGGAAAACGGCGGCATCGTAGATGCAGAAGCAGCTTTCTATGCTTGCAAGGCACAGCTTTATTGCTCCAAGTGCAAGAAGGCTACCCGCGCACAGTATAAGGTAGAGGGCGACAAGAAAACAAGAGTATGCGCCAAGTGCGGCGCAGAGCTTTGATGGGAGGTAACGGATAATGGCAAGAGTAAAAGATCTTTATCGCGCCGACGTTGCTCCCGCGCTGATGAAGAAATATCAGTACAAGAGCGTAATGCAGATCCCCAAGCTTGACAAGATCGTTGTCAACGTGGGCTGCGGCGACGCAAAGGATAACACCAAGGTTATCGACAACGTGATCGAAGAGCTGTCCATGATCACCGGTCAGAAGGCAGTTCCCACCTACGCAAGAAAGTCCGTTGCAAACTTCAAGCTCCGTCAGGGCATGAAGATCGGTGCAAAGGTAACCCTGCGCGGTGAGATCATGTATGAGTTCGTTGACAGACTGTTCAACTTCTCTCTCCCCCGTGTACGTGACTTCAAGGGTATCAACCCCGACGCCTTCGACGGCAGAGGCAACTACGCCCTCGGCCTGAAGGAACAGCTGATCTTCCCTGAGATCGAGTACGATAAGGTAGAGAAGATCCGCGGTATGGACATCGTGTTCGTAACCACGGCACAGACTGATGCAGAAGCAAGGGATCTGCTCACTATGATGGGCGCACCCTTCGCAAAAGAAGGAGGAGAAGACTAAGTTATGGCAAAGACAGCTATGAAACTTAAGCAGCAGAAGAAGCAGAAGTACTCCACTAGAGAGTATACCCGCTGCAAGATCTGCGGCCGTCCCCATTCTTATATGCGTAAATACGGTATCTGCCGTATCTGCTTCAGAGAGCTTGCTTACAAGGGCGAGATCCCCGGCGTAAGAAAGGCAAGCTGGTAATTAAAGTTACCGTCAGGGTAATTAACATACCCTAAGTTCCGCACTGAAAGGAATTCAGCAGTAAGTGCCCCGCATTTACTGCCGAATTAACCGTCAGTGAGCGGCCGGGGGCGAAAACGGGGGAGCGGTCCCGAGAGGCACCGTGGAGCCCGGCTGATACCACCGGCAGCAAGAAAAATTATACTTGCATGACAGGAGGAAAATTAAAATGCAGATGTCTGATGTAATCGCGGATATGCTGACCAGAATCAGAAACGCGAACAATGCAAAGCATGAGACAGTTGATATCCCCGCTTCCAACATGAAGAAGGCTATCGCCGACATTCTTCTCGCTGAGGGCTTCATCAAGGGCGTTCAGGTCATCGAGGACGGCAAGCAGGGCGTTATCAGAGTAACCCTTAAGTACGAGGCAGGTAAGCAGAAGGTAATCCACGGTCTCCGTAGAGTATCCAAGCCCGGTCTCCGTATCTATTCCAACTACGAGGATATGCCCCGCGTCATGAACGGACTGGGCATCGCCATCGTATCCACTTCCAAAGGCATCATGACCGACAAGAAGGCAAGAGCCAACAAGGTCGGCGGCGAAATTCTCGCCTTTGTATGGTAAGGGAGGGAGGATAATATGTCAAGAATTGGTAGAGAACCTGTTGCAATTCCCGCAGGAGTTGACGTAAAGGTTGAAAACAATGTAGTGACTGTCAAAGGTCCTCTCGGTACTCTTACCGAAAAGATTGCTCCCGCAATGGACGTTAAGGTAGAAGCAGGTGTGCTCACCGTTGCACGTCCTAACGACGAGAACAAAATGAAAGCTCTCCACGGCCTGACCCGTGCGCTTATCGCTAATATGGTGACCGGCGTAACCAAGGGATTTGAGAAGAAGCTTCTCATCGTAGGCGTAGGTTACAGAGCAGAGAAATCCGGCACGAAGCTTGTTCTTAAGCTCGGTCATTCTCATGATATCTACTTCGATGAAGAGGCAGACCTCAAGTTCGAAGTACCGGATGCAAACACGATCATCGTAAAGAGCCCCTCCAAGCAGAAGTGTGGCCAGATCGCTGCTGAGATCCGCAAGAAGAGACCCCCCGAACCCTACCTGGGCAAGGGCGTTAAGTACGAAGACGAGCATATCCGCCGTAAGGCCGGAAAAGCCGGTAAATAATGAAAGGAGACTGAAGGTATGGTTTCGAAACAGGATAAGAATAAGCAGCGCCTTAAGAGACATAAGAGAGTACGCGGAAAGATTTCCGGTACCGCTGAATGCCCCAGACTTGCTGTTTACCGTTCCAATAAGAACATCTATGCTCAGATCATCGACGATGTGAAGGGCGTGACCCTGGTCTCCGCATCGACCATAGAGGCAGGCTTCGAGGGTGCTACCAGCAACAAGGAAGCAGCTAAAAAGGTCGGCAAGGCCATCGGTGAGAAGGCTCTCGCAAAGGGCATCGAAACAGTTGTATTTGACCGTGGCGGCTATATCTATCACGGACGTGTATCGGAGCTTGCAGAAGGCGCAAGAGAAGCAGGACTTAAGTTCTGATCGGCGCTTCACAGAAATCCGGTTTGTACACTGTTTAATTTACAATAATTAAACATCTATTGAATTAGGAGATTTTAGAATGGCTAACAAATTCGGTATTCCGGACGAAGAACTCCAGGAAAAGCTGGTTGTTGTAAACCGCGTATCCAAGACTGTAAAAGGCGGACGTATCGCCCGTTTCGCAGCTCTCATGGTAGTCGGTGACGGCAACGGCCACGTAGGATTCGGTCTGGGTAAAGCAGCCGAGGTTCCCGAAGCGATCCGCAAGGGCATCGAGGATGCAAAGAAAAATATGATCGAAGTATCCCTTAAGGATACCACGATTCCTCACGAGGTACTCGGTGAGTACGGCGCAGGCAGAGTTCTTCTGAAGCCCGCTGCCCCCGGTACCGGCGTCATCGCAGGTAAGACCGTTCGTGCGGTCGTCGAGCTTGCAGGTGTGAAGAACATCAGAGCGAAGAGCCTGCGTTCCAACAACCCCACAAACGTTATCAAAGCAACGTTTGAAGGTCTGAAGTCCCTGAGAACCGCTGAGCAGGTCGCAAAGACCCGCGGAATCAGCGTAGACCAGGTAGTCAAAGGCTGAGGAGGTAAGGAATAATGACAAAAGTTACACTTACAAAGAGCCTCATCGGCGCAAAGCCGAATCAGAAGGCAACCGCAGCGTCCCTCGGTCTGAGAAAGATCGGTGACGCGATAGTACACGAAGACGGCCCCGTGCTGGACGGTAAGGTTAAGGTGCTCGCACACCTTGTAACCGTGGAGAAGGCGTAAACCACTCCGAACACCAAACAATAACATATTAACGTAAGGAGGAAAAACCATGAAGCTCCATGAACTTTCACCGGCAGCCGGCTCCACGAAGAACGTATACCGTAAGGGCAGAGGTCCCGGAAGCGGTAACGGAAAGACCTCGGGCAAGGGCCATAAGGGCCAGAACGCACGTTCCGGCGGCGGTGTTCGTCTCGGTTTCGAAGGCGGACAGCTCCCTCTGTACAGAAAGCTTCCCAAGAGAGGCTTTAAGAACAGATTTGCTACTAACTATGCAATAGTAAACGTAAGCACCCTCAATGCAAAATTTGAGGACGGCGAGACCGTAACCCTCGGAGCACTTTGCGAAAAAGGAATCGTAACGAAGGTCCTTGACGGCGTAAAAGTGCTCGGCAACGGCGAGATTACCAAGAAATTAACCGTTGAAGCGAACGTCTTTTCACAGTCAGCGAAAGAAAAGATCGAAGCTGCAGGTGGAAAGGCCGAGGTAAAATAAAGTGTTACAGACTCTTAAAAATGCCTGGAATACACCTGACCTGAGGAAGAAGATCCTCTTTGCTCTGTTTATCCTGCTTCTTTACAGAATAGGCGCAGCGATTCCGATCCCCTTCCTGCAGACAGACCTCACCGCGCAGATGAACGAGATGACGACCGGTATTCTCGAATACCTGAACATCCTCTCCGGCGGCGCGTTTGCACAGGCAACACTGTTTGCACTGGGTATCTCGCCCTACATCACCGCATCCATCGTTATCCAGCTTCTTGCAGTAGCTATCCCCGCTCTCGAGAGACTTTCTCAGGACGGCGACGAGGGCAAGAAAAAGCTGAATCAGATAACAAGATACGTAACAGTCGCTCTCGGCCTTATGACCGCTATCGGCTATTACTTCATGCTTAAGAATTACAACTACCTGGCAGACACCAGCGTGTTCGCTGCAGTTGTGATCATCGCCTGCTACTGCGCAGGTTCCGCGCTCGTCATGTGGCTTGCTGAGAAGATCAACGAGAACGGTATCGGCAACGGTATCTCTCTCATCCTCTTCATCAACATCGTGTCCCGCGGACCCGCTATCGTCAACGCTCTTATCAAATACGCTAAGGGCGAAGGTGTAAGCCAGCACTGGCAGGGCATCCTGATCGTTATCGGATCCGTTCTCCTGTTCTTCATTATGACCATTCTTATAGTGTTCATCAATGACTCCGAGAGAAGAATCCCCGTTCAGTATGCAAAGAAAGTTGTCGGCAGAAAGATGTACGGCGGACAGAACTCCACCCTCCCCATCAAGCTGAACAACACGGGCGTTATGCCTATCATCTTCGCATCATCCATCGTCAGCATCCCCGCTACCGTCGGCATGTTCGTGAACCCCAAGAAGGGTACCTTCTGGGCAGGCTTCTTCGATCTGTTCAACAGCGGTTCCTGGCTGTACGCGGTACTTACCCTCGTGCTCATCATCGCGTTCGCTTACTTCTACATCCTGATTTCCTTTAATCCCGTGGAAGTATCCAACAACCTGAAGAAGCAGGGCGGCTCCATTCCCGGTATCCGTCCCGGTAAGCCCACTTCGGATTATATCACGAAGATACTCAACAGAATCACTCTTATCGGCGCTATCTTCCTCGCATTCATCGCAGTAGTTCCCATGATCATCAACATCTGCACCGGCGGCAAGATGAACGGACTCACCTTCGGCGGTTCCTCCATCATCATCGTTGTAGGCGTTGCTATCGAGACTATGCGCGAGATTGAGGGTCAGCTGACCATGCGCCACTATAAGGGCTTTCTTGAATAATTGAAAGGCGAGAGTATGGCAAGAATCATTAAACTGATACTTCTGGGAGCTCCCGGCGCGGGTAAAGGTACCCAGGCCGAGATCATCTCCGAAAAGTACAAGATTCCCGCGATCTCTACCGGCGCAATTATAAGAGAAGCAATACAGAAGGGCACCGAAATGGGCCTCAGCGCAAAGAGCTATATAGACTCCGGCGCTCTCGTCCCCGATGATGTCGTTATCGGCATCATCAAGGACAGGCTCGCGGCTCCCGACTGTGTGAACGGCTTTATTCTCGACGGCTTCCCCCGTACCGTTCCCCAGGCTGAGGCTTTGGACAAAATGGGCGTGGAGATCACCGACGTGATAAGCATAGAGGTACCCGACGAAAAGATCCTTAAGCGTATGGGCGGCAGACGTGTCTGCAAGAAGTGCGGCGCCACCTACCATACGGAGTACAATCCGTCTCCCAACGGCGAAAACTGCGCCTGCGGAGAGCCCCTTACCATTCGCTCTGACGACGATCCCAAGGTCGTTTCCCAGAGACTGGAGACCTACCACGAGCTGACGGAGCCCTTAAAGGACTTCTACGAGGCAAAGGGTAAGCTCAAGATAGTAGAAGGCCAGGAAAAGCTTGAGGATACGACAGCCCTCACCGCGAAAGCGCTGGAAGGCTGAGAAACAAGGCGTTATCATGATTTTCGTAAAGAATCCTGAACAGATCAAGAAAATGATGAGAGCTGGCAGAATCACCGGTGAGGCATTAGTCCTCGCCGGCGAGGCTGTCCGCCC
This sequence comes from Candidatus Avispirillum sp., assembly GCA_045597805.1. GTDB lineage: Bacteria > Bacillota > Clostridia > Oscillospirales > CAG-272 > Avispirillum. Next base: position 21,062 of record JAZLKW010000018.1, on the reverse strand, counting down.
CGGCATCACTACGGCGGCGCTGGATAAGATAATCCGCACCCATATAGAGAAGTCCGGTGCAAAACCGTCCTTCCTGGGGTACGGCGGCTTTCCGGGAAGCGCCTGCATCAGTATAAACGACGAGGTCATTCACGGTATCCCCTCCCATAAAAGATTTCTCGAGGAAGGCGATATAGTGAAGATCGACGTGGGAGCCTATATAGACGGCTTTCACGGAGACTCCGCGTGCACCTTCCCGGTGGGGAAGATCTCGGAGGAGGCGCAGAAGCTCATCGACGTCACGAAGCGCAGCTTCGAGCTGGGCGTTGATGCGGCGGCAAAAGAGGGCGCCAGAATAGGCGACATCGGAGCCGCAGTCGACGGCTATGTTACCTCCAAGGGATTCACTACCGTCAGAAAATACGTCGGACACGGCGTAGGAAGAGAACTGCACGAGGACCCCAGCGTTCCCAATTACGGAACGGCGGGCAGAGGACAAAGGATATGCCGTGGCATGGTCATTGCGATCGAACCCATGGTAAATCAGGGCGTCCACGGAGTCATCGAAAAGCCAGACGGCTGGACCGTAGTCACCGCGGACGGAAAACTGTCCGCCCACTACGAGCACACCGTGGCCATCACCGAAGAGGGAGCCCTGCTCCTTACAAAAGTGAACTGATGATAGTAGGTTCCGTGGTCCGCTCGTTGAACGGGCGGGACAAAAAACGACTGTTCATGATAGTAGGAGAGTGTACGGACGGCAGCGGCTGTGTGATGCTGGCGGACGGACACCTTCGTAAAATCTCCTCACCGAAGAAGAAAAGCCTTCGTCATATGGCGGTTTTAGCCATCGCCGACGAGAGCCAAACCTCGATTCCCGATGAGGACGAAAAGCTGTACGAATACCTGAAAGGTTTCGAAGAAAATCTGAAGCGTAAGCATTAAGTCATAATAGGAGTAATAATTAATGCCAAAAGATGACGTAATCGAGTTTGAGGGTACCGTAGTTGAGGCTCTGCCTAACGCAACCTTCAAGGTCAAGCTTCCCAACGATATGATCGTCACCGCACATATCTCAGGAAAGCTGAGAATGAATTATATCAAGATCCTGCCCGGCGACAAGGTCACGGTGGAAGTATCCATCTATGACCCAACAAAGGGAAGGATAACCTGGCGTACAAAATAAGATGTACGTGCAGTCTGAACGTTCTGCAAGAGATTGCGGAGCGAAAGGACGAAATGGCGTACCGGTCAATCAAGGTACAGAAAATCATTTGAAAGGTGGTTATTACTGTGAAAGTAAAGCCTTCCGTAAAGAAAATCTGCGAAAAGTGCAAGATTATCAAGAGACACGGCCACGTAATGGTCATCTGCGAGAATCCGAAGCACAAGCAGAGACAGGGCTGAGGACTTAAATCAGCCACCGGATCATAATAAAAAACCCGAAAGAGGTGAATTAAGCAAATGGCTCGTATATCAGGTGTTGATATCCCGAATCAGAAGCGTGTAGAAATCGCTCTTACCTATATTTACGGTATCGGCCTCACATCTTCCAAGAAGATCCTGGCAACTACCGGCATCGACCCCGACAAGCGTGCGAAAGACCTCACCGAGGACGAGATCGCAAAGCTTCGTGACGAGATCGAGAACAACTACACCGTTGAGGGTGAACTCCGCCGTGAGGTAGCTCTTAATATCAAGAGACTCGTCGAGATCAACTGCTACCGCGGAATCAGACACAGAAAAGGTCTGCCCGTACGCGGACAGAGAACCAAGACGAACGCGAGAACCAGAATGGGTCCCGCAAAGACCATCGCGAATAAGAAGAAGTAAAAAAGGAGTGAGCAGAAAAAATGGCTAACGTAAAGAAAACAGTCAAGAAGCGCCGTGACCGTAAAAACGTTGAAAGCGGAGCAGCTCATATCCGTTCCAGCTTCAACAACACGATCGTTACCATCACCGACCTCCAGGGCAACGCGATTTCCTGGGCATCTGCCGGTGAAATGGGCTTCAAGGGCTCAAGAAAATCCACTCCCTATGCGGCACAGACGGCAGCAGAGACTGCAGCAAAGATCGCAATGGAGCATGGCATGAAGACCGTTGAGGTGTACGTAAGAGGACCCGGAACGGGCAGAGAGGCAGCAATCCGCGCTCTGGCAACCACCGGACTCACCGTTACCCTCATCAAAGACGTAACACCTATCCCTCATAACGGATGTCGCCCTCCCAAGCGCCGTCGTGTATAATCAGGATAAGGAGGATTAGTAGAAAATGGCAAGATATACCGGACCTTCCTGCAAGCTTTGCCGCAGAGAAGGAAAGAAGCTTTTCCTGAAGGGCGATCGCTGCCTTTCCGATAAGTGCGCAATTTCCAGAAGACCTACTGTTCCCGGCCAGCACGGTCAGGGCAGAAAGTCCGTAAAGGAATACGGCGAACACCTCAGAGAGAAGCAGACTGCACGCCGTTACTACGGTGTACAGGAGAAGCAGTTCAGAAAGTATTATGTTGCAGCCGACAAGCAGGAAGGCATCTCCGGCGAGAACCTTCTGTCTCTGCTTGAGCGCCGCTTTGACAACGTAGTATACAGAATGGGTCTCGCATCCAGCCGTAAAGAGGCAAGACAGCTTGTCCGTCATGCACACTTCACTCTCAACGGCAAGAAGGCAGACATCCCCTCCATCATCGTGAAGGTGGGCGACGTTATCGCTCTCAAGGACAAGAGCCGTTCTTCCGAAAAATTCAAGATGCTGACAGAGGATATGGCTCAGGTCAATACTCCCAAGTGGCTTGACGTAGATGTAGACGCTGTATCCGCGAAGGTCATCGCTCTTCCTCAGAGAGACGATGTTGACTTCGATTTCAACGAGCAGCTCATCATCGAGTTCTATTCCAAGTAATAACCTGCCTTGCCGGAGCCGTGCGGTCGGGAAATCGTATGATGCCCCGTCGGAGTCAAGGCAGTCTCCGCTTGAAACCGCACTGAAAACGGCATAGGGGGTGCTCTGCATCTCCAACAAAAATTTAAAATTGGAGGTTGTTACAATGATCGAAATGGAAAAGCCCAATATAGTTACATTGGATGTAAGCGAGAACGGCGAAAAGGCCACGTTCGTGATAGAGCCTCTTGAGAGAGGCTACGGCATCACCCTCGGAAACTCTCTCAGACGTGTGCTTCTCAGTTCTCTGCCCGGATTTGCGGTAACGAACATCAAGATCGACGGCGTGCTTCACGAGCTTTCTACCATAGACGGCGTGAAAGAAGACGTAACGGAGATCGTGCTGAACGTTAAGGGCATCACAGCGAAGCTGAATGCCGTCACCGTAAAGAACACCATGATCGATGTAACGGGACCCTGCACGGTCACCGCCGGTGACATCAAGCAGGACGCGGATATCGAGATCCTCAACCCCGATCACGTGATCGCGACTCTCGGCGAGAACGTAAGATTCCATATGGAGCTCACGTTTGCCAAGGGCAGAGGATACGTTTCCCAGGAGAAGAACAAACAGCTCTATGATAAAGAGAATCAGGAGATGTCTGCTCCCATCGGAACGATATTCACGGATTCGATTTACACTCCGGTGTACAATGTTAAGTATGACGTAGAGAATACCAGAGTAGGCAATATCACAGACTTTGACAAGCTGACGATAGAAGTCCTCACCGACGGCACTCTCACAGCAAAAGATGCGATTTCCTATGGAGCCAAGATACTCAACGACCATCTCAACTTGTTCGTTGAACTTTCGGACGAGGCTAAGAACGCCGAGATCATGGTCGAGAGCGTTGCTACTGTAAAAGAAAAGGTTCTTGAGATGACCATTGAGGAGCTTGACATGTCCGTAAGAAGCTTCAATTGCCTGAAGCGTGCGGGCATCGACACGGTGGAAGATCTTGTAAACCGTACCGAGGAAGAAATGATAAGAGTCAGAAACCTCGGAAAGAAATCGCTGGAAGAAGTCATTGCAAAGCTTCACTCTCTCGGCCTGGAGCTGAAGAGAGAGGAAGACTGACCTCTTCCCCGAATATTTCGAAAAGGAGGACATTAAGATATGCCCGGAACAAGAAAACTCGGCAGAACCACTTCCCAGAGAAACGCAATGCTTCGCGGAATGGTAACCTATCTGCTTGAAAACGGCCAGATCGAGACCACTCTCACCAGAGCAAAGGAAGTCGGCGCTATGGCAGAGAAGATGATCACCCTCGGCAAGAAGAATACACTTGCATCCCGTCGTCAGGCTCTTGCTTACATCACCAAAGAGGATGTTGTAAAGAAGCTGTTCGATAAGATCGCTCCTGAGTTCGCCGGCAGAAACGGTGGTTATACTCAGATCTTCAAGCTTGGTCCCCGCCGCGGAGACGCAGCGGAGATGGCTCTCATCCGCCTTGTAGGTTTTGAACCTGCCAAGAAGGAAGCCAAGAAAGACTGAACTGTCTAAAGCAAAAAAGCCTGCCATATGAGCGATGTTCAGATGGCAGGTCTATACAGAAAACGGTGCGATCCGGTTGGATTGCACCGTTTTCCTTTGTTTTACACCATTCTCCGGGGGATTTTTCATGTGTTACAAAGCATCTTTGGGACAGCTTTTAGCGCACTCCATGCAAAGAATACACTCTGTTCCGTTTTTTCGCTTTCTTGAGTTGTCCGTCATGTCAACGTCCATCGGACAGACTTTTTTGCATTTTCCGCAGGATATGCATTTTTCGGTGTCACATTCTATCCTGAGAACGGAAAAATAACTCATAGGCTTAAGAAATACCGTTATCGGGCATACATATTTGCAAAAAGCCCTGTTATCCCTGAACACCAATGCAAGAATGATCCCCGTGGCATAATATAGGGTGTTCCCGATAATGAACGCTGCAAGCATGATCCGCTTCATGTTGCCGACAGGACTCAAAAACAAAACAGCAACAAACAGTAAGGAAGCGAAAAACGTGATATAGCGGATCCAGCCCAGTCTCTTCCGGGTGTACTGTGGGACTTTATACGGCAGAAAATCCAGTACCATCGCGGTCCAGCAGGCGTATCCGCACCAGCCCCGACCGAACAGCAGGGGCCCGAAGATCTTTGCGACGGCATAGTGGATCGTAGCCGCTTCAAAAACACCTGAAAACAGATAATACCAGAATCCTTCTATCTGCATGTTTTCGGCGTTGATCAGACCAAGGAATACCAACATATACGAGCCGACGAGCAATTGGACAACTCTTCTTGCACAGTTTTTCTTTTTTATCAGCAGAACCAATCCCAGTGTTATAGCACTGCCGATATACAGGAAATTAAGCAGATAAAAGAGCTGACCCTTTATCAGCCAGAGAAGAACGGCAATTACTGTAAAAAATGTTTCTGTGATAATTGGCCAAATATACTTTTTCATGTGATAAACCTTATTTCAGCAATTTCTCCGTTTTATAATTCTTCTGCCACCGCCAGCACGAGAATCCCGATAATGACCAATGCAATAAACACATACTGCTTCGCAGAAAGCTTTTCTTTCAAGAAGATCCTTGAAAGGATCAGAGAAACGACACAAACGGAGGAAATGATGGGGGCGGCAACCGCTCCGTTTCCGCTCATTGCATAGACGTATGTAAACTGGCCGGCAGTCTCGAATACTGCGGCGATCACTTTGTCCTTTTGCTTCGGAAGCTCAAATTTTACTTTCCGACTCTTTATGAAAGCAAACAGAACAACAGCAAATAATGCGAAGGTGATCTCATAGCTGGTGTTGGCAACCTGCTCAATGGTTTCTTCCGTGACGTCGATCAGAGGGCTTGTCATGACGTTTTCAAGATAAAATACGTCCAGAAAACTCCCGACTGCATCCAGAAGCGCATAGAAAAAGGGCATGCAGAAAGCTATGATCGCCAGCTTTTTGCCGAGCTTCTTCTTTCGGTCTGTTTCGCCGTGGTTCTCCAGAAATCCAACCCCGAGTATACCGATGGCGATCACAATGATCGCAAACACGGAAACGGCGGGGATCCTTTCCTTGAGGAAAACCACGCATAAAAGGGAGCATATAGCGCCGGACGTGTTTTCGATCGGATCGGAAATGGATTCTTCAATAAATCTCATCCCAAAGTATGAGAAGACCATTGAACCGATGTACAGAAGAGACACGGGCAAGTATCTCAGTATATTGATAGGATTATAATTTATGTCCTGCGTCAGGAGCGTGAATACAGCATGAAGTCCCATGACTACGCCGACGCAAATACCGATTTTTAAGTGGGAATATTTCTCGTCAGCGCGAGCTCCCTTTTTATAAAAGAGCTCAGCTGCTCCCCATATCAGAGTAGTAGCAAGGGCAAACACGAACCACATATCAGTCCTCCGTATGATCGTTTTCTCTGAATAAGGTCTCAGAAGTGTCGCGCAGAAATTTTCAAAAACATATTGACAACGGATAAAAGATGTGCTATACTACACGAAACCGGAAATATATTACCACAAAGTTCAGAGAAAGTCAAGCAATATTTTTCTCATAACCTTGAGAAAAATACTACGGTTTTCTTTGACGGAAAAGGACCGTCATATTATGGCTAAAACCGAAAGATCTGAAGAACGTAAGGAACGATTTGCTCAGATCTGGGCAACCTCCCGCGCCCGGGCAGGGAAAACGCAGGAGTATATGGCAAAAGGTCTTGGGGTTTCCGCCAAGACGATCCAAAACTGGGAAAACGGTGTGACCGCTCCGGATCTCTTCATGGGGAGCGAATGGTTCCGGGTCCTCGGGATCAATCCTCTGCCGTTCTACCTGTCATTTCTGTTCCCGGATCTGTTCGACGGAATCGCTCCGGAAAACGATGACGAAGATATTGATCAGGCTCTTATGGCGCTGATCAAAAACATGACAGCGGTAGAGAAGAGAGAGCTTCTTTTCCTTATGGCGGGAAGACACGGAAGCTCGTGGTATTCACTTCTTCAGATGTTTACGGCTCACTGCCATACAAGCATGAAGTCCAGAGTCAATGTTGCGCGAAGTATTCTTGATAATTATGAAATGGAATCCGCAACCGGACAGCTGGTCTGCGAGACGAACGTCAAACCTGATATTCTGATGCTGAAAAATGCAATAGAAGAGGGAAGAAAGGCAGCAATGGCAGGCAATTCCGGCTATACAAATGCAGCCGGACAAAACGATTGACAAACGGAGTAAACGATATGAATCACAACATTTGCATTGCATATTACGGATTTAGCCGATTCAGCTTTACTATGAAAAATAGTAAGGTTAATTTGTGATGCACTTTTTTACTCAATCAGTTAAAAAGAGCTGCGGCACAGATTGACCTGTGCCGCAGCTTTTTCATTATAGATTATAATTGGAGGTAAATATTATGATCGTAGCATTGAAACCGAATGTGGTTGAAGAAAAGCAGAATCAGCTGGTAGACTGGCTGAAGGAGACCGGTGTCGGAGTACACGTTTTCACGGGAGAATACCAGACTGTTCTCGGCCTCATAGGAGACACCAGTAAGGTGGATATGGAGCTTATCGGCAGTCTGGAGATCGTAGATTCAGTAAAAAGGGTTTCTGAGACTTTCAAATGCTGTAACAGGAAATTCCATCCGGAAGATACTGTTGTGCAGGTCGGAGACGTAAAAGTGGGCGGCGACAACTTCTGTATGATAGCCGGGCCGTGTTCAGTAGAGTCTGAAAGTCAGATCGTTGAAGTGGCAAAGGCAGTTAAAGCAGCCGGCGCAAATATGCTGCGAGGCGGAGCGTTCAAGCCGCGGACCTCGCCTTATGATTTCCAAGGCCTGAAGGGCGAGGGGATCGAATTGCTGAAAGCAGCCCGCGCAGAGACCGGTCTGCCTATTGTAACTGAGATCATGAGCGTCTCGGATCTGCCCTTGTTCGAGGATGTTGACGTGCTTCAGGTCGGCGCCAGAAATATGCAGAATTTCGATCTGCTGAAGGAACTCGGTCAGACAGGTAAACCGATTTTACTGAAGCGCGGCCTTGCGAATACCTTAAAGGAGCTTCTTATGAGTGCGGAATATATAATGGCTTCCGGAAATGAGAACGTTATCCTTTGCGAGAGAGGTATCAGAACGTACAGTGACTACCTGCGCAATACCCTGGATCTTGCGGCGGTACCTATGCTCCATGAGCTGACACATCTGCCCGTAATTGTAGATCCCAGCCACGCGACCGGTATTTCAAGAATGGTCATGCCTATGGCTTTAGCGGCGGCAGCCTGCGGCGCGGATGGACTTATTATTGAAGTGCACAATGATCCGCCCCGTGCACTGTGCGACGGCGCGCAGTCACTGCGCCCCGAAGAATATAAGATACTGTCCGAAAAGGTCAGAGTAGTACGGGAGGCGATCATATGATAATCGGTGTAGTCGGTCTTGGACTGATCGGCGGATCTTTTGCAAAGGCATACAGCAAAGCTTGCTGCACGGTGCTCGGAACAGATACAGATGCATCGATCCTGAAGTATTCAATTTTAAGTGGGGCGGTATCCGGAGAGCTTACAAAGGAACGCCTCAGGGAATGCGATCTGATCCTGATATGCACGTACCCCGGCGCGGCGATCGAATATATGGAAAACAACGGCGCGGATTTCGGAAGCAAACCTGTTGTCATTGATTGCTGCGGCACCAAGAGAGTGATAGTTGACGCGGGTATGCAGCTCGCAAAGAAGTATGGCTTCACGTATGTTGGCGGACATCCGATGGCAGGCACTCAGTATTCCGGCTTCAAATATTCCACAGACACGATGTTTCATGATGCGCCGATGGTCATCATCCCGCCTTTGTACGATGATATCGCATTACTCGATAAAATCAAAGGGCTTCTGGCGCCGGTGGGATTCTCACAGATCACGGTGACGACCGCAGAGAATCACGATGAGATAATTGCTTACACATCTCAGCTTGCGCACATCGTATCCAGCGCATATATAAAGAGCCCTACGTCACAAAGGCATAAAGGCTTCTCCGCGGGCAGCTACAAGGATATGACACGTGTAGCATGGCTGAATCCCGCTATGTGGGCTGAGCTCTTTCTGGATAATCAGGATAACCTGATCAAAGAAATCGACGTTCTGCTGAACAATCTGACCGAGTACAGAAACATGCTTGAAAAGCAGGATAAAGACGGCTTGGTCCGATTGCTTGAAGAGGGAAGAAAAATGAAAGAAGATATAGACGGATGAAAACGGTAACGGTCCATGCTTCAAAGAACTATGACGTTCTTATAGGACGCGGTCTCCTGCCCGTGTGCGGAGAGCATATTTCAAAGGTGCTCAAGGGACGGGCCGCAATTCTTGTTTCCGACGATAATGTTTTTTCCATATACGGCGAAACGGTCCTGAACAGCTTGTCAGAGGCGGGGATCGTGACAGAGGTGTTTGTTTTCCCGCATGGTGAGCAGAGCAAGAACCTCTCTGTTTGGGAAGAAATACTTTGTGCCATGTGCAGGGCACATCTGAGCAGACAGGATATGGTCATTGCATTGGGCGGCGGCGTAACCGGAGATCTGGCGGGCTTTGCGGCGGCGACTTATCAAAGAGGGATCGGTTTCGTTCAGATCCCCACATCGCTGTTAGCGGCGGTAGATTCTTCTGTGGGAGGAAAGACAGGGATTGACCTTCCGGAGGGCAAAAACCAGGTCGGCGCGTTCTATCAGCCGTCATTGGTCCTTTGCGATACCGATACGCTTAAAACGCTTCCGGAGGAAGAATACAAAAACGGATGCGCCGAGATCATAAAATACGCAATGATCGGCAGCCGCGACTTATTAAGGGATATAAGGGAAACACCGATCAAAAACCGGTATGAACACGTGATAGAACAATGTGTTTCCATGAAACGGGATTATGTGGAGCAGGACGAGCATGATTCAGGCGTCCGTATGATGTTGAATTTCGGGCATACGGTGGGTCATGCCGTGGAGACATTAGGCAATTATGTACTTGCTCACGGCAAGGCCGTTGCTGTCGGTATGGCTGCTGTTACGAAAGCCGCCTGCGCACATGATTTATGTGATAACGATGTATATACAACACTTTCAGCGCTGCTTGAACAGTACGGATTGCCTTCAGAGACGCAGTTTTCGGCGGAGGAGCTGGCAAAGGCGGCATTGACGGATAAAAAAAGACACGGCTCAACAATAACGATCGTTGTTCCGAAGGAGATCGGGATGTGCTCTCTTAAAGAGGTACAGGACAGCAGCTTTGCAGACTGGCTGAAGAAAGGCGGAATTAAATGAATTATCGTGTTGCCGCAGGGCAGCGAAGCGGCACAGTGTCGATCCCTTCTTCAAAGTCCTATGCGCACAGACAGCTTATATGTGCCGCCTTCAGTGAAAGCAGCAGTAATGTCATCTGCCAAGGTCTTTCCAAAGATATCCTTGCGACGGTAAGCTGCCTTAATTCCCTTGGCGCAAGGATAGATGTGTCGGACAACGGTGTGATATCTGTTGATCCCACAGCAGAACAAACGGCAGATGTGAAGCACTTATACTGCGGTGAAAGCGGCTCCACACTCCGATTCATGCTTCCGATCGTCGGTGCGCTCGGGGAACAGGCTATGTTCCATATGGAGGGCAGACTGTCAAAACGCCCCTTGGACGATCTTACGGATGTCCTCATCTCTCACGGAATGAAGATCACCCGATGCGAAAACGGTCTGTCCTGTTCAGGGAAGCTGACCTCCGGTACGTATCAGATACCGGGCAATATTTCATCGCAGTATGTTTCGGGTCTGCTGTTTGCGCTCCCCATGCTGTCGGGAGACAGCGTACTTACAGTTACAGACAGTATCGAATCGGCTGATTACATCCTGATGACGGAAGATGTGATCCGCAGATCGGGGATCGATTTTGAAAAAAACGGCAATACCTATATGATACCCGGAAACCGGTATTACAGAACGCCGGAAACAGTGACCGTCGAGCCGGATTGGTCCAACGCAGCTTTTTTCCTGTGTATGGGAGCAATGTCGGACACGGGCATAACATTAGAAAATCTCTCCCCGGATTCCATGCAGGGCGACAGAAGGATACTGAGCGTTCTTGAAGCGTTCGGCGCAAAGATCAGCATTACATGCAATGGCGTCTCAGTCTGTAAGAATACGCTTTCCGGGCAGACGGTAGACGCATCCGATATTCCGGATCTTGTGCCGACTGTCAGCGCACTGGCGGCACTTGCGCACGGCACAACAAGGATCATTAACGCAGGCAGACTGCGATATAAGGAATCAGACCGGATCAATACGACAGCCGATATGCTAAAGTCTGTCGGAGCAGATGTTGAAGAAACGGAAGACGGATTGCTGATACACGGCAAGCCGTATCTCAACGGCGGAGCTGTTGATGCGAATAACGATCACAGGATCGCCATGGCGGCCGCGGTGGCAGCCGCCGGCTGTGTAACCGACGTGACCGTTAACGGCGCGGACTGTGTCGACAAATCTTATCCGGATTTCTGGAAAACACTGGAAGCATTGGAGGTGAGCCTGTGAGCAGCAGCTACGGCGAAAACATAAGACTGACGATCTTCGGACAGTCTCATTCCGAGGCCATCGGAATGACCTTGGAGGGTATTCCCGCCGGAGAAAGCATCAGCATGGATGAGCTCAAGCGTTTTCTCATGCGCAGAGCTCCCGGGAGAAATTCATATTCCACGCCGAGAAAAGAAGCAGATGAGCCTGAATTCCTTTGCGGGATCGTAAACGATGTGACCTGCGGCGTGCCGATAACCGCAGTGATCAGAAATCACGATACAAGGTCAAAGGACTACGCGTTTCTCAAAAAGATCCCCCGTCCCGGTCACGCGGACTATACGGCGGAGATCAAATACAAAGGCTGTCAGGATCATGCCGGCGGCGGTCATTTTTCAGGCAGACTGACAGCTCCGCTGTGTGTGGCCGGAGGGATATGTAAACAGCTTCTTGAAAAAGAAGGGATTCACATTCTGTCCCGAATATCATCTGTCGGCAGTATTGAGGACCACGGCGTGCTTGATGCATCCACAGCAGAAAAGGCTTTCCCTGTTGTTAATGACGCGCAGGGGCAGAAAATGCAGGAGTTGATCGTAAGGACGAGTGAAAAAGGAGATTCTGTGGGCGGAACCATAGAATGTGTCATTACCGGGCTTCCCGCGGGGATAGGTGATCCGATTTTCGACGGCATGGAGAACCGTATCGCGCATATCGTTTTCGGGATCCCGGCTGTCAAAGGAATTGAGTTCGGCATGGGATTTGCCTCGGCGGCACTTAACGGCAGCGGCAATAATGACCCTTTCATGATCCGGGACGGAGAAATCGTGACCGAGACGAATCATTGCGGCGGAATTCTCGGCGGAATCACAAACGGGATGCCGCTCAACTTTAAGATCGCGGTCAAGCCGACCCCATCCATAGCTCAGAAACAGAGAAGCGTAAATCTGGAAACCATGCAGGAGACTGAATTGACAGTATCGGGAAGACACGACCCTTGTATCGTGCCGCGTGCCGTTCCGTGTGTGGAAGCGGCCGCAGCCATAGCCGTTTACGATGCATTGTTGGCAAGAAGGAGAGAATATCATGGATAAACTGAGCTGCAGAGAGAAGATCGATGAAATCGACGAGCAGCTTCTGAAGCTGTTTGCAGACCGTATGCAGGTTTCCGCGGAGATCGCCGCGTACAAGAAAGAAAACGGACTTCCGGTTTTGGACGCGCTCAGAGAACGCGAGAAGATGAGTATGGTGATAGAGCAGACCCCCGAGGCTCTTCGGGACTACACGCCCCTGCTTTATTCACTGATCATGGAAATGAGCAGAGGATATCAGAACCGTCTGATCGGGACAGATAATAAGCTGACCGAACAAATTGAAACAGCGATAAACAATACCCCCAAGATGTTTCCGGAAGCAGCCGGTGTAGCCTGCCAGGGGGTTGAGGGCGCAAACTCACAGATCGCGTGCGATAAGCTGTTCCGCAACGCAAATATCATGTATTGCTCCAGCTTTGAGGCTGTTTTTTCGGCAATCGAAAAGGGTCTGTGCCGGTATGGAGTTGTCCCTGTGGAAAACAGCACGGCGGGCTCGGTCAATACAGTCTATGATCTGATGATGAAGCATCATTTCTATATAGTACGCAGTATCCGTCTCAAAATCGAGCATAATCTGCTGGTGAAGCCGGGCGTTCGTCTCGAAGATATCCGGGAAATATATTCTCATGAACAGGCACTCAGCCAGTGCTCCGTATTTCTCAACTCACTGAAAAACGTCCGCGTAGTACCCTGCGAAAACACTGCTGTCGCCGCAAAAATGGTCGCTGAATCCGGCAGGACCGATATCGCCGCATTGGCATCGCGCCCCTGCATGAAGTACTACGGCCTTGACGCAGTGAAAGAATCCGTACAGAATACGGATAACAATTATACCAGGTTCATCTGTATCGCAAGGGATCTGGAGATATATCCCGGCGCGGACAGGACAAGTCTTATGCTGACACTTCCTCATGAACAGGGCTCTCTGTACAGATTTATTTCCAGGCTGTATGCACAGGGGATCAATCTGAACAAGCTGGAAAGCCGACCGCTGCCAAACAGAGAATTTGAATTTATGTTTTATTTTGATCTTGAGACATCGGTATATTCTCCCAGGCTTATTCAGCTTCTCGGAGAGCTTCCGAAGGCATGCGAGAGATTTCACTATCTCGGCAGTTACAGTGAGGTGTTTTAATGCTGCATTGCGGATTGCTCGGTAAAAAACTCGCCCATAGCTATTCTCCGTATATACATAAAATGCTGGGCAGTTATCAGTACGAGCTTTATGAGAAGGAAGAGCATGAGATAGAATCGTTTTTGAAAAGCGGGAGCTGGAACGGCTTGAATGTTACTATCCCGTATAAGAAGGCGGTTTTGCCCTATCTTGATTCACTCAGCGCCGTGGCGCAAAAAACCGGCAGTGTAAATACCGTTATCCGCAATTCAAACGGAGAGCTTTACGGAGATAACACGGATGTGTACGGCTTTTGCGAGGCCATTCGACATTCCGGAATAAGCGTCTCTCATAAAAAAGCTCTCATATTAGGAAGCGGAGGTGCCTGCGCTGCCGTCCTTGCCGCTTTGGAAGCGCTGGATGCAATACCCGTTGTGATCAGCCGAAGCGGAGAAAACAATTATCAGAATCTCGAACGGCATAAAGATGCAGAGATCATTGTCAACACCACGCCTCTCGGAATGTACCCCAATGTGGGCGTTTCCCCCGTGGATCTTTCCGTGTTCCCTCATTGCACAGGCGTTCTGGATCTGGTCTATAACCCGGGACGTACAGCGCTCCTTCTGCAGGCCGAAGCACTTGGGATCCCGTTTGAAAACGGTCTTTATATGCTTGCCGCCCAGGCAAAACGAAGCTCGGAGCTCTTTACCGGGACAGCTATCCCCGATGCTGAAACGGAACGGATCTACCGAAATCTGAAAGCATCCACGGAAAACATCGTTTTGATCGGAATGCCGGGCGTCGGGAAAAGCACTGTCGCAGCGCTCCTCGGAGCGCGACTGGGAAAGCCCGTACTTGATTCGGATAAAGAAATTACAGATCGTACCGGCAGCACCCCTGCGCAGATTATAACCTGCAAGGGTGAATCGGAGTTCCGGGACATTGAGTATACGGTCCTGGCGGAGCTTGGAAAGCGATCCGGTTGTGTGATAGCAACAGGCGGAGGAGCTGTTTTGCGAAAAGAAAACTATGATGCACTGCATCAGAACGGCACCATTATCTGGATACGCAGGGACACTTCTCTGCTGTCCGGTGAGGGCAGACCCCTTTCTCAAAAGCATTCATCAACAGAACTTTTCGCCCAGAGAAAAGCGCGATATGCTGAATTCGCAGATTTGACAGTCGATATTGAGGAAGACGAAAACGTATCGGCAGACATCATTCTGAGAGCGCTGAACAAGGAAATAAAATGATGATATTATTCCCGCGGAATAAATCTATTATATAATCAATGTTACAGGAGGAAAAGCATGAATAACTATATGATTTTGACGGACTCCAGCTGCGATATGCCCCGGGAAACCCTATCCGAATGGGGTGTTGAATGCATTGACTTGAAATTCAGAAGGAGCGATGAAACGATCGTTTACTCCAACCGTGATATGCCGGTTTCCGAGTTTTATAAAGCTATGAGAGACGGTACGGTGTTTCAAACATCTACCGTTAACCCGGATGAGTTTGAGAACGCGTTCCGCAGGATCCTGGACCGCGGATGCGATATACTTTACATCAGCTTTTCGTCAGGACTAAGCGCTACCTGCAGCGCCGCAAAGATAGCAGAAGAGGAGCTGTCATCGGAATATCCGCAGCAGAGAATTCATGTATTTGACTCGCTCTGCGCTTCTGCTGGGCAGGGACTTCTGCTGTATTATGCAGTGAAAAAAAGGAATGCCGGCGCGTCGATGGATGAACTTATCTCCTATGTTTCTGATGCTGTGCCGAAAATCTGTCACTGGTTTACCGTTGATGACCTGAAATATCTGAAGCGCGGAGGAAGGATCAGCGCAACAGAGGCGTTTGCCGCAACTGTGCTGGATATCAAACCGGTCATGCATATGAACGGCGAGGGCAGGCTTGAAGCAGTATCCAAGGTCCGCGGACGAAAACAGGCGATCAAAGCGCTGCTTGAAAAGTACCAGCTCCTTGCGGAGGATCCGGAAGACGGCGTCTACTATATTTCTCACGGAGACTGCCTCGACGATGCGCTTCTGCTTGAAAGCATGATCTGTCAGAAATACGGACACAAGGCAGAGTGCATTACGGATATCGGAACGGTGATCGGTTCTCACTCCGGTCCGGGCACTCTGGCACTGTTCTTTGTCGGCCGGAAGCGCTGATAAAGACTGAGTGTAAACCGGGTTTATATACAAAAAGAGATACCGGGAAAAGCGTTTGAGCCTTTCCCGGTATCTCTTTTGTCTCGCCAATGCCCGTGCCGTTGAACTGCCGTTTCTCATTTACCGGGCATAAACCGTGAATCATTTATTTTGTCAGGGAAAATGCCGCGGGTGCCGAGTCCCCGCCGAAAAACGGCTGTGCAGCATCGTAGAAGATGATGTTGGGTGCACGCGACAGATCAAGGTCCACGTCCTTTTTGTATAAGGGTCCGTGGTCGCCGAGGAAAACCGCGTCGGCGCAGAGCGTCTCTCCCGGGCAGAGCTCGGAGTAAGAGGAGCTGAGATATATAAACTTCTTATCCCGGGCGCTCAAGTCGAAGCGCACCATAGGCTGAACGGAACGGCTGAGATGACCGTATCCGCAGGTGGTAAGCTCGAATGAGTCAAAGGTGAGAACGTCGCCGGGAATGAAAGCGTAAAAGCCTACCGCGTATTCGCGGCACAACTCACGGAGCTGCAGGATGAGCCCCTCGTATTCTCCCGTATACGGTACGTAAAGCTCGCGGACGATGTGTTCGTCGAACACGGTCTTCAGCGTGGTGCGGTAATAGTTGTGCAGATGAGTCAGCACAAGAGCCTCGATCTCCGTGTAGGAACAGTCTTTGGTGAGAGACAGACCGCCGCTGATATTTGGGAGTTGACCGTCGCTGACGTCGATAACGGATGCCTTACCCCCGCAGAGAACCGATACCGTATCATTTTTCTGATGGTTGGAGGTGACGATCATCTCGTCGGACCGTACTTTGCGTGTGTATGCGTAGCCTCCCCCGACAAGAGTAAGGAAAAAGCTGAGACACATGAGGGCGGAAACGAGCCGGACCTTCTTTCGCGTGACTGCGAAAACGATAAACGAAATGAAAGCGAGAGCGATAAGGACGGGTGCAAAAGGATATTTGATGGTGACGCATACTTCCGGGATGCGTGAAAGAGTGGAAGAGATCCCGAAAACAGCGCCGCACAGACGGGACACGATGAAAATGATCGCATCGCCCAGGTACGGCAGAGGGCCGAACAGGAACACAAGCGGCAAAAGCCAGAGAAGCACGGACGAGAAAAACGAAAGAACGAGGCTGGAAAAAGGCGCCAACGGAGAGACGGACGAATAGTACAGATATTCCAGCGGCAAAAGAAAGATGATGACCGCAAGGGAGATAAATACGGCGGAGAGCGCGGCTTTCAGTACCCTTTTCGGTGACAGAAACGCTGTATGCTTCAGCGGCTTCAGCTCGCGCTTTTTTGCTCTCCCCGTGGCGAGCGCTATCGCCATGACCGCTCCCGCGGAAAGCTGAAGCCCCACGTCACCGGGCGCGAACGGGTCGATAAGTGTGATCACCGTAACGGCGATGCCGATGGAGGTCACCATGTCGGACTTCCGTTTTAAGAGTACCGCCAGTGAGGCGACCAGAAGCATGATCCCAGCCCTCGCCACAGACGGGGAGAATCCCGTGAATATCATGTAGAAAAGGACGAAACCGCTCTGAATGGCACAGCGGATATACGCGTTCAGCGGCTTTGTCAGAAAATACAGAAGAGAGCAGATGACGGCGAGGTGCATGCCGGAAAGTGCGAGGATGTGGGAAACGCCCAGCCTCTTGAAATCGCGCTGAACTCTTGCCGGCAGATAGCTTCTGTCACCCAGAATGAGCGCGGCAGAGAATCCTCCGTTGTCCGCGCCGAGCATATCGACCAGATAGGACGTGAGCCGGGAGCGTATATCGCGCAGTTTCCCGAAAAACGGAAAGGTGTAAGTGCCTGCGAGATGAGTGTCTTCGGAATACGCTTGAAGAACGATGCTGTCCGCAAGAAGCGCTTTGCCGAAGCCCGTGGGTTTTCCGTTTTCGTTGTACGGAAGCTTGATCTCGGCATTTCCGCGGATAACGTCTCCGCGGACGAACCCTCCCCCGGCGTTCAGCTCAATTCTTATACGCTCGTCCTTTGTGCCGAGCCTGTCCGTTTCCATCACGTAAACTCCGGTGTATGGCTTTGAATAGCTGACCTCCTCCACGTGCCCGCTGAAGGGTACGGTCTGCCCGTCAAGATCGAGATAGGGCGCAAGGCGGGTCGTATAGGTCACGTACGAGAAGAGAAACGCGCATCCGATGCCGAACGCGAGCGCGAACGCCGCCGCGAAAGTCCCGGATATTATCTTGCGGGAGCGCTTTATCAGAGAGAACGCGGCGAAGAGGGCGGAAAGGATAAAGAAAAACAGCGAGGGGAGAAGCATGCTCCCGCCGCCGATATTGAAAAGTATACAGGAAACAGTGAAAAATGACAGCGAGAAAACAGCCAGCGGGCGAAGGATCACGCCTCGCAGGGAATAGAGCGCTTTTTCCGTTCTCGTCTCGGGGAAGGTCACGTTATGCCTCCGGCTTTTTTTACATTATATCATCTTTTCCGACAAAAAACAAACACGAAACACGAATTTTCCAATTCGACGCGGAAATATTGAAATGTGCGGCGGGATGTGGTAAAATGTCAGTAATAAAACGAGGAGTGAGCATATGGAAAAGAACTTTCTTTCAAATCTCATAAAAGAGCTTGAGGCAAAAAAAGCGTCCGGAGAGGGAAAAATCCCCGGAAACGCTTATTATATGGACGGCGACAGAGTGCTCTGTTGTGAGAGAACTCTGGGCGAATCCCGTTTCCCCTATTCCGAGGACGGACTTGTGGTGTGGCTCCGCTCCACGGGCTTTATCGACGCCTGCGAGTCCACATTTACGATATTCAGAACGGCGAATTTCGGCGAGGAATCCCCCGTGGAGTTCTTCGGCGGTATCAAAAAGGACGAATATTTCCCCGTTTCCATCACCGGCGCGGGCCGTCAGCTCTTTGAGGACGGCGTAAAGCGGTATATCGTATATTCGCTGAAAAGTGCTCTCTGTATCGCGGATACGCCCGACGTCACCTTTGCGCTGAGAGTGTTCGTGGATAAAAAGAAAAAGATACATTTCACCACCTTCGCGGAAAACAAATCCGCGGAGAAAAAAGAAGTATACCTCGCGTCCTTTATGGAAGCGCTTCTCAGATATACCGAGGGCGAGAAGTTCTGGGACAGAATGACCAAATTCGGCGAGATGCGCGATCACGGCTTCGTCCTTACCAGTAAGAACAGAACGCCGGACAGCCTTGTCGTCAACCGTAAGATCATCGGAGCGGCGGACGAAATATACCGTACCGCTTCGAGAAACGATTTCTGCGGTATGCGCGGCGTCACCGTAGCAAACGCACTTTCCCTCAAAAAAGGCGCTTTCGCAAAGCAGGTGAAAATGGTCACCACCACGGACCTGCCCGTAGCCGCCGAGATCATCCGCATGACCCTCGCCGCCGGCGAGACCGCGTCTGTGGAGTATGAGCTCACCGTTTGCCACGACGAAAAGGCGATCGAGTCAGCGCTGAACGCGGATATTGATGAAAAGGCGATAGAAGCGGAGATCGCCGCCGCCGAAGCGAAGACCGTTTCGGATTATAATAACCTGAAAATCAGGTTTGAGGACTGGAAGAGCGATAAGATCGAAGCGGAGACCTTCAATAAATTCCTTCGCAGCGTACAGAACCAGACCTCCTTCTGTGCTCACGGCAAGAACTACGCGGGCGCTTATCTGGGCATACGCGACGTGTTCCAGCAGCTTGAGGGAGCGCTTGTGTGGCAGAGAGAGCTCTCCCGCGAGAAGATAGTATACGCGCTGAATAACATACTGAAGGACGGACGTCCGCCCCGTATGTTCTCCATCCCCTCCTCCCCCGACAAGCCCGTGCCGCTGGATCTCGAAAAATACATAGACCAGGGCAACTGGATAATTTCCACCGTCTATACCTACCTCGCGTTCACCGATGACTGGTCCATCCTTACGGAAAAGTGTGACTATCTGGACGCACCCGACGACGCGGACTGGGCGGACGGCGTAAAGACCGGGGAGAGAACAACGGTCCTCGAGCATCTGGTGAGGATCTGCGATTTCCTTATTTCCAATATAGACACCGAATATACGGGCTGCCTCAAGGTGCTGTTCGGTGACTGGAACGACGCCGTTGACGGCCTCGGCGAGACCGATGACGAGGGTAAGCAGTTCGGAACGGGCGTCACCGTAATGGCGTCTCTGCAGCTCAGAAAGAATCTCTATGAGATGATAGAGATAACGACGGCGGCGGGCCAGTATACGGATAATATCGAAAAATATAAGAAAGCTCTCGCGGGCATCGAAGCGGGACTTGATAAGTACGCCGTAGATACCGCAAAGGACGGAAGACGCCGTATCGTCCACGGCTGGGGCGATAAGGTATCGTATAAGGTCGGCTCCTTCAACGATCCCGACGGCGTGGAGCGTTACAGCCTCACCTCCAACGCGTTCTGGGCGATCTCCGGGTTCGTAAACCGCGATTCCTCCTTAAAGAGCGCTATCATGGACTGCGTGGATGCCGTGTCTTCAAAATACGGTCTCAAGACCTTCGATAAGCCTTTCCCGCAGGGACTGAAGGGCGTCGGCAGAATATGCAATATAGTGCCCGGTACCTATGAAAACTGCTGCGCTTACGCACACGGAAGCCTGTTCGGGACCATGGGTCTGTTCGCCATAGGCGAGAGCGAGAGGGCGTGGGAGGAGATCGAGAAAACCGCGGTCATCACCCACGAAAACGCCACCATGTCCACCTTCGTCATGCCCAACTCCTACTGCGAAAATCCCGACTACTGCCTCGACGGCGAGTCGCTGGGCGACTGGCATACGGGATCGGGCTGCGTGATGATAAAGGAAATGATTTCCTGCGCGTTCGGTGTAGTTCCCACCCTTGACGGCGTGAAGATACAGCCTCCGGCATATTTCCCGGCAAAGCGCGCCGAGATCGAGGTAAACGTCAAAAACACAAAGGTGCATATCGTCTACGAGGATAAGGGCAGAGACGAGAGAAAGACTACCGTCAGCGCACCTTGTACCTCTCATTTCGATGAAATGATGAACACCGAGGTCTTCTTCATCCCCGCAGATAAAATGGGAGATGAGATCACCGTGACGGTGGAGGATTAAATAAGAAAAAACGGCGGGTCTCCCCGCCGTTTTGAGTTTTAAGAGTTAAGTTTTAAGCGGCGGCGGGCGATAGCCTCCCTTAGTCCCAAAGGGACAAAGGGAGTGGGGACATCGCTTTGCTTGGTGGAGGGATCAGAAGCCTTAGATTTCAGCGCAAA
>JAZLKW010000017.1:0-38269 GCA_045597805.1 Candidatus Avispirillum sp. | reverse complement strand
TGAAAGCTGTATGAAATTATAGTTTGTCGCTGACTTCTTGAAAGTTTTCGCCCGCCCTTTTTAAAAAGCGGCGGGGTCAAGGGCGCGTAGCCCTTGTTTCCGGCACTCTTTTTGCCAAGCTTTTTCTCGTGCCTGCTTAGGCGAGAAAAAGCGGCTGACGGATAGCAATATCAAACCGTAGGACGCGTTTCTTTGGCACAAGAGGCGCAAAGAAAAGCTATGAAAAGAAACGCCGATATGCGGGGCGCCGCCCCGCGCCCTGCGGCTTTTTGAAAAAAGCCGGCAAAAACTTTTATAAATCAGCGCGCCAAAATACAATTTATAACAAAAGCCGTAAAACCTGAAAGGTAGTAAAAACTATGGCATTTCTTGAAGTACGCGACCTGAAAAAGGTCTATACCACCCGCTTCGGCGGTAACAGCGTGGAAGCGCTGAAAAACGTCAATTTCACAGTTGATCCGGGCGAATTCGTAGCGATCATGGGTGAATCCGGCTCCGGCAAGACCACGCTTTTAAATATTCTTGCCGCTCTTGACCGTCCCACCTCCGGAAAGGTGTTCCTCGAGGGACGGGATCTTTCCACCGTGAAAGAATCGAAAATGGCGGAGTTCCGCCGTGATAATCTGGGATTCGTTTTTCAGGAGTTCAATCTTCTCGATACCTTCTCCGTGGAGGATAATATATATCTTCCCCTGGTCCTCGCAGGAAAGAACTATCCCGAAATGAGCGCCAAACTCATGCCCCTCGCGGAAAAGCTGGGAATAAAGGAACTGCTCCGTAAATTCCCTTACGAGATATCCGGCGGACAGAAGCAGAGAGCGGCGGTGTGCCGCGCCCTTATCACCGACCCGAGAATAATTCTCGCGGACGAGCCCACGGGCGCTCTCGACTCAAGAGCCACCGATGAGCTTCTGCGCCTTTTCACCGAAATCAATAGCGAAGGACAGACCATACTTATGGTCACCCATTCCGTAAAGGCGGCGTCCGTCGCCTCCCGCGTCCTCTTCATAAAGGACGGCGAGGTCTTCCACCAGATATACCGCGGCGCGGATTCCGACGAAAAGCTCTATCAGAAGATCTCCGATACGCTGACCATGCTGCAGGCGGGTGGTGAGAGACAGTGAAAGCATTCTTTTTCCCCCGTCTCGCCGCGTCCGGCATTAAAAAGAACGGAAAACTGTACCGGCCCTATATTCTGAGCCTTATAGGCATGGTCATGATGTCCTATATCATCCAGTCCATATCCTATTCGCCCCTCCTGCGGGTGACCAACGGCGGCACCAACGCCCAGGCGATACTGTCTATCGGTAAATTCGTGATCGCGTTTTTTGCGCTTTTGTTCCTCTTTTATACGAACTCGTTCCTCGTCAAAAAGAGATACCGCGAATTCGGGCTTTATAACGTGCTCGGCATGGGCAAAAAGGACGTCTGCCGGATAGTATTCTGGGAAAATCTGCTCGTTTCTCTCATCGGACTTATTGGCGGTATCGGCTTTGGCATACTTTTCTCGAAACTCTGTGAACTGGGGCTTCTCCGCGCCATCCACTCGGAAGTGGATTACAGATTCACCCTCGAGGGCGAGGCCGTCACCATGACGCTCATACTGTATGGCGCGATCTTTTTCCTGATAATGATCAAGTCTCTCATTCAGGTGTCAAGGCTTCGCCCCATGGAGCTGCTCCACAGCGAATCGGCGGGAGAGCGCCCTATCCGCGCGAACTGGCTGTTTGCCACACTCGGTGTTCTGCTTCTCGGCGGAGCTTATTACATATCGGTCACCATTGAATCCCCCATGTCGGCGATATCCCTCTTTTTCGTGGCGGTACTTATGGTCATAGCGGGCACATATCTTCTGTTCATATCAGGCTCCGTTGCGCTTTGCAAGCTTTTGCAGAAGAACAAAAAATACTACTATAAAAAGCAGCATTTCGTTTCCGTTTCCTCAATGACCTACCGCATGAAAAGAAACGGCGCGGGACTTGCCTCGATCTGTATCCTCGCCACCATGGTGCTTGTGATGATCTCATCAACCTCGAGCCTATATTTCGGCGCCGATGACATGATAAGCACCCGCTTCCCGCAGGATACCTATATCGCCGTGGAAATGGATGACCTTTCAGACCTCAGCTCGGGAAAAACGGAGAAATACCGCACGGAATATGAAAAGATCATGAAAGAAAACAACGTGACTCCCGAGGGTGTTGCCGAGTTCAATTATTGCTCGATTTCCGGCATGCTCCAAGGAGAGAATATTATCATCTCCCCGGAAATGACAACGGATTTTACCTTAAATTACGATAACCTCAGAGCTTTATATTTCGTCAGCGTTTCGGATTATAATAAGATAATGGGAACTGATCTCTCGCTCACCGGGGGAGAAGCGTATCTGATGCCCTATGACTGTAAATACAGCGGAAAAGATCTTGATCTGGGCGATATAAAGTTTAGTATCAAGGGACAGCTTTCGGAGTTCATACCTATTCTGGATGCCAACGCCGCGTCCGTTTCGGTGGCGATCCCCTCGTTTCTGATGGTGATCCCCGAATATGAAACGCTGCGCCCTCTGATGAAATATATGTATGACGATGAAACCCGTTATCTCGAGATAAAATACTATTACGGCTATGACTGCATAGACTCCTGCGGCGAGGAAAAAGCCATTGATATATGGAGTAAGCAGACGGAGGTCGTCCGCAGTATGGCAAACGGAGACAGATTCACTTACGATTCCGGCTGCGAATCCGCGGAGAAGTCCGATTTTTACAGCACCTTCGGGGGACTGTTCTTCCTGGGTATCGTTCTTTCCGGCATATTCATCTTCGCCGCCGCTATGATAATCTATTATAAGCAGGTGTCGGAGGGATACGAGGACAAAGCCCGCTTCGGCATAATGCAGAATGTCGGAATGACAGCCAGGGATATAAAAAGCAGCATAAATTCTCAGGTACTCACAGTGTTCTTCGCACCGCTCCTTTTCGCGGGCGTGCACCTGGTGTTCGCATTCCCCATCATATGGAAGCTCCTGCAGCTCTTCTATCTCAGAAATATGGGCTTTGCCATAGGTGTGACCGCCGCCGCATTCGTTCTCTTCGGTGTGTTCTACGCGGTGATCTATAAGCTTACCGCAAAGGCATACTATTCCATAATTAAATAAGCTTCAAAATACTAAAAAGGCTGAAAGCATTCGCTTTCAGCCTTTTTCATTATCTTTCAATGATATTTATCGCTTCGAGCCGGTCGAGAAATTTCCCGACGTCGCGCTTCGCGCCCTCCCGGTCGATGTCGTATACCTCCGTTACCACGTCGAGCAGCGCCTCCTCGGAGCGGTGCTTCTCAAGCTGATGCCATATGAAAGCTCCGGTCTCGTTGAAAGAGCACATTCCCTTGTAATTCCGCGGGTCGTTGCCCGTGGGGATAAGCACGAAATCGTCACCGATCTCCTGCAGCACATAATTACCTATGATTTTCATATCACTACCTCCCGATGATATGATAACCCATACGGCGCGGCGTTTTTTATCGAAACGTGGCGGGAGGAGAATCCAATTTGAGGAAAATATGGGCGTGGAAAATGGGGAATACACCGCCGCGTGGTGATATGCAAAGGCGGATGTGCCGCCTGTGATGATATACACGCTGACGCGTGACGATATGCCAAACCGCAAGCGGCTTGGATACAGAAAAAAGCACGCCGAAGCGTGCTTTTTTCTGGAGCTGGTGGTGAGATTTGAACTCACGACCTGCTGATTACGAATCAGCTGCACTGCCCCTGTGCTACACCAGCATACCGTCCCGCTATGCGGGACGAGTGATATTATACATTAATAAATGCGGTTTGTCAACCTTTTCAGTCCATTTTTTCGCCGAATCTGCTGGTACTGTAATCTCTGTCTACGGTGATGACCATGTTGTATTTTGCGTCCAGCTTTTTCACCTCAGTGGTGATCTCGCGGCACAGCTCCTCGTCTGTCATGGGGAAGTCCACGGTCACTGCCACGTCAAAGATGAGATTTGAGTGAGTCACGCCGAAGACTACGCGGAAATCGTGCATGGAGGCGGGTGACGAGCACTCGGCGGCGATATGGGAAACGATGTCGGAGACCTGCGCTCTGATCTCGTTCACTCTGGGATCGGAAATCTGAACGGGGTCCAGATGGATCACAAGGTCGATACCGCGCTTTTCCCGGAAATCGTTTTCGATGTTGTCGATCAGGTCGTGGCTTTCCATCACGTCCACGTCCGCGTCCACCTCCGCATGGGCGGAAATGAAATAACGGTCCGCGCCGTAGCTGTGAACCACCAGATCGTGTATGCCCACCACACCCTCGTAGGAGCGGATCTCATGGGCAACGCCTGCTACGAATTCCGCGTCGGGCGCCGTGCCGATCAGAGTATCGGAGGACTCTTTGGTCAGCTTAAGTCCCATGATAATGATATAAAGCGCGATTATACAGCCCAGCACCGCGTCGGTGAGAGGGCCGGTCCAGCGGCTGATGATCATACCGAGCACGACGGCTCCGGTGGCGAAAATATCGCCGAGGGAGTCAACGGAGGATGCGCGGAGCGCCTGGGAGTTTATTTTATTTGCCATGATGCGGTAGTAGACCGCCATGGCGCCCTTGACCAGCATGGTCAGCAGCATGACGATAATGGAGACCGTGCTGAACTCGGTATTCCCCCCGCCGGCTATGAGCTTTTCGACGGAATCGCGGAGCAGCTCCACGCCGAGCACCGTGATGATAACGGAAATAAAGAGCCCGCACAGATACTCTATTCTTGCGTAGCCGTAGGGATGATCCTTATCGGCAGGCTTGCCCGCCAGATTATACCCTACGAACACAAAAACGGATGAACCCGCGTCGGAAAGGTTGTTCACGGCGTCGGCGATAACGGAAACGCTTCCCGCCACGATGCCGATAATTACCTTTACGGCGAAAAGCACTATATTTGAAATAATACCGACGATACCGGCTATCTTGCCCGTGCCGAGTCGTTCGTCATTCATCTGTAAAGATACCTTTCTTAACATACTTACATAGTATTGACCATGCAGCGGTATTATACATCATCTTGGATAATTTGTCAACCTGCCCCTCCCGCACGGAGAATTAGAGTTTCAAGTGCCAAGTCTCAAGTCGCAAGTTATTAAACTGTTCGTCCCTTTGTTCGCAGTACGTACGATTCAAGTCACTTGGCACTTGCGACTTGCGACTCCTCGACAAACTACAATTTATCATTAACCCCTTTTTCCGTGCATATAATGGCTTGACTCAAAGAAAGGACGGTACTTATATCATGGATAAGCCCGAAATGAATATCGCGGCGCAAACGTTTTATATGAGAAAATTCGAACATGCGTCCGTCACCGAATGCGCGGCGGACGTGACCATGCCCGATTACTACCCGGAGGTGCGGCGTGTCGTCGCGGCGTTCGCACAGGCTCTGCCCGATTCAAAATTCATATCCGACGGCAAGCTCGAATACGGCGGAACGGTTTCCTTCAGTGTGCTTTATATCGGTGACGACGATTCACTCTGCTGTGTCCCGTACTCCGGCGAATACTCCGATTCGGTGGTGATTCCCGCAGAGACCGACGGTGCCGCCTCGGTAAGGATCACGTCAAAAGCCGAAAACGTGCAATGCAGGGTGACTGCTCCCCGCAAGCTCTCCCTGAAAGCGAGAGTGCGCACGCAGATATCCTCTGACGGCAGGGAATATTACACCTGCCCGGTGAAAACGGCTTCCGGGGAAAAATACACGGGCGGCGGCCTTGAATATCTCGACAGAACGGAAAAGACGGTCTGCCGTAAATGGGCGACAGCAACGGGAAACTGCTCCGGCGAGATGCCGGACGTCGCCGGAACGAAGCCGGTGATGTGTACGGGGCAGATAAATATTCTGTCGGCACTCCCCGGGCGGGACTGTGTCAGCGTACGCGGCTGCGCCGAGATAAAATGCGTAGTATTCACTGCCGACGGAGTCTATACCACGGTGTGCGGCTCCTTGCCCTTTGAGGAAACGGTAAATCTGGAGGGCGTGTCTGAGGGAGACATTGCAGCCGCCTGCGGCAGAGCAGCTTCCGTTACGGTAAATGCCGAAGCGGGAGGAAGCGCGGAGGTGGAATATGACCTTGACGTGACGGTGTGCCGTACGGGTACGGTCTGCGTCACAGAGGATATATATTCCACACGGTCACATCTCGAGCCTGTGAGATGTGAGGCCGAGCCGATAAATCTTATCGCCTGCTCCAACGGCAATCTTACGGTGAACGGGGATATAAGACGAACGTCACGGGATGAGGGCAGTTTGGTGACCTGTACCGCGGAGCCGGTGATGGAGAAGGCAGAGATGTCTGACGGAAAACTGTCTCTGTCAGGAAACTGCAGGGTAAAGGTATATATCGCCTCCAACGGAGACGTTATATGCGAGGAAGGGACCCTTCCCGTAAAATACGAGATTCCGGCTCCGGAGGATGCCGCCGGCGGGGAAATACTGTGGAACTGTGACGCGTCCCCCATCCGCGTTTCTGCAAAGCCCGCGGGGGACAGGATCACCGTCACGGCGGAATTGTGTATGATGACTGACGCGGTATGCCGGCACAGGATAACACCGGTCACAGAAGCGCGTCTCACGGGAGAGAACTTTTATGAGGGAAACGGCTATACTCTGAAAATATGCCGTCCCGAAAAAGGAACGCCCGTGTGGGAAACGGCGAAAAAATACCACGCTTCCATTCCCGAGCTAGAGCGGATCAACGGCATACACCGGGATGGTGTGTCAGACGGCTCGCCGATAATCATTAAACAGCAATAGAAAAGCGCCCCCTGTGTGGGTATCCTCTCAGACACTCCACACACAGGGGGAGATCATTATTCGATTGCCGCGTAAAGCACAACAAAAGCCTGCTGAATGTAATTCAGCAGGCTTTTAAACTGATCTCAGCGGAACTTAGTGGATTATGTAGCGCTCAGTGTCCTTGTCGAACAGGTGGATTTTGGTAGCGTCGATAGCAACCTTGATAACGTCACCGGCACGTGCCTTGGAACGGTTGGATACCTTCGCGATGAGGTTGTTTTCCTCATTGGACAGGTACAGATAGATCTCAGCACCCATAAGCTCGGTAACTTCAACGTCAGCCTCGATGACACCGCCGGGCATAGCCGCGATGGAAGCCTCGTCGTCGTGAATAGACTCGGGACGGATACCCATGATGACTTCCTTGCCGACGTAGCTCTTGAGCATGGGATCGTTGGCCTTTTCTGCGGGAAGCTTGATGGAGCTGTTGCCGAAGTTCAGGTACATCTCGCCCTTGTCCTCTTCAAGCTCGCAGTCAACGAAGTTCATCTGAGGAGTACCGATGAAGCCTGCGACGAAAAGGTTTACGGGATAATCGTAAAGATTCTGAGGAGTATCTACCTGCTGGATCAGACCGTCTTTCATAACGACGATTCTGGTCGCCATGGTCATAGCCTCGGTCTGGTCGTGGGTAACGTAAATAAAGGTAGTACCGATTCTCTGGTGGATCTTGGTAAGCTCGGTTCTCATGGTCGCACGGAGCTTAGCATCAAGGTTGGACAGAGGCTCGTCAAGAAGGAATACAGTGGGCTTACGGACGATAGCACGACCGAGAGCAACTCTCTGCTTCTGACCGCCGGACAGAGCCTTGGGCTTTCTGTCGAGCAGGTGGGTGATATCAAGGGTTCTTGCAGCCTCTTCAACACGGCGCTTGATCTCTTCCTTGGGAGTCTTGCGGAGCTTCAGTCCGAATGCCATGTTGTCAAATACTGTCATGTGGGGATAAAGAGCGTAGTTCTGGAAAACCATTGCTATATCTCTGTCCTTAGGAGCTACGTCGTTAACGAGCTTATCGCCGATAAAGAGCTCGCCCTCGGTGATTTCTTCAAGACCTGCGATCATACGGAGAGTGGTAGTCTTGCCGCAGCCGGAGGGGCCGACGAGAATGAGGAACTCTTTGTCTTTGATCTCCAGACAGAAGTCGGAAACGGCGGTAACACCGCCGGGATATTTCTTATAAATGTGCTTTAACGAAACGCTTGCCATATCTTGTCTCCTCAGAAAAAGCTTTTGCGGCAATACCGCATAATATTACACAAATATTATATCAGCAAAAAGTGTGGAATGATAGATGTTTTTTCTCCAAATTTATGATTTTCTCTTTGGCTATTTTGCACATATTGACCATGAAATGCGAAAAATGTCGGGAATATTGCCGTGCCTGGCTATTTCTCTTCCTTTTTGCGTCGTATGACTTTTCTGCGGTGTCAGGAAACAGACAGCCGAGAGGGTTTCGATTCCTTCTTTCCTGATACGCCGGCGCATACCGCGGCGATAACTGCCGCCGCGGCACAGACCGCGACCGCGATAAGAGTATTGTTCGCTTCTGCCGTGTATTCAGGTACTACGCCGTAAACGGAGAGGTCTTCCTTAACTTCGACGGGAGTGAGAGGCTTGTCTTCGCTGAGGATCTCCTGTGTTTCGGGATTTTTGCCTTTTCTCATGGTGTTGCTGTTCTTAGACATGGTGCGGATAACGTCATTGTAGATGACCTGCCCGTCGGAAAATGCCGCGTTCTGCATGGAAACGCAGTAGGAGGTAACGTATTTTGCGGCATCCTTTCCGCTGCCTTTTTCCGCGGCGGTCTTAAGTACTTCTGCCATGCCCTCCGCCATCCTCTTTTCGGCTTCCCTCCAGTAACCCTGGACGGGACGTCCGTATGCCTCTGCATTGGTAACGCAGAGGGTGTTCAGTCCCTTGAAGAGGTAGTAGGCATAGTGCTCCATGTCAAAATTGCCCTGCTCGGACACGGGCTGATTCGCACCGAAATAAGGACTCACGCCGGTACTGCAGGAGGCGACGGGCACGAACACGCCGTAAACGGCGGGTGCCGTGCTTTCCCACGTTACCACGGACATTTCTGCGGGGAGCTCGGGATAAGTCTGCAGGACGTGCACGCTCAGCGCGGTGTCCGTGCCGATGACACGAACGTCCGTCCTGCCCGTGTCGTCGGGACAGTATTCCGTACCCTCGTAACGGTTTCTGATTATCTCAAAAACGTCGGTAAGGGAGACCTTACCGTCAGCCTTGAAGGAAAGGGGATAAACTGTCTTCTCTTCATAATCGCCATACTCGGAGGGCGCGAGAATCTTGTGCCCCATCCACGTGCGCAGATGGGAGTAGTCGAAGAAAGGCATGGAGTAGGTCGCCATAATATCAAGCTCCCCGTTGTCGCCGTACACGGCGAAGCCGTTTTTCTCAGGGAGGGTTTCAAGATCATTTGATATAACTGAGTCCTCGTAATCGGAGAGGCAAACGAGATTGAATTCATTACCGAAAACGGATACTGTGTCGTCGGGGAGCTTCACGGCGGCATACTGATGACCGGTGTACATCTCCACGTACCAGGTTTCCGTCCTGTCGGAAATAATGGCGATATTGCATTCGCTGCTGCCGTATTCATCCATGAGAGAGGCGAGAACTCCAACTGCTTCGCGGGCGGTCTTGCTCTGGCATATGACCAGCTCGTTGGCGGTGAATTCCGTGAGACCGGAGTCGAGGAGAGGGTCCGCCGCGAGAGCGGTGCTGTTGGCAAAGGCGGTAACGGACATTGTCATGGAAACGCCGTACTCGTTGGCGCATACCGCGCCGTCGCGCTCAAGTCCATTTTCCGCCGTTGTTGTATCCGCCCAGGGGGTCGCGGTGTAGCGGTACGTGGTGGCGGGTAATTCCGCGAACACCGTGCGCCCGTTGTCTACTGCCATAGTCCTGCCGGGCTTGTTTTCCACGCGCTCGACTATGTCAACGTAGTTAGGCCATACAGCCTGACTGTCGTTGGATCTGGCAACGATAGAGGTGCCGTCAGCGCTTGCGTTCTTTCCCACGTAAACGCCGGTGCAGGCGTATGTCGGGATAACGATCGTCTGAGCGAGAAGTATTACGGTAAAGACGAGCGCAAAAGTTGTTTTCATGCTTTTTTTCATAATTATGCCTCCAATGATTCTTTCAGCTTAATCTGTCGTGCGCAGTCTCCAGTACTGCACGTCACACTGTCTGTTGAAGTTATAGCCCGTGGAGACGGCAGAGCCGTCGGACATAACACCCACGGTGTGGTCCATTCCCGCAAAGATACGGGAAACGCCGGACCAGTTCTCCGTGTCGCATTGGCCGTATTCGTTCCAGCCCGTGGTCAGCACCGTACCGTCGTCGCAGAGCGCCGCGGTATGCCAGTAGGAAGCGCAGATATCAACCACGTGTGTCCATTTTTCGACTTCGCCTTCACCGTATTCATTGCGGCCTGCGGTCAGTACCGTGCCGTCGGAAAGAAGTGCTAAGGTGTGGTTGCAGGAGGCGGAGATGTCGATAACGTTCTCCCAGCCGTCGACTGCGGTACAGCCGTAATCGGTGCAGCCTGCGGCGACGACAGTTCCGTCCGAATGAAGCCCTGTCGTGTGGTTCCATCCCGCGGAGATGCTGACGATATCGGTCCAATCCGCAACGTCACATTCTCCGTACTGGTTGCTGCCCGCGGCGACCACTGTGCCGTCGGCACGAAGCCCCACCGTGTGGGATGCGCCGCCCGCCGAAACGCTGACGATGTTCGTCCATCCTTCGACGTCGCATTCGCCGTGATCGTTACAACCCGTGGCGACCACCGTTCCGTCAGCCCGAAGTCCGACCGTGTGTGCGTTCCCCGCGGAAACGCTGACGATGTCCGACCAATCTCCCACGCTGCACTGTCCGTCGTCGTTCTTGCCGGTGGCAAGCACCGTGCCTGAGGGAGTGATGCCCACGGTGTGGCGGCTGCCCGCCGAGAGAACGTCGTGGAGCCCGAGGGAAAGCAGCAGCCCCTCGTTTTCCCTGTGCCTCATGCAGTATTTTTTTGCGTAATTATATAACTCGCTGGGAATATCGAACCGATCCTTGCCTTCGAAGTAACCGTCGATGATTTCGTAACAGTCGGAGTAGTCTCCCAGAGCGTCGAGAACGGGGATAGCCTTTTCTGCCGCCAGCCCCTTCGCTTCTGTATAGAGGCAAAGCTTTTCTTTTTCGGCGCTGTTCCCGTAATTGCCCAGCTCGCGGAAATTCTCAGCAGCCTCCGCGTATTTTCCTTCATCAAAAAGCTTCTCCGCCGCGGAGTATCTGCACTCTTTTGACCTGTCGGCTGAATCCTTGTAGCTTCCCAGCTCTTCAAAAAGGGACAGAGCCTCGTCGTTCTTGCCCTCTTCCAGATATTTCTGTGCCAGAGCATAGCGGCATTCCGGTATCATCTCCTCGCTGTCGCCGTAATCGCCCAGCTCGCCGAAAGCCGTGATCGC
The DNA here is from genome assembly GCA_045597805.1 of Candidatus Avispirillum sp. Classification (GTDB taxonomy): domain Bacteria; phylum Bacillota; class Clostridia; order Oscillospirales; family CAG-272; genus Avispirillum. The sequence goes on along the minus strand of JAZLKW010000017.1, from coordinate 26,936 downwards.
TTCCTCAAAGCGTCCCGATTCCATCAGCTTCACGGCGTCACCGTATTTCACTGAGGGCATGATATACCGCGGAACGGCTATGGCCGCTGCGCAGGCTATGACCGCCGCGGGAATGGCTATGGCTGCAATGATTTTGCCTTTTGACATGATATGTATCTCCTTCGGCGAAAACGCCGCAAAATTTCTCATGATAATTGTATCACCCGTCGTCCCAACTGTCAATACAAAGTCCGACAGGAAAACACGTTGATTTCCGATGAGAAAAGGCGTATAATGGACAAAAGAGGTGATTTCGTGAAAAAACAGGTCTATAACCCGTATCTTCCGCTGTGGGAGTATATCCCCGACGGCGAGCCCAGAGTCTTCGGCGACAGACTGTATATATACGGCAGTCATGACCGCTTCGGCGGAAAATGGTACTGCGAGAACGACTACGTCACGTGGTCCGCGCCCGTTTGTGACCTTTCCGATTGGAGATACGAGGGCATAATATATAAAAAAGAAAACGACCCAAGGGAGGGAAACCTCTTCGCCCCCGACTGTGTGAGGGGGTATGACGGAAAGTATTATCTCTACTATTCCAAGGACGATACCTCCGTCATCTCCGTTGCAGAAAGCGACGACCCCGCCGGAGAGTTCTCCTATCTCGGAGACGTGCACTATGAAAACGGCGAGCTTCTGGGAGGGGAGGGCGACTATTTCATGTTCGACCCCTCCGTGCTTATGGATGACGGCAGAGTGTGGCTCTATTCCGGCTCCTCCGTCCGCGGTACCAACACAGGCATAAAAAGGAATATGGCAGGCTGTACCGTAACGGAGCTCTGCCCCGATATGATAACGGTAAAGAAAGCGCCCCGCGTTGTGCTCCCCGGGTGTGATAGCTGGGAGAGCGACGCCTTTTTCGAGGGACCCTCCGCGAGAAAGATAGGAGAGCTTTATTATATAGTCTATCCCGTGCGCGATTTCACGGGACTGCACTACGCCGTAAGCCGTTGCCCCGACCGTGATTTCCGACACATGGGAACGGTCATATCCTCTTCGGGCATCGGTATTAACGGTACCACCGCGTATGACCCCGACTACCCCATAGGAAATGAGCACGGCGGTCTGGTCGAGATCGGCGGCAGGTGGTATATTTTCAGCCATAAGAATACCAATGGCGACAATTATTCCCGCCACGGCATCGCCGAGCCTGTGGAGATAGAGCCCGACGGCACCATACGGCAGGTGATCCTTACAAGCTGCGGTCTCAACGGAAAACCCCTTAAGGACTGCGGTACCTATCCCGCCGCCATCGCCTGCTTGCTCCGCGGCGGCGCGGCGATAACACAGTCCGGTGCGGACGGCGACGAGAACTGCGAGCACTACGTGAAAAACATAACCGACGGCGCCGCCGTCGGTTACAGATATTTCGGCTTTCGCGGCGGCGAGTATACGCTCCGCGTCATGACCCGCGGCGGGGAAGGGAATCTGACCGTATCCGTCGGTGAAAGCACCGCCGCGATCCCCATCATTCCCGGCGAAGAGTGGCACCCCGCCGCCGCCTCACTCAGCGTCTCATCCGGCACCCATTCCGTCCTGTTCACCTATAACGGTACCTCCCCCCTCGACCTGCATAGCTTTGAGATAAAACACAAATAAACAAACGCCCCCAATTCAAAACGTCCCGAAAGACGTTTCGTATTAGGGGCCGTTCTTTATACTTCGTCCGAAAACCTCATACACCGATGATCCCACACCAGCCGCGCTTTTCCGAGAACGGACGTACCCGCTGCCGCGATTATCTCCGTACTCCCGTCGCCGCCCTCGTTGTAGTATGAGTCGCGGTAAATCAGCAGATATGTGTCAGCAAAGGCAGAGACCGTTTCAACTTCTCTGACGTCTGACAGAAGCGGATGTCTGTCCACGCGGTGCTCGACGCTTCTTGAAATACCGACGGGGAAGAGCACGGCGCAGTTTTCCTCCTTAGCCAGCAGGCGAAGCTCTGCCAGCGTGTCGGGATAATATTCCCTCCCGCCGGAAAGCCCGATGTCATCGTCCAAGAGGATCAGAAGACCTCCGCCGAGCCGGGGAATATCTTTTTTCATTTCCGGTGCGGAAAGCCTCCGTCTGTACCCGGTGCAAATGCGTATTTCAAGCTTTTCCAGCGTCTCCCGGGCCTTTTCCGGTTCTCCCGCCTTCATTCCGGAAAGCCGTCTCTCTTTTACGGTATGAAGATCGATACCCCCGATGATCGCCAGCAGCATCTGCCGAACGCTCGTATCATCGTTACCGCTGACGAGCACGGTTACCGCCTCGCCTCTTAAGGCGGCGTTAACGGCGATGTTCAGCTCCAGCGGTTTCCGCCCCATGCCGGGACGACCGCCGACGGCGCAGAGAGTCCCTCTGCCTATCCCTCCCGTGAGCGCGTCCAGCTCTCGGAAACCGGTCATGATCTTTTCACTGTTTTTCATGATATCCATGGTAATGCCTCCTTATTATTATTCGGTATGGTAATGTTACCACACCGAATGGGACATAAAAGGGACACCTGCCATACAGCCGTAGGAAACGAATAGCAGGGATGAGTTATCTCCGCCCGGCGGCGGATGGAATAATATGAAAATTTCCCGAAAGGGGTTGACAAGGGCTTCGTATTGTGATAGAATCCGTTCATAGTTCAAAAGCGATGAGCGGAATCAGTAACCTTTCCGGTTTGTCCTCACAGAGAGCCTGCGGCGGTGCGAGCAGGCAGGATGCGAAAAGGCGAATTACCTCCGTGAGCCTCGTCCCGAAAGTTTTCCGAGTAGGCGGCGACGGGCGCGTCCCGTTACAGATGCAGGGCATAACCTTATGGCGTGCCCGTGAGCGGTTTTTCCTTTTCTTGGGAAAAGCAACTGAGGTGGTACCGCGGTATTCCCGTCCTCTTGATTTACTTCAAGAGGGCTTTTTATTTTATATAAGGCAGGTGCAAATTATGCTTACCAAAATTCTTACGGCTGTTATGCTTGTCATTTTCTTTTCGGTTATGATCTGCATAGGGCTATATTGCCGCCGCCATTCCACGGACGTTAACGGCTTCGTTCTCGGCGGGCGCTCCGTGGGCCCCTGGCTCACCGCTTTCGCGTTCGGCACGTCTTATTTTTCCGCGGTCGTATTTGTCGGTTACGCAGGTCAGTTCGGTTGGAATTTTGGACTTGCCTCCACCTGGATAGGTCTCGGAAACGCATTTATCGGCTCCCTTGCGGCGTGGGCCATTCTCGGTCGCCGCACCAGGGTCATGACCAAGCATCTGGATTCCAAGACAATGCCCGATTTCTTCGGCAAGCGCTTTGATTCGAAGGCGCTCAAGATCGCCGCATCGGTCATAGTTTTCATATTCCTCATCCCCTACACCTCATCCCTTTACAACGGTCTTTCAAGCCTTTTCAACATTGCCTTTGATATCCCCTACTGGGTAGTCATTGTCATTATGGCGGCTCTTACCGGTATGTACGTGATCTTCGGCGGCTACATGGCTACCGCCATCAACGATTTCATACAGGGTATAATCATGCTCATCGGCATCGTCGCCGTCGTCGGAGCAGTGCTTCACAACAACGGCGGACTTATGAACGCCGTAAAAGAGCTGTCCCTTATCGAGTCTCCCTATGCCGAAACAGCAGGTTCCGCCGGTGCGTTCACATCCTTCTTCGGAACGCAGCCCGTGTTCCTCGTGGTGGTCATTCTGCTGACCTCACTGGGTACCTGGGGACTTCCTCAGATGGTTGGCAAGTTCTACTCCATCAAAAACGAGGACGCAATCAAAAAAGGTACTATCATATCCACCTTCTTCGCCATCGTTGTGGCGGGCGGTTGCTATTTCCTCGGCTCTTTCGCAAGACTGTACCCCGAAGCGTTTGACGGCGTTCATTTCGACAATATAATCCCCTCCATGATAAGCAGTCTTTCCCCCGTCATCATCGCGGTGGTCATGGTGCTGGTGCTGTCCGCGTCCATGTCCACGCTTTCGAGCCTTGTGCTGACCTCAGCGTCCACCCTGACCCTTGACGTGGTGGTGCCCGCAGGAAAGAAAGAGATAGGTGAAAAAGGGAAGATCACCATTCTTCGCCTGTTCATCACCTTTTTCATCGTGATTTCCGCCGTGCTTGCCATACTGAAGGATACCTTCAATTTCGCATTCATAGCTCAGATGATGGGCGTGTCCTGGGGTGCTCTGGCAGGCTCGTTCCTGGCGCCTTTCCTGTACGGTCTGTACTGGAAGCGCACCACAAAAGCGTCCGTGGCCGTTTCTTTCGGCTTCGGCAGCATCCTTATGGTAATCCAGATGCTCATTTCCATGAAGGTCCTCGACGCAGCCGCATCCCCCGTTCTCTCCTTCGTGTTCAGGACCTCTCTCCACTCCGGCGTCGTCGCCATGGTGGGCGGACTTGTTCTCGTTCCCATTGTCAGCCTCATTTCCAAACGCCCCGATAAGGTATCGGTGGAGGAAATGTTCTCCTGCTACGGAGAAACTGTTGAGAGCAACGTCACGAAGTCTCTCGGAAACTGATCTTTCGGACACAAAAGAGCAAGGGAGGACAGGAAATCCTTTCCCGTATAGTTTAATATGATATTGTCGGAGAAAGGAGGAAACGGTATGGAGTGGATAAGAAGCCTGAAAACCGTTCTCGGATATATCGAAGAAAACCTTCGTGACGATATCAGTATCGAAAGCATGTCCGAAAAAGTCTATATCTCGCCCTTCTATCTGCAGAAAGGGTTTCAGATACTGACCGGGTATTCCCTCGGAGAATATATAAGAAACCGCAGACTTTACGAGGCGGCGACGGATATCAGCCGGGGTGATAAGATAGTCGACGTGGCGTTCCGTTACGGCTACGAGACCCAGGAAAGCTTCACAAAGGCATTCACCCGTTTCCACGGGGCCTCTCCCGGAAAGGTCAGAAAAGACTTCCGGCAGGCACGGATCTTTCTTCCGCTGAATATACACATCGAAATAACGGGAGGAGAAAAAATGGATTATAACGTATCACCCATGTGGGGCTTCAGGGTCATTGGCTTCGAGAGGGAATTCACCTACGACGAAGCATATGAGAAGATACCCAGGTTCTGGGACGAAATATGCGAGAAGTACTGCAATAATACCATCTACGCGGGCAAAGCGCCCTCCTGCCCCGAGGAGCAGGCTATAATCGATAACTGCATCGGAGAGTACGGCGTCTGTATAGACGACGTGGGAAACGGAAAATTCCGTTACCTCATCGCCGGGAAATATAACGGCGGCGACGTTCCCGAAACGATGACTCTGTTCGAGCTCCCGCAGGGAGAGTGGGCGAAATTCAGCTGCTCGGGCCCCATGCCCCACGCGCTCCAGGCGCTGAACACCTATATTTTCAAGGAATGGCTCCCGGGCAATCCCGAGTTCGAAATGAGCGGGTGCTATAACGTGGAGTGGTATTCCTGCGACGGAAAGAAGAGCGATCCCGACTATAGGAGCGGCATATGGATACCCGTAAAAAGGTACGCCGACGAAGCCCGTGAGATGTGGGGAGATACCGCCGCGTATAAGGAAAGCGCGGGAAAAAGTGCCGCGAGAAGCAAACAACAGAATAAAGAAGCGTCGGACGGCATGATGGAGATATTCGCCCGCTTCGGCAAAATAAAGGACGAAAGCCCCGCATCTGACGGCGCGAAAAAGCTGGCGGCAGAACTTCAAAAATTTATCACCGATAATTTCTATAACTGCACCGACGAAATTCTGTCCGGCCTTGCGGATATGTACGCTTCCGACGGCAGATTCAGGGAAAACATCGACCGCGCAGGCGGCGCCGGGACGGCGGAATTTGCCGCGAAAGCGATAAAAGAATATCTTAAATAAAAAAGGCCTCCCGAAGGGGCGCTCACTTAGGGAGAGAGGCGCCGCTGATTGTTCGTTCTGAATACCGTCGCCTTACAAAGGTACGGCAGGTGTTCGGAACGGACAAAGGAAAGATATAATAAAATGGCCGAAGCTTGCGTTTCGGTCATTTTTTTCATTAGATATTCGGTCCACCCCTACTGTTCTTGGCTTCTTGTTTTTTCGCTTTCCGGTCAGCGGTGAAAAAATACCTAAGTGGAGCCCCGTGAAGGAGGCTTTTTTTGTGCGAAAAATTTGCGGTAACACCTTGAAAAAAGTCGAAAGGGACTGTATAATGTATAAGTAATATTATTTTCAAAGGAGATTTTTCCAATATGAGCATCGCTTATTCAGCAGAAGTTGAAAAGATGTGCTGTGTTGCCAAGGGTCCCGATCACGGTCCCGCTCCGCTTCCCGAAGAGGGCAAGTGGATCCAGGCAAAGCAGATCACCGACATTTCCGGTTTCACACACGGTATCGGCTGGTGCGCACCCCAGCAGGGCGCGTGCAAGCTCTCCCTCAACGTTAAAGAGGGCGTTATTGAAGAGGCCCTCGTTGAGACCATCGGCTGCTCCGGCATGACCCACTCCGCAGCTATGGCTGCAGAGATCCTTCCCGGCAAGACCATTCTCGAGGCTCTCAACACCGACCTGGTTTGTGACGCTATCAATACCGCTATGCGTGAGCTCTTCCTGCAGATCGTATACGGCAGAACACAGTCCGCGTTCTCTGAGGGCGGCCTCACCGTAGGTGCTGGTCTTGAGGACCTCGGTAAGGGTACCCGTTCTCAGGTAGGTACTATGTACGGTACAAAGGCAAAGGGCGTTCGTTACCTCGAAATGGCAGAGGGCTACTGCACAAGAATGGCTCTCGACGAGGATGATCAGGTCATCGGCTACGAGTTCGTATCTCTCGGCAAAATGACCGACTTCATCAAGAAGGGCGATGACCCCAACACCGCATACGAAAAGGCTAAGGGCACGTACGGCCGCTTCGCAGAAGCTGCAAAGTACATCGACCCCAGAAAGCAGTAAGGAGGAAGAGTCATGGCATTGTTTGAAAACTATGAGAGACGTGAGGCGAAGATCCTCGCAGTTCTGAAAGAATACGGCATCTCTTCCATCGAGGAGTGCAAGGACATCACTCTTGCCGCAGGCGTTGACTGCGATAAGATCGTCCGTGAAACTCAGCCTATCTGCTTCGAGAACGCAGTATGGGCATACACCGTAGGCGCCGCCATAGCTCTGAAGAAGGGCTGCAAGAAGGCCGCTGACGCCGCTGCCGCTATCGGTATCGGTCTCCAGTCCTTCTGTATCCCCGGCTCCGTTGCAGAGAACCGTAAAGTGGGTCTCGGCCACGGTAACCTCGGCGCAATGCTCCTCTCCGAGGAGACCGATTGCTTCTGCTTCCTCGCCGGCCACGAGTCCTTCGCGGCAGCAGAGGGCGCTATCAAGATCGCGCTGAACGCAAATAAGGTAAGACAGAAGCCTCTCCGTGTTATCCTTAACGGTCTCGGCAAGGACGCAGCATTCATCATTTCCAGAATCAACGGCTTCACCTACGTGAAGACCGAGTTCGATCCCTATACCGAGGAAGTAAAGATCGTTGAAGAAACTCCTTACTCCAAGGGCCCCAGAGCTGACGTTCGCTGCTACGGCGCGGATAACGTTCCCGAGGGCGTTGCTATCATGAAGCTGGAGAAGGTCGGCGTTTCCATCACCGGTAACTCCACCAACCCCACAAGATTCCAGCATCCCGTTGCAGGTACATATAAGAAGTGGTGCGTAGAGAACGGCGTTAAGTACTTCTCCGTTGCATCCGGCGGCGGCACGGGCAGAACGCTTCATCCCGATAACATGGCAGCAGGTCCTTCCTCTTACGGTATGACCGATACCATGGGAAGAATGCACTCCGACGCACAGTTCGCAGGCTCTTCCTCCGTTCCCGCTCACGTAGAAATGATGGGACTTATCGGCATGGGCAACAACCCCATGGTAGGCGCAACCGTAGCAGTAGCTGTTGCAGTTGAAGAAGCCTCCAAAACCCTGTAATATAAGGAAAACTGAGAACCTCCGTCAAATCGACGGAGGTTTCTTTTTTTGCCCAAAATGCCGTTTTGCCCACGGTTTGCCCACGGTGAAATCACTCCGTGTACACAAATCGGTGTACACATAGGAAAAACGCGGTCCCAGATGGAGCCACGTTTTATGAAGTTAGAGCAAAATTCAACAGTAAGATGCATCATGTTGAACAGCAATTATTCTTCTTAGGTAAACCTCTTATATTGCATTTTTGGCTTCCTCTATACACTCTGTAATAAATGTGCTCTTATATTTTGAATGAGATAAAACATCATTTGGGAAAAGTGCTGCTGCCACAACTTTAATTTCTTCATATTCAATTGCTTTATCAGGATGAGAGTTCATATAATCTCTGAATAAAATATGCTTTTTCCATTGTTCTTCACCATAAATAACAATCTGAATGTTGTTAATTCTATTACCAATGTCATCATCCCTTGAAAAAAGAACTATGTCCTCAAATGGCTGTCCTATTGATTTATAAACTCCAATATCCAATAGTGAATCAATATATTTGTCTAAATCTAAAAACTGTTAACTCCAATAACGATGTCAATTATTGGCTTGGATTTTATACTTTTTATTGAAGTGCTCCCTATGTGTTGAATATCAATGGCACATTCATTCATCACTTTTTTTAATTGGGAAATTATCAAACTTGCTTCTTTTTTCCACTCAACACAATGATTACACAGCAAAAGTGTTCCTCTTTTTAGTCCAATCATTAAGCACACCTCCAATATCAAAAAGTAGTTTTTGTGAAAATATAATCATATCTATTGGACCAATTATAGCATAATATCTACCAAACATCAACTATGCTGATCCTCCGGATCTCTTTGAAATAGTTGAAGAATAAAAAGCACTTTGCAAAAATGTGAAGTGCTTTTTTAATGCCAAAATTCAATAAATGAGCCTGGGATAATTTGTTCTCCGGGCTATTTATATGTCCTGAACACGGCGCTTAACTGTTTGATTATCTCCGTCACGAGAACTTAACTGACAGGAAAGCTGTTCGATCCAAAAAACCGAATACATATATTTCTGCAACTGTCAGCCAATTCATTCAAAAACAAAACTGACTCCGATGAAATATCAAAGTCAGTTTGCTGCTTATATTTATTATTTATCTGCAATAGGTGCCTTTTGTACTGCCATGGGTCAGGCACTGCTTTTCGTATATTATCGCACAACTGCCCTGGTCAAAATCCAATCGCACCAATCGGCGTAGTACTTACCTTTCGGATGCGTCCCGTCGCCGGTAACTTCCGGCCGCAAATTGCCGTATTCATCACAGAAAACGGGGTTGAGGTTGATGTCGATATAGAATATGTTTATGCCGTCTGCCAACGTGGCAATATGATTGTTGACTTCGGTGATCGCCTGGTTATCGGAGTATATATCGTGTTCGGACTGATATGCTGTCAGATGGAGATTGGCCATCAAATAGATTATGGCATTCGGGTACGCCTGCCGTACCCGGTCGATCAGCGCCTGATACTGCTTAACCGTGGCGCTGTACGCATACCCCGACTCGTTAAAGCCGAGCATGATATACACTTTGCGGTAATCGCCGCCCCGACGGAGCATATCCTCGAACGAGATTTTGCCGATGCCGGGTATAGTCGGATTGTAGTTTTCGTTGTCGATGTTATAAACACTTAATCCGACTGAGGCATAGTAGTGCGGATTTTTGAATGTGCCGTAATTTATCAAGTCCTCCATACGGGAATCCCCGATGAAAAACGCATCGTTCACATAGGAACTGTCTACCGTCTGAAATGTTCCGATCTCGGGCGCATACATCGAGCCCGGCAAGGGTGTGGATTGTTGTGCCGTTTCTTCGGGTGCAGGCTTGCCGGTCGTCTCGGACGCAGGCTCGTCAGCAGGTTCGGATTCAGGCTCATCGGCTGTTTCGGACACAGGTGCATCGGTCGTCTCGGACACGGGCTTGTCGGTCGTCTCGGACGCAGGCTTGTCGGTCGTCTCGGGCGTAACGGACGGTTCATACTTATCCTGCGGTTGGGTTTCTGCCTTGTTTTCCGCCGTTCTGCCGATAATTTCTTGCTTGAAAGCATCTGCTGCCTTGGGAATCCCCACGATATAAACGATGATAAAAAGAATTACAAACACATACGGAAGATACTTTTTCATCGTATCGCCTCCTCAAAACCGGAAATACAGGAACGGATTATTCAGTCCCTTCAGCAGCCAGTACAGGCTGCAGCCGAAAATCGCCGCCAATACGATCGCGCACACTGGCGAATTCTTATAGCGGTCGTATAGCTTCCGCCCGAAGGGCAGAGACAGAATGATGCCTGCCGCCAGCAGAATGCCGTACTGACGCCCGAAGTCCAACCAATCTCCGGGGCGGATCGGCTGTACCGAGGAAAAGAACGGAAACAGGCGAGTGAACAGTATCTTTAACTGTTCCATGTCTGTTACAGCAAAAATCGCCCACGAGACCGGGATCAAAAACAGCATATACAGATGCCCGACAGTACGGTGCTTTTCCATAAAATCAAGCAGACCGGCTTTTTCAATGGCAAGCACAACAAACAGGAACAGTCCCCAAATAAGAAAATTCCATCCTGCGCCGTGCCACAGCCCGGTAAACAGCCATACGATCAGCAGATTCAGTGTGCGTCGGGCTTTCCCATGTCGGGAGCCGCCCAACGGAATATAGACGTAAGAGCGAAACCATGTGCCGAGCGTGATGTGCCAACGGCGCCAGAATTCTGTCATGGAAACCGAAATGTACGGATGGCGGAAGTTGTCCGGGATCGTAAAGCCGAGCATCCGTCCTATGCCCTGCGCCATCAGCGAATAGCCGTAGAAATCGAAATACAGCTGCAGTGAGTAGCCGATCAGTGCCAACCACGCAAGCTGTGTGGTAACACTCTCGAAGCCGATCGTGTCCGCAACATCCCGCCACAGAAGACCGAGGTTGTTTGCCAGAATAACTTTCAGTCCCAAGCCGAGAACGAAAGTTTTCAGTCCGTCACTGAATGAGGCAAAATCAATGGTGCGCTTTTGCAGCTCACCACTGATGTCTTTATATTGAACGATCGGACCTGCGATCAGCTGCGGGAACATCGAAAGATAGGCGCCGAAGTCAATAAACGATCTGGATGGCTTAATGGATCCGGTATATACATCTGCCAGATATGACACCGCTTGGAATGTATAAAAGCTGATGCCGATGGGCAAAAGCAGCTTCGGCAGCTCCACCGTGATGCCGATACCCTCAAACAGCGGGCCGAAGTTCTGAAAGAAGAAATCTGCGTACTTGAACAGGAACAGCAGTCCGAAGTGATAGACCAACGAAAAAATAAAAAAGGGTTTTTTTGCTTTCGGATAGATCTGCATTGCCCGCCCGCAGAGATACGTGACGACAACGGCGGAAACCATAAGGAGCGTATACAGCGGCTGATCCAGCGTTCCGCAGAAATAGAATACCAGTGACGAGAGAAACAACACGGTGTTTTTGGCACGGAACGGCACAAGATAATAGACAAGCAGGGTAATCGGAAGAAAAAGATAAATAAAGTGCAAATCGCTGAAAACCATATCTTCTCCTCCTCGACAAAATTCTACATTAATTATACCGCGGTTTTTCCGTTTTGTAAAGCATTATATGATTGAAAAAAACGGAGTCAGTTCATATTTTGGCAGGCAGGATTCAGAGAAAAAACAGCTACAACTTCCAATGCGGCATTCGTTGGAATTGCAGACTCGTATGGCTGTTTGAACAGACCGTAAATTATTGCTGATATAAAGGATTTACGGTCTGTATTTCATTGAATAAAGCAACCGGGCCGGCTGAAATAAACGTATATGATATTGCGGCATATAATACCCGAATGAAAGCATCTGATCACAGAAAAATCGGGTACTCCCAAGGGATCTCACTTGTGAATACCCGATTATTTATATCCTGATGCTCTTTTTTGTTATGCTGACATTGTCGGAATACACTCAGAAACTTGTTCTTCATACGGTGCATGCCTTTCCTGTATGATCACAACCGCTTATAATCCGGTGATTACGGTTTTCAGAACATTTTTTTCAGTTCCTCTTTGGTTTTAAAACCCGTTTCTCTGTTCTTCAGTTTCCCGTTTTCGAAAACCAAAACGGTGGGAATTGACATTACATCAAAACGCTCTGCCGTGGCGGGGTTTTCTTCCGTGTTGATTTTGCAGAATTTTATTCCGCTTTCTTCGGTTGAGAGTTCCTCAAAAATAGGCGAAAACATTTTACATGGTCCGCACCAAGGTGCGTAGCAGTCCAATACTACTTTCGGGTTGTTGTGAATTATTTCTTCAAAATTTCTGTCATTGATTTCTGTAATATTCATCTATTTTCATCCTTTCATGTTTTTGAGTGCGGCTGTCGCAGCGATACTGCCATCGCCGACTGCGGTCGTCAGCTGCCGCAGTTCTTTTTCACGGGTATCACCTGCTGCAAAAATGCCGTCTGTTTTGGTATAAACATCGTTGTCGCACTGGATATATCCTGCATCATTCAGATTGACTACATTGGAAAACACTTCATTTTTGGGCTCTTGCCCGATGGCGATAAATAACCCATCGGTCCGAATCTCTTCAGCAGCTCCGCTGCGGTCGGTAACCGTGACCGTTTCAAGTTTTCCATTGCCGTTAATCGCCGTGACGGTAGACTCCATCATAAACGAAACGTTCTTTTTTTGCGATAATTCTTCCTGATATTTTTCTTCTCCGTTAAATTCGTCAAATTGGTGGATTATATTCACTTTATTTGCCAGATCAGAAAGATACAGTGCATCTTCCATTGCGGCATTTCCCCCACCGACAACCGTTACCGTTTTCCCTTTAAAAAAATTACCGTCACAGGTTGCACAGTATGAGACACCTTTTCCGATAAAGTCAGATTCATTTTCCAAATTCAGCTTTCGCTTTTCAGCACCATTGGCAATGATTATGGTTTTTCCCTGATAAGTTCCGCCATTTGTCTGCACGGTTTTATCCTTTTGAACTGATATTACCTCTTCAAATTTGATCTCAGCCCCCATGTTTTTGGCCTGTTGATAAAGATTATCGGCAAGTTGGAAGCCGGTAATTTGTGCGATACCCGGGTAATTTTCCACCTTGTCAGCACTTGCAATCTGTCCGCCGTATCCCTTGGCTTCAAGCACCAATACTTTTTTATTGGCTCGTCGTAAATAAATGGCGCTGGTCAATCCCGCAGGACCGGCACCGATAATAATGGTATCATACATATTGTCACCTACTGTAATAATGTTTCAAGGTCATTTTCGAGAACATCCGGGCTTTCTATCGGAGAATACCTGTAGACAGGCATTCCGCTTTTGTCTAATAAGAATTTTGTAAAATTCCATCTGATATCATTTTTATGTTTATAAGTTTCACTCATTTTTTCAACCGCTTTCATGGATAATTTATGTGCGGTTCCATTAATATACTCTTCCGGAGAATTCTCCGTCAAAAATTTCCAAACAGGCGATGCGTTTTCGCCGTTGACCTCTGTTTTTTTGAAGCGCGGAAAAGAAGTTTTATATTTTGTTGTGCAAAATTCATGAATCTCATTGTCGTCACCCGGTGCCTGATGACCGAATTGGTCGCAGGGAAAATCAAGAATTTCAAGCCCTGACGAACGGTATTTTTGGTACAGGCGTTCCAGTGCTTCATACTGCGGAGTGAATCCGCAACCCGTTGCTGTATTGACAATTAATAAAACTTTACCTTTTAAATCGCCGAAATCTAAAATTTCGCCATTGTTTTTTTCTGCTTTGAAATCATAAATATTCATCTCAATTCCCCCTCAAAAATACGATTTCCGTTTTCTTCGCTTTTATTCCGTTTTTGAAGTATTTAATAGCTTGTTTTGATTATTCGAAAATATGAGGCATCACATATAAATCTTTACATAATTAGATACATTTTTGCTGAGTGCAGTGTACCGAAGAGGAAGATAAAAGAAAAAAAGTGCGATTATATTTATATCTGAGTTTCAATATGTATACCCTTGAGTCGTGCTTGAAAATGGACATAAAAATAGGATTGCAACTTTTGTCAAAATTGCAATCCTATTTTGCGAAAGAACGACCAAACGTCGTATTTTTAAGGTAAGAAATTACTTTTGTCGTTTAGTTCTTTTTCAAGAATATCCGCATATTTCTGAACGGATATCCCCAACGAGCACAACCATCTTTTCGTTTCAAGCGAATCCAAATAATCGGATGGATTGTGTCTGATTTGCAGTGTCTTTTTCATATCGCTGATGCAAGGGCAAATGTCCTCTTCAAGAGCCCACTCTCCGGCTTCTGTTTTACTGATGATCTCTCCATACTTTAGGGTAAATAAACAACGTGATATGTCAAGCAACCAGCCACAGGAATAAATGCTTTCATTTGTTGTTTGTGCGTATTTTCGGATTGTGTCGTAATGCTGTTTTACACCTGCGACTAAATCAGAATAGGACGGCAGAACTAATTGAATTCGTATATCCGTACCGAAAATCAGTTTGCCGTATTTCATAAGCTCAAACATTGAAAAAACATCAAGGGAATATGCGTTTGAAATTTTTTGACCGCTTGTTCCCCAATAGACAAGTTTCGAAAACCGATTACTCAGAAATTCGTCAATGCATACGACGGCGCCTTCAAATTTTCTGTATATCGGTGAAGCTTCGGAAGTAACAAGTGCTTGCCTCAACGTCAATAACCGATCTGCTTCGTCAGATGAAAGTTTTTCGGATGTAAAGCAAATCAAGTCGATATCGCTCCATCCATCTTTATAGTCTTGAAGTACAACTGAGCCGAAAAGATAGACAGATTGGAGCTTGCCATCGAGAATATCGTGAACGCTTTCTGCAAATTTCTTTATACAGTTTTTCAGATCAACGTCAGTTATCATGCGATTTCACCGTCTTGCAGGAAGCAATCAGCATTACACGAATCGAAGTACACTGTTCATTCAGTTCTTTGTATGTCTGTTCTTCAATATAATTCGTGCGGTACAACAGTTCGAGCCAATATCCCGTTTCGCTTGCTTCTTTCAGCGCGATTTCAAGTTTAGAGACAAAGTCTTTTGTGCCTTGTGCATAATTTGCTTCGTATATATTCGCACCGATGGAAGTGCCGGAACGCCCGATTTGATTTGAAATGACAGATTCGTGTTTAGATTTTAAGTCTTTTACAAGATTTATTATTTGAACGGAAAAGTTCATTGATAAATCTGCAAGTTTATTTTCTTTCATTGCGACACCTCATTTCGTAATAATAGTATCATATTTCTTATAAAAAGTCAATGATGCCGCCGCTATGCGGCTAATGATGTTTCGGCTAACGCCGAAATGATGCCCGGCACTTCGCGCCGCAATGATGCGATGTTTGCCTCTCATGCCCCGCAGGGTACATCATTGCCGAAGGCGACATCATACCCGCAGGGTACATCATTTGCCCGTAAGGGCAAACATCATTCAAAAAAGTCTCTTTTGTCATACGACAAAAGATACTTTTTTGTTGGTCGGAGTGACTGGACTTGAACCAGCGGCCTCTTGGTCCCGAACCAAGCGCTCTACCACCTGAGCCACACCCCGTTATTTAAGATCAGATAAGACTTACACAGAACGGCGAAAACCGAAACCTCTGCTGAGCCACACCCCGTTATTTAAGATCAGATAAGACTTACACAGAACGGCGAAAACCCAAACCTCTGCTGAGCACACCCCGAAATATTATGCCGTGATTTCACAGCCCTAATATTTTATCACAGAGCACCCCGGTTGTCAATATGATTTTTCATATTCCGCGGGCGCATTTCGTCAAAAATCTCTTTTAACAAAACCCATTACGAATGCCTTGTCGTCAACTGCCCGCATGGTGGCAAGAATCCCATGCAGATGGTCGTATTCGTGCTGCAAAAGCTCGTTGAGATCACCCTCCGGTTCCATCGTTCTGACTTCACCGTTCTCGTCCGTATACCCTATTCTCACTTTTTTATACCTCATGACCCGGACGAGCAGACCGGGAAACGACATACAGTCGTCCAGAACCTCATACCTACCCTCATCGAGGATCGCGATCACCGGATTGATTATGACATATGCTTTATCCGTATACATATAGATGAGCCGTTTCTTTATCCCGATCTGCGGGGCGGCGATGGCTCTGCCCGCGCCATAGGTCTTTCTGTAATCCATCAGCGTATCGTGGAGGTCCTGTACCCACTCCTTCACCAGAGGATATTCTTCTTCGGTTATTTCATCACTGACCTCATACAGAGCGGGGTCTCCCAGCTTCAGGATATCTTTGATCATAGTGCCCTCCGGTTATCTTATGCAAGTGCCTAAAGATGGTGAAATATCACATCATTCGACAAATGCATAAAACTATATGATGTGTTTATCATAAATATAATACCACAATCTGCCGATAAAGTCAATGTTAAAAGAGCAGCGGAAAAGATGGCGATTATTGACATATCCGAAGAAAAGGAGTATAATACCCGTAACAAAAACCATAAGGTAGAGGCTATGAAAAAAATATATAGATCAATCTCATCCGCAATAGTGCTGCTGCTCTTGGCAGAGCTTCTTTTGTACCCGCTTTTGGCGGCGTCCGAGTATCTCGACGATTTTATCCCGACCTATACCGCTGTTATAGGCACACCCGGCCTGCCCGTCACCGTGAACGGCGACGGCTCCTTTACCGTGAAGAACGCAGAGGACGATACCGTGACGGCATCTTTCGGCATGACCTCCGTCTCCGATTTCTCCCGTGAGCACGAGCCATATCCCGTGGTGACCCAGACTTTCCGCAGCGGAGGCGCACAATATATTCTGACACAATTCGCAGGCCCCGCCGGGGAGGGCGCTCTTGCGGTTTTCTCCGAGCTGACAGTGAAGAACACAGGCAGTGAAGAGCTGACCTGGCCTGCAGTCTCAGAGACCGCCCGTCCCCTCGACCCGGACGGGATTCCGGAGACCGTGGGCGAGGGTAAGATCGCGAAAGCCGCATACATGACGCCCGTTTCCGGCGCGCCCGAGGAGAGCGGCAGCTTCGACAGCCGCATGGCGGAGATGATAGCTCTTTGGGAAAACCTCGACTCCGACGGTGCCCGTGTCACTTCGTTCCCCGATACCGAAAGCTATTTTTTGTACCGCCGCAGTAAGATCGACGGTCTGATCGGTATCCCTGACGGCGGAAACGTCTGCTTCGATGCCGCCTGCAGGCTCCTCTCCGGAGAGCTTACAGAGATCCCCGCTGACGTGAAGAAAGCGGCAGATGCGACCGTTACCCGCATAACGGAGCTTTCCGAAAAGACCTATCTCTTGCTGACGGACGGTACCCCCGTACTTGAGGACAACCTCGAAGCGCTTATTACTCTCAAAAGCTATTTTTACATGTGCAGGAAGACCGGCGACCGCGCCGCCAAAACTGTCGATGCCGCATACTCCCGCCTGCTGTCCTCAGTTGCGAAAGCCATGGAGAAGACAGTCTCCTATCTCGACTGCGACTGGAAAGAGGCTGACGTGAAGGGAAGCGCCGACAATCTGGTGTTCACTCTCAACGGCAAAAACAGAGCCTCCGCTGAGGCGATATGCCGCTGGTACGTCTGCTCCGGCATCTTCAGCGGAGACGGCTCCGCGTATCTGTCTGATCTGGCGGAGAGCGCCTTTGATGTATCCGCCCACGCCTACCGTCCGGATGATCTCGTCCCTTCCGTGGTCACCGAGACCGAAAACGGCGCGCTCTATATAGGAAGAGGGATCGGATGTGCCGACCTGATAGACGGCGGGAAGATCTCCGTTGAAAACTACTTGCTTTCGAGCGGCGCGACGGCAGACGTTACCGTCTCCGTAAACGGAAACGAGATCGTCACAGAGGTTTCCTGTGACCGTCCCGTCCCATTGACTGTGGGCGTCCCCGCGTTCAGGGAGAATATAGAGTACGCCTCATGCGGTTTTGATTACGGTACGGGGATCGTCACCGCCCCCGAGGGCACCTCGAGCGTCACGGTGCGGCTCATCACCGACCCCGCGACTCTGACAAAGGAAAACGATGCCGCATCCGCTCTTGAGGCGTCTGTCTTCCGCGCTTCCCGCCAGTGCGCCGAAAACTGTACCTCCGTGTCGGCTGACATCTTCAATAAAGCATATGAGAACGCGGTCTCCGCGAGAGTGGGTACAGCGGAGGGAAAGACGGCGGCGGCAGCCGAGCTGGATGACGCCGTATCGAAGCTCTCGAAAATGATAGCGGAGTATACCTTCACACTTTCCGACGGAGAGCAGGTGGGACAGATCACCTCCGACACCTTGATGCAGAAATTCACCGTTCCCTCGGACGGAGACCTTTCCTCTGTACTGGTGTCGGGCGAATATAAAGAGGGCACCTTCGCCGCAGTTTATACCCTGCGGCGCGACGGCCACACCACGGACGAAATGGTATGCGAGAGCGACGGCGAGCGAGCCGACGGCGGCACGTTGTTCAGCTTCGCGTCTGAACTTTCCGGAAATACGGAATACGTCCTCTGCATCTTCAACGAGAAAGGCAGTATGAGCCTTGATGTCCGTTCAGCCGCCCCTTCCTCCGACGGACTCTACGTGCGCGAATCGGGAACGGACAAGATATACAGTGCGGCGGCACTGGACGTCGTCTTCACGGTGACCCAGGCGGACCGCGCAAAGCTTGATACGTTCTATAAAAAATGCGTAGGTGCCGATACCTCGGGCTATACCAAGGAATCCGTCAATGCGCTGAAAAGTGCTTTGAAGGCGGCGAAGACGAATCTGTGTACCCCCTCCGTCACAAAAGCGGAAACGAAAACGGTATACGAGAATCTGAAGACTGCGTACAGCGGACTTGCGACTTACGCCAGCGACGAGAAAAAGGTGGAGTTTCCCCATCTGCTGCCTGTACTGGTGGTCTCCGCCGTGGCGGTGGTGGCGGCAGCAGGCGCCACTGTGATCATCGCCAACGTCCGCAGAAACAAAAAGGACAGGGAAGATTTGTCGAAATGACCTTGACAAATCTCCCCTTATATGCTAATATAAAACAACATTTTTACGAAAGGAAACGGGACAAATGAAGCGCAATACTTGGAATTATGCCGATAATAAGCTTATTTTATGCGGAAGTGTCCCGTCTGCTTTGTAATTTTATCAGCAGATAATTTTTCGGCACTTCCGATATTCGGAGGTGCTTTTCTTTTTTTCAGAATGGGGGGTATGAGTAATGTCAAAACAGAATATTTTCGATAACGAAACCTTTTTCGAGGGCTATAAAAACATCCGGGACAGGGAGCATAATGCAAATATTGTTTATGAAATTCCCGCACTGTTTTCCATGATGCCAGACCTTTGCGGAAAAAAGGTGCTTGATATGGGTTGCGGATTCGGTGAACACTGCAAACAATTCGTTGAATCGGGAGCCGCAAAAGTCGTGGGGATCGACATTTCCGAAAAAATGCTCGCTGTTGCAAGAACGGAGAACGCCGACGAGAAAATCGAATATGCCAATATGTCCATAGAGGATATAGACGGAATTGACGAAAAGTTTGACATAGTTGTTTCTTCTCTGGCACTTCATTATGTGGAGGACTTTCCCGGCGTTGTAAAAAAAGTGTATAATCTGCTGTCCCCCGGCGGCACATTCATTTTTTCGCAGGAGCATCCGCTGTTGACTAGCAAAGTTGCATGGATAAAGGACGAAAACGGCGAAAAAACAGGCGTGCATATAGCGAATTACGGCATAGAGGGCTTGAGGGAGTTAACATGGTTTGTGGACGGAGTTCAAAAGTATCACAGAATGTTTTCCACGGTAATCAATGCATTGGCTGAAAACGGATTCATTATTGAAAAGGTAATCGAACCCCTGCCGTCTGAAGAAATGCTGATACAGTATCCGAAATATAAATCTAAATTGCATAAACCGGATTTTTTGCTTTTCAAAGCGAGAAAAGGAGATTAAACAATGGAACGAATCGAAGCTTTGACAAATTACTACACATCACGTAACGAGGATGCCCGCCTGCGGTCAAAACACGGCATGGTGGAATTTCTCACCACGGTGCATTATATAGAAAAACAACTGAAAAGCGGTATGCGAATCCTTGAAATCGGTGCGGGAACGGGAATATATTCCCACTATTTCGCCCGGAAAGGTTATAAGGTTGACGCCGTGGAGCTAATGGAATGTAATATAGATGTTTTCAAAGAAAACACAATAAACGGAGAAAACATTACGATACAAAAGGGCGATGCGGTAAACCTTGAAAACATCCCCTCGGATAAATATGATATAACTCTCCTGCTCGGACCCATGTATCACCTTTTCACGGATGAAGAAAAGCTGTCTGCCATGAGCGAAACCCTCCGAGTGACGAAATGTGGCGGTACGGTTTTTGCCGCATATTGCAATAATGATTTCACCGTGTACGGCTATGGTTTTATCCGCGGAGGATTTATTACGGGTGAGCATAACGACATGGTGGACTTTGAAACTTTCAAACTGTATTCCGAGCCGAAAGAGCTGTTTGCCCTCTGGAGAAAAGAAGAAGTGGACGAGCTGATGACAAACTTCAATGTAAAGAGACTGCACTATGTGGGAACGGATATGCTGACACACTTTTTTGACGGCACGGTGGACGAAATGAGCGATGAAGCCTTTGAAATGTATATGAAATATCACCTTACCGTCTGCGAGCGGGAAGATATGGTAGGAGCAACATCACATATGCTTGATATTTTCAGAAAGGAATGAATAAAATGCTTACCCATAAAGGAACAAAAACAATAAAAACCGAAAGACTTACACTCCGGAAATACACCTTTGACGATGCAGTTCCCATGTACGAAAACTGGGCAAGGGACGAAAGAGTGACCCGCTATCTCACGTGGACTCCCCATCAGTCCCCGGAGGAAACAAAACAGATCCTTTCGGCGTGGTGCGCATCATACGAAAACCCGGCGTACTATAACTGGGGGATCGAATATGAGGGAAAGCTTATCGGAAATATCAGCGTTGTCTTGCTCGACGAAAGAAACGAATGGGCGGAGCTGGGTTACTGCATGGGATATGATTGGTGGAATAAAGAAATCATGACCGAAGCGGCAAAGGCCGTCATCGACTTTCTCTTTTCGGAGGTCGGTGTAAACCGGGTTGAAATAAGCCACGCCGTAAAAAATCCCGGCTCGGGCAGAGTGGCGCAGAAGTGCGGCCTCACCTTTGAGGGCACACACAGGGAATATTTTAAATCTCCCTCCGGCGAGTTCCTTGATATATCGGATTACGGCATCACCAGAAGCGAGTGGGAGAAAAAGAAGGAGTGACCCATGGATAAAATATGGACCGAAATGTATAATGCGGCGAAAGCCGTGCAGAATGCGAGAGAAATATCGGAAGAGATGTCGGCGGGCGGCGTTGCGGCGGCGGTGAAATCCGCATCGGGCAGAATATACGTCGGCGTGTGCGTCGATACCGCATGCACTCTCGGTATCTGCGCCGAAAGAAACGCCATGTTCAATATGATAACGAACGGCGAAAACGAGATAAAAAGAGTGCTTGCCGTCATGTCTGATGGCAGAACGGGCGCCCCCTGCGGCGCCTGCCGTGAATTTATGGTACAATTGATGCCCGATAAATACAAAAATATCGAAATAATGCTCGACTACACCACCGGAAAAACCGTCACCCTCGGAGAACTCACCCCCGAATGGTGGATATGATAGCTTTCCCCGGCGGGCGGCGTTGCGGCGGAACGGTGGATGAGGCACTTGCTTACAGCAGACCCAATTGACGATCAATCAGTATTATAACAGGAGGCAAATATGGCAACATGGATGGCACATCTGCGAATAGCGGACAAGCTGCTCGATATATTTGACGGCATAGAAAAGACGGAATTCATAATGGGCAATATCGCACCCGACAGCGGCGTGCCTGCCGGCGACGGTTACAGTTACGTCCCCGATAAAAACACATCCCATTTCAAAATCACGGAAAAAGAAAATCAAGGGATGTTCGGCTGGTGGATTTTTAATGAAAAGTATCTGTCGCCGGAGAAAATAAAAACATACGATAAAAAGCAGTTTTCCTTTTATCTCGGCTACCTCTGTCACCTTCTGGCGGATGTTCAATGGATCGGATCGGTACATATCCCGCTGAAAGAAAGAGATATGGAAAATTATAAAAGCGACAAAAACGCAACTATATGGAAATGGAAAAAGGACTGGTACGATTTAGACCACAAATTTATCCGTGATAATCCTCAGTTCCGTGCTTTTGACATCTATAAAAACGCCGCCGGATTCAAGAATACATACCTTGACTTTTTCTCTGAAACCGCTTTTGCCGAGAGACAGTCGTTTATAGTGAGCTTTTACAGTAATATCCCCGCCGACCTTGGCCGTGAATATATATGGCTCACGGAAGAAACCATGCAGGAATATATAGAAAAAGCCGTCGCTTTCATCCTTGAAAACACGGCGGAGATTAGCCTCCCTTAGTCCCGAAGGGACAAAGGGAGGAGGACACCGCTTCGCTTGGTGGAGAGATTGAAAAATCAGCACTATTTTGAGCGTACTGCAAGTTTTCGGAGGACAATATGCCGGATAATAAAAGCTTTGTTTTCAGACAAATGAAAATCGAGGACATTCCCGTATTTGTCAATGAAATGTTTGAAATTCTGTCAGGTAATATGAACGAAATCGCCCCTACGGGAAATACATATCATGAAGATTATAAAATCTGGTCGGAATGTGTTGTGCCTGCGATACGTGCGGGCAGACGGAATATTATTCTGATATTCAGCGAAGAAAAGCTTTGCGGGTTTTTCCAGTATTTCGTAAATGATACGACTTTCAGAATGGATGAAATCCAGTTCAGGAAAGAGTATCATGGGAGCGGCTTGTTTTCGGAGCTTTATCACTACATAACAACGATCATCCCGCCGGATACCAAATTCGTGGATGCCTTTTCACGAAAGGAAAACAAAAAATCCCAAGGAATTTTGAAGCATCTCGGCTTAAAAGAAACGGACGGGAGCCAAAACGGAAACACCCTATATTTCAAAGGCGAGTATAAAACCATAGTAAAACGGTATTCCAAATAAAATAACAGGCATCAATCAGAAATATGAAGCTCTTTTTTCAGAGCTGATTGCAAAACCTGCGAAAAGTTGATGTTCGCTTTTTCCGCTTCAAAGCAAAGCCAACCGGGAATTGTGCAGTTCTTTTTAACTACCCTGATTTCATTTCTTCGCCTGTACTCCGCAAAATCAACATCAACAAGGGAAACGATTTCTCCGGGTGTGTGCTTTATATTATTTGCGGAACTTGCGGGGGGGATTACCTTCCCGTCATCCTCCATATCAATACCAATTCGACCTATTGCATCCCGAGCCATTTCAATGGCTTCGGTCAGGTCATTTCCCTCAGTATTGATATCGAAATCGGGAATATATACCATATAGCCTTTATCGGCGGGGGTCAGAATAATCGGAAATGAGTTTTTCATAATAAACCTCCGTAATGTTTGATGCAATATTATACGCCTTTTATACGTATTTGTCAATGCTATTAAGTTAGCTTTTTTATAGGAGCACATTATATGAACACCCAGACAGACGAAAAATATGAAACTATCGGCAGAACAGTCTGGCGTATCAGCTACCTGTGGTATGCCTTGAAATTTACAGCGGTCATTTCATTGATCGCACTTGCCGTATTGTATTTTGTGAATAAGCCCCTGTGGCTCGCACCGATAATCGGTATAGGCATCTTTTTGATTTATCGCTCGGTTTACAGAATAATCATAGGGGCAATTATCCGCTTCGCCCGTAAAGCGAGCGGGGACGAAGAGAAATAAAAATGGAATTTTGGGACGCATACGATGATAAAATGAATATGATCCCCGGGAAAACTCTCATCCGGGATGAAAAAAGAGCCGACGGAATATTCCATTTCGTCAGCGCTATTATCGTGCGGCATACGGACGGTACATACCTATTAATGCAGAGAGATCCCCGCAAGCACTACGGCGGTATGTGGGAAGCGACGGCGGGCGGCTCCACTCTCAAGGGCGAAACACCCATGGAGGGCGCATTCCGTGAACTTTTCGAGGAAACGGGAATAAAAGCTCAGAAACTCATTCCCATCGGCACGGAAACGAAGAGGGAGCATAATACCCATTACGCAAGCTTTCTGTGCATTACCGACTGCCCGAAGGACAGTATAGTGTTGCAGGCGGGCGAGACCGTCGCCTATAAATGGGCGACCCGTGATGAAATCTACGCCATGCCGAAAACCGAGCTCGTCACCCGCCGGAACCTTGAGGCGGCGGAAGCGATAGCCTTCCCCAGTGGGGGAATGGGGGTTCGCTACGCTGTGGATGAGGTGTTTTTTTGAACAATTACGAAGGGGTTATGCTAATGGAACGGTTGTGCTGATGGACACCTCATCCGTCTTGTGACATTCGGGGGAGAATGTCACAATCCACCTTCCCCCGCTGGGGAAGGCAACTGTACCGCCGCATTTCTTAATGCCCGATAGGGCAAATCATTTTACCGAAGGTAAACATATGAAAAAAGTAATCATCGTCGGTATAAACGGAGCGGGGAAATCCTATTTTTCCAAAAAGCTCGCCGAAAAAACGGGGCTGCCTCTCGTCCATCTTGACAACCTTTATTGGCGTGACAACTGGGAGAAGGTCAGCCGTGAAGAATTCGATAGCCTTTTGGAAAAAGAGCTCGCCCGGGACGAATGGATCATTGACGGCAATTTTCAGCGCACCATGGAGCGGAGAATGGATGAATGCAATACTGTATTCTATTTTGATTTTTCCACGTTCCGCGGGCTGTGCGGTGTTATCGGCAGAATGATAAAGAACGAGCCCCGGGACGATATCGGCGGCAACAACACAAACCGCTTCAATCTGCCGTTTATCCGTGATGTTATTACATTCAACAGAAACAACCGCAAAAAGACCTACGCCCTCATCGCCGCCCATCCGCATGTGAAAACGGTGATCTTCAAAAACAGAAAACAAGCGGAGAGGTATCTTCGAAGCCTTGATTTTCCCGCCCGCGGCTGATATAATATATGAAGATTAACGGAGGTGACAGTATGCTTCGGGATAAAAGTATATCCGAGTTCACGGAACTCATAGCGAGCACCGCACCCGCACCGGGCGGCGGCGGCGCTTCTGCCGCGGTGGCGGCAGTCGGCATCGCCCTTGGCGACATGGTGGGAGAATTCACCGTCGGCAAGAAAAAATATGCCGATGTTGAGGAAGACATAAAGACGCTCATGAAAAGGGCGCAGGAAATAAGAATAAGACTTCTCGAGCTTATTGATGAGGACGATGAAAATTTCACGCCTCTCTCCAAAGCGTACGGAATACCGAAAGACGCGCCCGGACGGGACGAGGAGCTTGAAAGGTGTCTTCGCCTTGCGGCTAAAGCTCCGATGGAAATTTATACACTGTGCTGTGAGATCATCACGATACAGAATGAATTTGCAAAAAAAGGCTCGAAGCTGATGCTTTCCGACGCGGCGACCGGCGTTCAGATGGCGAGAGCCGCCATGTACGGAGCGGCGGCAAACGTGAAGGTAAACACAGCCCTCATGCGTGACCGGGAATACGCCGAGGAGCTTAATTCGGAAATCGATCTGACGTTAGACGAATACTCTCTTCTCGCAGATGAGGTATTTGATTATGTATACGATAAGTTAGGAAACTGATATGGCAGAAATATTGAAAGGCGCACCCGTCGCCGCCTCAATAAATGAAAAAACCGCCGCGAGAACGGCGGCTCTTAAGAACAACGGTACCATCCCCACGCTGGCGATACTCCGCTTGGGCGAGAGGGAGGACGACCTCTCCTATGAGCGCGGAGCTATGAAGCGATGCGATGCCGTGGGCGTTGCGGTGAAAAGTGTGGTGCTTCCCGCCGACGTTGACGAAAAGACCTTTTTCGATACCCTTGAGGGGCTGAATTGCGACCCCGCAGTTCACGGGATACTCATGTTCCGCCCGCTCCCCCGCCACCTGGATTCGGAAAAGGCGAGAAAAATGCTCGCTCCCGAAAAGGACGTGGACGGCTGTACGGATATGTCACTGGCGGGCGTTTTCACAAATTCTTCCGTGGGCTTTGCCCCCTGCACGGCGCAGGCGGCGATGGAGATCCTGCACTTTTACGGCATCGACCCCAAGGGGAAAAAAGCAGTGGTCGTCGGCCGCAGTCTGGTGGTCGGACGCCCCGTTGCCATGATGCTCATGCACGAAAACGCAACGGTTACCGTTTGCCACACAAGGACCCTAAGCGTTCCGGAGATCACCCGGAACGCAGATATTATCATAGCCGCTGCCGGCGTTACCGAAATGATAGGAAAAGAATACGTCCGTGAGGGACAGACCGTCATTGACGTGGGCATTTCGTGGAATGAGGAAAAAGGCAAGCTCTGCGGTGACGTGAGATTTGAAGAGACCGAGCCCATCGTTTCGGCGATCACCCCGGTCCCCGGCGGTGTCGGAGCGGTGACTACGTCCGTTCTCGTCTCCCACGTGGTTGACGCGGCGGAGAGATCAATAAAATAAAAAAGGCGGCTAACGGGGCTTCACTTAGGGATTTTTTTCACCGCTGACCGGAAAGAGAAAAAGGTGAAAAAACATAGAACTGTGGGAACTTTCCCGAATATCTAATGAAAAAATGACCGAAACTCAGGTTTCGGTCATTTTATTATATCTTTCCTTTGTCCGTTTCGGACGTCTGCCGTACTTTTGTACGGCGACGGCGCTCCGAAACGAACAATCAGCGGCGCCTCTCTCCCTGAGTGGGCGCCCCTTATGCCGCCTTTTTTCATTGATCCAAACGTGCCGCTTTGCGGCACATATCACTGCCTGCCTCCGGCGGCAATATCACTTGTGCGAAGCACAAATATCATTGTTTTCGCCCGCGAAAACAATATCACTGCGG
>JAZLKW010000016.1:0-5505 GCA_045597805.1 Candidatus Avispirillum sp. | reverse complement strand
CAAAAGCCGGAATCTCCCCCGGCTTTTGTCGGATGAGTTCGTACCGTGTCAGCATAACGTACAGAGATAAGCCTTTGACTTTCAGCAGACGACTCATCCACCGCAAGCGGTCCCCCTTCCCTTACCAGGGAAGGCATCTCGCTAAACTATAATTTAGTGATTTCCAGCGACTTTATCTTGTCTCTGAGGTATGCCGCCTCCTCGAAGCGGAGCTCCGATGCCGCCTTCTTCATTTCGGCGCGGAGCTTTTCGATCAGATCCTCCGGCTTTTCGGCAGTCTTGTGCTTGCCGCGCTTTGAGGTGTCCTTGGTGCCTATCTCGATAACTCCGCCGATATTCTTCTTTATAGTCTGCGGGGTGATACCGTTTTCCTCATTGTAGCGGCGCTGTATCTCGCGGCGGCGGTTGGTCTCGTCAATGGCTACCTTCATGGAATCGGTGACGGTGTCGGCGTACATTATGACCTTGCCGCCCACGTTTCGTGCCGCGCGTCCGATGGTCTGGATAAGCGACTGGGACGAACGCAGGAAGCCTTCTTTATCGGCGTCGAGAATGGCGACGAGGGTGACCTCGGGCAGGTCGATGCCCTCGCGGAGAAGGTTTATTCCCACCAGCACGTCGAAAACGCCCATTCTAAGGTCACGGAGCAGCTCCTGCCGCTCCATGGTCTCCACGTTGTGGTGGATGTATTTTACTTTTATGTCCTGCGCGTCCAGATATTCGGTCAGATCCTCCGCCATTTTCTTGGTCAGGGTCGTCACGAGAACGCGCTCACCGCGGTCGGTGCGCTGTCTTATCTCGCCGATAAGGTCGTCCACCTGCGTCTCCACGGGGCGTACCTCTATCTCGGGATCAAGCAGTCCCGTGGGACGTATGATCTGCTCCACGATCTGCGAGGCATGCTTTTTTTCGTATTCGGCGGGGGTCGCCGATACCGCTACCACCTGGTTCAGCTTGGACTCGAACTCCTCGAAATTCTGCGGTCTGTTATCATATGCGGAGGGGAGACGGAAGCCGTAGTCGATAAGATTCTGCTTTCTCGCCCTGTCGCCGCCGAACATGCCGCGCACCTGCGGGATGGTCACGTGGGACTCGTCGATAAAGAGCAGGTAATCCTTCGGGAAGTAGTCGAGCAGGCAGAAAGGCGTTGAGCCCGCGGGACGGCGGGCGAAAATGCGGGAGTAGTTCTCGATGCCGGAGCAGAAGCCCACCTCACGGAGCATTTCAAGGTCGTATCTGGTACGTTCCTCTATTCTCTGCGCTTCAATGAGCTTTCCTCGGTCGGTGAAGTATTTCACCCGCTCCTCCATTTCCTCCTCTATCTCGCGGAATGCCTCCTCGCGGTGCTCGGGGGAGGTCACGTAGTGGTTCGCGGGATAGATAGCGGCGTAATAGACGTATTTATAAACCTTGCCCGTCAGCGGATCGAACTCAGCGATACGGTCTATCTCGTCACCGAAAAATTCCACGCGGACGGCGAGGTTGGACTGGCTGGCGGGGAACACCTCGAGGGTATCGCCCCTCATGCGGAAAGTTCCGCGGACGAATGAGAAATCGTTTCTATCGTAGCTTACGGATATGAGCTTTCTCGCAAGATCATCGCGGTCAATAGTCATGCCGGGACGGAGCGCCGTGACCTGAGAGGAATACTCCTCCGGGGGACCCAGCGAGAAGATGCAGGATACCGACGCCACGATGATAACGTCGCGCCGCTCGAAAAGGGCGCTTGTGGCGCTGTGGCGGAGCTTGTCTATCTCGTCGTTGACGGAGGAATCCTTTTCGATATACATATCCTTACCGGGAACGTACGCCTCCGGCTGATAGTAGTCGTAATACGAAACGAAATACTCGACGGCGTTCTCCGGGAAAAACTCGCGGAACTCACAGCACAGCTGTGCCGCAAGGGTCTTGTTGTGGGCAAGCACCAGAGTAGGGCGGTTGGTGTTCGCTATCACGTTTGCCATGGTAAATGTCTTGCCCGATCCCGTAACTCCCATGAGAGTCTGGAAGCGCTCGCCTGCCTCCACCCCCGCGGAAAGCTTGTCTATCGCCTGCGGCTGGTCGCCGGTAGGCTTATATTCTGATTTCAAAAGGAAGCGGTCTGCCACAGGGGATTCTCCTTTCGATTTGAAAAGGGGGAAGTTTTCCCCCTTTTTTATTCTATTTTACCCCGCTGAAGTCTGAATTCAACGGAGCGCTTCAGATACTCAAGATAATTTTCATCCCGGCACATGGCCTTGTCGGGCGTGTCGGAAAGCTTTGCCACCGGTCTGTTATTTACGTACTGAAGCTTTATGACTATGTTCAGTGCATTTTCGCTGGTGTCGTTGGAACAGAAGGTGCCGATGCCGAAGGAGACCTTGGAGCGATCCTTGAAATAATCGTAAAGTCCCTGAGCCTTATCGAAATTGAGGTTGTCGGAGAAAAGCAGGAGCTTCGTTCTGGGATCGACGCCGTAGCTTTCGTAGTGGGCTATCATCTTTTCGCCCCATGCGTATGGGTCGCCGCTGTCGTGACGGACGCCCGTGTAGTTGTTTACCATGGAGCGGTTGAAGTCCATGAGAAAAAGATCGGTGGTGACAGTGTCGGTGAGTGCTGTACCGTTGTCACCCTGATATTCCTCGTACCAGTCCTTCATGGCGTAGTAGTTGGTGTATGCGAGAGGGATCTTGTCTATACCCTGGTACATCTGCACGAACTCGTGGGCGTAGGTACCGATGGGCTTGATGCCGTATTTCATGGCGTAGTACACGTTGGAGGTGCCGATGCAGTTCTTTGTTTCCTCGGCGAGACGCTTGATGACGATGCCCTCCCACTCACGGGAGAGGCGTCTTCTGCAGCCGAACTCCGCGAAGGTAAAGGTGTAGGTGCCGTTGTTGAAAGCCTCGATTTTTTTATCGAGCTTTTCCCACGCGCTGCGGCGCAGAGTCTCGTAGTCGAAGGCCATGCGGAAATATACCTCATTTACGATCTCAAGAAGGTATATCTCGAACTGCATAGCGGAGAAGAGGGGACCGTTTACCACGATATTCAGCTCGCCGTCGTCGGAGAGGGATGTGGAAACGTACTCGCGTATGGGGTGCCACAGGCGGAGAAACTCCACGTAGTCGTTCTTGATGAAACGGATGGAGCGCAGATAGTCCAGCTCCTCATGCGTGAAGCGGAGATGACACAGATAGTCGATCTGGTCGTCGATCTCTTCGAGCATTTCCCGCGTGAATTTCACGCCCTCGTTGCGACACTTGAAATAGTATTCGCCGCAAAGGTCCGTGTGCTTGTGGAAAATGACCTGGTCCATGTTGAACTTGTAGAGGTCAGTATCAAGAAGGGAAATTACGATAGGTTCAAGCTTCATATAAGCCACCGATCCTTTTTATATGCTTTGGGTATTCTTTTCGTCTTTGGAGAGGAGGACGCACCGCCGCAGCTCCTCATATTTCCCGTGCAGACGGGGATCCGTGTATTCTTCCCACGCGGCGCGGTCGTCCGCTATGAGAAATTCTCTCATACGGGAAGCGGAAATGTCAACGGTCTTGGGAACGAAAAGCTCCGCGACCGTGTTACCTACGTCGCTTTCCAGCCATGAGGAACGCCGCTCCTCCTTGCCGGAAACGATGAGGTCAGGGTAACGTCCCAAGCGCTCTTTCACATTTTTGAGAACGTATTTGCCCCATTTAGCGTTGTTGCCCACGCCGATATCGGGGAGAGGGAAGATCTCGATCTTATCCCCGAAAAGGGAACGGAGCATTTCTTCGCGCATTTCGAACGTGAAGGGGTTTTTCGCGGTGCCGCTCTCCTGTGAGGAGCCCACGAAAACACCTACCCTGCCGCACAGCGAGATCGCTTTGTTTATCATGTCCGAGTGGCCCAGATGTATCATCTGGAACCTGCCCAGAAGTATTCCCAGCTCGTACGGCTTTTTCATATTTCGGGTTTGAATGAGGGCATAAGCTGCAGCTTGAAAAGATTGTTCCTATGCCGTCTGTCGATGTTTTGCTTCTTCTCTTCGTCGTCTATTTCTCCGGTGCGGATATAGCGGTCAAGCTCCGCGTAGGTAAAGCCTAAGTTTTCCTCGTCGGTCTTACCGCACAGGCCGTCTATGGGCACCTTGTTGATGAGCACGTCGGGAAGCCCGATCAAGCGCCCGATTTCCTTCATTTCGGCCACGGTAAGGTTTGAGCAGGGGCTGAAATCGCCTGCGGAGTCGCCGTAGCGGGTGGAATAGCCCACCCAGTCCTCGGAGAGGTTGCAGGTGTTGGCAACTCTGCCGTTGTTGCTTTGGGAAACGGCATAGAGGGTCGCCATCCTGATCCTGGGAGGCAGGTTCTGCGTGCTCTGTGCGCTCAGCTCAAAGGGGATGTTTTTCGTTACCGCTTCCACGGCGTCCTTTATGTTGATCTCGAAGTGCTTTATCCCGAGATGTTCCACGAGCAGATACGCCATGTCGATGTCGTGCTGGACTCCGCAGGGCATCAGCACGCCGATAACGCGGTCGCGTCCCAGGGCTTCCGCGCACAGAGCCGCCACGATGGAGGAATCCTTTCCGCCGGAAATGCCTACAACGGCGTTGCAGCCCTTTCCGTTTTCCTCGAAGAAATCTCTTATCCACTGAACACATTCGTTTTTTACTTTTTCCGCGTTAAACACTTAAAATTCATTCCTTTCTTTGCACTTCGTGCCTGCAGGCACAAAGCGGGCGTGAACAGGCTATATTCAGATTCGGTATTTCCGAACGCTTCGCGCTATTCTCCGATTATATCTATCTGACAGCATTTCATGGTTTCCAGGGCGGCGCGGTGAGTTTCCGGGGTCACGCCCGCGCAGCAGGAGGCATCCACGGTGATGACTGCATTGGGGTACGCGGCTCTCATGATGAGCACGTTGGACACCACGCATATATCGGTGCACAGCCCGACGAATTCCGCCTCTATCTCCTCGCCCGGGTATTTGTCCTTGAGGCCCTTTGTGATGCTGAAACTGCCGAAGCCTGCCTTTCGCACCTCTGTGTAGTATTTCCCTGAGAGGGCATCTATTATTGCGGGAGCGAGCTCATGACCCTTTGTCCCCTCTATGCAGTGGGGCACGGGAAGCTTCTTCCCTTCGAGGGTATCGAGGTAATTGTCGAAATGAGTGTCGTAGGTGACGAATATCTCATCTCCGCCGAAACTTCTGATCTTGTCAGCCACATTCGGAACGATGGCGACCGCCTCTTTCGTTCCCAGGGCTCCGTCGACGAAATCGTTCTGCATATCTACGATAACGAGGATTTTCTTCATTGTGTCACCTCCCGATAATTTACCTTTCATTTTACTACAACTTTTACTGTATGTCAAGAAAATGGGGAAAAGCGGTAAATTATAGTTTGGCGCTGACTTCTTGAAAGTTTTCGCCCGGCTTTTTCAAAAGGCGGCCGGGTCAAGGGCGCGTAGCCCCTGTTTCCCGCACTCTTTTTGCCAAGCTTTTTCTCGGGCCTGCTTTGGCGGGAAAAAGCGGCTGGCGGATAGC
>JAZLKW010000015.1:0-36472 GCA_045597805.1 Candidatus Avispirillum sp. | reverse complement strand
GGCTTCGCCGTCAACTATGATCGCCTGCGGCGAACTATGAACGGCTTCGCCGTTAACTATGATCGCCTGCGGCGAACTATGAACGGCTTCGCCGTTAACTATGATCGCCTGCGGCGAACTATGAGTGCTTCGCACACTATGATTGGCTTCGCCAAGTTTCAAACGATCAATACGGCGACGCACAACCCCTGATTTTGTTTTATTATTTATTTATTTAGTTTCTTTTGGGTACTTTTCTTTCCAAAGAAAAGTACCAATAAAAAAGGAGTCCCTATGAAAAAAGAAAAAAACACACGCCTCGGAAAAGTCGGCGGTCAGGCCGTTCTCGAGGGCGTTATGATGAGAAGCGGGAGCCACATCTCTCTCGCGGTACGCAAGGATGACGGTTCCATCGAGGTCAAGAACTCAGAATTTGAGTCCCTGCGGAAAAAGAATAAATTCTTCAATCTCCCCTTCATACGCGGATGCGTGAATATGGTGGAGTCTTTGAAGATGTCCTTTACCACCCTTGAGGACAGCGCGAATATGCTCGGTATAGACGACACGGAACCGGAAACGAAATTCGAGAAATGGCTCGCAGACAAATTCGGCGACAAGCTTATGAGCGTGATCATGGCGATAGGCACGGTGCTGGGAGTGATCCTCAGCGTGCTGCTTTTCGTGTTCCTCCCCAACTATGCCGCCAAGGGCGCGAATCTTCTTTATAATTATCTGTTCCACGCGAAAATGCCCGACATCCTCACGACCGTCATCTCCGGCGTTCTGAAGATCGTCATCTTCCTTATATATCTGTGGCTCGTGTCGCTTATGTCCGATATCAGGCGTACCTTCGAGTACCACGGCGCGGAGCACAAGTCCGTCGCCTGCTACGAGGCGGGTCTGCCCCTCACCCCCGAAAACGCCGCGAAATGTACCCGCTTCCACCCCAGATGCGGAACGAGCTTCATTTTCGTAATGCTCATAATCTCCATTCTGGTGACCATGTTCATCAACTGGGACTGGCCCATGCCCGTGATCATGCTCATTAAGATCGCGCTCATCCCCCTCATCGTAGGTCTGGGCTTTGAATTTCTCATCATCGCGGGCAAGCACCCCAACGGCCTGACCAAGATCCTGTCAGCGCCCGGTCTTTGGGTGCAGCGCATCACCACCAAGGAACCCGACGAAAGTCAGCTTGAGGTGGCACTGGCGGCACTTCGCTGCGCCATGCCCGAGGAATTCCCCGATGCGAGAGCGGAATTTGAGAAAAAGGTCGAGCCCGAGGAAGTGACCGATACGGCGGAGAAGGAGAGATTTGAACTCCCCGAAGAGACGCCCGAACAAGTGACCGAAGCAACGGAAAGGGTGGGATACGAACCCACGGAAGAGACGCCGGAAGAAGAAAATGACACTGACAGAAGCGGCGAAGAAGCTTGAAGCAGCGGGCGTTCCCGACGCGCGTTTCGATGCCGCGGAGCTGATATGCCACACCGAAAAGGTGAGCCGCGCCGCCGCCATGACGGGAGATTTTTCGTCCTCCGCGCTGACGGACGCTTTGGAGCGGCGCGCCGCGGGCGAGCCTTTGCAGTATATCCTCGGCGAATGGGACTTCATGGGCTGTACCCTGAAGGTCACCCCCGAGTGCCTTATCCCCCGCTTTGATACCGAGGTGCTCTGCACTTACCTTATAGAAAACCTGCCCGAGGGCGGCACCTTCGCCGACCTTTGCACCGGCACGGGATGTATCGCCATCGCCGCTCTGCGCCACCGTCCGGACGCAGCATGCGCCGTCGCCGTTGAGCTGTACCCGGAGACCGCCGCGGTGGCGAGGGAGAACGCCGTGCGGCTCGGAGTATCCGGCCGTCTTGAGATAACCGAAGCGGACGTGACGTCCGACTGCCTTACGGGGCAGTACGACATGATAGTGTCAAACCCGCCGTATGTGACGGCGGACGAGATGCTCACCCTCTCCCGCGAGGTAAAAAGAGAGCCCGCCCGCGCCCTGACGGACGGCGGCGACGGACTTTCGATCATAAGAAAGATCGTTGAGATATACCCCGCGCACCTGAAAGACGGCGGCATTCTCGCCATAGAGATAGGGTACAGGCAGGGCGGCGCCTTGATGGCGCTGGCGGAGGAGCACTCCCTCACCTGCACGCTGCTGTGCGACAGCGGCGGCCGCGACCGCGTCGCGGTGCTGAAAAGAAAATGAAACGCATATATGCGGGGCACCGCCCCGCACAGTCATCAACGTGACGAGGGAAGCTTTCTAAACCGTCAGCTCTTCCATAGGGGCGACCTGTGGTGAACAAACGGTTTGACCCTCTGGCCGCTAACCGCTTAAAAAACGCCCCTGCGGGGCGTTTTTTCTTCATACTAAAATCCCCGCTGCCATGAGCAGGTACATCAGCGCAAGCAGCGCCGTCCCGGGGATGACCGTGAGCACTATCACCTTTAAGGCACAAAGCACCAGCAGTGCCGTACACCCGAGAGTGAGAAGTCCGAACAGTATCGCCTTTCTCCGGAGAGTAAACAGCATGAGCCCGAAGGTTATAAGCATCAGAAACAGCGCTCCGTACAGAATCGCCGAAAGCCCCGTCTTAACCATGGACAGCAGCACGCAGATCCCGCATATGCACGCGAGAGTCGCCGTTACGCCTCGCCGCTCCAGAGCGAAAACGAACAGTCCGCCCGCCAGAAAACACGCCGTGATGCCCGTCCACACGGTGCCGCCCAGCTCTTTTACGCCGAACGCCGTGGCTACGATCTGCACTACCTTGAGTATCAGTCCGATTGAGATAAGTATCTTTCCCATCACGCCTTTTCTTTTGCCTTCAGCCATCTGTGCCACCTCCGTTCTTTATTGATTATACCTCCCGCCCCCCCTTTTGTCAATTGAAAAAACCGCAGACAAATTATTATTACACACTTGACTAAAATTAAACGTTATTGTATAATATTTGTAGATATAATGACTTGTACTATGCACAATTAAGCGTTTTGTCGTGCATATTGCATTTTGAAAGGAATCATTACAACAATGGCAGTAAAGAAGAAGGCTTCCGCCTCCGCGGAGCAGGTTATCGGCTCCGAAGAAAAGAAAAAAGCGCTTGATACGGCGATATCACAGATAGAAAAGACCTTCGGTAAGGGTACCATAATGAAGATGGGCGAAAACTCCAAGCTGAATGTTTCCGCAGTTTCCACCGGATCCCTCGGCCTCGATATGGCTCTGGGCGTGGGCGGTCTGCCCCGCGGCAGGATCATCGAGATATACGGTCCCGAATCCTCCGGTAAGACCACCGTCGCGCTCCATTGTGTAGCAGAGGTACAGAAGCTGGGCGGCGAGGCGGCTTATATCGACGCCGAGCACGCGCTCGACCCCGTTTACGCGAAGAATATCGGCGTGAATATAGATGAAATGCTGGTCTCCCAGCCCGACTCCGGCGAGCAGGCTCTCGAGGTCTGCGACGCACTGGTGCGCTCCGGCGCCGTTGACATCGTGGTCATCGACTCCGTTGCGGCTCTCGTTCCCCAGCAGGAGATCGAGGGCGACATGGGCGCCTCCTCCGTCGGTCTGCAGGCACGCCTTATGTCCAAGGCGCTCCGCAAGCTCTCCGGCACTATCGCGAAGACCAACTGCATCGTCATCTTCATAAATCAGCTCCGTGAAAAAGTGGGCGTGATGTACGGCAACCCCGAAACCACCACCGGCGGCAAGGCGCTGAAGTTCTACGCCTCCGTCCGTCTCGACATAAGAAAGAAAGAAACGCTGAAGACCTCCGCCGACGCATACGGCAACAGAGTGAAATGCAAGGTCGTCAAGAACAAGGTCGCTCCCCCCTTCAAGACCGCCGAGTTCGACATTCTCTTCGGCAAGGGCATCTCCAAGGCGTCCGAGGTCGTTGAGATGGGCGTCGCCGCAGGCGTCATCGAAAAGAGCGGCTCATGGTTCTCCTACAACGGAGACAGACTGGGACAGGGCAGAGAGAACGCCGTCCTGGAGCTTGAGAAAAATGCGGCTCTTATGGCTGAGGTCGAGGAAAAGATCAAGGCAAAGGGTCTCTCCGACGAGGACGAGGCTCCCGCCATGGATCTGGACGAGGACGAGCTCGATATAAGAATGCTCGATCTGGGCGACGACGAATAAGCCGGAGCGCATAAATTGGTTTGTAAAAGTATTTCGTACCGTTCCTTTCGGAACGTGGAGGACGAGCGCTGCGAGTTCTGCGACGGAGTGAATCTTCTCTGGGGCAGAAACGCGCAGGGCAAATCCAATATGCTGGAGGGCGTGTACTTTTTCGCAAGGGGAAAGTCCTTTCGCGGGGCAAAGGAAAAAGAGCTTATCAGCTTCGGCGAAAGCTCGGCCTCTCTGTCCCTCACCTTTGAGCGGGAGGGGGACAAGTTCCCCGTGACTCTTGGCGCAGAGATCCCCACGGCAGGAAAAAAAGTCCTGTCCCGCAACGGGGGAAAGCTGACAAGCATCAGGGACATGATAGGCGATTTCCGCGCTGTGCTCTTCTGTCCCATGCACCTGACACTTGTCAGCGGTGGGCCTGCGATCCGCCGCGGCTTTATGGATATAGCGCTTTCACAGCTCTACCCCGCGTATCTGGAAAGCCTTACCCGCTATAAAAGACTGTTGGCGCAGAGAAACGCGCTGATAAAAGACGCAGGTATAAAAAAGCTCTCGCCCGCACCCGAGGTCTGGGAAGCGTACGCGGAGCAGATGTCTCTTCTTTCAGCCGATATCGCCGCGAGGCGCAGCGCTTATATGACGGAGCTGAACATCGCCGTCTCAGAGCTTTTCGCGTCCATGACCGGCGGCAGAGAGGAGCCGTCCCTTTCCTACCACAGCGAGGCGCTGACGGAGGATCCCTCCGAGATCGTCACCGCCGGGCGGGAAGCCGTTTTCCGTTCTCTTACGGAAAACACGGACAGAGAGATAAAATACGGCGCGACCCTTTTCGGGGTGCATAAGGACGACATAACGGTCCGCCTCAACGGACGTGAAGCACGGCTGTTTGCCTCCCAGGGTCAGCAGAGAAGCCTCGCGCTCTCCATGAAGCTGGCGGAGGGCGAGATGTCAAGGTCGATAAGCGGCGAGTACCCCGTATTCCTGCTTGACGACGTGCTCTCGGAGCTTGATTCCGAGCGGCGCGATTTCGTGCTCTCCAAGCTTTCGGGGCGTCAGATAATAGTCACCTCCTGCGAGCCGGAGCTTTTCGCCGGCGGAGGTGCCGATAAGCTAATACATATCGAAAACGGAAAAATCATCGGAACGGAATTATAGGTATCAAAGGTGGACATGACTTACACAGTAGCAAACGTATATGAGACAAGAGCAGGTATTTCGGTAGAGATCACCTGCGCGGACGCGGCAGAAGAAAAGAAAACTCTTCTTTTCAAGCCCTCCTTCTGGCTTGAAGAAGAACTCTCGGCGGGAGACACCATCGACAACGAAAGAGTAGACAGTCTGCAAGCGACTGCCGATCTTTGCTGCGCCGTGGCACGGGCGGAAAGCCTGCTCGCTTCATCCGATTACAGCCGCAGACGGCTTATCGTCCGCCTTATGCACTATAACCACGAGCAGTCCGTGTGTGAAGCAGCCGCCGATTATATGATCGATCACGGCTACATAAACGAAGAGGACCAGGCCAAAAGGATCACCAGATTCTACTGCCAGAGAAAGCACTGGGGCAAAAAGAGGATCGCCGCGGAGCTTATGGGCAGAGGATATGACAGAAAAGTCATCTTCAAGGCGCTGGGTACCGTAAGCGACGAGGAATACTACAACTCCCTCATGAGGCTGATTTCGGAAAAATACCCCGAGCCCGCGAAGGACCGTCACGAAAACGATCTGCGTATCGCCGCGATCTCTCGCATGGGTTATTCCACAGACGAGATCATCCGCGCTCTGAACGAGGCGGAGGCCACGTACAGATCCATGGAGGAATAAATTCAGATGCGAGACACCGACAGAAAGAAATACCAGGTCGGCTTCGTTTCCCTGGGTTGTGCCAAGAACCTCTGTGACACAGAGGTCATGCTCCATCATCTGATGGAAGCGGGCTACGGCATCACCCCCGAGGAAACCGAGGCCGATGTTGTCGTTATAAATACCTGCGCTTTTATCGAGAGCGCGAAAAAAGAGTCCATAGACAGTATCCTTGATATCGCCTGGCTGAAAAAGCACAGGAACCTGCGCGGCATCGTCGCCGCGGGATGTCTCTCGGAAAGATACCGCGAGCAGGTGCTGGAGGAGCTTCCCGAGGTAGACGCCATAATCGGCGTGGGCGGCATACACGATATAGTCGAAGCGGTGGACTCTGTCCTCGAGGGGAAAGAAAAATTCGTCTCCGTGGACGGCAAAGAGACCGTGGAGCTGGGCGGCGACCGTGTCATCACCACGGGAGAGGCCTTCGCATACATAAAGATCGCCGAGGGCTGCAACAACCGCTGCACCTACTGTGCCATCCCCATGATACGCGGAAATCTGCGCTCCAGACCCATGGAGGATATCGTTGCAGAGGCGAAAAACCTTGAGAATACCGGTATAAAAGAGCTGGTGGTCATCGCGCAGGATACCTCCGTTTACGGTCTTGACCTTTACGGAGAATACAAGCTGCCCGAGCTTCTCCGCCGCCTGAGCGAGGAAACGGACATTCCGTGGATACGCGTGCTGTACTGCTATCCCGACAAAATAACCGACGAGCTCATCGAGGAAATGCGGACAAATCCCCGCATCGTGCACTATCTCGACCTGCCCATACAGCATATCAGCGATAAAATGCTCACCGCCATGAACCGTCACGGTGACGCGGCATGTATAAAAGACGCCATCCGCCGCCTGAGGACGGCGATACCCGACGTGGTGGTGCGCACCACCGCCATAGTGGGCTTCCCCGGCGAAACGGAAGAGGATTTCACAGAGCTGTGCGAGTTCGTGAAAGAGACTGAATTCGAGCGCTTCGGCGCCTTTACCTACTCCCGCGAGGACGACACCCCCGCCGCAGAGCTGCCCGGCCAGATCGACGAGCAGACAAAGCAGGACAGATACGACGTTATCATGCGCTGTCAGCAGGACATAAGCGAGCGGCAGAACGAAAAGCTTGTGGGATGCGTTCTCCACGTGCTGTGCGAGGGCTTCGACGAGGTCTCCGAGGCGTTCTTCGGCAGAAGCTGGCGTGACGCTCCCGAGACAGACGGAAAAGTGTGGTTTACGGCGTCCCGTCCCGTATCCGAGGGCGAATTCGTGGACGTGAAGATCACCGAAGCCATGGACTACGATCTTATCGGAGAAGTTATCGTATGATAACGGTCTCCACTCTCTTCTCCGGCTCCTCCGGCAACAGCACCCTTATCCGCACGGACTCAACGGCGGTGCTGATCGACGCGGGCAGGAACTGCAAGGCGGTATGCCTGTCTCTCGGGTCGCTGGGGCTGAGCCTTTCGGACGTGGACGCGGTCTTCGTCACCCACGAGCACACGGATCACATCAGCGCCCTGGACGTAATGTCGAAAAAGCACCCCGCGCCCATACATATAACCGAGCCCTCCGCCCGCGAGCTGTGCCGCAAGTGCGCCGCCGCGGAATGCGCCGTCATCCACCGCGGATTTTTCTTCGAGGTGGAGGTGGGCGACCTTACGGTGCGCTCGTTCCCGCTTCCTCACGACAGCTTCGCCCACGTGGGCTACGTTATCACCTCCGCCGACGGCGACAGCGCCGCCGTCGCCACGGACATGGGATACCCCACCATGGAGGCGTTCAACAATCTGGGCGGATGCCGCCAGATAGTGATAGAGGCGAACCACGACGTGGATATGCTCCGGTACGGACCCTATCCCGTGTATCTCAAGCAGAGGATACTCTCGAACCGCGGACACCTTTCCAACGAAAATTGCGCAGATCTCTGCTCCGGGCTTGCCGAGGCAGGGTGCGAGCGCTTCATGCTGGCGCACCTGAGCGCGGAAAACAACACCCCGGAAAAAGCGCTTTGTGCCGTGCGCTCCCGACTCGACGCCGACGGCTACAAAAACGTGACCGTAAAGGTCGCGCCGAGAGAATGCGCTCTGACTTTATAAGAAAAAAGACCGAAGCTTTGCACACGGGTGGATAAGGAAGTATTTTCGAATGTGGATTTTGTACGGCAAAATCCGATGCTCGCCAATGATGCGGACAAATTTGAATTTAGGGAGGCAATACTATTGTGCGGAAAAGAAGTGTCGGACAATGGCTTATTTTGGCTGGCAATTTGGTAATTTGCATTAACCTTATTCTGAATGGCTTTGAACTCTTATCGCTGACGGCTTTCAGAATAATAACAGCTATCGCCATAATTATTGATATGGTGGCATTGATTATGATTTGGAAAAAGTCGGAGTTTTGACAAAGTTTCGCTCAAAACAGACGATTTACAAAGCTGATAGAAATAACCCGCCAAAGAAGAAAATTTCTTCTTTGGCGGGTTTCTTTGTTTCAAAATACTTCCTTATGAGGCTGTAGCCTTCGCTTCGGTCTTTTTCTGTTATCAGAAACGTCTGACGGTCGCCGTTTCCAGAAGCTCGTATCCGAAATATACGAAGATCATGGAGCCCGCGCCTACCGGCACGTCCGGATCGTCAATGGGCAGGGAACACTTTATTGTTCTTTGTGCCCCTATGGGAACATTCGTATATAAGTGCTTTATTTCCGTTTCATCGTTCAGCTTCAGCACCAGATACGAAAGGTCCGCCAGCTGCTCGAAGGATTTCGTGTTGGTTATCTCCAGCTCCAGATTGACCGAGCCGTCCAGCTCGAATATGGAAACGCTGTCGATGGTGACACCCTCGGGGAGCTTTGCATCTGCGGGATCCTTGGGAGGCAGGGTCTCCGCGGGGATATATATTTCCGTTGTCTTTTCGCCGGAGTTTTCTTTTGCTCCGGATGATTCCGCGGTCACAGTCTCGCCCTTCTCATCGGTAACTACCTCGCCCGCCTCATTGGTGACGGGAGCGGGAGTATCGGTATCTTCCGGGTCCTTCTTTTCTTCTTCGGTATAAACGGTATCGCCGTTCTCGTCGGTGACGACCTCGCCCGCTTCATTGGTGACGGGGACCTTTTCTCCGTTTCCGCTGTCTTTTTCCTCACCGGGCTTCGAGCAGCCCGCAAAGGCGGTCATGATAAGAGAGAGCGCCAGGATAAGCGCCGTTATTCTGATTTTTTTCATGCTTCCTCCTTACAGCTTCGAATATCCGTAACAGTTGACCAGCGCGTCGATCTTCTTTCCCGCGTGGCACATGGGACACTTATGGGAATCAAAGCTCTGATAGTCGGGCAGATCCTTCGGGTTGAACAGAGCGGTGACGGGATATCCCTCACAGCTGTCCACGGTGGCGAATATGGACGCCACGCCGGCAACGAAGCCGTTATAGTACTTTATCGCCTCAATCGCCGCCATTGCCGTATATCCCGTGACAACGGACGCCGCAAGGATAAGCACGTTCTTTCCCTTTATCATGGGGGCTATGTTCTCCCGGAACAGAAGCTGGCTTCCCGAGGTATGCTCGGGGGTGACGACGTATATCTTCTGGTTGGAATTGACGTTCTGCGGGTCCATTCTCGTCATTTCGTTGGCAAGGCATGCGCCGATGACCTCTGTGCCGTCAAGACAGATTATCGTATCCACGATGGTGCGGGAACGGTAGAAAGGCACGAGTTCACGGGCGACGGCAGTCGCCTCCTGAAGACAGGTCTTCTGCATGGTTATATCGATGAAATAGTTCATGTGGCTGTGGCTGGTGGCAAAATGTCCCTGCGCCACTCTCAGATATACGCCCCGTCTGTTGGTGGGCAGCTTTACCATGTTAATAGGCATAGTCGTCTTTCCTTTCTTATCAATAGGTGGGTGTGTCCAGCCTCCAGCCGGACTTTTCCAGCCTCAGCGTCAGCGTGACGGACACGTCCGGAACACCGTCTGCCATGGACTGCACGGTGACCTCCGCCTCCGACTTTTTCATCTTGTCCACCTTCATTGTGGAATAATCGTAGGTCCTGTCCGTTTTGTAGGCGGTTTCCTTTATATCTTTTCTTGCGGTAAGCCTGCCGTCGAAATCGTCGATATATCTGGCGTATATCACCTTTGTCTCTGATTCGAGAGACGTTCCCTCGAAGCCGATCTTATAGAGGACGGTACAGTAATCAGCCGTATATACCTTCGCCGTTGCCTCTTTTATCTCAAAGGTGCTGTGATATTTGCAGTCCTCGGTGACCGGTGCGTACAGAGCGCTTCCCACGGAGCTTTCGTCAAGCACGGGAAGCCCCTCGCCGAAGTAAATATCGTTCAGTTCCAGCGACGCTTCGATAAGAGACTGCGCGGTTTTCATGATCTCCTCTTCGGTGTATCCCACGTCTCCGCAGGAAACGAGAAGAGACGAAAGCATGAGGAGTGTCAGCAGCAGCGACAATACTTTTTTCATATTATTCCTCCGCGATCCCGGCGGTACCTTCGGTCCCGGCGGTATCTGCGTTTTCGGCGGTTTCGGCGGTCTCGCCCTCGGGAAGCTCTTCCTCCTCGTCGGCTTTTTCGGTGACGGCGAAGGATACGATCTTTACGTCATCGGGAAGCTTGATAAGGCTGACGCCCTTGGACTTGGTTGAGCCGATCTCCCTGATCTTGTCAACGCCCAGGCGCTTGACGTAGCCGCCGTCGGTTATCATGACCACGTCGTCATCAACGGTGGCAACTGCGATGCCTGCCAGAGGAGCCCCCGCCTTTTCGATATCGTGGCAGTAAACGCCCGTGTTGGGACGGTTCATTCTGCTGAAGCAATCGAAGGAGCAGCGCTTGCCCTGTCCGTTCTCGGTTATGGTGACGAGCTGATTTGTCGAAGCCCATTCGGGATCGTTGCAAATGAGGGTCGCGCCTACGATATAATCGCCCTCGTTCTTGAACTTGATGGCGGTAACGCCTCTTGACGTTCTGCCCACGGTACGGACGTCCTCCTCGCTGTAACGGGAGCCGCGGCCGGAATGGGTCGCCACGAACACGTCGAAGCTGCCGTCGGAAACGCCGGTGTAGACCAGCTCGTCGCCCTCGTCGAGGTTGATGGCGATCTTACCGCCCTTTCTCTGGTACTCGTACTCGGAAAGAGGCGTTTTCTTTATGACGCCGTTCTTCGTGACCATGATAAGGAACTTATCGGCGTCAAATCCGTCGATGGATACGATGTCGGTGACACGCTCGCCCTCGCCGATCTCGATGATATTGACTATATTGGAGCCTCTGGCGTTCTTGCCCGCCTCGGGGATCATGTACGCCTTCTTCGCGAATATCTTGCCCTGGTTGGTGAACAGGAGCAGGATGGAATGGCTGTTTACGACGATGACCTTTTCGGTGACGTCCTCGTCCTTCATGGAGAGACCCTTATGGCCCTGCGCGCCCTTGCCCATGGCGCGGAAAGCATCGACTCTCTGACGCTTCACGTAACCCGTTCTCGTCATGGTGATGACGCAGGTGTGGCGCTCGATGAGGTCCTCAAGGTCGATATCCTCGTGGGACTCGACGATGCCGGTCTTTCTGTCGTCCGCAAACTTGCGGCGGATCTCCAGCATCTCATCCTTTATTATCTGCTTTACCTTTTCCTCGTCGGCGAGGATACCGCGCAGTCTTTCAACGTCTGCTTCAAGAGCCGCCAGTTTATCCTCTATCTTCTGTCTTTCAAGACCGGACAGACGGCCGAGAGGCATGGTGACTATCGCCTGCGCCTGCTCGTCGGACAGACCCGCGTTTTTAGTCCCGGCAAACTCGACCAGTCCCTCGCGGGTATCGATATCGGCGTTCGCCGTACCGTCGCCCTTGAAGCGTTCCATCAGGTTTATTTTCGCCGTGGGGGTATCGGGGCTCTTACGGATTATGCTGATGACCTCATCGATATTGTCGATGGCGGTCTTATAACCCTCGAACAGGTGCGCCTCGTGGAGTGCTTTCTTCAGCTCGAACTCGCAGCGCTTTGTGATAACGCTCTCCTGGTGGGTGATATATGAATTCAGCACCTCTTTCAGGCTGAGGATCTTGGGCTCGCCGCCTCTGAGCGCCAGCATATTGACGGCGCAGGTATCCTCAAGCTGACTGTATTTATAGAGCTGATTCAGGATTATTTCCAGATTCGCGTCGCGGCGGCAGTCGATGACGATCTTCATACCATCACGTCCGGACTCGTCGCGTATATCGGTGATACCGTCTACTCTCTTGTCGTTATGGAGGTCCGCGATGGATTTAACGAGCATCGCCTTATTGACCTGATAGGGGATCTCCGTCACCACTATGCGGTGGCGCTCCTCGTCAAGCTCGGCCTTCGCACGGACGACGATACGTCCGCGTCCGGTCTCGTAAGCCTCACGGATGCCGGAAACACCGTAGATCGTTGCGGCA
Source organism: Candidatus Avispirillum sp. (assembly GCA_045597805.1). Taxonomy (GTDB): domain Bacteria; phylum Bacillota; class Clostridia; order Oscillospirales; family CAG-272; genus Avispirillum. The sequence goes on along the minus strand of JAZLKW010000015.1, from coordinate 24,080 downwards.
GTAGGGAAGTCGGGGCCCTTTATGTACTGCATCAGATCGTCGGTGGTGGCGTCGGGGTTGTCCATGAGGTACACGGTGCCGTCGATGACCTCGCCAAGGTTATGGGGAGGGATATTGGTCGCCATACCCACGGCGATACCCACGGAGCCGTTTACCAGAAGGTTCGGGAAACGGGAGGGGAGTACGGAGGGCTCGCGGCGTCTGTTGTCGAAGTTGGGTACAAACTCAACGACTTCTTTATCCAGATCGCGCATCATCTCGTCGGAGATCTTCGCCAATCTCGCCTCGGTATAACGGTATGCGGCCGCGCCGTCACCGTCCACGGAGCCGAAGTTTCCGTGACCCTGTATCAGCGGATATCTGTACGAGAAATCCTGCGCCATTCTTACCATAGAGCCGTAGACCGCCGCGTCACCGTGAGGATGATAACGGCCGAGAACGTCTCCGACCGTGGTCGCAGACTTTCTGAAGGGCTTATCGTAAGTCAGGTTGTCCTCGTACATGGCGTAGAGGATTCGCCTCTGTCCGGGCTTCATACCGTCGCGCACGTCGGGGAGCGCACGGCTTATGATAACGGACATGGAGTATTCAAGGAAGGATTTGCGCACTTCCTTGTTCATGTCGATAGGCGTTATCTTCTGATCCGGAAATTCGATGATCTGGTTTTCTTCTTTTCTCATTACGTACCTCTTGTTCATGGGGCTCTGCCCCATACCCCGCCGCTTTTTGAAAAAAGCGGACAAAAACTTTTATGAAATTATTTTACAATCGTAGTTACTGCGGCAAAGCCGCCATTTGCCAGTCTTCTCGACGTCGCGGTTGATGCCAGCATCATGGCGATGTCGCAGTCCTTGCCGTTCACCACGTGTTCGGTGAGGAACACGGCGAGAAAGGTATCGCCCGCGCCCTTAAAGGTTTTTATCTCCGTTTTGGTCGCCTCGCACATAAAGCTTCCGCCCTCGCCGGCGTAGACGCTTCCGTCCTCGCCGAGAGTGCACAGCACGGCGCAGTTATTGTTTCTCGCGAACTCCAGAGCCTCGCGCACCGCGTCGAGCCGCAGCCCTTCGCCGTGGCCCGAAAGCTTTTTGCCGATCAGCGCCTCAAATTCCTCTTTATTGGGTTTTATCAGGTCCGGGATGGCGTCGAGACCCGCTGCCAGCGCTTCGCCGTCGGCGTCCAGCGCCGTATACGCGCCGGAATTTTTCGCGATGGTGATGAGCTTTCTGTATATTCCCGTATCCACGCCGGGCGGGATACTGCCGGAAAGGACGACGAGCGCGTCGCCTCCGCAATTGAGCTCGGATTTGTAAAGACCGATAAACTCGCGCAGCTTTTCCTCCGTGACCGTGATGCCGGGCTCGTTTATCTGCGTCTGCACGCCGTCCGAGTCAAGAATGGCGGTATTGCGGCGAAGAGAGCCGCCCGCCGTGACACCGGACACGGTAAGACCTTCCGCCCTCAGCGCTTCCATATCGGCATCGCCGGCGAAAATGCCCATGACGGTGGAAACCTTACCCGCGGCGCGCACCGCGCGGGACACGTTTATGCCCTTGCCGCATATTTCGGTCTCGGGTTTGGGGACGCGGTTCAGCTCTCCCGCACGAAAGGAAGAGGAAAGCTTATAATTCACGTCCACGCAGGGGTTCAGCGTTACTGTTATTATCTTCATCAGATATCTATGTTTTCGACGAATCTCGCGTTTTTCTCGATGAACTCACGTCTGGGCTCGACCTTTTCGCCCATGAGCAGGGAGAATGCCTCGTCGCACGCCTCCGCGTCCTCGATGGTCACCTTGAGAAGCGTTCTTCTTTCGGGGTCCATGGTGGTCTCCCACAGCTGTTCGGGGTCCATCTCACCAAGACCTTTATATCTTTCCGCCTCGGCGTTGCCGCCCAGTCTCGCTATCGCCTCGTCGCGCTCCGCATCGGAGAAAGCGTACTCCTGATTTTTGCCCTTATACACCTTATAAAGCGGGGGCTGGGCCAAGAATACGTGTCCGTCCTCGATGAGCTGTTTCATGTGACGGAAGAAGAACGTCAGCAGAAGCACTCTGATATGAGAGCCGTCCACGTCGGCATCGGCCATAATGATTATCTTGCCGTAACGGAGTCTCTGAATATCGAAATCCTCACCGATACCGCAGCCCAGAGCCTGAATTATAGGTGTCAGCGACTGGTTGGTATATACTTTATCAAGTCTTGTTTTCTCGACGTTGAGAACTTTACCGCGGAGAGGCAATATCGCCTGAAAAAGGCTGTTGCGTCCGGTCTTCGCGGAGCCGCCTGCGGAATCTCCCTCAACGAGATACAGCTCGGTAAGCTCAACTCTTCTGTCGTTGCAGTCCGCCAGCTTTCCGGGCAGGGGGCTGCCCTTGATGGCTGATTTTCTGGAGGTCTCTCTCGCTTTTCTCGCGGCCTCACGGGCGCGGCTGGCGGCAATACATTTTTCAACGATTATCTTTGCCGACGCGGGATTTTCCTCGCAGTATTCCTCAAGCTTTTCTTTTACTATGTTATAAACGATGGTACGGACTATCGAGTTGCCAAGCTTCGCCTTGGTCTGGCTTTCGAACTGCGCGTCCGGCAGTTTTACAGACACTACGGCAACGATACCCTCAACCACATCGTCCGGTTTCAGGTCGTCGTCCTTGTCCTTCAGCGCGCCTATCTTTCTGGCGTAAGCGTTAAGCGTTCTGTTCAGCGCCTGTCTGAAGCCCACTACATGAGTACCGCCCTCGATGGTCGCCATATTGTTGGCGAAGGAGTCGATTTTCGAATTATAGCCGTCGTTATACTGCATTGAGACCTCGGCGGTGATGTTCCTTTCCTCATCGGTCGCTTTCATGTAGATAACGTCTTCATGGACTGCGTTGGAGCGGCTCAGCTCGGTCAGATATTCAACGAATGAAATGATACCGCCCTCATAGCAGAGGTCATCGGTACGGGGTGAGCCGTCGGACTCGGCTTTTTCGGGACGAAGGTCCTTCATGACGATACGTACACCGGCATTAAGGAAGGTCTGCTCGCGCATGCGGCGGAGGATATAGTCGTAATCGAACACCACGTCGTCGAAAATTTCGGCATCGGGCATGAAGCGTACATAAAGACCGTGACGGTCGCCGCACTCTCCCTCGCAGCGAAAAGGACGGACGGTCTTGCCCTTTTCGAAGCGCATGGTATAGCGTTTGCCGTCGTAGCAGTTGTCTACCTCCATCCAATCGGAAAGAGCATTGACGACAGAAGCTCCGACGCCGTGGAGACCTCCGGAGATCTTGTAGCCCTCGCCGCCGAATTTACCGCCCGCGTGGAGCACCGTAAATACGACCTCAAGGGTAGGGATACCCATTTTCTTATGTATCTGGCTGGGAACGCCTCGTCCGTTATCCTGCACGGAAACGGAGCCGTCAGCCTCGATCGTTACCTCGATGTGGGAGCAGTATCCCGCCATCGCCTCGTCTATGGAGTTGTCCACGATCTCGTTCACCAGATGATGCAGGCCGCCCGCGGAGGTCGTACCGATATACATACCGGGGCGTTTTCTTACCGCCTCGAGACCCTCAAGTACCTGGATCTGGTCCTCGCCGTAGTTTTTCGTGATGTTTGTGTCCGCCATTTGTTTCAGTCCCTTTTTATTATAGTTCTTTCATTCAAGTCAAAGGTAGCTCCGCACGAGACGCCAGGGTCTTCGCGGAGATGTGGGAAAGGATGACTTTCTGCCCCTCTCCCTCGGATGTGATGATAAATGATTTCGGAAGGTCCAGTCCCGCCGAGGTGATCTCTCCGTTCTGCTGAGCGCGCCGGAGAAAATCTCTCGTTATCGCCGGCGTGACCGTGTTGTCCATATCGAATATCCCGACGATGTCTTTTTTACGCACCGTCACGTTCTCACCTGCGTGCAGGAACATAGCTTACTCCTCTATTTTTTGCAGCTTTCTTTGGAAAGAAAGCTGCGCAAAGAAACTAACTAATTATTTTATAAAAGTTTTTGCCCGCTTTTTTCAAAAAGTGGCAGGGTGTGGGGCGGAGCCCCGCACATCGGCGTGTCTTTTCATAGCTTTTCTTGATGATGAACTTTGGCAAAGGCGAAGCCTTTGCCGGCACAGAACAAGCAGACTTCCGCTTTTGATGTTCTATATGTTCTGTGTGAAAAGCGTCAAGCGCCTTGATGTTCTTATCGTAGGCATGTATTCTGTATACTGCCCGCGCAAAAAGTGAGCGCGAGACAATAAGCATACCCGAAAAAAATTCCCTGCGTCTCCCCTGCGCGGACCGGAACGGTCCGCGGGGATAATTATATTATACTTTCAGTATTATATCTCCCCGCCTGAAAGGCGGGAAAAGTACCTCTTATCTTCCGTTCATACGGAGAGGCATTACGAAGAGAGTATACTTTACGGGATCCTTTTTCTCTTCTTCGCCGCCCTCGGCAGCCTCGATGCAGATACCCATAAGAGGTCCGTTCATTTTGATGCATACGGTTTCGGCGTTCTCGGCGACCTTCAGCGCATCCACAAGGAAGCGGCAATTGAAGCCTATTACCAGATCATCGCCGTTCATGGATACGGGAAGCTCCTCGTAAACGCTGCCTCCGGTGGAAGCGGACGATATTTTGAGAAGAGAGCCCTCAAATTCGAGCTTTATAAATGTCTTGGAAGAGGAACCGCCCAGCTTATCCTCCGTGACTATGAGAGCACGCTCAGCCGCGCGGAGAAACGTTTCCGTGTTGATGTATGCGCTTCTCTCAAAGGTTTCGGGGATTATGCGCTTATAATTCATATACTCGCCGTCGATAAGTCTGGAGAAATATGTGTATTCGCCAACCTTGAACACAACGTGCTTTCGGGCGAGGCAGATCTCTATATCGTCCTCGGTATCCTTGATATTTTTAAGCGTTTCGAGAAGAATCTTTCCGGGAACGATGAAGGATGCTTCCTCCGCGCCGGCGCCCAGCTCGTATTCCGCGTAGCCAAGTCTGGAGCCGTCACAGCCTACGCACTTGATTTTACCGTTTTCAACGGAGAAATAAACGCCGTTAAAGATCGGCTTTGCGGAATTCTGTGCGATGGCAAAAGAGGTTTTCAGAACGAGGCTTCTGAAAATGAACTGAGGCATTTTATAGTTTTTGTCGCCTGCCAGAAGAGGAAGTGACGGGAAGCTGTCACCGGGTATGGATGAGATCTCGAAGAAGCTGGCACCGCCCGTGATCTTTGCGCGGTTTGTCTCGTCAATGTCGATGGTAATGTCGCCTGCGGGCATGCTTCTCACTATCTGCAGAATGTTCTGGCTGTTGATAATAAAGCTGCCGCCGTTCATGATCCTTGCAGATACGGATGTACGAAGACCCTTTTCCATGTCATAGGAAGTGATCCTGCACTCTCCGCCGGTGTCACCGGGACACTCGAAGAGGATACCCTCAATGGATGCTATGGTATTTTTTCCGGGAGCGATCGAAGCTGCGGGGATAAGCGCTGTTAATAATTCGTCTCTGTCAAATATGGCTTTCATTGTTTTACCGCCTTTCGTTTCAAAAATAAAGGTAAATATATAAATGAATTAATATATTAAGATATTCGCAGTAGGGGCTGTGGAAATGTTTTAAAACTCTTCCTTTTCTTGCTGCCGTTCGGTTTTTCTCGCAGATTTTTCAAAATTTACCTGTTGTCAACCGTTTGAAAACTTTTTATAGTTTACCCCGTTTTTGTATGTTACGGCCAAGAATACCGTTAATTTTTATTTAACGACTTTTCAAAACCGTGATTTTTGAAAACTTTTCATTTGAAAACCGGGATGATCATGTGTTTTTGAAGCTTTCGTGATCCGCCGTTTGAAAATCTTATCTGACCATCAGACATACGGCACTAGCTTATCAATGATTTTTCTCAATAAAATCAACAGGGTTTCCAACAGGTGTGGATAAGTTACTTTTTATTTTTGAAAATCACTTTATTTGCCGGATTTGATTTCCGTGATGATCTCGATTATGTCGTTGTTGAGCTTGTCGTTTGTTTCGAGATCGGTCTCCACCATCTGTATGTTCGAGTAAACGGTGGAATGGTCGCGGTTCATCATTTTGCCGATGGCGGGCAGGGACAGATCAAGGACCTTTTTTATAACGTACATGGAGACGTTTCTGGCGGTCTTAATATCCTTCGTTCTGCTTTTGCCCAGTATCTGCTCCACGGATACCTCATATTTGCGTGCTGTGACCTCGAGAATATTGTCTACGGTCTCCGCCACGGGCTTGTTTTCTCTGAAATACTCAGGTATGGAGGATTTTACCATTTCAAGAGATATGGGAACGCCGTTTAAGAATGACACCGCGCCGATCTTTTTGAGGGCACCCTCTATCTCACGAATATTGGAATTGAGCTTTTCGGCGAGGAACGCCAACACGTCGGAGGGAATGTCCAGATTTGCTTTTTCCGCTTTTTTTCTTATGATGGCGAGTCTCAGCTCATATTCGGGAGGCTGAACGTCTACTATCATGCCTTGGGTGAATCTTGTTTTTATTCTCTCCTGCAGGGTGTATATTTCCTTGGGAGGACGGTCGCTGGTGAGGACTATCTGCTTTTTGTCTTCCTGCAGCTCCTCAAAGGTGTGGAAGAACTCCTCCTGAGTGGATTCCTTTCCGGAGATGAACTGCACGTCGTCTATGAGAAGCACATCTGCTTTTCTGTACTTCTCGCGGAAAAGGTTCATGTTTTTTTTCGCGATACCGTCGACCAGTTCGTTCAGAAACTGCTCACTTTTAACGCTTATTATCACCTTATCGGGAAAATTATCGTGGATCTTATTGGCGATGGCGTACATCAGATGAGTTTTTCCCAGTCCGCTGGGACCGTATATGAACAGGGGATTATATCCGTGCGGACCGCTGGGATCCTCGGATACCGCTATACTGCAGGCGTGTGCGAACTGGTTCGATGAGCCTACCACGAAATTATCGAAGGTGTAGTCGGGATTGAGACCTACGGAATTTCTTTTTCCGGAATTTTCTTTTTCCTCTGCTTCTCTTTTGAAACGGGTGGCGGAGGAAATTTCATCGGCGGCTGCGGGAACACCGTCGCAGATGACCTCTATCTGAGGCTTCATGTCAAGAGCGGCCTCGACCGCTTCGGTCAGAAACTTTGAATATCTGTCGGTGATGACCTTGCGGCGCATCTCCTCCGCGGTTGCGAAGACAACCTTTTTCTCGTCCATATATACGAGGCGAAAATCGCTGAACCAGGTCTCGAAAGCGGTTTCGGACATGGTGCGGTGCTCTTTCATGTATTCGTAAATGCTCGCTGAGAACAGTTCAAGCTCTTTATTTGAAAGTACTGCCATTATTTCGTTCCTTTCAACAAGTTTCTACATATAAATATATATTCAATGTATTATACCACATCCCCGGGAACTTTTCAACAGTTTTTGTTGATATTTTATATAATATGTGAAAGTTTTTTCGTATAAGAAAGACCGAAACCTGAGTTTCGGTCTTTCTTCTTTATTCAGTTTCTTTCGGGCGCCTTTCTTTCCAAAGAAAGGCGCAGAAAACTATTTATGATACTTAGTGCCCTTGTTGATCTCGCCTGCGCGGTAGACTGCCTCGTACAGCATGACCCGCGCCAGCTGGTGGGGAAAAGTCAGCTTCGACATGGAAAGCTTCAAGTCTGCCGCGGCTTTTACGCGGGGCGACAGTCCGTAGGACGAGCCTATTATGAAATTTATCCCCGACGCGCCGTCCGTGGCTTTTCTGTCGACAAACTCCGCCAGCTCCGGCGAGGTGAGCTGTTTCCCCTCAACGCACAGAGCGACCGTCACACTTCTCGGGGAGATCTCTGCGAGAATTTTGTCCGCTTCCGCCTCCAGCGCCGCCGCGATCTCCGCATCCGACGGATTTTTCGGCAGTTTTTCTTCTTTCAGCTGTATCTCAGACACCTTGAAAGCGGCGGAGAGGCGCTTTTTGTATTCCTCGCAGGCGTCACGCCAATGAGGCTCGGAGAGAGCGCCCAGAACTATAAAATTCAGCTTCAGCATACTATCTTCTGCCCCGTGACAGCGCGGTTCCGCAGATGATACCGCATACGCCGCCGATAACGTGTGTCAGCTGTGATATGCTGTCGTTCAGATAGATCATGCCGTATATTTCCTGCCCTAGGTAAAGAATGGCGACGAGGATCAGCGATACCGGTACGGTGCCGCGGCTGAAGCCCGACACGGAGGCGAGGAATATCATCATGAATACGATGCCCGACGCGCCCAGAAGCGCCGTTCCGGGAAACAGCACGAAATGGACGATGCCCGATGCAAGCGCCGTGATGACCATGGACAAAAGCAGATTCATGCTTCCGTAATGGCGCTCAACGATGGGTCCCAGCACTAAAAACAGGCATATATTCGACACGAAATGGCTGAAATCGGCGTGACCCAGAACGTGACAGAAAAAGCGCACGTAGGTGAGCGGGTCGGTGAGCGACGAGCGGTACACGCTGAAAACGAGCACGTTTGACGCGCCGTCAGTCCAGCCGTTAATGAGAAGCGCCGCAAGTGAGATAAGAGCAAACGTCAGTACGACCGGCGAATCGTACTGGATCTTCAGTACAGGTCTTTTCATGCTTTAGTCATATTGGGGGCTGCAGGCGTGATGAGCGGAGGCTGACCGGAGGCGGCGGTGATCTGCGCTACCAGCAGAGATGCCCGGGACATAAGCACGGAAACCAGCTGGGGACAGCTTTTCTTGAATTCACCCGCCACGTCGGTCTTTGACCACTCCACCTCGTCCTTGGTGGTAGGATCGAACATGAGCATAACGGCAAAGGTGACGGAGAGGGAGTAAAGTCCCTCGGGGTCAAAGTTGAGGGCACGGTTGAAGCATATCTTCACGCCCTGGGGCATCAGCTGAGCTACGATGGTGTCCTTGCAGTTCAGCTTCATTTCGCGGTTTTTTCCATCGAATTTCAGCGTTTCATAACTGACATTATCGAGAAAAACTCTTCTGTCGTGCAGAAAGTATCTGTCAAAATTTTCCATTTATTTACCTTCTTATTCCCAGTATTTTCGGTCAAGTGAGCGGAGCTGTACCGCCTCGGCAACATGCTCGGGACGGATATCGGGGGACTCTGCGAGATCGGCGATAGTCCTTGCGACTCTAAGGATGCGGTCATATCCTCTGGCGGACATGCCCATGGAATCGAACGCGTTTTTGAGGATTTTGTTGCCGGTTTCATCGAGGGCACACCACTCTCTTATGTGGCGGGTCGTCATCTGCGCGTTGCAGAGGATGCCGGACTTTCCGAACCGCTCCTTTGCGAACTCACGGGCGGCGACCACGCGCCGTCTCACGTCCGCGGAGCTCTCACCCTCCGATCTGTCGGAAAGGGCTGAGTATTCCACCGCGGGCAGCTCGACCTGTATATCTATTCTGTCGAGCAGCGGACCGCTGATTTTGGAAAGATATTTTTTTATGTCTTCCTTTTTGCAGGTGCAGGGCTTGACCTTGGAGCCGTAATAGCCGCATTTGCAGGGGTTCATGGCGCATACCAGCATGAACGACGAGGGAAACGTCATGCGCCCCGCCGTCCTCGTAACGGTGACTTTTCCGTCCTCAAGAGGCTGGCGCAGGCTCTCGGTCACGTTTTTCGGAAACTCGGGAAGCTCGTCCAGAAACAGCACGCCGTTATGGGCGATGGATATCTCACCGGGCTGCGGATTTTTGCCGCCGCCGACCAGCGACGGTGCCGAAAGCGTATGGTGCGGACTGCGGAAAGGCCTTACTGACACAAGGGAAACGCCCTCCGGAAGCAGTCCCGAAACGGAATGAACTTTGGTAGTCTCCAGCGCCTCTCCGAAGGTGAGCGGCGGGAGTATGGTGGGCAGCCTTTTCGCAAGCATGGACTTACCCGATCCCGGAGGACCTATCATCAGTACGTTATGCCCGCCCGCGGCGGCGATCTCGAGGGCTCGCTTCGCCCTTTCCTGTCCCTTTACGTCGGAGAAATCCACGCCCACCGTGGGGACGTTATCAAGATCTATCGTCTGAGGCGTAGTCTTTTCAAGCTTTTTTATTCCTTTGAGATGCCCGCAAAGCTGTGTCACGTCGGAAATACCGTATACGGAAACCCCGTCCACCACCGCGGCCTCGTGAGCGTTGGCGGCCGGAACGAAGATCTCCGTCCTGCCCGCGTCCCGTGCCGAAAGCACCATGGGGAGCACTCCGCGCACGCTTCTGACGGCGCCGGTGAAGGACAGCTCGCCGATAAAGCAGGTATGCTCAAAATCGAAATTTTCCGGTATTTCGCCGGATATCCTCGCGATGGCGGCGAAAATCGCCAGATCGTATCCGCTTCCCTCTTTTTTTACGTCCGCGGGTGCGAGATTCAGCGTCAGCTGCATTTCGGGAAAGAATATCCCGCTGTTTATAAAGGCGGTCTGCACTCTCTGCTTTGCTTCTTTAACGGCGGCATCGGGCAGACCCACTATCTCAAACTCGGAGCACTTGTCGTACTGCGCGCTGCATTCTACGGTGACGGTGTATCCGTCTATGCCGGAAAGCCCGGCGGTATAAGTCACGGATAACAAGCTCTCACCCCCTTAATGCTATATTTTATCATATTTCCTTCTTTGTTACAAGAGGCACCGGAACATTTTTTTGCGCAAAATGTGGAGTGGGTCGAGTAAGGTCATACAATATATAGTTGTTTCACGTGAAACATTCACCAAGGTGCGGACCGCAGCTTTTCATTTTGTTTCACGTGAAACAATCTTGCTTACGCAGCCGTCATGAGCCATAATGTTTCACGTGAAACAAAAAGAGCGTTCCGCATGGGAACGCTCTCGGAGCATTAGGGTTTCATAGAGAGATAGATGACCAGAACGGAAATGTCTGCGGGATTTACACCGGAAATGCGCGCCGCCTGACCTATTGATGCGGGTCTTATCTGCTGAAGCTTCTGCGCTGCTTCTATCCGCAGACCTTTTATCTTTGAATAGTCGATATCCTCGGGTAAAAGCCTCGATTCAATCTTTTTCTGCTTTTCGGCGTCTATCAGCTGATGTTTTATGTATCCCTCGTACTTGATTTCGGTTTCTACGGTCTCAATAACGGATTCCGGCAGAGTTTTCCTCTCCTTATCGCAGGGAGCCAGGTCTTTATAGGTTATTCCGGGTCTGCGGAGCAGATCTGCCAGCTTTGCTCCTGTTGAAATCTCGTTTTCTCCGAGTGAGGTAAGCACGGGATTGGCGGCGTAAGGTGAAACTGAAGTGTGCTCCAGACGTCCTATCTCGGAGTTTTCCGCTTCGAGCTTTTCGAGGTATGCCTTGTATCTTTCGTCGGAGATCAGTCCCGCCTGCCGTCCGTACTCGGTGAGGCGGCGGTCCGTATTGTCCTGCCGCAGTAAGAGTCTGTACTCCGAGCGGCTCGTCATGATACGGTACGGCTCGTTTGTGCCCTTTGTTACCAGATCGTCGATGAGAGTACCGGTATAGGAAGAATATCTGGGGAGAATGATCGGTTTTTCCGAAAGGAGCTTCGCCGCGGCGTTGATGCCCGCAATGAGTCCCTGCGCGGCGGCTTCCTCGTATCCGGAGGAGCCGTTGAACTGACCTGCTCCGTAAAGTCCGCCGATATTCTTGAACTCCAGAGTGGGATAAAGCTGCGTGGGATCGGCGCAGTCGTACTCTATGGCGTATGCGTAGCGCATTATCCGCGCGTTCTCAAAGCCACGGAGTGAATGGAGCATCTTGTACTGCACCTCGGCGGGAAGCGATGAAGAAAATCCCTGGAGGTATATTTCCTCGGTACCGTCCCCCATGGGCTCCGCAAAGAGCTGATGGCGCTCCTTATCAGCGAATCTAACTACTTTATCTTCTATTGAGGGACAATATCTTGGGCCCGTGCCGTGGATCTGCCCCGAATATAGTGGTGAAAGGTGCAGATTGTCGTTGATTATCTTATGGGTCTCAGCGTTGGTGTAAACGATATAGCAGGGTACCTGATCTATGGAATTGAGCCGTTTTTCATCTGTTCTTACGGAATACGGGGTGATATGTTCTTCCCCGTCCTGCCGCTCAAGCGCGTCGAAGTCGATGGAGGAGCGGTGTATCCTCGGCGGGGTACCCGTTTTGAAGCGCATTACGGAAACGCCGTACTTTTTGAGGTTTTCGGTGAGAAGATCGGCGGGGAGAAGTCCGTCGGGGCCGGAATGGCGCTGTACCTTGCCCACGTGGGTCAGTCCGCCCAGATAAGTGCCCGTGGACAGAATAACGGCGTTCGCGTAGTATTCTCCGCCGGGCATGGCGACGACGCCGCGCACTCTTTTTTCGCTTTTCGTGCTTTCGACGAGTATATCGGTGACCTCGCCCTGGATAAGGCAGAGATTCGGCTCGTTTTCAAGCGTTTTCTTCATATTCGCGCTGTATCTGCGTCTGTCCGCCTGAACTCTCTTCGACCTCACCGCGGCACCCTTACCGGTATTGAGGGTGCGGGACTGCATGGTGGCGAGATCGGCCTGATAGCCCATTTCGCCGCCCAGAGCGTCTATCTCGAACACCAGATGACCTTTGCCCGTGCCGCCCACGGAGGGGTTGCAGGGCATATTTCCCACTGAATCGAGGCTTATGGTGAAAAGCGCGGTATGAAGCCCGCGGCGAGCCGTCGCAAGTGCCGCCTCGATGCCCGCGTGACCGGCGCCCACCACTATTACGTCAAAATCGTACTGTGTCATATAAAATCCTTATTTTGAAAGCTTCTGGAACACCGTCCAGCCCTTTTCGGCGCTGTACGCCGCCATTGTGCCGGAGGAAACGGTGGTTATGCTGTCGTATTCGTATGGTACCAGTATCTTTCCGGTGTTGTCGATAACGCCGTATTTCCCGTCCTTCGAGCAGACAACGGCGAGACCCTCCATAAAGGTCTTCGCGTCGGAATACTGCGCCTCGCGTATCCACGTGCCATCGTAGGTAAGATAACCGTAGAGCCCGTCCTTTTCCAGAAGCAGGATGCCCTCGTTATAGGCTTTCAGCGTATATCCTGAGGGAATATTGAATTTCGTGCCGTCGGGGCGGACGAGCACGTCGTCATCGGTGACTATGAACACCATGTCAAGATCGGTGAAATAGTATCTGTCGTAGGACTGTATCCTCATTCTCATGAGGCCGTGGTCGAAATAATAGCTGCCGATGGAGTCTATACCGAGGGAAAGAGGATCGACGAAGCGCTCGTTGGCGGTCCAGCCAAGCTCGGAGAAGTAGTTTTTGCGGGAGGAGAACATGACGTGTCCCGTCTTATCCACCACTCTCAGCTCGTTGGAGGTGACCTTGACGTTTTCGTTCTTTTTTCCGCCCTTGCCGTCGTTCACCTCGTGGTCGTATTCCCACTTGATGTCCATTTTCACGGCGGCGTAGTTCCCGCGGTAATTGTACGCCATGGTGTACGGGAACATTTCTTCGAAGGGCTTTCCTTTTTCGTCCTTTTTGTTTTTGCCGTCCTTGTCGAACTCCAGTTCCTCGAGCTTTACCTTTTCGCGGGAGTACATCCAGCTCATGCGGGGAACGAACTTCGTTTCATTTTTCAGGTCGGTGACCACCGCTGAGGAGTTGAAATAATATCTCATCAGATCTGTGTCCGTGTTGCCGTAATAAGCGGGGTAATCGAAATAGAGGCCTCTGTTGTCGGTGACGTCGTTATAATCGGATTCCACGAAATATTGTCCGCTTTCCGACAGATAGTAGTATTTTTTACATTCTACCTGCATCTCTTTCGTTTTCAGCCACTCTTTGTTGCCCTCTTTGTCCTCTTTTCCCAGCTCTGTGGGATATTTCACCGTGGTTGTATAGGTCCTGTAAAAGAGCGGTCTGCCCTCAAGGTCACGGGTATAGGCGGGGATATAGGAGCTGTCATCGTAGCGGGTCATAACGGCGCCGTCGGGACCGACGAGATAAAGCGAGCCCATATCGTCGTAGAGAATATAGCCCATATAGGTCTCAAGCGCGGGACGCTCTGCGGTCTCGCGGACGACCTCACGTTTCGTCTCTGTACCGTCGTCGTAGTAAGTGAATTTTTCCTTATCATACGTCTTTTTGCTGTAAGAATATGCCGACGGCCAGCGGTAATCGCAGGTAAGCTCACCCAGCACGCAGGAGGAATCCCAGACCTTATCGGTGAGGGAATATCCCTCTTTTTTCAGCTCCGAAACGGTTTTGAAGGTGATGTCCTGAGCCTTTGACTGCTTGTCCTTTTTCTTTTTCTTTTTGGGCTTCGCGGGCTCCGTCTCTGCGGGCTCGGTAACTGCCTCCGTCTCTTTCTCGGGGAGCTTTTCTTCGGGAGGGGTCTTTTCTCTTGAAAACACCTCGCCGAGATGCGAGAAATTATCGCGCCAGCTTTCGGGACGTTCGATAAAGGAAACGTCGTAGGCGCCGACGTAATAAAGCCCCAGAACGGCAGTCAAAAGGACCGCCGTTATAATGGCGGGCAGTCTTTTGACGAGATGTGCCTTCAGGAGCTCTTTCATTTTATGGTTTTCCTTTCTTTGAATTTGCGCCGTTTTCTTTGAATTTGCCGCCTATTGGCGGCAAAAGGCGCAGCCGGAGGTTGAAAACAGCGTTCATACGATCTGAATACGCTTTGTTTTCAGGCTTTATTTCTTAATGTAGATTTTATATTCCGTTGAAATTTCGGTCGTAAGCGACGGGAGGGAAAGAAGCTTTTCTCTTCCCTCGCGGGGGGAACGGTAGTAAAACGGCGTCATGGTGAAAAGGTCGCCGATCTCCGCACCCGTTACCGTAATGTCGTATGAGAGAGAGGACGCGCAAAGGAGGCGAAAGCCCTCGGGTGTGCGGTCAAGAGGCGGGGAAAGCCTGGGCTCGCCGTAGAGCACCTCCCTCATCTGCCACAGATGGCGGCTGCCGGAGGAGCATACGACCAGTATCCCGTCGGGCGCGAGCACGCGGTATGCCTCGCTGTCGGGGACGGGGGCGAACAGGCTGAAAACGGCATCGAGAGAGCCGTCGGCGAGGGGCATATCGAAAATGTTAGCCGCGGCAAAGGAGAGATCTTCGCTTGCCGCTGCCGCTTTTTTCGCGCCTGCGGCGGCGCCGTGCTTTGAAGCGTCAAGCCCCGCGGCGCGCATGTCCGGCGCCTTTTCCCGGAGCTTTTCGAAAATTCGCAGGGTGTGGTACCCTTCTCCGCAGCCCGCGTCGGCGAAGGTACGGATAGTCCTTCCCGTACCGAGAGCGGCTTCTGCGGCGGCATCGGATATCCTGTCGTAGTGACCGGACGCGAGAAAGCGCCGCCTGGACGCGAGCATACCTGCGTCGTCTCCGGTCGTGCGGTTGTTTTTCTTCCCCGGAGGGAGAAGATTCACGTACCCGCTGGACGCTACGTCGTAACAATGGCGCTTCCCTCCCGTGCAGAAAAGGCTTTTGCCGTCCCGCCGGAGCGGACTTTTGCACAGGGGACATATAAACATGGATTCTTTTGTCATTTGATTATCTCCACAAGCTTTGCGTGGAGAGCGTATCTGCCGCCTTCGCCGCCGTTGGTGCAGGTGGAAAGGGTTATCATGGTATCTCCCTCGGACAGTCTTTCGCTCGATTTTACGGCGGACTTGGCTATGACTTCATTGGAGAACGACAGAAAATCGCGTTCGTCGGTGAAGTTGATGCGGTAGTAGAAATACTTTTCCGTGGTGGGATACACCGACACCGGCTGATATATGAAAACGCCGTCCATGGTGTAGATATAGATCCTGTTTTTTGCGAAGAACGCGGGGTCGAGGAACTTGGTGACGTCGTGGAACATGGCCCCCGTGACCACGTTGTGGCCGTATATCACGGTGTTCATGTTATCGGTGAGGCCGTCCTCGCAATGGTAATCCACGAAAATGGAGCCGATGGGGAGAGACTCGCCCGTGTAGGCGTGGTCAAGGTAGTAGTCGTTGTCGTTTCCCTTCAGCACAGGATAGTCGATACCGGTGTTCTCGGCGTATATCCAGCCGAAGATCTCTGAGTTTTTCGCTTTCAGCGCCGTCAGGCTTGCTTTCATGGCGGCGAGCTTTTCGGAATATTCTCCCGAATTCTTTTCATCCGGGGTCTTCCCTGACGCAAGACGGTCGAAAAGGGTCAGGAGAGGGGTGTCTCCGTCAATGTTCAGAAGCGCGCCCGGGTGGTTGAAGGAGCCCGTGTACGTACTGTTGTCAAGGGTGAAATGCTCAAATTCCGTATTGCCGTATATTTCGGCGCCGCGGATCTTTCCGCGGACGTTGAAGAACAGCATGATAAGGCAGACTGCGGCGACGATGCCGCAAACCGCCAGAAGTCCGAGCTGGAAGATGTTTTCAGCCTTGCTTCTTTTCTTTTTTGCCGGGGCTGCGGTCTTTTCTTCCTCACTGCCGCCCGCGTTGATCTCTTCGATATCGAAGTCGGCGACGGAATCGGAAAAATCCTTTTCCGTGAAATCCTCGCTGTGGGGGATCGGCGCGTAATTGGACTGTGCGTCACGTATCAGCTCTTCTCCCGTCAGTACTTTTTCGGCGGGGGCTTTCTTCCCTTTTTTCTTTCTCGCCATACCGTTCTCCTTTCAGCGATAATGTTCCATAATCATTATACCTGTTTTTCTCATTAAAGCAATAGCTTTTCTGTGAACATTTTTCCCTAATTCGTACATTATACTTGAAATAATTACCGGGTGTGTGATAAAATAGTCAGAACAGGAGATAATTATGGCTGACATATTCGAGCTTTTCAAAAAAATATCCGCGCCGAAAGTTTCTCCCGCGCCTCCGGAATTTCTTCTGGTGGGTCTGGGAAACCCCGGTAAGGATTATGCCACGACCCGCCACAACGCGGGCTTTATTGCCATAGACTGCATTTGCCATCAGAAAAACGTCGAGTGCTCAAGGGTAAAATTCCACTCTCTCGTGGGAGATCTCACCGTGGGAGCGCACAGAGTTCTTCTGATGATGCCGCAGACGATGATGAACAAGTCCGGCATTGCCGTGAAAGAGGCGGCGGATTTCTATAAGATACCGCCGGAAAAGATAATCGTCATTTCCGATGACATAAACGGAGATCCCGGTCAGATGAGGATCAGGAGAAGCGGCTCCGACGGCGGCCAGAAAGGGCTCAGAAGCATAATTTACGAGCTGGGTGCCGATAATTTTCCGCGGATCAAAATAGGCGTGGGACAGAAGCCCACGCCGGAGTACGACCTTGCCGCGTGGGTCCTGGGCAAAATAACAAAAGAGAATTTCGAGATAATGCGTCCGTGCTTTGAGGCCTGCCTTGACGCGGCACGTCTCATTATGGACGGAGACATAGACGGCGCCATGTCGAAATATAACGGAATGAACAGATGAACACATCCGAGCTTCTGCTGTCCGTGATGCGGGATACCCGCGAGTACAGAGCGCTTTCGGACGGACTGAAAAACGCGAGGCGGCGGGCGAGACCCGCGCCGGTCGCCGTAACGGGGCTGTCCGAGGGTGCGTCCCCCGTTTTTCTCACAGCTCTTGCCTCCGACGAGGCCGAGGCGGGACGGAGGGTACTGCTTCTGTACGCTTCGGAAAAGGACGCCGCCGACGAGGCTTTACGGCTTACTGCCGCAGGCGTCACGGCGTACCACTTCCCCGCCAGGGACTACAACTTCAATATCACCACAGCCTCCCGTGACTACGAGCATCGGAGGCTTCTTGTGCTGTCCGAGCTTCTGTTTTCGGAAAAGCCCTCCGTCATCTGCGCCACCGCGGAGGCGGTCCTGCAGGTCACGGTGCCGCCCGAAGAGCTCATCCACCTCACCTGCTCTCTTGAGAGTGACCGCACTCTCGACCTTGAAAAGCTGACGGAAACGCTTATTTCCGGCGGATATTCCAGAGTGGAGCTGGTGGAGGGACCGGGACAGTTCGCCGTGAGAGGCGGCATCATCGACGTGTATCCTCCCTCCGAAAGCCCCGTGAGGGTGGAGCTTTTCGGAGACGAGATAGACAGGATGGGAGTATTTGACCCCGTCACCCAGCGATTCACCGAGCCGATCGAGGGCGCGGTGCTGATCCCTCCCGCCCACGAGGTGGTGCTGGACGCTGAGAGGCGCGAGACAATAATCGCCTCCTGCGACAAACAGATAAAAAAGCTGACGGCAAAGGACGACGCCGATATGCGTACGGTGGAGCTGCTCATGACGGAGCAGGCTCAGCTGAAGGAAAGCGCAGACATCAGCTTCACGGATAAATATCTGCCCCTAATCTACCCCGACGGCAACTGCTTTTTCGACTATTTCGACGGGCTGTGCGTGATCTTCGATACCGCCGCCGTCCGCGAGAGGGCGAAAGCCGCGGAGGCGCTGACCATGCAGAGCGTTTCCGATATGATAACGGCGGGTGAGCTTTATTCAAAGACCTCCGGCGTCTGGCAGAATCCGTGGGAGAGAGCGGAGACGGCAATATCCGTCATGCCCTCCGTGCTCATCGACCCCTTTGCCAGAAGCCATCCCGGGATGACCCCCGGAGCGGAATATACCTTCCGCACGAGACATATCCCCCCTTACGGCGGCAATACAGCGCTGTTTTTAGAGGATATGGCGCAGTTGTCCGCCGGTGCTTACAGGATAGCCGTGCTCTGTGCCAATGAGGCAGACGCGGGTGAGCTCGCGAAAACTCTGACCGAAGAGGGCTACTCCGCGGGAGTATGCCGCTCAGGCGCGGAGTTTTTCGGCGAGGATAAGAAAAAATACCCCGTGGCGCTCCTTTACGGAGAGTCCGACGGGGGCTTTGAGCTGTCCGACGCACGGTTCGCGTTCCTCAATTATTCGGGCGTGTCGGAGGGTACGGCGCGGCTTTACAGAAAGCAGCAGAACAGAAATAAAAAGAAAAAGACCGAGAAAATACTGTCGTACAGCGACCTCACCCCGGGAGATGCCGTGGTACACGAGGCGTACGGCGTAGGTATATACGAGGGAATCGAGACCCTTACCGCCGCGGGGATAACGAGAGATTACGTAAAGATCCGCTACGCGGGCACGGATAAGCTCTTTCTGCCCGTGGATCAGCTGGATCTGGTATCCAAATATATAGGGGCCGGCGCCGAGGGCGAGGTCAAGCTCAACAAAATGGGCGGTACCGACTGGCACCGCGCTAAAAGCCGCGCTTCCGCTTCCGCCCGTGAAATGGCGAAGGAATTGATCGAGCTTTACGCCCGCAGGAAAAGGGCGCAGGGCTACGCATTCCCTGCCGACGACGATATGACGGCGCAGTTCGCCTCCGCCTTTGAGTACGACGAGACCGACAGCCAGCTTTCCGCCATCGACGATATACGCCGCGATATGGAGGAGAGCTGTCCCATGGAGCGTATCATCTGCGGCGACGTGGGCTACGGAAAGACCGAGGTGGCGCTCCGCGCCGCTTTCAAGGCGGTAATGGGCGGAAAACAGGTGGCGATCCTCTGCCCCACCACTATCCTTGCCTATCAGCATTACCAGACGGCTCAGTCCCGCTTCCGCGGCTTCCCCGTCTCCATAGATATGATGTCCCGCTTCCGCACGAAAGCACAGCAGGAGGCTTCTCTCCGTAAGCTTCGCCGCGGAGAGACGGATATCATAATCGGTACGCACAGGATCATTTCCTCCGATATGGAGTTCCACGATCTGGGACTGGTCATAATCGACGAGGAACAGCGCTTCGGCGTGGCGCAGAAGGAAAAGCTGAAAAAGCTCGCCATCGGCGCCGATCTTCTGACCCTGACCGCGACCCCCATTCCCCGTACTCTCAATATGGCAATGGGCGGTATCCTCGATATGTCCATACTCGATGACGTACCGGGGCTCCGTTCTCCCGTGCAGACCTACGTCATGGAGCACGACGACGCCATAATCGCGGAGGCTGTGCGCCGGGAAATACGCCGTGGCGGGCAGGTCTTCTACCTCAACAATAACATCGAATATCTCTATACCCTGCGCGGAAAGCTTTCCGCCGTGCTTCCCGAGGCGCGGATCGCCGTCGCCCACGGGCGCATGGACCGTGACGAGCTGGAGGATATATGGGCGGCGCTGGTGCGCGGGGAGATAGACGTCCTCGTCTGCACCACCATAATCGAGACGGGTGTGGACGTTCCCAACGCCAATACGCTCATAATAGAGAACGCTGACCGCTTCGGCCTGTCCCAGCTCCATCAGATAAGGGGCAGAGTGGGACGCTCCAGCCGCCGCGCGTATGCGTATTTCACCTATCCCCGCATGAAGCAGCTCTCCGAGGTGGCGGACAAGAGACTTCGCGCCATGAAGGAGTACGCCGCCTTCGGCGCGGGCTTCAAGATAGCGCTCCGCGACCTTGAGATAAGAGGCGCGGGAAACCTTCTCGGCTCTCAGCAGCACGGCCATATGGAGGCCGTGGGCTACGATATGTATATGAAGCTTCTGGAGGAGGCGGTGCTTGAGGAAAAGGGCGAGACCCCGCCGCCGCAGAAGGAATGTACGGTAAATCTCCGTGTGGACGCGTATCTTCCGAAAAGCTATATAAAGGACGCCCCGCAGAGGATGGAGATGTACAGAAAGATCGCGAGGATACGCTGCGAGGACGACTTCTCCGATATGATAGACGAGCTGTGCGACCGCTTCGGCGACCTGCCCTCATCCGCACTCAACCTGTGCCGTATCGCGCTGGTGCGCGGGCAGGGACTTGACGCGGGCTTTGAGAAGATCGAGGAGAGGGACCGTGAGATAGTGTTCGTCACCGACACCCCGGATCTTTCGGCAGTAAGGTCGGCGGAGTCACGGCGACCGGGAACTTTCCGTGTCACTCTCGGAACACATGCCATGATAACCATGAAAAAGCAGAGGGGCGACCTCTGCGACGTGATATCGGGATTCCTGACCGACTATATTAAGGACGGAGAAAAGGGAAATGAAAAATAAAATGAAAAAAGTTCTGGCGCTGCTGCTCGCTCTCGCGTCAGCTTTCGTGTTTTCCGCCTGCGGGGACGATTCCCCCGCCGTGATGGAGCTTGACGGGGTCGAGATCACCGCCGCCATGTACCATTACTGGGCGTCCAGCGCCAAGGGGAATTATCTTTACACCTACGAGGACGTGACCGATACGGCAGAGTGCTGGGCGCGGGATCTGGGCAACGGACAGACTGTGGCGGAGTATTTCGACACGGTGACCCTGGAGACCGTTAAGGAAAATCTCGTCGCCATGAAGCTCTTCAAGGACTATGGGCTCAAAATTACCAAGTCCGAAAAAGAGGGCGTGGACGGCTATATCGGCGACGTAATAAAGGAGTATGCCGACGGAAGCACCAAGCTCATGAACACGGTCCTCTCCGAGTACGGCATCAATACGTCTATTCTCAAAAGCCTGTATCTCGACGAGACGAAATCCACCAAGGTGTTCAATTATCTCTACGGCGACGGGGGAAAAACGCCCCTCACCGATGAGGACTACGAGAACTACTACAACGCAAACTACGTTCATTTTCAGCTCCTGTATATAAACGACGCCTACCAGTACGTCACCGATGAAAACGGCAATTACGTGACGGACGACAGCGGCGTATATAAGACGGAGGAGCTGGACGCCGCGGTGAAGGCCGAAAAGAAAAAGCTCATCGCCGAGGTGGACGAAAAGTTTCAGGCAGGCGAGGATTTTTACACCCTGTACGACAGGTATTCCGAGATGAAGGATTACGAGAACGGCTACTACTACGCTACGAACGAAGCGTACGGCGACGAGGTCTTCTATAAGCTGACCGCGGCGGCGCTGAAGGCGAAGACCGGCGAGACCGTAAAGGTTGAGACCGGCAGCGGCACCTGCTATATCATAAAGCTCGAAAACGACGCGGGCGCGTGGAGCGACGGAGCCAACTCCGACTTTTTCGATTCCTTTAAGGATACGGTCAGGGAGGACGCGTTCCGTGCCACCCTGCGGGAGTATTTCGACGATATCACCGTCGATGAGGAGGCCATAAAGGAGTTTTCCGTCTCCTCGGTCACCCCCGCGTATTCGTTCTGACGGAAAAGATCCGAAAAAACACCCGCCTTTACGGTGCTTTACATTAAGATTTTTCACCGCCAACCGGCAAGAAATACCGAAAATCATTATGGGGAACAGCCGGAATTTCCCGAATATCCGGATTAAAAAATGACCGAAACTTGTGTTTCGGTCATTTTATTATTATCTTGTCTTTGTCCGTTCTGAGCATCTGCCGTACTTCTGTACGGCGACGGTATCCGGAACGAACTGTCAGCGGCGCCTCTCTCCCAAAGTGAGCGCCTCTTATGGGGCTCCACTTAGGGATTTTTTCACCGCTCACCGGAAAGAGAAAATCATCTCAAAAGTCAAGAACGGTGGAAATTCCCCGAATATCTAAAGTTAAAAATGACCGAAACCTGAGTTTCGGTCATTTTATTATATCTTTCCTTTGTCCGTTTTGGACGTCTGGCATACTGTGGTATGCCGACGCCGCCCCAAAACGGACAATCAGCGGCGCCTCTCTCCCAAAGTGAGCGCCTCTTTGCGGGGAGCTTTTTTCTTATTTCTTTCACGCTCTGCGAGAATTCGCATCCTTTACGCCGCGGGCGTTCTTCTTGCCCTCGGGAATTATCTCTCCGGCGGCGGTCAGCGCCATCTTAGTCATAAGCGGTCCGACAAGCTCGTAGATGAGCACGGAGAACAGGATTATATTGCGGATCAAAGTGCCGTCCGCGCCAAGCTGCTGCGCAGTTATGGACATACCAAGCGCCACACCCGCCTGGGGGAGAAGCGTGATACCCAGATATTTCTGTACCGTGGGCGAGCAATCCGACAGCTTCGAGAACCATCTCGCACCCAGATATTTGCCCGCACTGCGGCTGAGGATATACACGATACCGATGAGGATTATCACCACGTTGCCGAATACCACGAAATCAAGCTCCGCTCCGCTGAGGGCGAAAAACATGATATACAGCGGTGCCGTCCAGCGGTCCACTCTGTCCATAAGCTCTTCGGACACGTCGCACATGTTGCAGAACACCGTTCCGAGCATCATGCAGGCAAGCAGGTTGGAAAATCCGAAATTGATACTGCCTATGGAGAATTTCAGCTCCGTGACAGCAACTGTCAGCAAGACGAAAGCGATGGATATCGCCATACGCTTGCTTCGGGAGTGGAAGAATTTCTCCATGAAATTGAAGAGAATACCCACAACGAAGCCCAGAGCCAGAGACAAAAGGACCTCGATCACCGGCTCGACGATGACGCCGAGAACGTCCACGGAGCCTAAGGAAATGGACTTTGCGATACCGAAGGAAACGGCGAAAATGACCAGACCGACGGCATCGTCCAGTGCAACGATGGGCAGAAGCAGACTTGTGACCTCGCCTTTGGCCTTATACTGGTTGACGACCATGAGGGTGGCGGCGGGAGCCGTCGCGGCGGCGACCGCGCCAAGGGTTATCGCCACGGGCATGGATATCACGTCGGGGAATATGAAATGAACTATGATAAGGCAGATATCAACGAAGACAGTCGCCGTCAGCGCCTGAAAGGTGCCGATCATCGCGGCCGCCTTACCTGTTTTTTTCAGGTCGGAAAGGCGGAACTCGTTGCCGATGGAGAAAGCGATAAAGCCCGTGGCCACCTTGGAGATGAGCTCGAAGCCCGCCACCTCCTCAAGGCTGGAATATCCTATTCCGGGGATACCGAGATGTCCGAGGCAGAACGGACCGATGAGGATACCGGCGATTATATAAGCAGTAACCGCGGGAAGCGACAAGGGCTTTGCCGCGCGGGACATGAGCAGACCCGCAAGGATGGTTATTGCGGTCAGTAACAGTATTTTCATTTATATCACCTTATTTCTTGTTTTACGACAAATGTTATACCACTTTGCCGTCCGTATGTCAAGGGGAGGTAAATTATAGTTTGTCGCTGTCTTCTTGAAAGTTTCCGCCCGCCTTTTACAAAAGGCGGCGGGGACAAGGGCGCGCAGCCCTTGTTTGCGGCACTCTTTTTGCCAAGCTTTTTCTCGTGCCTTATTAGGCGAGAAAAAGCGGACAAAAGCTTTGTCGTTCCTGCCGTAGGTGGGTAAACCTCATATTGCCCGGCGACAAAGTGACGCCGCGGGCAATAAGCAGAC
>JAZLKW010000014.1:0-4307 GCA_045597805.1 Candidatus Avispirillum sp. | reverse complement strand
TGGGGGCAGATGGTGGGCTTTGCCGTAATGAGCTTCAAGGAAGACGGCTGGGGCGGCATCGCCGCACAGGGACTGGGAACGTCTATGCTTCAGATGGGCAATATAATAAAGCGCCCGGCAGTCTGGCTCCCGCCCATAATCGCCTCGGCTGTCACCGGCCCCATATCCACCCTCATCTTCAAGCTCAGCTGTAACGGCGTCTCCGCCGGCATGGGCACCTGCGGTCTTGTTGGACCTCTCGGTATCATCACCGCGACGGAGAATAGGGACGCCCTCTTCTGGTGCGGCCTCGTGCTCGTTTGCGCAGTCCTTCCCGCCGTTCTCTGTATCGCCCTCGGCACCCTCTTCCGCCGTCTGGGTCTCATCCGTGAAAACGATTTGAAACTTGATCTGTAAAAAAGAGCCCTGCGGGGCTCTTTTTCAGGCCTAAGCTTTTGATATAAGTCGAGTACCGTATCTCTTGAAAACACGCCTGAAACGTGTTATAATCAAAAAAAACACAGGACAAAAGGTGAAAACCATGATAAACATAATCCCGACACCGAAAAAAATCGAAGAAAAAAGCGGAAAATTCTCCCTTGCGGGCTGCTGCATCAGCGTCCCCGCCGGAGCGGATCCCCGCGTGAGAAAAGCGGCGGGTAAGCTCGCGGGCGAGATGTCGGAAAAGGCGGGCATGCTCATCCCCCTCACCTCCGGAGATCCCGAAAACCGTGTCAGCATAGCTTACCTTTCGGACACACCCGATAAAGAAGGCTATCGCCTCACCGTAACGGAGAGTTCCGTCAAAATTGAGGGCGACAGCCCCGCGGGCGCTTTCTACGGCATCCAGTCCCTCCGCCAGCTCGTAAAGCTGTACGGCGGCGATATTCCCTGCTGTCATATCGACGACGAGCCGGATTTCGCATACCGCGGCTTCTATCAGGACATAACGAGAGGACGTGTCAATACGCCCGCAAAGCTCCGGGAAATCGCCGACCTTCTGGCGTTCTATAAGGTCAACTCCCTCCAGCTTTACGTGGAGGATGCTTTCCTGTTCCGTGAGTTCGAGGGCATCATCACCGAAGACGAGGCGCTGACCGCCGAAGAAATACTTGATTTCGACGACTACTGCTATGATAATTTCATAGAGCTCGTTCCCAGCCTCTCCACCTTCGGCCATCTTTTCACCCTTCTGCAGAGTGACCGCTTCAACCATATATGTGAGCTCCCCGGTCATCAGCTCCGCACGAACTACTGGATGGAAAAGCAATGGCATCACACGGTGGACGTCTACAACCCCGAGACCATAAAAGTCATCGGAAGCATGATAGAGCAGTATATCTCTCTGTTCCGCTCCGATAGATTCAATATCTGCTGTGACGAGACCATGGACCTCTGCCGCGGAAAAAACGCCGGAAAGGATAAGGGCGAGGCTTATTTCCACCATCTGAGACAGCTGATCGCCATAGTAAAGTCCCACGGCAGAAAGGTCATGATGTGGGGCGACGAGGTCATGGCGCACCCCGAAATGATAAAGGATAACGTCCCCGACGATACCGTTGTTCTCAACTGGAACTATCATAAGACCGTTCCCGAGTGGCTTCCCCGCCTTTTCGCGGAGCGTGGAATGCCGCAGATAGTCTGCCCCGGAACGTCATCGTGGAGCCATTTCATTGAGGATACTGATACCTCCGTCGGCAATATCTCCGAGTTTGCCGCATACGGCAAACAGTACGGCGCCCTCGGCGTGCTCAATACCAACTGGGGCGATTTCGGCCATATCTGCCCGTTCAACTGCAATCTGTACGGCACGCTTCTCGGCGCGCAGAAGAGCTGGAACGTTGACGCCGAAACCGGCGCCGACTTTGAAAAGACCGCGGGATATTTTCTCTACGGGGTAACGGAGTTCAGCATGACGGACACCATCGCCGCCCTCGGCAAAGCCGAAAAGACCGCCGACTGGTTCAGGTACGTCATGTGGCACAGCGCAAACTGCCTCGAGGGCAGGGAAACGAAGCTCGAGTACAATGAGGAAACCGGCGCTGCCGCCGACGATGCGAAGGCCGCTGTTGCGATCTGTGAAAGGGAGCTTGAAAAGCTGAAATCCCTCGGCAGAGACGACGATCCCCGCATCTGCGATATGATCCTTTCCGCAGAAGCTATCGCTCTTATGAACAGACTGTACCTCTTCGTGAACTCCGAAGAAGGATACCGCGACGGCGAAACTCTGCAAAACGATTTCAACGAATGGCTCACGCGCTACCGCGCCGCGTGGCTCCGTGACGATAAGCCCTCCCAGCTTTGGCGGCTCTCGGAATTCATCGAAAACATCACCAAAGTCCCGACCGGCCGCTAATCGCTGGCCATTAAAAAAAGAGCCCAACAGGGCTCTTTTTTCAGTTTTAAGTTTTAAGAGTTAAGTTTTAAGAGGAGGCTCCGCCGCCTGCCAGCCGCTAGCCGCTAACCGCTGTCCACTAAAAAAGAGGCTGTAATAACAGTCTCTTTTTTATGTTATTTATCTCAGCTTATATCTGTCGTATCTCTCGTCGTAAGCCTTTTCCTCATCGGAGAACTTGGGAAGAGTGTTGATGGTCTCGCCATTGTTCCACTTTCTGTCGCCTACGTCCTCGGTGGTGCCCATAACGGTAACGTTCAGCTGACGGTGACGTGCACGTACGTGGTCCCAGTCGATGAAGTAAACATGAGCGAACTCACCGCCGTCAAGCTTGCCGTCCTTGATGGTCATGGTCTCGCTTCTGCCGAAGAATACGGAGCGCAGATGACCGTCGGTGTTCATGGAGGTGAAGTTGCCGGGCTCGTCAACGTATCTGCCGAACTGAGCGTGTACCGGGCCGGGATGGCGGTACTGACCCTCTTCGGTGTAGTCGGGGATGAGCTTTCTCATGATGTCGAGAAGGTCGTGCTGTAAGAACTCCAGGTCGAAGGTGTCAACGTCGTGAGAGCACTCCTGGACCATAACGGAGCAGGTGGTGTGGTGAGAAGCGATGCAGACGGTGCCGTTCTTGACGCCTGCTGCTGCAACGATCTCGTTGATCTCGCGGGTCACGTCGTGGAAAGTGGGGATCCAGCCTCTGGACTGGAGTTCAAGTTCCTTCTGAAATACTTTGAATTCCATTTTGGTTTCTCCTTGTATGTAAATATAATAAATTGCGAAGCAATTTTACCTTAACTCGCCGCAAAGCGGCGAATATCACTGCGGCTAAGCCGCAATATCACCCGCACCGTGTGCGGATATCACACCGCCGACGGCGGTATATCACTGACAGTAAAGATACTGTCAAAGACAGTATCTTTACTGTCTTGCGTCCCATGCCTCACGTACGGCACGGATCATGTCGTCTACCATCTTGTTTCTCTCTTCTCTTGTGGGGAGAGCAACGATGCCGCTTGAAGAGCCGGTAGCCTCCGCACCTGCAAAGATGTTTCTGTAAACGTCGTCGTAGCACTTGATGCCCGCACCCTGCAGAACGAGGATGTCGGGATTAACGTCCTTGACGGCCTTGATGGAAGCGTCAACGTAATCCTTGTCGCTCGCTTTGCCCGTTCCGATAAGCTCCGTGGGCTCAGCCACGATGATGTTGGGGCAGAGATGAGCGATAGCGGAAGCCTCGGCGATAGAGTCGGCGCAGACTATGGTAGCAAGACCGACCTCGTCAGCACGCTTGATGGATGCCTTGAGAGCAGCTACGGTGATGGGCTTCTCGCAATGGTTCAGCATAACGCCCTCAGCGCCTGCGGCAACGAGGGACTCGGGCAGAATGTCCGCAAGACCTCTTCCGGGGGTGAGGGTGTCCATATGAGGCGCGAAAACATGGATCCTCTTCGTTGCCTCCTTTACGCGGCGGATGTCAACTATGGGAGTGGTGAAAATAATGTCGACGTCGTATTTCTCAGCGGCAGCATCTGCGGCGAGAGCAAGGTCGAGTATATCGTCACCGAAAAGATATGATTTGGGTCCGATCTCAAAAAACGGAGCCTTGACAGTGCATTTTGGGTACATGGTTATCTCCTTTTATCGTCTTTCTATCCAATAATTATAGATTCATTTATTCTAAAAGTCAAGACGGATAGGGGAGAAAGTTCACGTTAAATTATAGTTTGTCGAGCAGTTCGCCAATGGTGTGGTTGGCGGCGAAGCCGCCATTTTGCCTTCCCTGGCAAGGGAAGGCAAAAGACGGAATCTCCCCCGGCTTTTGTCGGATGAGTTCGTACCGTGTCAGCATAACGTACAGAGATAAGCCTTTGCCTTTCAGCAGACGACTCATCCACCGCAAGCGGTCCCCCTTCCCTTACCAGGGAAGGCATCT
>JAZLKW010000013.1:0-2770 GCA_045597805.1 Candidatus Avispirillum sp. | reverse complement strand
TGTGGTGCGCCAGCAAAGGCAGAGCCTTTGCCTAAGTTCGCTGTAAATCGTAAGGGAAGGCAAAATGGCGGCTTCGCCGCCAACCACACCATTGGCGAACTGCTCGCCAAACTATAATTTTACCAAATCTCTTTATTTTTTACGCCAAGTGTGATATACTACTATAATATATTGCTCATGAGGAGAAATCTATGGGAAAATACAGAAAAAACAGGGTAAACGATGCCGTAGCTCAGGAAATGGCTGTCATTATCCGTGACGTGAAGGACCCCAGAGTGTCAGAGTCTCTTATAACCGTTACCGGTGCGGACGTTTCTCCCGATTTCAAATATGCGAAAAT
Organism: Candidatus Avispirillum sp.; assembly: GCA_045597805.1. Taxonomy (GTDB): domain Bacteria; phylum Bacillota; class Clostridia; order Oscillospirales; family CAG-272; genus Avispirillum. The sequence goes on along the minus strand of JAZLKW010000013.1, from coordinate 2,430 downwards.
TTTTTATTCCGTTCTGGGTGCCGACGGCGACACCGAGGCTATGAAGGAGATCGGCAAGGGACTTCGCAGCGCCGCAGGTTTTATCCGCGGTCAGCTGGCAAAGCGGCTCAATCTGCGCGTGACCCCCGAACTCACCTTCGTCGCCGACGAGTCCATCATGAGAGGCGTCAACATCGCCGCCATGATAAACAACCTCGAGTTCACGGATGAAGAAGAGGACGGGGAAGAAGAGGAAAACGATGATGAATGATTTCCGCCCCCTTTCCGCCGCGCACATCGCCGCGAAGCTGAAGCTGGCGGCGAAGGACTCAAAAAAACTACTGATACTGTGCCACCAGAATCCGGACGGCGACACCGTATGCTCCGCTTTCGCCCTCAAGATCATGTATGACACTCTGTGCGGCTCCTCGCGAGCCCGGTGCGTGTGTTCCTCCGAGGGTGCGCCCTATCTGAGGCATTTCTACCGCGGGCAGGAGTCCATAGCGTATATCCCCGGCGAGGAGAAGAAATCCGATCTCATTATGGCGGTGGATGTTGCCACCCCCAAACAGCTGGGTAAGCTCCAGTTTTTGGCTCCCTCTGTCGATTTCATGATGGATCACCACGCTCTGGGGGAAGCTTTCGCAGACTACTGCACCGTTCCTACGGCATCCGCCGCAGGCGAGCTCGTCTGGTCGGTGTACGAAAACCTTATGATAGACGGGCTTCCCGCCATGCCGGATGTTTCCCGTCTCATCTACGCGGCGATCTCCGCTGACACGGGCTCCTTCCGGTATTCCAACACTACACCCGACACCATGAACATAGCCGCGAACCTCCTGCGGGAGATAAACTCCGCCTCCGACGGCGGCGAGGATTCCGCGGAGATCGCAAGGCTTCTGCACGAAAACACGACCTTAAGCGAGCTTCGTGCGCAGAAGCTCGCCATAGACAATCTGAAATTCGCCCGCGGAGGAAGGATAGCGTACGTTATTTTCACCGCGGATATGCTGGAGGAGAATGATCTGACCGAGCTTGACATAGGCGGTATAGTGGATCTGCCCCGGAGCATCGAGGGTGTGCAGATAGGTATTACCGTGAAACAGAACAGGATCGACCGCGAAAGCTTCCGCATTTCATCCCGGGCAAACGGGACGGCCGACGTTTCCAAGGTCTGCGCCGTGTTCGGCGGCGGCGGGCACGTAAAGGCCGCCGGAGCAAACGTGACCGCGAAGACCCCCGAGGAAGCGGAAAAGATGATCGTTGAAGAATTCAGCAAAGCACTTGATTAAAGGAAGAAAGTAAAGTGAGCAGAAGAAGAGAAGCGAACGACTCGGTGGCGGGCGTCGTTGTGCTCAACAAGCACGAGGGCGTGACCTCATACCGCATCGTTCAGATACTTCGGAAACTGTATAACACACACAAGGTAGGCCACACGGGAACTCTCGACCCCATGGCAACGGGCGTTCTGCCCATCCTCATCGGCAGGGCCGTCAAGGCGGCGGATTTCATCGTCGCCGAGGACAAGGAGTACGCTGCCGAAATGACCCTTGGACTCACCACCGATACGGAGGACATAACCGGCGAGGTGCAGACAAGGTGCGACAACATACCCGGCGAGGCCGCCGTCATTGCCGCCTGCGAAAGCTTTGTGGGCAATATAGAGCAGATACCGCCTATGTATTCCGCCATAAAGGTGGACGGGCAGAAGCTGGTCAACATGGCGCGGGAGGGTATCGTAGTGGAAAGGGCTCCCCGGCCGGTCATTATCCGTTCCATCAAAGCCGAAAAGGTATCCGACACCGTATACCGTCTTAACGTGGTATGCTCGAAGGGCACGTACATACGCACCCTGTGCGCCGATATCGGCAAAAAGCTCGGGTGTGGGGCTGTCATGTCGGCACTGGAACGGACGCGCTCCGGCGCCTTTGGTATATCGGATTCGTACACTCTGGAGCAGATAGAAAACATGACCGAGGAGGAGCGCGCCGCCATTGTCGCGCCTACTGAAAGTCTGTTTTCGGACCGTCCCTCGGTGGACGTGAACGATTTTTACGCAAAGCTTATCCGCGGCGGTACGGAGCTGTACCAGAAGAAGCTGCACACAGCGTTCCCCGACGGTGAGTACGTGCGCATCCGCCACAACGGAGAGTTCATAGCATTGGGGCAGGTCACGGATTTTCCCGACGGCTCCGCCGTAAAGCCGGTAAAGCTGTTTGTATTATAAGAAAACGGAGTGCATGGCACTCCGTTTTGCGTTGTAAATTAGAGTTTGGCGAGCAGTTCGCCAATGGTGTGGTGGGGGGCGAGGCCGCCATTTTGCCTTCCCTTACGATTTACAGCGAACTTAGGCAAAGGCTCTGCCTTTGCTGGCGCACCACAATATTACTTGGATTTTGCTTACCTATATGTGGTGCGTGGGAAGGTGGCAAAAGCCGGAATCTCCCCCGG
>JAZLKW010000012.1:0-25113 GCA_045597805.1 Candidatus Avispirillum sp. | reverse complement strand
CCGGGGGAGATTCCGGCTTTTGCCACCTTCCCACGCACCACATATAGGTAAGCAAAATCCAAGTAATATTGTGGTGCGCAGCAAAGGCAGAGCCTTTGCCTAAGTTCGCTGTAAATCGTAAGGGAAGGCAAAATGGCGGCTTCGCCGCCAACCACACCATTGGCGAACTGCTGGCTAAACTACAATTTGGGGAGGGGGACCGTCTTTTTTGCAAAGCAAAAATCGCTTGCGCAGCAAGCGCTGACGGTGGATGAGGTGTCCATCAGCGTACCTTTTCTTTAGCATAAACCTATCGTAATCGTTCAGAAAGACACCTCATCCCCCACCAACAATCCCTACGGGATTGGTCCCTCGCTATTGCTCGGGACGGTGGTCCCCCTTCCCCCACTGGGGAAGGCTAATTAGACCGTTCGTCTCGTTTATAGTGATGTGGACGAACTGACACTTTAATTGTTGAATGCCGAATGCTGAATGCCGAATGCCCGGCAAACATCACACTGTTTTTCTTAAAACTTAACTCCTAAAACTTAAAACTCCACACTCCCAACTCCGCACTGACCGCCGCCCGCCAACTTTCCCCTTGACAAGCGGAGAAAACCGTGCTATAATAGCCCTACCATAAAGAGTGCGTGAGGGACAGCCCCGCTGACCGCACAGCAACCTACGAACGTAAGGTGCTAAAGGCTGTACGATGGGCAAACGTGAAATGTGCCCGCTCTGCGGGCTTTTTTGATTAAACGGAAGGAGCGTAAATGTCAAGATTCAAGAAAAACGAAAAGTACGCAAGCATTGCTTTTTACGCAGGCTGTGCCATAGTTTGTTCAGCGCTGATCATCCTTGCGATCTTCAATTTCGGAACGCTGTGGGGCTATGTCAAAAAGTTTTTCGCCGTGCTGTCCCCCTTCATTTACGGCTTCGTTTTTGCGTACCTCACCGAGCCGATAATGTCCTTTTACGAGAGGACCGTGTTCGCGTTCAAAAAGTCCGGAAAGAACCGCTTCGCCCTGCGCCGTACCCTGTCGCTCATACTGACTGTTATCACGGTGCTCGCTCTTGTCACCGTGCTGGTCTATTCCATAGTCCCCGGCCTCGCGGGCAGCTTCGATACCTTAGGCTCACAGATGAACGGCTACGTCGCCAACATCCAGGACTTCGGCGACAGAATGGTCTCGCGCTTCTCCGGCACCCTTCTGGGCGAGCAGTACGACACCCTGTCGGCGCTGCTCCGTGAGCACGACATAAAATTCAGCATAAAGGACGTTCTCCAGACCTCCTTCTTCTCCATGAAGAACGCCTTCGATTACGTTCTCAACTACGGCGGAAAGATAGTCTCCGAGATAATCAATATCCTCGTGGGATGCTTCATTGCGGTGTATTTCCTCATCAACAAGGAAAAGGTCGCTTCCCAGCTGAAAAAGCTCATGGCGGCAATAATGTCCCGCCGCGCGTATCTCAACACCGTGCGCCTTGCCCGCTATACCCATAAGACCTTCGGCGGCTTCATCGTAGGCAAGATAATAGACTCCATAATCATAGGCTTTATAAGCTTCTTCGTGTTCTGGATATTCCGGATCCCCTATTATCCTCTCCTTGCGGTGATAATCGGGCTTACCAATATCATCCCCACCTTCGGTCCCGTGTTCGGCGGAATAATCGGCGGTATCTTCCTCCTCATCGTAGACCCCGGAAAGGTCATCGCGTTCGTAATTATCGTCCTTGTCATCCAGCAGTTTGACGGCAACGTCCTCGGTCCGAAGATCCTGGGCGAGTCCATAGGGCTCTCATCCATGTGGGTCATGATAGCCATCGTGGCGTCAGGCGGCTTCTTCGGCTTTGCCGGAATGATAGTCGGAGTTCCCGCCACGGCAGTCATCTACGTGCTCGTAAAGCAGTGGACGGAACGAAAGCTTAAAAAGAAAAATATGCCCAGTCATACGGGCTTCTATGCCATAGACCCGCCCGCGGAGCAGATACAGGATGCCGCGTACGTCCTCATTGACAGGGACACCCCCGTGCCCGAGGTAACGGCGGATATGGACGTGGCGGAGCTGCCCCCGAGGGAAAAGGTCACGCTCACCGACAGAATAAAGAAATTATTTGCGAAAAAGAAGAAGGATAATAAAAAATGAAAAAGCTTTTTACATCGGAATCGGTAACAGAGGGACATCCCGATAAAATATGCGATAAGATCTCCGATGCCATCTTAGATTCCATCCTCGCGGAGGACCCCCGGGCGCGTGTCGCCTGCGAGACATTTGCAACCACGGGACTTGTGAACGTAATGGGCGAGATCACCACCACCGCCTACGTTGATATCCCCGGTATCGTCCGTGAGACCGTCCGCTCCATCGGCTACGACAGAGCAAAATACGGTTTCGACTGCGACACCTGCGGTGTCGTCAGCTCCATACACGAGCAGTCTCCCGATATTGCCATGGGCGTGGACCTCTCCGCCGAGGCAAAGGCGGGCGAGGGCGACGGACTTGATACCGGCGCCGGCGACCAGGGAATGATGTTCGGCTTCGCCTGCGACGAGACGCCCGAACTTATGCCCCTGCCCATTTCTCTCGCGCATAAAATGGCGATGAAGCTTACCGAAGTGAGAAAGAACGGCACGCTCACATATCTCAGGCCCGACGGAAAGACGCAGGTGACCGTAGAGTATGACGGCGACCGCCCCGTGAGGGTAGATACGGTGGTCGTCTCCACACAGCACGATTCCGAGGTCACTTTGGAAAAGATCAGAGAGGATATCGAGAAATACGTCATCCGTCCCGTCGCGGGAGATATGATGGATTCCGATACCGTCATACATATAAACCCCACCGGACGCTTTGTGATCGGCGGCCCCGCGGGTGATACGGGACTTACCGGCAGAAAGATAATCGTCGATACTTACGGCGGCTACTCCCGTCACGGCGGCGGCGCATTCTCCGGCAAGGACCCCACAAAGGTCGACCGCTCCGCCGCGTACATGGCGAGATATCTTGCGAAGAATATAGTAAAATCCGGCGCGGCGAAGAAATGCGAGATACAGCTGGCGTACGCCATCGGCGTTGCCCGCCCCGTGTCCGTCATGGTGGATACCTTCGGCACCGGAAAGGTCTCCGGCGAGCGCCTTGCGGAAGTGATCTGCGGGCTCGTTGATATGCGCCCCGCGGCGATAATCGAACGCTTCAAGCTCCGCCGCCCCATATATTCCGCTCTTGCCGCTTACGGCCACATGGGACGAGAGGATCTGGACGCCCCCTGGGAGAAGACGGATATAGCAGACGAGATAGCGAAGAGAATATAAGAAAGAAAAAGACCACCTGACGGTGGTCTTTTTTTAGTTCTGACCTTTGAGCCTCAAAACCGTTCATCCCGCTGTTGACGGAGCGGACGGTTGTGGAGCCTTCCCCCACTGGGGAAGGCTTACTGCGGCGTTCGCTTCGTTAACAGCGGGACGAACGGTTTGATCCGCTAACTGCTAGCCGCTAACCGCTGGTCGCCGCCCCTTAAAATCTCAAGCCCAAGCTCAGCCGATCCCCAGCACCATCTGCACAAGCAATACGGAGTCAACGGGATTGACCTTGCCGTCGCCGTTCATGTCGGCGGCTTTCGTCATCTCCATGTTGCCGACGATGATCTGCTTTATGAGGTTGGCATCAACGGAGTTGACCTTGCCGTCACCGTTGATGTCGCCGGGAACGCCGGGTTCATCGGGCTCTGTGGCTTCGCCGGGCTCGGCAAAGTTATATACCTTCACGTTGTCGAACATGCACTGGGAGTTCATGTGTCTGAACATGAGAAGCGTACCGTATTCCTTTACATTCTCGGAGGAGTAGTAGAAATATCTCCAGCACACGGTGAAGATCAGTGTACCCCACGCGCTGTCCGCGTTGTCGGCTTCGGTGGAGAGGTCGTCTATCCACAGGCGGCAGGTGCAGGACTCGTTGTCGTACTGGAATTTCCAGTTGTACCAGTTATCCTTCTTCAGATCGTAGCTGCAGGTGGCGAGAACGTCGGACGGATCGCTGTTGTTGACCACCTTGAACATACCGTCGTTGAAGAAATAGCCGCACTGGTAAGCGTACATGTTGGCGCCGCCGAACCAGTAATACAGAGCGGACTCGTAACCGTCCTGGGTGACGACGGTATCGTTATAGCATATATCGAACTCGAAGGTGTAGGAGGTGGGGAAGGTGTACTCTATCGTACCGCCGGCGTCACGGGTGTCAAGGTACGTGTTGTTATATGAGTCTGAAAAGTCGAGGACACCGCCGTGATCTCCGCCTATATCGGTGACCTTGCCGGAATAATCGTCGGAGCCCCATACGGATCTGTCGCCGTCGGGATCGGTATCGTAGGAGAGGGAGGACAGATCTTCATATTTTACGGGAGATCTCTTGGAGACGTCGCCCGCCAGATAATCGTAGAACACACCGGGACGGTCGATGCCCTCCGAACTGAATGAGGCGTCCAGCAGGCCCGAGCAGTCGTAAGTGTCGTAGCTTTCGGCCTGATCGACGGCGGTCGCGGAAAGCGTTACGGCGTTGGAGCCGGTAGCACTTCTCGCGCCCTCGCCTCCGACCTTTGAGTTCGCCTCGCAGATGCCGGAGCCCCAGGAAACGAAGCAGTCCCACATGGGATCGGGGTTGTTGCCGTCGTCGATGACGGCGAGAGACATACCGAACTCGCGTCCGATACCGCCGACGAGGTTTCCCCTGCCGCCGCGTCCGGCGGTGTAGTTCGTATAGGTAAGCGCGGTGATCTGTTCGCCGCCGACGGTCCCGTCAACGGTGTCGCCCTTGAGTATGTACGTCCACGGGATACCTATCTCGTAGGTGGTGATGCCGCGCATAGTGTCGGAGGAATATTCGGAGCCCGCAGGCGCGACTACGCAGAGCGCCGTGCCCAGAGGGTTTCTTGAGAAGGAGGTCATGCCTCTGTTGGTAACGTTTTCCCACGCTTCGGAGAAGCCTCCCGCGATCTCGCAGTAGCCGAACAGGAAATCGGGCACTTGAGTTGAGCTCCAGGGACGCTCGTGATCGGAGGAGATCCAGAAGTCTTCACCGTCGGTGGCGGCGTTTGCCCCCGCCTTGTCTATCCTGGTCTGTACCGCGTCGCCGTTCCAAGTTTCGGTAGTACCGTTCTTAAGGCTGTGTCCGTCGGGATCATAAACCTTTACGCCGATGTAGAAATAGTCCTCGCACCAGCGGAGCCAGAGCTCGTAATCAAAGGAGATGTAGTCGGTACGATCCCCCGTCCTCCAGTAAAGGAAACGGTTATAAGGGGTGGTGTCGTCCTTTGTCGCACAGTCGGCAGCCTCTACAAAAACGGAAGCCGTACCCCATTCAGCCTCGGAGATGAAGCCGTCAACAGAAGGACGGCTGTCCGGCTCAAAGTAAAGCGCGTCGACGTAGTCGATGTCCTCGGCAGTGGCTTCGGCAGATACTGCCGGCGCGAGCGTGCACAGCGACGGCAGCAGAATGCAGGCTGAAATAACGAGTGAAAGCAGTTTTTTCATAATAGTACCCCTTTCGCTGCATGGCAGCATCTGTATACTGAACCCATTATATACTCCTGCGCCGAACTTTGCAAGCAGTTTTTACAGGTCATGCTCTCCTGTCGCTGCTCCGGGGTCAAAAGCCCATGGTTCAAAGCCCTCTTTCCCCTTGACAATGAGGCGTGTAAGTGGTACAATAACCAGTAACGATTTTTATAAAGAGGTAAACGACATGGAATGGACATCTCTTAACGATCTTCGCGAGAGCTTCCTCGCATTCTTCGAGAGCAAAGGACACCTGAGACACGGGAGCTATTCTCTTATTCCCGACGGCGACAAATCTCTGCTTCTCATCAACGCGGGCATGGCTCCCTTAAAGAAATATTTCACCGGCGAGGAAGAGCCTCCCCGCCACAGAATGACCACCTGCCAGAAGTGCATCCGCACCGGCGACATCGACAACGTGGGCCATACCGCCCGCCACGGCACGTTCTTTGAAATGCTGGGAAATTTCTCCTTCGGCGACTATTTCAAGAACGAGGCTATCCCGTGGGCGTGGGAGTATCTCACCGAGGTGCTGAAGATCCCCGCGGAGCTTCTCTATCCCTCCATCTATGAGGAAGACGACGAGGCCTTCGAGATCTGGAACAAAAAGGTGGGCGTTCCCGCCGAGAAGATAACCCGCCTCGGCAAGGCGGACAATTTCTGGGAGCACGGAAGCGGCCCCTGCGGTCCCTGCTCCGAGATTTATTTCGACCGCGGCGAAAAGTACGGCTGCGGCAAGCCCACCTGCGGCGTGGGCTGCGACTGCGACAGATACATCGAGGTCTGGAACAACGTGTTCACCCAGTTCGATAACGACGGACAGGGCAACTATACCACCCTCGCCACCAAGAACATAGATACCGGTATGGGCCTTGAGCGTCTCGCCTGCGTCATGCAGGGAGTGGACAACCTCTTCGAGGTCGATACCATCAGAAAGATCCTCGACACCGTATGTGAGATCTCCGGCAAAAAGTACGGCGAGACCGCCGAGGACGACGTATCCATCCGTATCATCACCGACCATATCAGAAGCGCCACCTTCATGATCTCCGACGGCGTCCTCCCCTCCAACGAGGGCAGGGGCTACGTCCTCCGTCGTCTTCTGCGCCGTGCGGCAAGACGCGGCAAGATGCTGGGCATCGAGGGTCTCTTCCTCTGCGATCTGTGCGACGTGGTGGTAGAACAGAGCGGAAATGCATACCCCGAGCTTAAAGAAAAGCACGACTATATCAAGAAAATCATCTCCATGGAGGAGGAGCGCTTCGGCCAGACCATCGACGCAGGCCTCAACATCCTTGCGGGATATATCGACGAGGCACTCTCCGCGGGCGAAAAAACTCTCTCCGCGGAAAAGACCTTCAAGCTTTACGATACCTTCGGCTTCCCCATGGACCTGACCGCAGAGATCGCGGCGGAAAAGGGACTTTCCACTGATGAGGACGCCTTCAACGCTCTCATGAAGGAGCAGAAGGAAAGAGCGAGAGCCGCACGCGCCGATCTGTCCAGCTGGGCAGGCGCCGCGAAGACCGACCTCTCCGAGCTGCCGAAAACTGAGTTTCTCGGCTACGGCGACGAGGACGGAGCAGAGGCGAGGGTGCTCGCCATCATCACCGAGGAGGGAAGAACCGCTGAGGTCTCCGAGGGCGAGGTGCAGGTAATACTGGATAAGACCACCTGCTACGGTGAGGGCGGCGGCCAGGTGGGCGACACCGGCGCCATCCACGCAGACGGCGGCAAGACCTGCCTCTATATCACCAATACGAAAAAAGAAGACGGCGTATATATCCATTTCTGCACCGTCGAAAGAGGAACGCTCAAAGAGGGTGACGAGGTCACCGTGGACTATACCGCAGAGCGCAGAGCGGCGATAAAGAGAAACCATTCCGCGGCGCATCTTCTGCAGGCGGCTCTCCGTAAGACTCTCGGAAACCACGTCGAGCAGGCGGGCTCCTTCGTTGACGAGAACGAGGTCCGCTTCGACTTCTCCCATTTTGCCGCAATGACCCCCGATGAGATAGAGCGCACCGAGGCGTACGTCAATGCCGCGATCCTCACGGGCTATCCCGTCGAGACCGTGGAAACCGACGTGGAGACCGCGAAAAAGTCCGGCGCCATGGCTCTCTTCGGTGAGAAGTACGGCAAGGTCGTAAGAATGGTCAAGATGGGCGACTTCTCCACCGAGCTCTGCGGAGGCACCCACGTTGACAATACCGCGAAGGTGGGGCTCTTCAAAATCGTCTCTGAGTCCTCCGTCGCATCCGGCGTCCGCCGTATCGTGGGCGTAACGGGCATGAACGTGCTGAAATTCCTCGCGGAGAAGGAAGCGCTTATTGCGGAGACCGCGAAGACCTTAAAGGCGAACAACCCCGCCGAGATCGCGGGCCGTGCCGCGCAGGTCATGGGCGAGCTCGCCGCACAGAAGAAGACCGTAGACGCGCTCAACTCAAAGCTCGCCTCCGGCAGACTTGACGAGATCCTCGCGTCGGCAGTAGAGGTCGGAAACGTGAAGCTCGCAACGGCCGATCTGGGCGCAACGAGCCCCGACGCCGCAAGAGCCCTGGGCGATAAGCTCCGCGATAAGGACGCATCCGTGGTGGCGGTACTTGCCATCCACGAGGGCGAAAAGCTCAATTTCCTGGCGGTATGCGGAACCGAAGCCGTAAAGGCAGGCGCCCATGCGGGCAAGCTTGTCGGTAAGGTCGCTGAGATCTGCGGCGGCCGCGGCGGCGGACGTCCCGACTCCGCAATGGCAGGCGGCAAGGATACATCGAAGATCGCCGAAGCCCTCGCCGCAGCGAAGGAATTACTCTAATAGAAAAAAAGAGCCCCTGCGGGGGCTCTTTTTTCAGTTTTAAGTTTTAAGAGTTAAGTTTTAAGAAAAATGGTATGGCGTTTGCCGGGTATTCTGCATTCAGCATTCAGCAATTAAAGCGTCAGCTCGTCCACATCACTGTCAGCGAGGCGAACACCCTGATAGCCTTCCCCAGTACAACGTCAAAGAACAGCATATGAGGGAGGTCTGCTGACGTTGTACCCGCAAAGGCAGAGCCTTTGCCGAAGTGATACTTAAATTTGGGGAAGGCTCATTAGACCGTCCGCGCCTTTTACAGCGGGACGAACGGTTCTGAGGCTCAAAGCTCAAAGCTGAAAAAAGCACCCTTGCGGGTGCTTTTTTCATTTGCTCATCACCGACAGATACTTCAGATACGCGTCCTTTTCCGCTTTGGAAAGGCCGCTGTAATTGTCAAGAAGAATCTTTCCCTCGGAGAGATAATTCCTGATGGCATCGTTGTATCTGCTCCACTGCCCGTCTGAGAGGGAGGAGAGCAGCTTCAGCCTTGCGATCAGGTCATCGCCCTCGTCGGAATAGCGCTCGTATGCCGCCTCGTAAAGCTCGGGGATCACGTCCTCAAAACCCTCCATGGCGCGGCCGAACGCCTCGTTTCCCGCCGTCTGGGCATAGCTGTTGGCATATCCCCCCGTGCGTGCGGCGGCTTTCCCGGCGGCGTCCTCCATGGCGCGGCGGGCGTCGGCGAGGTACCTGCTTCTGAACTGCGAATACGCGGGATCGGAGTCCGCGTCATAGGAGAATTTTCTCCCCGAAAGCTCCGATATGAGCGCGTCTATCTTTTTCGAATAATTGTCCTTGTACGCGGCGGGACGGCTCCTTTCCCACTTGCTGACGGCATCCGCCGCCTTCGCGGTGTCGGTCTTCCCGGCGCCGATGAGGGTGCTACCGCCGGTGACGGTAACGGTATTGCCGACAGGCGGGGAATAGTCCGCGCCGGGAATATACAGCGTGTCGCCCGCGTAGATCAGATTTTTGTTCTTTATGTTGTTCAGGGAGGCGAGAGCGTCCACGGTAGTTCCGTAATCCCTGGCGATCGACGTCAGCGTGTCGCCGTATTTGATCTTATATGTCATTTTGGTCGTTCCTTTCTGTGAGGTGCCCCATCCTTTCTCTGACACTTCCGGAAAAATTACCCTCCGTGAGAGAATTCAGGGTCACGTTCAGCTCTTCTGCGAGAGCGTAGAGCCATGAGGTCAGCGCCTCAAGCCTGTCCTCCGCGCTTCCCGTTCCGGAGGGCGGCGGTGAAATGTAGAATCTCATGTATCCTCCTACCTGTCAGCCCGCTCCAGGACCGTGGTGACGGAGCGCAGTTTCAGCGCACCGCGCCCCTCTATGCGGAGCCTGAAGCTGTCGCACCTGCGGGGTGTGACCGATACGGTGAGGGAGCTGTCGCCCTCAGAGGGCAGAACGCCGTTGTCGTGCCATATGCCGTCGCAGTCGTATTCCGTGAGAACGCGGAAGCGGCAGCCGTATTCCGTCTCAAGCCGCAGGCTCAGGCGGGAAACGTATTTGTGATCGGGACGGTCAAAGCCCATACTGTTGGTGGTACAGGACCAGTGAAAATCTCCCTCGCGGGAAAGCGAACTATCCCCGTCAGGACTTCCGCAGAGGGAAAGCACCCTGCCGTCCTGTGTCAGCATATAGAGAGCGGTGCCGCACCGGCAGAATGAGACGGCGCGGGTAGAGTCCTCTCTGTGCCAGACCCCGGTGGCGGCGTCGTAGACAAACAGGGAAGGGTCCCCCTTTTCATCTTCTGCGGAGACGTAGTATTCCGACCCCACGGCGCCTGCCACGGCGTTTTTATACCTTACGGTCCCGAGAGGGGCATCCACGTTCCGCGGGATGCCGCCGTCGTATTTTACGAAACCGCTGCAGCTTTTGTAGTACAGAGTGTCGTTCACCACGGCGATACTGCGATCGCTTCCCGCTTCAACTCCGCGGAGTCTCGATTCCGAAACGGAAAAATCCGCGGGGTAGTCGCCGAAGACCTTGATGATAAAGTCCTCCTTGAAAAATATGGGATGACCGTTGTAGGAAACGGCGCCGGTGAAAGCGCCGGGAGCGCCCACGGAGGCCGTCCACGAATCGGTGGAGATGCCGCCGTAGGAGCGCCAGTTTTTCGGGTCGCCCAGAGCGGAGGCGTATATCTCGTTTATGCTGTTGCCCTCGCTGTCAACGCCGTACTTGCATCCCCACAGCCTGTTTCCCGCCGAGACCACGAAATCCATGTCGGGCACGGTGCGGCTCATGTAGACCGTTCCCGTGCTCTGCACGGTCGCCTTGGGGCAGGAGATGACGACTCTCTTCTCGGTCCTGTCCACACGTACGATACTGAAATATCTGTCGTTCAGCTCGGGATCGGAAAGTCCCATGAGCTTAACGGTGTCGCCGTCGGAAAAGCCCAGGCTCCAGCCCATAAGCCCCTTATAAGCACCTCGGGAACTGCCCGACAGAGAGTAGTAGGGGCGGGTCATCGCCATGTAGGCGGACTCTCCCTCCACCTCGTTGCCGTCGATGTCGCAGGGAGTGAGCTTCAGCTCATAGTAGTACCCCTCATACGCTCCCAGATGGTACTCGGAAGAGCAGTTCAGCTCCTCGCATCGCATGCCGCTCATGAGATCTACCGAAACCGCGTCTGGGAAAAAGCAGAGCTTCGAGCCCGAGATCACGGCGAAGCGGTTCTCAGATGTGAGGGTGGAGGAGGTGTTCAGAACATCGTGAGAGGTAAAGGCTTCGCCGTCGGTATAGAAAGCGCTCAGCCTGCTGCCGCAGTCCGCGAAGAGAGCGTTTTTGGCGATCGAAGGCTCGTTTCCCGTGCGCAGAAAGTCGAGAGAGTAAATATCCTTTATTCCGGCGTCCCCGGTGTCAACGACCTTCCGCGGGTCCCTGACGGAGAGAAGCGGTGAGTATTTCCCTGTCATGTTTTCCATTTCGCGAAAGGAGATGCCCGCCCTGCCGTCTCTTCTGTCGTAGCCGCCGAAGGACGAGACCAGAGTGCGCTCGGTGTCGGGTACGGATATCCTTGCTATCTTCAAAGCGCCCTCCTCACAGGGAGACCTTCGCGCCGCGCGGCATGAAGGTCCTGTTCATCCAGTCTGCGAAAGAGGAGTAGGAGGCGGCGAAGACGGCGGCGGAGTTAAGGTATCTCTGCATATCCCGCACCCTCAGGTCATTTTTCATAACAGCGTAGTCGGCGTAAAGGGAGGAGAAAGGGTAGGGCGCGAAAAGCTCCCTTTCCCGGTCACACTCCTCCGTTATGGGATCGGTCTCATAATCGCCGCACAGATGAGTGTCCGCTATCTCCGTGATAACGGTGTTCTCGATCTCCGAAAGCCATGAAAGGAGCTCCTTTTCGGGAACGGTGTCGCCCAGTATCTCCGCAAAGTGCCCCAGTGCGTTGTTAATGGTCATAAAAACCTCATTTCTTTCAGCGGCGCACGGGGATATTTCCCCGTGCGCTCCTAAAGGTCTCAGGTCAGCCGTTGGCAAACGTTTCAATACACGCCTGCGCCGCGGCATCCTGCTTCTGTGAGTTTTCGATCACCTCGGCGAATTTTTCCGGAACGGTGACGCTGATGCCTGTCTGTATCAGCATGTTATCCCCGTTGACCGCAACGTATCTTTCCGTATCATTTTTATTTTTTCGGGGGATAAATACCGTTCTTTCATTTGCCGCGGAGGTGTTATTTTTAACGTCTGCCATAGCTTATTCCTTTCTTTTTATCAGTTTGCTTCCAGTACGGTGCCGGAGAAGGACGAGCCGGACTCCACTCTCAGCATGTATTCCTCAACGAGGCGGGTCGCCGCCTTCGTAGCCTTCCAGCCCACGGAGGAACGCTGATTGAGGGGATCGTTGCCGTAGCCCTTCTGCTTCACGATGTGCTCGATGCCGCCGCCTCCGATGTCGGTAGCACCGTAAGCGTTTGCACCGATGAAGAGGGTGGCGAACACGGAAATGCCCGCGGAGCCGCCCTCACCGGGACAGAGCTTGTCGCCAGAGGCGTAGGTCACGCCCAGAGAATCTGCGACGTAAACGTAGCCGGAGGCGGGGGTAACGCCCTTTACGGTGGTGTGATAGCTCTTTCCGGCGGAGACGTCGTAGTAGATGACCTCGCGTCCCACAAGAGCCGCGGTGGCGCCGGAGGCGGTGATCCTGTACGCCGTGGGAGTGCCCGCGGTGCAGCTTGAGTCGGAGGCAGAGCCCGAGTACGCGGAAACGGTCAGATCGCGGGAAGAGGCGGAGAGATCCTCACCGCAGAAGATCTTTGCTTCCGTGGACTGTACGAATCTGACGCCGCCCAGAGTGCCTATCTCACCGTGGAGGATGCCCTTGGGATCGGTGTACTTCTGTATGTCCAGCCACTGATTGCCCGCCTCCTGCATGAGGTCAAAGGCAACGTAGGGGTGGATCACCGCAACGTAAGAGCCGTCGATGGTGGGCGCGTTCATGGCCTTGAGCTGAGCCGCCGCCTTGAATACGTCCTTAACGCGGAGCTTCGCGTCTGCCGTCAGATCGTGACGGGAGGTAACGGGGGTCTCCGTGCCGTTGGCGGAAACTATGGGGCAGTAGTTCACGTTGGTGCCGCCCATGATCTGGTTTCTCACCACGGTGTCGATGGTCCTGCCCGCCTGATCGGCGAGCTGTCTTGTCGCCTCCACCACGATGGGGTCAACGCTGGTCATTTCCAGCATGTCGGAAAGCTCCACAAAGTCGCCGTACTGATCCACGGTGGCGGTGACGGGGACAACGGTGAGGGAGCTGCCCGTGGGGGTCACGCCCTCGGTGATAGGTGACATGGCCTTGGGCAGGGAATTGAACTTGCGGAATTCGATGGTCTTGCCGGAGCCGTGGGGAATGGGACGCTTCTGCGCGAACTGGTCGAACACGAGATTGGGACCGGCAAGCTCGATGAGGGTCTTGTCGTAGAATGTCTTCATTTCCGCGGAGAGACCGTTCTCGGATCCCGGCGTGGAAACGTAAGGGGTGGCAGAACCGGTGCCGGAGTTGATGAACGCTTCGGTACCGTGGACGTTCTCGCCCGCGGCGAAGAGCTGGAGCACGATGTCTCCAATGCTTGAAATCACCATAAAACGATATTCCTTTCTTTTTCTGTCAGAATTTAACTTTCGCTCCCTTTTCCACGCGGCGGAGGATATCGCGTATCCCGCGTCCGGTGAGAGAGCGCACGTCTGCGGAGGTGTCGACGGGCGCGTGACCGGTGCTCCCGTTTTCATCGGGGCGGGAGGACATTTCGCGATAATGCCCGAGAGCGCGGCTCTCAAAGCTTTCCCTTGCCTCCTCGCGGGCGGCGGAGAGGAGCTCGTCAAGATGTGCGGCGCGCCATGCGTCCTCTACCGGGAACCCTGCACGGATGAGCGAGGAAAAGCGACGGTCACGCATCTCTGCCCGGATGTCGAAGCCTCCTAACTTCGAGGCAAGGGCGGCAGCCTCCGATATAAGCTTTTCGTATTCAGCTTCTGCAGCAGTCTCACGGAGCAGGGAACGGAGCATTTGCTTTTCGCGGCGGGAGTCGAGATGTGAGATCAGCTCGTCCGCGGTGATGCCCTCAAGCCCCAGGGCGGCGCAGAGCTTTCCGAAATCGTCCGCGGGGGGAGACGGTGCCTCATCACAGTCCCGGGACGGGGGACCGGACGAGATAACTTCCGCCGCTCCGCTTTCGCTTTCTCCCACGTTTCCGCTCAGGCTTTCGCCTTCGCCCGCGGTGCGGACCGCGCCGTCTTCGGAGCCCTCCGGCGCGCTTTCGGCGCCGCCTTCGGAGAACAGTCCGAGATCAAATCGTTGGTTTGTCACAGTATACCTCTTTCATATGTTTTCTGCCTTTCGGGAGGCGACCCGGTTTCCGGAAACCGAGGTGATTATACAGCAGGCTTTCTTTACCGTCTCCCCCGGGTCGCAAATGTGCATCAAATACTTGATAATGGTGCCGTTTCGGTGTATAATCATCTGGCAGGAGGTGTGATATGGACCTTAAAAATATGTTTTGCGGCAAAAAAGTAATACTTCTCGGTGCGGGCGTTTCCAATATGCCTCTTTCGAAAATGCTTTCCGAAATGGGTGCCCGCCTCGAGATAAGAGATAAAAAGACAGAAGAAGAACTGGGTGAAAAGGGAAGAGAACTGAAAGAGCTCGGCGCAGACCTCGTTCTGGGAGAAGAGTATCTTTCCGAAATGAGAGCGGACTTCGTCTTCCGTTCCCCGGGATTTAGGCCCGATCTGCCCGTGCTGCTGGACGCGGCAGAGCACGGCGCCGTCATTACCTCCGAAATGGAGCTTTTCCTTGAGATCGCGCCCTGTCCGGTCATCGGCGTTACGGGCAGCGACGGCAAAAGCACCACCACCACGGTGATCTCAAAGATCCTCGAGCTGTCGGGCAGAAAGACCTTCCTGGGCGGAAACATAGGCGAGCCTCTTCTTCACCGTGCCGGCGATATGGACGAAAACTCCGTCGTCGCCGCGGAGCTGTCCAGCTTCCAGCTCATGACGGTACATTCCCCCTTGACGGTGGCGGTCATAAAGAACGTCACCCCCAACCACTTAAACTGGCACACGGGCATGGACGAATATATCGGGGCAAAGGCGAAGATACTCGACGGCTGCGGCACCGCGGTTTTAAACTATGATGACGAGGTCTGCCGCGCGCTCGGAGATGCGTGCGAAAGCCCGGTCATATGGTTCTCCCGTGCCCCCATACCCGTCGATTTCTTAAACGGATATAAGGGCGGCGTATACGATAAGAACGGCGTCCTTACCCACTACGATACGGTCACGATGACGGAGACCCCCA
The DNA here is from genome assembly GCA_045597805.1 of Candidatus Avispirillum sp. GTDB lineage: Bacteria > Bacillota > Clostridia > Oscillospirales > CAG-272 > Avispirillum. Next base: position 9,924 of record JAZLKW010000012.1, on the reverse strand, counting down.
TCCTCGACAGAAATGATATAATCCTCCCCGGTGACCATAACGCCGAAAACTATTCCACCGCCATCGCCGCAACGCTCGCATACGCGGACGCGGAGACCGTTAGAGAGGTGGCAAAAACCTTCGGCGGAGTAAAGCACCGCTTCCAGGTGGTAAGAACGCTTGGCGGTGTGACGTACTATAACAGCTCAATTGATTCCTCCCCCACAAGAACTGCGGCGGCGATCTCGTCGCTCCGCTGCCCCGTCCGCATCATCTGCGGAGGCTACGATAAGAATATCCCCTTTGAGCCCCTCGCCGAGGCGCTGGTGAGCCACGGAAAAATAAAGACCGTCGTTCTCACCGGAGCGACCGCGGAGAAAATAGAAAAAGCGCTCACCTCCCACCCGGGATTTGAGGCTTCGGGAATCGAGCTGATATGTGAGAAGGACTTCACCGCGGCGATCCTTGCCGCATCTGAAACCGCCGAGCCCGGCGACGCCGTGCTTCTTTCTCCCGCCTGCGCCAGCTTCGACGCTTTTGAGAATTTCGAGCGCCGCGGCGAAAGATTCTGTGAGATAGTAAACGGACTGGAATAAGCAGAAAAAGCCCCATTACGGGACTCCACTTAGGGATTTTTTCACCGCCGCCCACTTGAAAACGAAGAAACTGCCGGTCGAATGTATGCTGTTTTCAAGCCCCATTTGTGACTTTTGCCGCCAAAAGGCGGCAAATTCAAAGAACCGTCACAAATGCAAAGACAGCAATGACCTACAAAGAGAAATAAGCATAATAATCCAAGAACGGTGGGAATATTCCGAATATCTGATGAAAAAATGACCGAAACGCAAGTTTCCGTCATTTTATTTATCTTGCCTTTGTCCGTTTTGGACACCTGCCGTACAGTTGTACGGCGACGGTGTCCAAAACGAGCAATCAGCGGCGCCTCTCTCCCTAAGTGAGCGTCCCTTTCGGGGCTTTTTCTGTTTTAAGAGTTAAGTTTTAAGAGTTAAGAGGCGGCTTCGCCCCTCGGTGTGCGGCGGCTTCGCCGCCTGATTGCCTCCCTTAGATTCCGCAGGAATCAAAGGGAGGTGGCACGAGCGCAGCGAGTGACGGAGGGATTCTTTTGGCCTGAAATCTAAGGCTTCTGATCCCACCACCGCTGTCGCGGTCCCCCTCCCTTTGTCCCTTTGGGGCTAAGGGAGGCTATCGCCCTCCGCCCCTTAAAACTTAACTCTTAAAACTCCAAAAGACCGAAACTCCGGTTCCGGTCTTTTTTTCGTCCCTTTTTCATATAATTTCCAAACGCAGTACGGGATAGAACGGAGGACGGATATGGAGAAAACAGAAGGAGCGGTCTTCGGCAGAAAAAGCTCGGACCGTTCGCCCCGCGAAAAGAAGGATTATATAAGCATAGACCCAATGGGGCAAAGTGAGCGGGCGGCGGAAAAATCAATAAAGCGCTACGGGGGAAACTCCATCGCGCCCGCGAAACAAAAGGGCTTTTTTCGGCTGCTCTGCGAAAGCTTCAACGACCCGATAATAAAGATACTTCTGGCGGCCCTCGGAGTAAACGCCCTGGTGTCTCTCGGACGGATAAATCTGCCGGAAACCCTGGGGATCGCCGCCGCCGTTCTTGTTGCCACGTTCGTTTCCGCAGCTTCCGAATATTCTTCGTCAAAAGCGTTCGAAAAGCTGCGCTCCGGCACGCACGAGCGCTGCTTCGTCAGACGGGGCGGTGAGCTTTATGAAACCGACACGGACAGCCTTGCCGTAGGGGATATAGTCCACCTTTCCGCGGGAATGAACGTCCCGGCGGACGGCATACTGATTTCGGGAAAGCTGACCGTTGATCAGGCGGCGCTGACGGGCGAGAGCGCCCAGAAGGAAAAGACCGCCTCAGCCTCCCGCTGCGTGTGCCCCGACGAGATGATCTTTGAGCCGGAGGAAAGAACGCAGGTCTTCCGCGGCAGCGGGGTCTTCCGCGGAGAGGGCGAAATGTGCGTGCTTCGCACGGGGAACAGAACATTTCTGGGACAGGTGGCGCAGAGCCTCGGTGAGAACAACCGCCAAAGCCCCCTGAAACACAGACTTTCCGATCTCGCCCACAGTATAAGTTTTATGGGCTACGTGGGCGCGGGGATGATAGCGTTCGCTTATCTTTTCAATTCGTTTTTCATTTCCTCCGGAATGGACATGGCAAGGGCGGCGGAACTGTTTCGCGACAAAAGCTTCGTCATATCTGAGGTGATCCGCGCCGTCACCGTAGCGGTATCGGCAGTGGTCATGGCAGTCCCGGAGGGTCTCCCCATGCTTGTCACGGTGGTGCTCTCCTCGAATATGAAGAAAATGCTCCGCTCCGGAGTGCTGGTCAGAAAACTGACGGGCATCGAGACGGCGGGCAGTATGAACATACTTTTTACCGATAAGACCGGAACGCTGACAACAGGAAAAATGAGCGTTCTGCGCGCTGTCGGCGCAGGGTTCTCCGCTGAAAATATAAGACAACTGCCTAAAAAGGTTTCCCATACCGTTGCCGACTGTGTGCGCGCCTCCTGCGGAGAGACAGGAAGCGCAACGGAGGCGGCACTCAAAAAATTCGCCCCGGGCGGCACTTCTCCCGAAAAACGGTTTCCCTTCGACCCCGAAAGGAAATATTCGGCGGGATATAACGGAAAATACTCCTATTTCGCGGGAGCTGCGGAAAAGCTTCTCGAGAAATGCACCTCGTATCTCGCCGCCGACGGCACCACTGTTCCCATGGACGGAAAGGTCCGGGAAGCGCTCGCCTCTTCAATTTCTGCATTTGCCGAAAAAGCTTGCCGGGTGCTGTGCCTCGCACGCTGTGCGGGGAATAATTTGACAAACGCCGAAAATCTCACGTTCATATGCCTCACGGCTATCCGCGACCCCCTGCGCTCCGACGCCGCCTCCTCAGTTGCCGCTGCGTCGGGTGCCGGTATCCACGTGGTCATGGTCACGGGGGATAACCCGGTGACAGCCGCGGCAGTAGCAAAGGACTGCGGCATTATCGCGGCAGGCAGGGATCTGGTGCTTAACGCGTCGGAGCTGCGCGGGCTGAGTGACCCGGCGGCAAAAGAGCTTCTCCCCCGGCTTGCCGTTGTTGCCCGTGCTCTGCCCTCGGATAAAATGCGGCTGGTGCGTCTTTCACAGGAAACGGGACTGACCGCGGGCATGACGGGCGACGGCATAAACGACGCTCCCGCGCTGACCGCCGCGGACGTGGGCTTTGCCATGGGCAGCGGCACGGAGACGGCAAAGGAGGCGGGCGATATAGTCATCACCGACGACAGCTTTTCCTCCATAACAAAAGCCGTGCTCTACGGCAGGACCATTTTCGAAAGCATCAGGAAATTCATAGTCTTCCAGCTGCTCATGAACTTTTCCGCCATGGGCATATCGCTCATCGGACCCTTCGTGGGGATAGAGTGCCCGGTCACGGTCATACAGATGCTGTGGGTCAATATGATCATGGACACATTGGGCGGCATCGCCTTCGCGGGAGAGCCTGCGCTCAGTGAATATATGAAGAGACGTCCCCTTTCGCGGGACGCGAAGATACTGACCGGCGGGATGCTCGCGCAGATCCTTCTGACGGGCTCCTATACCCTTGCCCTCAGCGTGTATTTCTTAAAAAACCCGGGTCTTCGCGCGTATTTCGGCGGGAGCGACGGATATTACCTCACCGCTTTTTTCGCCATGTTCATTTTCTGCGGCATCTTCAATTCCTTCAACGCCCGCACGGAGCGGATAAACGTACTTTCCCGCCTTTCCGGGAACGGAGCGTTCGTTCTGATAATGACCCTTGTTGCCGCCGTCCAGCTTCTAATGATATATTTCGGCGGCGAGGTCTTCCGGTGCACGCCTCTTTTACCGCGGCATCTGTTTACCTGCGCTCTCATCGCGTTCACGGTCATTCCGGCGGACGTTCTGCGGAAGCTCATCGTGAAAGCGGTCAGAGGATAGCAGCTAGCGGATTAAACCGTTCGATGTTCCTTATCACTATAAGTGAGACGAACGGTACGGGAGCCTTCCCCAGTACAACGTCAAAGAACAGCATATGAGGGAGGTCTGCTGACGTTGTACCCGCAAAGGCGGAGCCTTTGCCTAAGTGATACTTAAATTTGGGGAAGGCTTCCATACCGTCCGCTCCCATTAACAGCGGGACGAACAGTTTAATAACTTGCGACTTGCGACTTGGCACTTGAAACTATAATTTAATTTTCCCTCAACCCCTTTATTTTTAATTAATACTATGCTATAATATATAATACGGAAAAATGGGGGTTAATGTCATATGTGCGGATTTGCAGGCTTCACCGGCCACATCGTAAACAGAAACGAAGTATTAAAGAAAATGGCGGACAGGATAATCCACCGCGGCCCGGATATGGACGGATACCATATCAGCGCCGAGGGAGAAGAGCCCATCGCTCTGGGCTTCCGCCGCCTCAGCATAATAGATCTGTCCGAAGCGGGCAGACAGCCCATGTATAACGAGGACGGCAGCGTCGTCATCGTATATAACGGCGAGACCTATAATTTCAGGGAACTGCGGGACGAGCTCATCGCCTGCGGTCACGTTTTCCGTTCCAATACGGACACCGAAGCTCTCATCCACGGCTACGAGGAATGGGGTACCGCCCTCGCCTCCAAGCTCCGCGGAATGTTCGCCTTCGTGATATGGGACAAAAAGACCAATTCCATGTACGGCGCCCGCGACTATTTCGGCATTAAGCCCTTTTACTATACCAAAACCGCCGACGGAAACCTTCTGTTCGGCTCGGAGATAAAATCGTTTCCGGAGCATCCCGGATTTCGCCGCGAGGTGAATCCCGAAGCGCTCCGCCCCTACCTCACCTTCCAGTACAGCGCCATGGAGGAGACCTTCTTCAAGGGTACCTTCAAGCTTCCCGCCGCCCACTGGTTCACGTGGAAGGCGGGCGAGATGCACGTGGAGCGCTACTGGGACGTGGACTTTTCCCATAAGACCTCGCTCTCCTTCGAGGGCGCGGCGCAGGAGATCGACTCGAGAGTGCGCGAGTCCGTGGCGGCTCACCGCATCAGCGACGTGCCCGTCGGCTCGTTTTTGTCCGGCGGCGTGGACTCCAGCTACATCACCGCCTGCCTCATGCCCGACAAGACCTTCTCCGTGGGCTTTGACAACGGCGACCATTCCAAGAAATTCAACGAGACCGGAGAAGCGGAGGAGCTGTCGCAAAAGCTGGGCATCGCGAACTTCCGCGATATGCTCACCAAGGAGCGCTGCCTCGACGTCTTCGCCGATATCCAGTATCATATGGACGAGCCCCAGTCCAACCCCTCCTCCGTTCCGCTTTACTTCCTCGCGAAGCTGGCGAAACAGCAGGTCACCGTCGTGCTCTCCGGCGAGGGCGCGGACGAGATATACGCGGGCTACGAGTGGTATGACGATCCCGGCGCTCTGAAAAAATACGAGAAACTGCCCCTGGGTCTCCGTCACCTGGCGGGAGACGTAACCTCCCACCTCCCCTATTTCAAGGGCCACGATTTCATCCTTAAGGGAAGCGGCAAGCCCGAGCTCTGGTTTATAGGACAGGCTCTGGTGTTCCCCGAGGACGAGGCTTACGATATCTTAAAGCCGAAATACAGAGTGGGCCCCACCGCCACCGAGGTCGCCGCGCCCATATACGACAGAGTGCGCGATCTCCCCGAGCTTGAGAAAAAGCAGTACCTGGATATGAACCTCTGGCTTCCCGAAGATATCCTCTTAAAGGCCGACAAAATGAGCATGGCGCACTCTCTTGAACTGCGCGTGCCCTATCTTGACCGCGAGGTCATGCGAGAGGCTGTCACCTATCCCGTGGACTATAAGATCGCGGACGATACCAAGGCCGTGCTCCGTCACGCCGCCAACAAGACCCTGCCCGACGAGTGGGCGAACCGCAAGAAAAAAGGCTTCCCCGTGCCGCTGACGGCATGGCTTCAGGACGAGGGCTTCTCCGCGAAGGTGAGAAAGCACTTCGAGTCCGACGTGGCAGCCGAGTATTTCGATCAGGCGGGTCTTATAGGACTTCTCGCCGACCCCACCCATAACCGCCGCAAGATATGGACGGCACTCACATTCCTCACCTGGCACGAACAGTTCTTCGAAGGAGGCAGATACTGATGAACGATATAATTCCCGTATTCCTCGGCGCGGACCTGAACTGCTATAACTTTGCCCGCGCCTTTCACGAGGCATACGGCGTAAAATCCTACGCCTTCGGCAGATACGCCATATCCGCCACCAAGTATTCGAAAATAATCAATTTCAAGATAGTCCCCGATATAGATAACGAGGATACCATGCTCCGCGAGCTCACCGCCTTCGCAAAAGAGCATGAGGGCAAAAGGCTCTACCTCTTCGGCTGTACAGACGACTACGCCGCAATGATAATCCGCCGCAAAGGAGAGCTGCCGCAGTATATCTGCCCCTGCCCGCCCGCGGAGCTCTACGGCTCCATACAGAAAAAAGCGGAGTTTTATGAGATGTGCGAAAAGCACGGCATCCCCTATCCGCAGACCGTGGTGCTGACGGCGACCCCCGAGGCTGAGGAAATAACCGCCGAAAAACTCGGCTTTGACTACCCCATCGTGGTCAAGCCCTCTTCAAGCGTCGACTACTGGAAGCACCCCTTCGACACCATGAAAAAGGTGTATTTTGCAGCTGACCCCGGGGAAGCGGTCTCCATCATCGCGGAGATCTACGCCTCCGGCTACCCCGACAGAATGATACTCCAGAAGCTCGTTCCCGGCGGCGACTCCAAGATGAGAGTCCTCACCGCCTTTTCCGATAAAAACGGCAAGGTCCGCGCCATGTGCCTCGGGCACACCATGGTGGAGGAGCATACCCCCCACGGACTGGGCAACCACGCCGCCATCGTCACCGAGCCCGTCAGCACTTTGGCAATTGCCGAAAATATAAAGCGGATGCTGGAAGACTGCGGATATACCGGATTTTCCAATTTTGACATAAAGGACGCGGGCGAGGACGGCTTCAGGGTGTTTGAGATAAATCTGCGGCAGGGAAGAAGCAATTTCTATGTCACCTCCTGCGGCATGAATATAGCGCGTCTTGCCGTGGAAAAATGGGACGGCGAGGGCGATGACTGTACCCTCAACGAGACCGAGTGGTTCTGGCACCACGTGCCATCCTCCGTGGCATACGAGTACACCGAGGACGAAGCGCTGGTCGAAAAAGCGAGGAAGCTGGAAAAAGAAAAAAAGAGCTCCTGCTCGCTGAAATATAAGCACGATCTGAAGTTCAACCCCATGAGAGCGCTCTGCGTCGCGGAACAGCTCCGCAGACAGAAAAAGAAGTATAAGATCTATTGCCCGAAGCCTGAGAGGACGAAATGAAAGATAGGAAAACACTGGGCGTTATAGGGGGTCTGGGCCCCATGGCGAGCGCATATTTCTATGAGCTTCTGACGGAGCGCACAAAAGCCTCGCGGGATCAGGAGCACGTGGACGCGGTCATCTGTTCCCGCGCCTCCACTCCCGACAGAACGGCATACCTGACGGGGAAGAGCACCGAGAGCCCGCTTCCCGCGCTCATCTCCGACGCGAAAAAGCTGGAAGCCTTCGGTGCCGACCTTATAGTCATAACCTGCAACACCAGTCATAAATTCATAGATGAGATAAGAGCATCGGTGAATATCCCCGTCCCCGGCATGATCGAGGAAACGGCGGAGTTCCTGCGCCTCGCGGGCGTGTCTCGCGCCGGCATCATGGCGACGGACGGTACAGTCGGAACTCTTCTCTACCAGACCGAGCTGTCACGGCGCGGCATCGAAGCCGTGACCCCGGATGAAGCTTTGCAGAAACGAGTCATGTCGCTTATCTACGACGACGTGAAAAGCGGAAAAGACCCCGACCCCGAAAAGTTTTATTCCGTTGCCCGGCACCTCCGGGGTAAGGGCTGTGAGAAGATAATACTCGGCTGCACCGAGCTTTCCGTAATAAATAAAAGGTTGGGGTATGACCCCCTCTTCTGCGACGCCATGGAGGTGCTCGCCTACCGCTCCATAACGATGTGCGGCGGCATGCCCGAGGGCTTCCCGGAGGAATTTGAGCTGATGAGATGAAATTATCAGAGCTGTTAAAAAAAATACCCCATACGGGAGAATCGGACGCGGAAATAGACCGCGTGGGCTTTGATTCCGGGGCGGCGTGCCCCGGGTATCTGTTCGTGTGCCTTCGCGGCGCCTCCCGCGACGGACACGATTTCGCCCCCGCCGCCTACGAAAAGGGCTGCAGGGCTTTTCTCTGCGAAAGGGAGCTGTCCCTGCCTTCCGACGCCGCGCAGATGATCGTTCCCGATACCAGAGCGGCGCTCCCCGCCGTCGCCGCCGAATTTTTCGGTCATCCCGCCGATAAGCTGAAGATAATAGGCATTACCGGCACCAAGGGCAAAACCACCACCGCACTCCTGATTTCCTCTATCCTGAACGCCGCGGGAAAGCCCTGCGCATACGTGGGCTCCAACGGCGTGAATATAAACGGACGTCACCGCGACACCGCCAATACCACCCCCGAGAGCCTCATACTCCATTCCTATTTCGACGAAATGGTGCGTGAGGGCCAGGAATACGCCGTCATCGAGGTCTCCTCCCAGGCGCTAGCCAACCACAGAGTCGACGGCATCCCCTTCGATACGGTGGCGTTCACCAATCTGTCCGTGGACCATATAGGAGGCGCGGAGCATCCCACCTTCGAGCATTACAGAGACTCCAAGAAGAGGCTTTTCACGGAGTATGGCGCCCGCGCCGCGGTATTCTCTGCCGACGACCCCTACGGGGGATATATGACGGAGGATTTCCCGGGCAAGCTCGTTTCCTTCGGGGAAAACGACACCGCCGACTGGCGGGCGGAGAATATAGGAAAGCTCAGAACGGACAGCACCCTCGGTGTCACCTTCGACTGTGTCAGCCCCGGCGGCGTGACGAAGACGTCGCTCCTTTCCCCCGGACGCTTCAGCGTGCATAACGCCCTGTGCGCCATGGCCATATGCGCAGAATACGGCGTGACCGCGGAGCTTTCCGCAGAGGTGCTCTCCCGCACCACAGTGCAGGGCAGATTCGAGATAGTGCCCGCCGTCCCCGGCAGAACGTTTATCATAGACTACGCACATAACGGCGTGAGCCTTACCTCCGCCCTGAATACCATAAAGGAGTATGCCCCCCCGCGCATAATATGCGTCTACGGCTCCGTAGGCGGCAGAACGAAGGGGAGGCGCCGCGAGCTTTCGGAGGCAGCGTCGGGCAGAGCGGACTACGTCATAGTCACCTCGGATAACCCGGACTGCGAGGACCCCGCGGAGATCTGCGGGGAGATAGCCTCGTACCTTGACGGCGTGCCGTACGAGATAATTCCCGACCGCGCAGAAGCGATCGAAGCGGCGGTAAGGATGTCACGTCCCGGCGACGTGATCCTGCTCGCCGGCAAGGGCCACGAGAACTATCAGCTGATACGCGGCGAGAAGGTCCCCTTCTCGGAGCGCGACGTCCTCATGAAGCTCTCCGCACAGCTCGCGGTGAAATGAAAAAAGCCCCCCCGGGGGCTTTTTCAGTTTTAAGTTTTAAGAGTTAAATTTTAAGAGGCGGCGGGCAATATCCTCCCTTAGTCCCAAAGGGACAAAGGGAGGGGGACCGCTTTAGCGGTGGAGGGATCAGAAGCCTTAGATTTCAGCGCAAAAGAATCCCTCCGTCACTCGCTGCGCTCGTGCCCCCTCCCTTTGATTCCTACGGAAGCTAAGGGAGGCAATCAGGCGGCGAAGCCCCCTACACCGAGGGGCGTAGCCGCCTTACACGGAGGGACGGAACGTCCCGAACGTGTCATTGCGAGACCAGTCCGCAGACTGGTCGTGGCAATCTCTACTAACGATTTGATGGCACCCCCATCACT
>JAZLKW010000011.1:0-12637 GCA_045597805.1 Candidatus Avispirillum sp. | reverse complement strand
AAAAGTATGCCTTCCCCAGTACAACGTCAGCAGACCTCCCTCATATGCTGTTCTTTGACGTTGTACTGGGGAAGGCTTACTGAAGTGTCCGCTCCGTGGACAGCAGTACGTACGGTTCAAGTCACTTGGCACTTGCGACTTGCGACTGCTCGACAAACTTAATTTACTTCTGTTCTTTCTTCTTCGGGCGGGGCTTTACATTCTTTTTGCTCTTCGCCCAGCCCGCTTTTTTGCGCTTGGGCTTATCGTTTTTCGGCGGCTCCGCCGCTTTTTTCTTTTGCTGTTCCGGCTTTTTCGCCTGCGGCTTTCCGCCGTTGTTCTTTTTCACGCCGGGCGTCTGCTTCTTTTCACCGGCAGGACCGGTCTTCTTCCGTCCGTCGGGAGCGACGAGACACTCCGGACCGTAGCCTATGAGATCCTCCCTGCCGCACTTTTTCAGCGCCTCGCGGACGAGATTCCTGTTCTCCGGGCGTCGATACTGCAGAAGCGCTCTCTGCATCTGCTTTTCCCGGTAATCCGTTGCCGTGTATATCTCTTTTCCCGTCAGCGGGTCGATGCCGGTATAGTACATGACCGTGGACGCCGTTCCGGGCGTGGGATAAAAGTCCTGCACCTGCTCGGGGTTCAGCCCGATCTTTTTCGTGTAGAGCGCCAGCTCCACCGCGTCCTCAAGCCTGCTTCCGGGATGGCTGGACATAAGATACGGCACGAGATACTGCTCTTTTCCGCACTCGCCGGACAAGGCGAAGAATTTCCCGCGGAACTTATCGTAGATCTCAACGTCCGGCTTGCCCATACACTTCAGCACGTGAGACGAGCAATGCTCCGGCGCCACCTTCAGCTGACCGCTGACGTGGTCGCGCACAAGCTTTTTGAAGAACTTATCACTCTTATCGAGGAGCATATAGTCAAAGCGTATGCCGCTTCTGATGAACACCTTCTTGATGCCCTGTATCTTCTCCACCTCGGAGAGCAGCTTCACATACTCGCTGTGGTCCGGGTCCAGATTTTTGCAGGGCTCAGGCACGAGGCATCTTCTGTCCGGGCACACACCGCCCGTCAGCTGTTTTTTGCAGGCGGGGTGGCGGAAATTGGCGGTGGGACCGCCTATATCGTGGATATAGCCCTTGAAATCGGGCATGGAGGCGATGAGCTTCGCCTCCTCCACCACGCTTTCGACCGAGCGGCTGCGCACCGCTCTGCCCTGATGATACGCTATGGCGCAGAAATTGCACCCGCCGAAGCACCCTCTGTTATGAGTTATGGAGAACTTTACCTCTTTGATGGCGGGGATGCCGCCGTCTTTTTCGTACATGGGGTGATAGGTGCGGCAGAAGGGGATATTATATATCCTGTCCAGCTCCTCCCGTTCAAGGGGCGGCATGGGCGGGTTCTGCACCAGCATCCTGTCGCCGTAGTATTCCACCACGGCGTCGCCGTTCAGGGCGTCATTGTTCCTGTACTGTATGGCATACGCCTCGGCGTATGCTTTTTTGTCTGTCTTCAGCACATCGTATTCGTAGCCGAAGGGCTCACCGGAGGGGAGCTTACCGCCTGCCACGGGGAAATTCACTTTTTCCATACGGCGACAGAGGTATGAGGTGCCGCGCACGTCGTGTATCTTTCTCACGGGGACGCCGCGGGAGAGAAGCTCCGCTATGCGGAGTATCGATTTTTCTCCCATACCGTAGGAGAGGATATCCGCGCGGGAATCGACGAGGATGCTGCGGCGCACCTTGTTGTCCCAGTAGTCGTAATGAGCACACCGTCTGAGAGAGGCTTCAAGCCCGCCGATTATCACCGCAACGTCGCCGTACGCCTCACGGATGCGGTTGCAGTATACGATGACGGCGCGGTCGGGGCGGTATCCCGCCTTTCCGCCGGGAGAATAGTAGTCCTCGCTTCTCTTTTTCTTCGCCGCCGTATAGTGGCAGACCATTGAGTCAATATTTCCGCCGGAGACGAGAAAGCCGAGCCGGGGACGACCGAATTTCATGAAATCCGCCGTGCTTTTATAGTCGGGCTGGGGCAGCATCGCCACCGAATAGCCTCCGTCATCCAGCACGCGGGAGATCAATGCCGCGCCGAAGGAGGGGTGATCCACGTAGGCGTCGCCGCAGACATACACGAAATCGGGCACGTCTGTCCCATATCTTTCTCTGACCTCCTCCGGGGTCACGGGGAGGAACTTATCGCAAATCTTCATCTGTAAGTACCATATCCTTTATCTGATCCGCGCTCATGCCGCAAAGCCGTTCCAGCTCTCCGACCGTACCGTGGGGCAGAAAACTCTCAACGGCGCGCACCGTAACGGGGATCCCGAGGGGGGACAGAAGCGCCGCCGTCTCTTCTCCGATACCGCCCCGGCGTGCTCCCTCCTCAACAAATATGACCCGGCGTGCGCCCGCGGTCTCGCGGATGAGCGCCCCGGTATCGAGAGGCATCAGGCGAACGAGCTTAATAATCTTGACGTTTTCCAACTCCCGCACCGCCTCGTAAACGTTGGCGGTGATCCTGCCGTAGGTGATGATCACCGTGTCACCGGCGCCCGCGACCGTCATAGTGTCACCGACGGGTGAGAAACGGCTCCTGTCGTAAACCCTTTCACCGCCTTTGGGGTAGCGCAGGGCGCAAAGGCCCTCTCCTCGCACGCATTTTTCAAGGCACTGTGCCGTCTCCCCGAGGGTCTCGGGGGAATAAAACGTCACCCCCGGAACGGCGGATAAAAGCGACACATCGAAAACGCCCTGATGGGTCACGCCGTCACCGGAAACGAATCCTGCGCGGTCTATTGCCAGCACGGTATGGGTCTTCTGGAGCGCCAGATCCTCCAGGATCTGGTCGAAGGTCCTCTGAAGAAAGGTGGAATACAGCGCCGTGACAGGGAGCTTTCCTCCCGCGGCGAGGCCGTCCGAAAAGGAAACCGCGCACTCCTCGGCTATTCCCACGTCGAAAAATCTCCCGGGAAATTCCTCTTTGAAACGGGAAAGACCCGTTCCCTTATCCATGGCGGCAGTCACCGCCACGATCCTTTCGTCCTCGCGGGCGAGGCTCAGAAGCTTATCTGCGAAAACAGAGGAAAAGGTCTCACACTTTCCCGTTTCGCCGCCGGTGAAATGGTAGCTGTCGGGGCTCTTTTCCGCCGCCTCGTCGCCTTTTCCCTTGACGGTTATGATATGTACCAGCGTACAGCGGTCTTTTTTCTTCGCCTCCCGCAGCACCGCCTCCAGCTTCTGCTCGTCGTGCCCGTCCACGGGTCCCATATAGTAAAGTCCCATGCTCTCGAAAAGGTTTTTCGAAAGGAAGAGATTCTTGAAAAATTCCTTGGTGTAGTATGCTGCCTTTTCGATGCCGCCGCCAATTATGGGAATATGACGGCAGACCGTGAGCAGCTGATGCTTCAGGGCAAAATATTTCCGCGAGTTGCGAAGCTTTTCGAAATATCTGGAAATGCCGCCCACGTTGCGGGAGATCGACATTTCATTATCGTTCAGCACGATAATGAGCGGCAGCTTTTCCTCGGCGCAGGAGTTGATGGTCTCGTAGACCATGCCGTTGGTGAAGGAGCCGTCGCCGATCACTGCCACGGCGTATCTGCCGTTATTCTCCATGGCATTGGCGCGGGCCAGCCCCAGCGCCACGGGGAGAGCACTTCCGGAATGTCCCGCCGTCAGCACGTCGTATTCGCTTTCTTCTCTGTTGGTGAAGCCCGAAATGCCCCCCGAGGTACGGAGGGTCCCGAATTCTTCACTTCTGCCCGTCAGCAGCTTATGGGTATAGCACTGATGCCCCACGTCGAAAACTATGGCGTCCCCGGGGCAGTCGAATACCCTGTGCAGCGCCAGCGTCGCCTCCACCATGCCCAGGTTGGAGGACAGGTGGCCGCCGTTTTTTCTGACCGTTTCCAGAATCTTTTTACGGATCTCGGCGGTCAGCTCCCGGAGCTCGCCGGGTGTCAGGCCTTTAAGGTCTGCAGGTGTTTTTATTCTTTCCAGCATTATGTTACCGTTCGATGATTGATTTCAGACACATTTTTCCTATACATTATACAGCTTGTTTTTACAGATTTCAAGTAAGGGTACCTCCAAAAAGTCATTTTTCACCCGAAAATATACCGAAATGTGCTGAAACAGTTGAATTATGCCGTGATGTATGCTATAATAGCCGCATATTTTTGAAAGGCAGAAGAATAATGAAATTTTTCAAAAAGCCCGCAAAGGGCAAAATGGGAGCTCTGGCCCTCGTATTCCTCTGGATCATCCTTTGGAACATACTCTATCAGGCATCAGAGATCTACGGCATCATGGAAAAGCTTCCCTGCGAGATCATAAGCTGGGCGTTCTTCATCAGCGTGACCATCTTCTTCATGCAGGAAGAACTCACCTTAACGGAGCGCTTTTTCCACACTCTGGTCGGCGGCGCCGTCGGTCTGCTCTGTGCGGCGGGCTTCGTGCTTATGTACTCGAAGCTTGCGGCAGGTCTTCCCCGTCTCGCTGCCATCTCCATCCCTCTCGCCCTTGCCATCGGCGCGCTTATCTTCCTGAACCCCATCTGCCCCATGGTCTTCAACAACGTGGGCTTCTGTTATTTCATAATTTCCCTTATCGACGCGAAAAGCGCCGTTGCCGAGCTGCCCGAGCTTCTAATCTCCCTCGCTCTCGGCTCCGTCATCCTCAACCTGGGCTGTATCGTCCTTCTGAAGCTGTACGGAAAAGCAATGAAAAAGAAAGCGGCGAAAAACAACTAATATACACTATTTTGCATATTTTTGCGTTTTCAGCGTGCTTCCTGAGTGGTTTATCATCATTTACATTAAACATTATTGAGGCTCGCGCGAGGATTTTTGTGCAAAATGTATATTGCATATTTATATAGACAGCTGTATAATTATTGCATCCCATTTATATTTCAATAAAAAAGGAGAAAACGACAATGAAGAAACTTCTTGCACTTGTTCTTGCTATCGTTATGGTAGCAGCTTGTTTCGCAGCTTGCGGAGAAGCAAAAGAGCCCGACGTAACCACCGAAGCAGGCGGCACTAACATTCCCGCATTCAAGATCGGCGGAACCGGCCCTCTCACCGGCGGTGCAGCAATATACGGTAATGCCGTTAAAAACGCTGCTGAGCTCGCTGTTAAAGAGATCAACGCTCTCGGCGGCGACATCCAGTTCGAGCTGAGATATGAAGACGACACCCACGATGCAGAGAAGGCTGTAACCGCCTACAACACTCTGAAAGACTGGGGTATGCAGATTTTCCTCGGCTCCGTTACCTCCAAGCCCTGTGAAGCGACCAGCGCTGAGTCTCTCAACGATAATTACTTCCTTCTGACCCCCTCCGCTTCCTCCACCGCAGTTCTTGAAAACGGCGAGGACGGATACAAGGGCAACGCATTCCAGATGTGCTTCATGGATCCCAACCAGGGTACCGCTTCCGCTCAGTACATCTCCGACAACGCTCTCGGAACCAAGATCGCCGTTATCTATAAGAGCGACGACGTATATTCCACCGGCGTTCTCGAGACCTTCAAGGCTAAGGCTGCAGAGCTGAAGCTCGACATCGTAAGCGAGACCGCATTCATGGACGGCAACGATCAGGACTTCTCCGTTCAGCTGAAGGACGCACAGGACAAGGGTGCTGACCTCGTGTTCCTGCCCATGTACTACACCCCCGCTTCTCTCATCTTCACACAGGCTGACGCCATGGGTTACAAGCCCGCATGGTTCGGTATCGACGGCATGGACGGTATCCTTACCGTTGAAGGCTTCGACACCGCTCTTGCTGAAGGCGTTATGCTTCTGACCCCCTTCAACGCAGACGCTTCCGATGAGAAGACCCAGGCATTCGTTAAGGCTTACCAGGAAGCTTACGGCGATGTTCCCAACCAGTTCGCAGCTGACAGCTACGACGTTGTTTACGCTGTCTATGAGGCTCTCAAGGCAGCTAACGCTACCCCCGAGATGGATCACGCAGCTCTGAAAGACATCCTCGTCGGCCAGTTCACCACCATGACCTTTAACGGTCTGACCGGTGATGGCATGACCTGGGACGAGACCGGTGCAGTATCCAAGTCTCCCAAGGGCATGGTTATCAAGAACGGCGCTTACGTAGGTCTCGAGTAATCATCACCCTATAGCTTTACAATGCATCTTACCCCGTGTCCGGCAGAGCCGGACACGGGGCAATTGTGAAAACGGCAGAAGCCTTTCTGCCGCTTTCACAATTGTTCTGTTTATTGGAGCAATTGCACAATATCCCTTTTTGCCCGGACTGCGGCAAAAAAGAAAGGTTTTTTGTCTTATGACTTTTCTTTCGTATCTCATCAACGGCATAAGCCTCGGCAGCGTGTATGCCATCATCGCGCTGGGCTATACCATGGTCTACGGTATAGCAAAAATGCTGAACTTTGCCCACGGTGACGTTATCATGGTAGGAGCCTATATCTGCTACCTCGTGTTCAACAATCTGGGGCTGCCCTGGTGGTTGAGCATCGTCATATCCATGGTGATCTGTACCGTACTCGGCATCGTCATCGAGAGACTGGCGTACAAGCCTCTGCGCGCGGCGTCTTCTCTTGCCGTGCTCATCACCGCCATCGGTGTCAGCTATTTTCTGCAGAACGCGGCCCTCCTGCTCTGGACCTCCAACCCCAAGAGCTTCCCCACCAAGTTCTTCGACATAGGCGGGGAAAAGGGAATTACCATATTCGACGGTCAGCTCCAGATCTCCTATGTTGCTCTCGTGACCATCTGCTGCTGTATCGTCATCATGATCGCTCTCACCCTCTTTACCGAAAAGACCAAGCTCGGTAAAGCCATGCGCGCAGTTTCCGAGAACAAGGAAGCAGCACAGCTTATGGGCATCAACGTAAACAGGACCATTTCCATAACCTTCGCCATCGGCTCGGGTCTGGCGGCTATCGCAGGCGTACTGCTTTGCTCCGCTTACCCCATCCTGCAGCCTACCACCGGCTCCATGCCCGGTATAAAGGCGTTCACCGCGGCGGTCTTCGGCGGCATCGGCTCCATTCCCGGAGCTTTCCTGGGCGGTATCCTTCTGGGTATCCTCGAGATATTCGCAAAGGCGTACATATCCACCCAGCTTTCCGATGCCATCGTTTTCGCCGTGCTGATCATTATGCTTCTGGTCAAACCCACCGGTCTTCTCGGAAAGAAGATCATGGAGAAAGTGTGACGGCGTATGAGTAAATTTTTCAATAAAAACAGAGTAAAGAATCTGTCCGCATACCTGCTCGTTATTGTCGCGTACATTGTCGTACAGATCATGACCGGCGCGGGCAAAATGCCCTCCATGTATCAGGGTCTTCTGGTGCCTATCTGCGCGTACGTGGTCATGGCACTGTCATTAAACCTCACCGTAGGTATCCTCGGCGAGCTTTCCCTCGGCCACGCGGGCTTTATGTCCGTGGGTGCCTTCGTCGGAGTTGCAGTTTCCATCGCTCTCAAGAGCGTGGTCACCGCGCCCTGGCTGCTTCTCATCATAGCCATGGTCATAGGCGCCCTGTTCGCCGCTTTGTTCGGCCTCATCATCGGCATCCCGGTGCTCCGTCTCAAGGGCGACTATCTCGCTATCGTCACTCTCGCGTTCGGCGAGATCATAAAGAGCCTCTTCACCAACCTATATCTGGGCATCGCTCCCGACGGCTGGCTTCGGATAGGCCTCGTCACCAAGCCCGAATCCCTGGGTGAGGGCTCCAAAATGCTTATCAACGGTGCTCTCGGCATAAGCGGAGTTCAGAAGATCTCCACCTTCACCGCAGGCGTCGTGCTCATTATCGTTTCACTTATTATCATCTTCAATACCGTAAAGAGCCGCACCGGACGCGCGATCATGGCTATCCGCGATAACCGCATCGCCGCAGAGTGCGTGGGCATCAACATCACCAAGTACAAGATGACGGCGTTCGTCATGTCCGCCGCAATAGCCGGTGCCGCAGGTGCTCTTTACTCCCTGAACTACTCCACCATCACAGCCAACAAGTTCGACTTCAACACCTCGATCCTCATCCTCGTGTTCGTCGTTCTGGGCGGACAGGGCAACATGACCGGCTCCATCATCGCCGCCACCGTGCTGACCATCCTGCCCGAGGCGCTCCGCGAATTTGCGGATTACAGAATGCTGGTCTACGCCATCGTGCTCATCATAATCATGCTGGTGACCAACAACCCCACCATCAAAGTATATACCGCCAGGATCGGCAAGTGGATCAAAAAAAGGTTCAAGAAGAAAACTACCGAAGTAAAGGAGGGTAAGTGACATGTCACCCAAACCGAGACAGAAAATGGTCCCCATCCCCTCTACCGGATATCTGAATGAGAATGACCTGGGTCTCGAGCCCATCCTCGAGTGCGTCAATCTGGGTATCGAGTTCGGCGGTCTGAAGGCCGTTGATAACCTGAATATCACCATCGGCAGAACGGAGATCGCAGGTCTCATAGGCCCCAACGGTGCCGGTAAGACCACCGTCTTCAACCTTCTGACCAAGGTTTATCAGCCCACCCACGGCACGATCCTTCTGGATGGCAAGGACACCCACAATATGAACACCGTGCAGGTGAACCACGCAGGTATCGCCCGCACCTTCCAGAACATCCGTCTGTTCCCCAATATGTCCGTCGAGGACAATGTCAAGGTGGCAATGAACGCCTCCATGACCTACTCCCTCGCCAGCGGCATCCTCCGTCTGCCCTCCTACTGGAAGCAGGAAAAGGAAGCACACACCCGCGCCATGGAGCTTCTTGACTTCATGGGCATGGCGGACGTGGCGAAGCACAAGGCGGGAAGCCTTCCCTACGGTGCGCAGAGACGTATAGAGATCGTCCGCGCTCTGGCATCGAACCCGAAGCTCCTGCTTCTGGATGAGCCCGCGGCAGGCATGAACCCCAGCGAGACCGAAGAGCTGATGAACAATATACAGAACATCCGCGACACCTTCCAGATCGCAGTCCTGCTGATCGAGCACGACATGAATCTGGTCATGGGTATCTGCGAGGGCATATGCGTCATCAACTTCGGTAAGGTCATCGCAAAGGGCTCTCCCGAGCAGATCGCAAGCAACCCCACCGTTATCGAAGCGTACCTCGGTACCAGCAATAACTGATAAGGAGGGACACCATGAGTGAGAAAAAAACACTTCTGTCGGTAAACGACATCCATGTATATTACGGTCCCATCCACGCCATCAAGGGTATATCCTTTGATGTCAATGAAGGCGAGATCGTAGCTCTTATCGGCGCCAACGGCGCGGGCAAGAGCACCACGCTGAAGACCATATCCGGCATCATGCATCCCAAGACCGGTACCATCACCTATACGGAAAAGAAGGGCGACGAGTACACGGACATGGACATCTCACGCGGCAACGCCTCGAAGCTGGTGTACCGCGGACTCTCCCTCGTTCCCGAGGGACGTCAGGTATTTTTGCAGATGACCGTTCAGGAAAACCTGGAAATGGGCGCTTACAGCGCTCCCCATGCGAAAAAGGAGACCCTCGAGGACGTGTACAAGAGATTCCCCCGCCTGCTTGAAAGAAGAAAGCAGGTCGCGGGCACCCTCTCCGGCGGCGAACAGCAGATGCTGGCAATGGGCAGGGCTCTTATGAGCCATCCCACCGTGCTTATGCTTGACGAGCCTTCCATGGGACTTTCTCCCATACTTGTGGACCAGATCTTCGAGATCATCAAGGAACTCCACGAGCAGGGTACCACTATCCTCCTGGTCGAGCAGAACGCAAAGAAATCTCTCTCCATCGCGGACCGCGCATACGTCCTTGAAACAGGCCGTATCACCATGGAGGGCAAAGCCTCCGAACTCATGAACGATCCCCGCGTCAAGAAAGCATACCTGGGCGCTTGATGGGACGCGCACGGGGGCTTCTCGCCCCCGGACCCCATCGCCGCTTCTTTCAATTTGCAGAAGATAAACGGCAAAGGCAAAGCCTTTGCGCGTGTGGAACAAGCAGATTATATGGTTAGGTGTTCTTTCGGATCCACACCGGAAAAAGCGGGCAAAAACCTTTGGGTAAAAAGAATAGACAAGGCGAGTGCAGGATTTCTGCGCTCGCTTTTTTCATCAGTTTTTCCTCCCATGTTCAGAAAACCGTCACATTGGCGGTTTATAATTCATGTGTAAGATGAAATACTAACCATGAAAGGAAGAGAAACATGGACGAATACAACGACAAGATCAATGAAGAGATCAAAAAAGCGTCTGAGATCAGCGCAGAAGAGATCGCCGCAGGTGCAGAGGAGATCCGCGAAAAGGTGGAGAATACTGCCGGCGCGGCTGAAGAAAAGATCATCGAGCCCGCAGCAGAGCCTGCCGCAGAACCGGCAAAAGCGCCCGGATTTGAGCCCCCCTATCGCCCCTACGGAGAGGAGTATCCCGAAAACGCGGCTCCGGCAGAGCAGCCCGTGCAGAACACTCAGCCTGCTCATACCACACAGAACGGACCCGTCTTCAACGCGTCCGGGGAATACAGATACGCTCCTTCCTACGCTCCGAAGACATCGCCGGCATACGCAGCACAGCCCCAGGGGCAGCAGGTAAAGGTGCAGCCCGCGATCGAAAAGAAAGCTAAAAAAGCCAAAGAGAAAAAGACCTTCGGCACAGGTGCTCTGGCACTTATCATCGCCGCCTGCGTGCTTCTTTCCTTCGGAGCAGGTATCGCAGGCGCCATCGTCGCCAACAATTTCGGCGTACGCACCTCCGAGAACGGCGCTCTGGTGATCTACAAGACCCCCAAAACGGATAGCGAAGTACCCGCAGTTTCCGAAAAAGACCTTTCCGTCACCGCCGTGTGCGCAAAGGTTTCCGATTCGGTCGTCGAGATCGACACGGAGTTCAAGTCCTCCTACGGCTTCTACCAGTACGTCAGTGACGGTGCCGGAAGCGGCGTCATCATCAGCGCCGACGGCTACGTCATTACAAACAACCACGTCATTTTCAACTCCTCGACCGGAAAGGTCGCCGATTCCATCACCGTACGTCTTGCGAACGGCACCGAATATGCCGCCACGATCGTAGGCCGTGACGCAGACGCCGACATCGCGCTTCTCAAGGTCGAGGCAAAAGATCTTTCTCCCGCAGTTGTGGGCGACAGCGCGTCGCTGAAGGTCGGCGAGTCTGTCCTT
This sequence comes from Candidatus Avispirillum sp., assembly GCA_045597805.1. GTDB lineage: Bacteria > Bacillota > Clostridia > Oscillospirales > CAG-272 > Avispirillum. Next base: position 1,483 of record JAZLKW010000011.1, on the reverse strand, counting down.
GCAGTAGGCAACCCTCTGGGCGAGCTGGGCGGCACCGTTACCTGCGGCATCGTTTCCGCCACCAACCGTGAGATCAGCGTTGACGGCAACAAGATGAACCTGATCCAGATCGACGCCGCCATCAACCCCGGCAACTCCGGAGGCGGCATGTTCAACATGAAGGGCGAGCTGGTAGGCATCGTCAATGCCAAATCCTCCGGCTCCGACATTGACGGTCTGGGCTTTGCAGTTCCCGTCAATGACGCCATAAAGGTGATCGAAGAACTCCGGACCCACGGCTACGTGACCGGCAAGACCCACATCGGCGTAAGCCTGGTGGATGTCACCGATATGTACACCGCGTACTATTACTTCCGCAGCCAGCAGACCGGCGTTTACGTGGCGCAGGTCGAGGAAGGCTTCAACGACAAGATCCTTAAGTACGGTGACAGGATAATCGCCATCGACGGCAACGAGGTATCCTCCTCTGAGGACGTCAAGACAGAGATCAAGCGCCACAATGTGGGCGAGACCATGACCTTCTCCATCTCCCGTGACGGCAAGTTCATCGACGTGACCGTCACCTGCTACGAATACGTTCCCGGTGAGGACGTGACTTTTTCCGAATAATATCCGCAGGGCGTACGCACGAGCGTACGCCCTGTGTTGACAAATAAGAAAAACGTAGTATAATTATCTATACGAACATATCACAGGAAGGTGATCTCAGATGAAAAGATTTTCAGCTCTTGTTCTTGCCCTTGTAATGGCTCTTTCCCTTTTCGCCTGCGGAAGCGGAGAAAAGGTCGAGGATATCAAGAAGGGCGACAAGGTCGTGGGGAAAAGCTACTATGAAAACGACCGGCTTGTAAAAGAAGAATACACCAATGAAAAAGGCGATGTCGATTCTTTCAAGGAATACACCGACGGCAAGCTGAGTCAGACCGGCAAAAACACCTACGGCAAGGACGGAAGCCTTTCCGAGGTCTCCGTTTCCACACTCAAAGACGACCGTGTCGCAAAGGAAGAGCATACTTTTTATGAAAACGGCAAGGCCGCCCGCGTCAACACCATTGACTTTACTTACAATGACGACGGCTCCGTTCTTGAATCCGTCTCCAACGACGGCAGGAAGAGCTCCGACGTTTTGAAAAATTCCGTGGGAGAAAAAGTATATTCCACGACCTATGACGAAAAAGGATCCATAAAATCCTCTTATGAGAACGGAGAGATCTCAAAGAGTGAGTCCTTCGACACCGAGGGTAAGCTTGTGGGGTATTCCGATATGGAATACGACGAAAACGGACTATCCACCGGCTCAAAGACTTATAACGCCGAGGGCGAGCTGATCCTCACAAGCGTTTATGAGTATAAAGACGGCAAAATGTCAAGGATACTTATGTATAACGCGTCCGGCGAGCTCTATCAGATAGGCGTCTACGACGAACAAGGAAAGCTGACTATCTGCGACAAGGACGGAAATCCGGTTAAATAATTTATGAAA
>JAZLKW010000010.1:0-12725 GCA_045597805.1 Candidatus Avispirillum sp. | reverse complement strand
CTGTCAGGCCTTGAGGATGCACCCGTCAGATATATAGTTGACGACTGCAAGAAATTCGTAGAGCGCGAAATCCGCCGCGGACATACCTACGACGGTATAATAATGGACCCGCCCTCCTACGGCAGAGGACCCGGCGGCGAGGTGTGGAAGCTGGAGGAATGTGCTCACGAGCTCATAACTCTCGCGTCGAGCCTGCTTTCAGACGAGCCCGCGTTCTTCCTCGTAAATTCGTATACCACGGGGCTTTCCCCCTCCACCATGGCGTATATGACCATGGATGCAATGGGGCTGAGAGGTCAGATCGAAGCCTCCGAGCTGGGACTCCGTGTTACATCGACAGGACTTTATCTTCCCGCCGGCGCATCCGCAAGATGGACAGCTTTCCCGGAGAAAAAGCAGCTATGATTGCCGCCAGCCCGCAAAAGCGGGCGTGCGCCAAACTATGAGCGCTGCGCGTACTATGAGCGGCTGCGCCGCACTATGCAGGCAATCATATCATAACTTTTCCGCACTGCGGAAAATCATCACTGCACGCAGTGCATCATCACGTTTGCCGCAGGCAAACCCATAACTTAATTGGAGAACTATGGAACCAATCATCAAAGCAGAACATATAAGCTACTCGTACCCGGTGGACGAGGATATCCCTCCCGTACCGGCACTGCGCGACGTGAGCCTTGAAATAGAAAAAGGCTCCTTCACGGCAGTCCTCGGCCATAACGGAAGCGGAAAATCCACCCTCGCGAAAATTCTTTGCATGATAAACTTCCCCGACGAGGGCAAGCTTTTCATCGAGGGGCGCGACATGACTGCCAAGGACGTCACCGAGGACGATATATACGAGGCACGCCGCAACGTGGGTATGGTATTCCAGAACCCCGACAACCAGATAGTGGCAACGATAGTGGAGGAGGACGTGGCGTTCGGCCCCGAAAACCTCGGCATCCCTCCGGAGGAGATACGCCGCCGCGTGGACGGGGCTCTCGATACCGTGGGAATGAAGAAATACGCCCGCCACGCCACACAGCGTCTTTCCGGCGGACAGAAGCAAAGAATTGCGATCGCGGGCGTGCTCGCAATGCACCGCGACCTGATCATATTCGACGAAAGCACCGCCATGCTGGACCCCGGCGGCAGAAAAGAGGTCATGGATACGATCCTCAGACTGAACCGCGAGGAGGGTATCACCGTCATCCTTATCACCCACTACATGACCGAGGCGGCTCTGGCGGACCGAGTCATAGTCATGAACGAGGGGAAGATCGTCTCCGACGGAACACCCGGCGAGGTCTTCTCGGAGGTGGAGAAAATGAGAGAGCGGGGGCTCGGCGTTCCCCAGACCACGGAGCTTCTGTGGCGTGTGAAGAACGAGGGCTATGACGTAAGACTTGATATATTCGACCCGGAGGAATGTGCGGCGGAGATCGCACGGGCATTTAAGATAAATGGCAGAAATTGAAGTAAAAAACGTCACGTACGTTTACGGCAAGGGAGCACCGTACGAGATAAAGGCACTGGAAAATGTATCGCTGAAATTCGTGAGCGGACAGGTAACAGGCCTTATCGGACATACGGGAAGCGGCAAGTCCACGCTGGTGCAGATGCTCAACGGACTGCTCCGCCCGGACGAGGGCGAAATACTCCTTGACGGAAAAAACATATGGGACGACCCGAAAAAAATAAGAGATGTGCGCTTTCGCGTGGGGCTGGTCATGCAGTATCCCGAGTATCAGCTCTTCGATGAGACCGTGGCGGCAGATATAGCCTTCGGACCTCGCAATATGGGTATGACGGAGGAAGAAATAAAGAAGGCGGTAGCGGAGGCCGCCCGCTTTGCGGGCCTGTCCCCCGACCTCCTTTCCAAATCCCCCTTCGACCTGTCCGGCGGACAGAAGAGAAGAGCGGCGCTGGCGGGAGTTCTTGCCATGAAGCCCTCAGTCCTTGTTCTTGATGAGCCCGCCGCGGGACTTGATCCCGGCGGCAGGAGGGACATCCTCGAAGGCATTAAGACATTCCAGAGAGAAAGCGGTACCACTGTCATAATAGTCTCCCACAGCATGGAGGATATGGCGACCTACTGCGACGAGATAGCAGTCATGGCACAAGGAAAGGTCGCCATGACCGGAACGCCCGCGGAGGTCTTCTCCCGTGCGGAGGAGCTCTCCGCGACGGGCCTCGACGTGCCCGAGATAACAAAGGTCGCCCTTGCCCTGAAAGAGCAGGGGATCGACATAGGCCGCGACATATATACGGTGAAGTTCGCCGCCGAGCGTCTTATGGGAGGAGGTGTCTCCCTTGAGAGCTGATATAGCCATCGGCCAGTACTGCGAGGGCAATTCCTTTATCCATAAGCTCAACCCCAAGTGGAAGATATTCTTTGCCGTGTTCTATATAACGGTCATCTTTTTCGCGAAGAATATATACGCATTTGCTCTTATGCTGATATCAGTGGCGGTGCTGACCTTCCTGAGCCGCATAAAATTAAAGGTGCTGTTACGCGGGCTTCGCCCCATAATACTCATAATAGCGTTCACCGCGATCATAAATATCTTCTGGCTCCGCGGCGAGCGTGAGATACTGCACCTCGGCTTCATCCATATTTATCTTGAGGGCGTCGTCAACGCGCTCCTCATAGTGTTCAGAGTAGTGATGCTGGTCATGGGCACGAGCATAATACTGACCTATACCACCACCCCCATCGCGCTGACGGACGGCATAGAGCAGTTTTTAGCACCGCTTGCGAAAATAAAGGTGCCGGTACACGAGTTTTCCATGATGATGACCATAGCGCTCCGCTTCATACCCACACTCATAGAGGAAACGGATAAGATAATGTCCGCGCAGAAGGCACGCGGTTCCGATTTTTCGACGGGATCGCTTACCAAAAGAGCGAAAGCGCTCATCCCGGTGCTGGTCCCTCTGTTCATATCGGCGTTCCGCCGTGCGGGAGATCTTGCTACCGCCATGGAATGTCGGTGTTACCGCGGCGGCTCGGGCAGAACGAGGATGAATGCCCTTCGTTCCTCCTGGCGCGACCCGGTAATGTTCATCGCCCTGTGCGTGCTGTGCGCGGGCGTCGTATTGCTCAATAAATACGCCCCGGGGTATAGCCTCAGTATGTAAGCGCCGTCGGCGCACCGCCGAAGTGAAAAGAGATTAGAAATTGCGGCTTTTCGCCGCAGGCGAAAAGCTTCATTAAGAAGCCTTCCCCGGTGGGGGAATGGGGACCACGAAGTGGTGGATGAGGTCGCCTGATAAATGGGGTTTTGCGAAGCAAAACAACCACTACTATTCACTTTTCATTATTCATTATTCACTCCGCCCCGACGGGGCGGGAGAAAAGGAGTGCCGGAAAATGAAAATACTCTTGAAAATAAAGTTCATCGGCACGCCCTTCTGTGGCTTTCAGAGCCAGAACAACGGAGTAGCCGTGCAGAACGTGCTGACGGAGGCCTCCGAAAAGGTCTTTGGACAGAAGTGCATGGTCACCGGGTGCAGCCGCACCGATTCAGGCGTCCATGCTCTGGGTTTCTGCTGTACAGTCGAGCCGAAATTCAAAAAAGAGGCCGTGTGGTGTACCATCCCCACGGAGAAGATACACCGTGCCTACGCCGCGTACCTTCCGGAGGAAATATCCGTGGTCGCCGCCGCAGAAATGCCGGAAAGCTTTCACCCCAGATACAGCTCCAAAGGTAAAAACTATATTTACAGAATATGGGATGCCCCCGCCGAGGACCCGTTCGAAAAAGGGCGCAGTATGCGCTGTATTTTCCCCGTGACCGCCGAAAAGGAAGAAAAAATGAGAGAGGCGGCAAAGCATTTCGATGGAAAACACGATTTCGCGTCTTTCATGGCGAGCGGCTCGAAGATCACCGATTCAGTGAGAACGGTGACGAAAACCGAAATATACAGAGAAGCGGGCGGCGCGCTGGTGTTCTCCGTGTCGGCTGACGGCTTTCTTTATAATATGGTCCGCATAATGGCGGGCACCCTCATCGACGTGGCGGCAGGAAGACTCGGGGCAGAGGAGATCCCCGCCGTCATCGAAAAAAAGGACAGGACCACGGCGGGAGCGACGGCTCCGGCGGAGGGGCTGTACCTTCGAGAAGTATTTTACGGCGAAGAAATAAACTGGCAGTGTAAATGAAACGGAAAGGAGGATCACCATGGCACGTGACAGAAACGAAGACGAACTGATAAGCACGGGAAGGAAAAAGAATAAGAATAAGAAGCAAAAAGATATCCCGCATAACGGAGTAAAAGTGGACTTGAGCGTAAAGGAACGCCCCCGCAACAGATATTATCTGTCAGTCGCGGGAAAATACCGCGCCGCACGGTACGTGACAACGGTGCTCCTGGTGGCGTTTCTCCTGATAATGCTGGTGTTCTTCCGTGAGAATATAACTTATTCCAACCTTATGTACCTGGTGCGTGACCTTGACGCGGACCTGGGAGGTACCGCAGGAGCGTACGCGAACGTGACCTACGACGGTCAGTACGCCGAGCAGTTCGGCATTTTCAAGGGCAGGATAGCGGTCGCGGGTACCACGGGACTCACCCTTTACGACGCATCCGGCTCAAAGGAAGCGGAATACGAGTGCTCATACCTCACCCCGAAGCTTGAGGTGAGCGAAAAATACGCTCTTATGTACGATGCCGGTGAGCGCGGATATTCACTCTATACGGCGATGGCGAGAGTGTTCAGTACCCGTTCCGACGAGATAATAGAGGACGCCGCCGTCTCCGACAGCGGATATTATGCCCTCCTGACCCGCTCGGAGGAATCGAAATTTCTGGTCACAGTATATAACGGCTCCTTCAAGCCGGTAACGAAATATTATAAGGACAAATACGTGACGGACCTTGCCGTAAGCCCCGACGGTGACGAAGTCGGGATAGTGTCCGCCGCGGCGGAGGGCTCCGGTATATGCTGTGAGGTCTCTCTCTGTAAGGTAGGCACGGAGGATATGGCCTCGCTGAAATACGACGGCCTCATGCCCGTATCGGCGGAGTACGCAGACGACGGCACCCTGTTCGTCATGTGCGATACGGCGCTGCTTACATTCCGCGGCGGAGAATTGCTGTGGCGTCATGACTTTACCGGAATGACCCCCGGCACCTTCAGCCTCGGCCGGAAGGTAGCGGCAGTGTCCTCTGCCAAAAACGCCATAGGCAGTGTAAACGACGTTCTGGTATTTGACACGGACGGAAACGTGTTGTATAATATAACTTTAGATCGCAGGATAACCGGAGTGGAGGCAGATGCCGGCAGAGCGGTGTACGCCGTGGGCGACGGCGAAGCGCACAGGATAGACCTGAAGTCCGGCGGCGTCACCTCGGAGCCTCTCACTGTGACTCCTGTTTCCATGATCGCGGCGGACGGCAGTCTGGTCGTGTGCGGCGAGAACGGAACCGCCTCCAATTTTGCAGGATGAAAAGGAGAAGATAATGAGTATAACGGGCATAGTAATAGATATAGTCATAATCGCGATCTCTCTTTTGATAGTGTTCATCAGCCGCAAAAGGGGCGCGGTGAAAACCGTAATGTCCTTCGTTTCGGGAATAGCTTCCCTGCTCATAGCATACGTCTTTACCCCCTCGCTGTCGGAGTGGCTGCAGAGAAACCTTTTCCTCGACAAACTGGCGAACAGCATAATGAAGACTGTCGCGTCACTGGCGCAGAGCGGGAAAGAGGCCGTCTATGACGTGTCGAAGCTGATGGAGGATTCGCGGTTTCTCTCGGTCCTGGAGCGCTTCGGAGCGGATCCCGCCGAGACGGGGAAGACCATAGCCGCCATTTCCGATAAGTCCCACGGAGCGGTGGAAAAGGTATCCTACGCGGTGGCGGCCCCCATTTCCAAGACCGTATCCGATATCACGGCGTTCGCCGTCATATTCATACTGTCGCTGATAGTATTGAAAATAGTGACGCTCATAATCTCCGGCGTGTTTGAGCTGCCGGTGCTGAGAGATATAGATAAAACCGTGGGGACCGTATTCGGCGTGATTTCCGCTGTGTTCTTCATACTGGTCTTCGCAATGATAATCAACAATACGGCAGAGGTGCTGACAACGGCGGCACCCTCAACCTTCCCGGAGAACTTCCCCGAGAAATCGCTGATATTGCATACCCTCGCGAAATATAACGTAATAAGCTTCATAACCGAAAAAATAGGTTTTTAGAAAAACCGGCAAAAGAAAGGTCATTTCTGATATGAAGAATATACCTAATGTACTTTCAGTGGCGCGGCTGCTGATGGCATTCGTCTTCGCGGCGTTGTTCATTTCTGACAGATATATACCGGCGGTCGCCGTGTTCATTCTCGCGGGTCTTACCGACGTTGTGGACGGCTGGCTGGCAAGGAAAAACAACTGGATAACCGATGTGGGAAAAATACTTGACCCCGTGGCGGACAAGCTGATGCAGTTCACGGCTCTTGTCTGCCTGTGCCTCAGTAAATACATCCCCCTTTGGCTTCTCGTCATGATATTCATAAAGGAAGCGCTCATGGGAATAGGATCGCTTATTTTCTACCGCAAGTTTCGCGAGATAGGCGTGGCGAAGTATTACGGCAAGGCGTATACAGTGCTGTTCTACGTGGCAGTCGCGGCACTTATAGTGTTCCGCTCCTGGTTCAGCGTGAACGGATGGGCGGAGGACCTTCTGTGCGTCATTCTCGCACTGGTGGGATTTCTGGCAATACTCTTATATTACATTAGTTACCTGAAAGGTAAACTCAGAAAGGTTAAAAACTGAAATGGTAATGTGTTCAAGATGCCATAAGCGGATGGCGGTCGTCTTCATAACGAGAGTCGAGGGCGACGAGTCGAAGCAGGAAGGCATATGCATAAAATGCGCTAAAGAGCTGGGCATCAAGCCCATAGACGATATAATATCCAAAATGGGCCTCTCCGACGAGGACGTGGAGCGTATGTCAGAGGAAATGGAGGACATAATGGACGGCGTTGAGAACGGCGGTGATCCGCTGGGTCTCTCCGAAATGACCGGCGTTGACACAAACGGCGACGAGTCCGACGCTCCCGCCATCGACTTCGGCAAGTTCATGAAGCAGGGTATGGGCATGATGATGTCCGGAAACCCTGCGGATGGCAAGTCCGACCGCAAAAAGCAGAAAAAGGACGAGGCGGCGGGAGACCATAAGAAAAAAGAAAAGAAGTTCCTTACCACCTATTGCCAGAACATTACGGAAAAGGCACAGATGGGCAAGCTTGACCGGGTGGTCGGCAGGGAGAGAGAGCTTGACAGAATAATACAGATACTCTGCCGCAGACAGAAAAACAATCCCTGCCTTATAGGCGAGCCCGGCGTGGGCAAGACCGCCATAGCGGAGGCTCTCGCACAGAAGATAGTGGACGGCAGTGTGCCCTATAAACTCAGAAACAAGGAGCTCTATCTGGTGGACCTGACCGCTCTCGTGGCGGGCACCCAGTTCAGAGGCCAGTTCGAGTCCAGGATCCTGGGGCTGCTCAACGAGGTCAAGGCGGCGGGCAATATCATACTGATAATCGACGAGGTCCATAACATAGTGGGCGCAGGCGATGCCGAGGGCTCCATGAACGCCGCGAACATTATGAAGCCGGCGCTTTCCCGCGGTGAGATACAGGTGATCGGAGCCACAACGCTCAACGAATACAGAAAGTATATAGAAAAGGATTCCGCTCTCGAGCGCAGATTCCAGCCCGTCACCGTTGCGGAGCCCGGTATCGAGGACACCAGAAAGGTCCTTGAGGGCATAAAGCACTACTACGAGGAGTTTCATCTGATAAAGATCCCCGATAAGGTGCTCAAAGCGGCAGTGATCCTGAGCGAAAGATATATCACCGACAGATACCTGCCCGATAAGGCAATAGACCTTCTCGACGAGGCGGCGTCCCATATTTCGCTGTCAAGCCCCGAGATAAACGAGCGGTGCGAGCTGGCGGACAGACTGAGCGAGATAGAAAAGCAGAGAACGGTACTGGAAGCCGACGCGGAAAAGTCCGCGAACTCCGAGGAGACCTATAAGCAGCTTGCGGACCTGAAGGTCGAAGAGCTGAGACTCAAGGGCAGACTCCAGGAGCTGAAATCGAAAATAGAAGAGGTGGAAATGACCGAGGAGGACCTGGCCGACGTCATAGAGATATGGACCGGCATCCCCGCCTCCACCATAAACGAGGACGAATTTTCAAGACTTGAGGGGCTCTCCGAAAGACTGAAAGAGAGAATAGTGGGTCAGGACCAGGCAGTTGACGCGGTAGTCCGCGCCGTGCGCCGTTCCAGAACGGGCATATCCCCCAAGAGAAAGCCCGTGTCCTTCATTTTCGCAGGCCCTACCGGCGTCGGAAAGACCGAGCTTGTAAAGGTGCTGGCGAACGACCTTTTCTCCTCTCCCGAAACCCTTATACGCCTTGACATGAGCGAGTTCATGGATAAGTTCTCCGTGTCGAGAATAGTGGGAGCGCCTCCCGGATACGTAGGCTATGACGACGGCGGCCAGCTCACGGAGAAGATAAGAAGAAGGCCCTATTCCGTGGTGCTCTTCGACGAGATCGAAAAGGCTCACCCGGACGTTATGAATATCCTTCTGCAGATACTTGACGACGGCAGGATAACGGACGCCCACGGCAAGACCGTAAGCTTCGAAAACACAGTGATCGTCATGACTACCAACGCGGGCTCCCGCGACGGCTCCGGCGCTTTGGGCTTTACGGACGCGGCAACGGCAAGCAGGGATAAGACCATGAAAGCATTGTCCGATTTCCTGCGTCCCGAATTCCTTAACCGTGTTGACGAGATCATAACCTTCAATCCTCTTGAAATGGATGACTTCAAGGGCATCGTCCGCATAATGCTGGGCGACCTTAAAAAGGCTCTGGAAGAAAAATTCATAAGACTCACCTATACGGACGCAGCGGCGGAAAGAATTGCCCGCGAGTCCTATTCCGTAAAATTCGGCGCCCGCAATATGCGCCGCTATATACAGACCGCGGTTGAGGATCAGATCGCGGAAAAGATCGTGGATACTCACGGTGCAATAACGGCAGTCAGTATAGACGCCGACGAGAACGGCCTTATCATCGCTGCTCTGTAAATCTTTGCGAAAGGTATTGGTAAAATGGAAAAAAAGCATAGCTGGCATACTCTTACCAATGCCGAGCTTGAAAGAGAATTCAGAAGCGATTCGGCGACCGGCCTCACCGAGGCGGAAGCGCAGAGAAGACTGAGACACGGGAAAAACAAAATATGGGAGGTAAAAAGCGCGTCCGTCAAAAAGTACGTGGCGTCCTCCATGCTTGATTTCACAACGGTGCTTCTCCTGCTCACCGTGATCGCGGCGGCGTTCTTCGGCAGAGAAAACGAGGCGGCGGCGGTGTTCGTAATGCTTCTTTTGTGCCGTGCGGCGAGAGTTGCCGTATATATGTACGCCCGGAGAAATCTGGAGCACAGCGCCCGTGCGGCTCTGCCTCTCGCAAAGGTGGTCCGCGGGGGAAACGTCGTGCATATCCCTGCCGACAGAATAGTGGTCGGTGACGTGATAATCCTCGATTCCGGCGATACGGTCCCCTGCGATATAAGACTGACCGCGGCGGATAACGTCATGGTCTCCGAGTCGTCGGTAACCGATAAAGAGGGAATAGTCAAAAAGGATTCAAGCCCCCTGAACACCGGCAAAAACGCCGATGTGCCGCTGCCGCTGAGAACGAATATGCTCTACGCCACCTCCGTGGTGGTGGGCGGCTTCGGGATCGGCATGGCGGTGGCAACGGGAGCCGATACCCTTATATGCGCCAGAGAGGGAAGTATAGTCATCCCCGGCGGCGAGGATGTTCCCGTAATGGATAAGCTCTCCGAATGGAGCAGGATATGCAGCCTTGCCCTCGTTGTCGCAGCGTTCCTCATAACGGTCCTCGGCATAACAGTGGGCTCCCAGAGCTTTTTTGGCATTTTCCTGCCCTCCATAGCAATGGCGGCGGCCTGCCTCAGCGAGTTTCTCGGGGCGGCGGGAGCTTTCGTGTGGTCTGCCTCTCTTAAAAAGAGAGAGGGCGAGGACGCGGTGTATAAAAACGTTTTCTCGGCACAGACCGCGGCGACGGCGGACGTGCTTATTGTGCGTTCCGCAGAGGTCTTCAAGAGCAGAAAGATAACGCTCCATTCCTATTTCACCGATTCCAAGCTGAAGCTGATAGGTACCCGCGGCGCAAAAGCGCCCTCAGAGCTTCTGGCGCTGGCGTGCTACTGTACCGGAACGACCCCGGCGGGCAGTATAGCAAAGGGCTCCTTCGGGCGCGGCATACGCCAGTCAAGCGTTCTCCCCTATGACGTGGTGAGATCCCTGTGGGAGGAAAACGGAGACCGTGCCCTTGACCCCGGTTATTCCATAATAGGCCACGTTACTGCCGGCGAGGAAAACTCCGACGGTTTCGACGGATCTCTGCTGGCATTGGGCGACAGATTCTATTTCGCCATGTCCGGCAGACCCGAAAGAATACTTGAAAGATGTAATTCATGCTCCTACGGTACGGAAAAGACCACTATGGACGCGGAAGAGAGAAAAAGGATACTCTCCTACGCCGCGGCACTGAAAAATCACGGTGTTACTGTGTGCGCCCTTGCAATAAGAGAGTCTCCGTATAATAATATGCGCCGCTTCTCGGTGCTCCAAAACAATCTGAGCTTCTGCGGCTTTGTTGCCGTCTCCGACAGGATGGAAGAGGGCACGGTGGATGCCGTGAAGCGCTTCCGCGACGAGGGCGGAAGAGTGATAATATTCTCAGACGCTTCGACGGACGGCGATGCGGATAAGCTGTTCTGCGAATCCGAGGGCGTATTCCGGACGGGAGATATGTACTTTGACGAAAAGGAAAGCGCTAAAACGAATAATATCCCTCTTGAAGAGGGAACACTGACTCTGATAAAAACGGCTTCCGGCGCGCAGGGTGTGCGCGAGAGGCTGAGATTTCTCGAAATATGCCGCACGGCTGAACTGAAAACGGCATACGTAGGCTACGGCGTCGAGGATATGTGGCAGATGCAGAAGGCTGACGCCTCCTTTGCCGTACCCGACCCGCAGGGCGCGGCGGTCCCCCAGATACTGCGAATCTCCGCGGACTGTATATCCGATACCCATTCCGGCGGATTCATGTCGGCGTTCAGATCTCTGGAAAAATGCCGCGGAGCCTTATATAATCTGAGGAATATACTTACATACCTTATAACGTCCCACAGCGCGAGATTCATACTCATGCTCATATGCGCCGCGGCGTCCTTCCCGGTGATGAATGCCACCCACCTTACGTTCTGGGGACTCATCCTCGATTTCATAACAGTCCTTGCCATAGCAAAGGTCCCGTCCTATAAAGAGCACCTGACCAGAGAAGACTGCTCGCTTCCCGACGAAAAGACGGACGTCCTGTACCCCACGCTTTACGGTGTGCTGTGCGCTCTTCTTTCCTGCGCGGCGCCGTTCCTCGGCAGGGCGGTGATAAGTCTTGCCGGCAGAGAATTCATGCTCACGGGGGAGCAGATGGTGCTCGTCATGTTCATTTCCTGCATCATAGCCATGCCCTTCGTGGCGGCGGAGTACGCGGGCAGATGGGGACTGTTCAGTAAGAAATCCGAGTATGGAAAGTTATTCTGGGCTCCTTTCGCGGCGGCAGCGGCAGGCGTGGTGATATCCTTCGCGTCTCCGGTGACGGAAACAGGCTTCCCGGGATTTCTCATGTGCGCTTTCATGCTCATTCCCGCGGTGGTCATGGTGACGGTGATGTCGGTGATACGCGCCGCCGTCCGTAATAAAGAAAATAATGACAATAATCACAAAGAGGTGTAAAAAATGGCAGAAAACAACGAATGCACTCACGACTGTTCCACATGCGGAGCGGACTGTCCCTCAAAGGGCGGCGGGATGATAGAGAAGGAAAAGCTCAATCCCGCATCCAGTGTAAAGCACGTTATCGGAGTAGTATCCGGTAAGGGAGGCGTCGGAAAATCCATAGTCACGTCCATGATGGCGGTGGAAATGCGCCGCCGCGACTGGGGTGTCGCGATCCTTGACGCGGATATAACGGGACCCTCCATCCCCAAGGCGTTCGGCGCCGCACACGGTGTCGAGGCAAGGGACGACGTGATGCTTCCCAATTATACGAAAACGGGCGTACAGCTTATGTCCGTAAACCTGCTTCTGGACGACGAGAAGAGCCCCGTAGTCTGGAGAGGCCCCGTCATCGCGGGCGCGGTAAAGCAGTTCTGGACGGACGTAATATGGCAGGACGTAGACTATATGTTCGTGGATATGCCTCCCGGAACGGGCGACGTACCGCTGACAGTGTTCCAGTCCCTGCCCCTTGACGGTATTATCATCGTCACCACCCCCCAGGAGCTGGTGTCCATGATAGTGGAAAAGGCGGTCAATATGGCAAAGCTCATGAACGTGCCGATCCTCGGACTTGTTGAAAATATGTCCTATGCGATCTGCCCCGACTGCGGAAAGCACCTGAACGTGTTCGGCGAGAGCCGCGCGAAAGAGGTGGCAAAGGAATACGGTATCCCGCTTCTCGCGCAGATACCCCTCGACCCGAAGCTTTCCTCCCTTGTTGATAAGGGCATCATAGAGCTGATGGAAAACGACTACGTCTCTCCTGCGGCAGATGCCGTCGAGGGACTGTGAAAAAAGCACCCGTAAGGGTGCTTTTTTAATGCGGAAAACCATAGAAAAAGAGCCGTC
>JAZLKW010000009.1:0-29009 GCA_045597805.1 Candidatus Avispirillum sp. | reverse complement strand
TCGCTTGCACAGCAAGCGCTGACGGTGGATGAGGTGTCTCATCAGCACAACTTTTCTTATAGCATAAACCTGTCGTATTTGTTCACAAAGACAATCCTTCCACCGGCAGAGCCGGTCCCCCTCCCTCTACACGAGGGAGGCTTACTGAGGCGTTGCTCTTACTAATAGTGATATAGGTCCCATCAATTCGTTCTTAGAGATTGCGACGGTCGGACGACGCCCTCCCTCGCAATGACACCGTCGGGGCGGTGCCCCTCGGTGTGGGCGGTCTCGCCGCCTCTTTACTCTTAAAACTTAACTCTTAAAACTCAACTCTTAAAACTTAAAACTGAAAAAAGCACCCTTAGGAGCGCTCACATAGGGAGAGAGGCGCCGCTGATTGTTCGTTTCGGAGCGCCGTCGCCGTACAAAAGTACGGCAGGTGTCCGAAACGGACAAAGGCAAGATAAATAAAATGACCGAAGCTTGCGTTTCGGTCATTTTTTCATCAGATATTCGGGAAATTCCCGCCGCACCTGATATTTTTTATTAATATTCCTTGCCGGTCGGCGGTGAAAAAATCCCTATGTGTGCGCTCCTCCGTTGCGGGTGCTTTTTTCATTAATGCGCGCCGGCTCTGAATTCGTACTTGTAGACCTGGATCGCGGGGCTGACCGTGTAATCCACCGTCTTGGGCAGACCGTAGTCCGCGCCTACGCCGTTGTAGGTGTACTTGGAAATATTGTTCTTCATGAAATTATAAAGCCAGTCGTATCTTTCCTCATAGAGCTTGCGGGACGCGGCGTCGCCGTTGGTGTACATTCTATCGTGTGCAGCGGAAAGGCCGAGGAAGTCGCAGGTCATGAGCAGCTTTTCGCAAAGGCCCCTGGTGGTAATGTCGCTCATTTCCACAGCCGCCGCAGCCTCTGCTCTGATTTCTTCGTAATGCTCGTCGAAATACGTCTTATCGTATGCGTCGAACACGGGGCAGTAGTACGTAAAGCAGTAGTTGCCGGCGCGTGCCGCATCCTCCATCATACAGAGGAAATTGAAGACGTGCTCGTAGCCTGCGCCGTAATAGTATTTCATCCACTTGAGGGTCAGAGCCTCGTACTCCTCAAGGGTCATTTCCGGATTCCATTCAAGCTCTGCCGCCATGAACGCCTTTACGTGCTCGAAGCAGTTCTCCGCTCCGGAATCCTGCGTGCCCTCGTAATATATGCCGTCGACGCCTGCTCTGTACAGCCATGTTATATTGTAGTATATGGTGTAGTATACGGGCAGATCGAAGAGGTAGTAGGTATAGTTTTCGGGGTACATCCAGTACCACAGCTCGGTACCTGCCTCGTGGCAGTACTGCACCCACGCGGTGATCGCCGCCTCGTCAGCGGCAACACTGTGGACATTGTCCCACTGGGTATGGTAGCCGACACATTCGGCGCTGTCGCCGTAGCGGTGGAAACTGCATCCCATGATGTCCGCGCAGTAGCACATGACCATATGCTCCGAGGGGCGGACGGACTCGGGGATCTCCTCGCTGTACAGTATCTGGAAGAGGTGCGCTCCGGGATAATACTGCTGTATATCCCCGGCGGCACGGTTGGCGAGATCGAGGTAGACGCCCGAGTAGCCCTCTTTTTTGAACTGCACGTAGTTGCCGTCCTCGGACAGCTCGTAGTATCCGCCGTAATAGTCAAGCTCGGGCTTTAAGTTCTTGCGGAGCTTTACCCTGTCGCCCGAGGCCTTTGCCGCGCAGAGGGTGCAGGTGCAGTACAGAGTGCCGTCGTTTATGGAGAAGGACATGACGTGCTGACCGTTCGTAAGGAACATATCGTACCCTCTCGCCTCAAGCATCCTGATGGTATTGAGAAGTCCGTCGAACAGAACATTATATTCGTCGGTGGAGGATGCACATGGCTGATGGCCGTGCTCCGTCACCATATCCGAGTATCTGATGAGGCCGTATTCGTAGCCGTGGGCACGTCCGTCCTCGTACTTTGCGTAGTATCTTTCCTCGAGGGTCATGACGGTGCCGTCGGCTTTGGTCGCTCCCTCCTCGGGCATTACGCCCGCGCCCATGGAGATGTAATAATAGAACGAATGGGCGTTATTATGTCTCGTTCCCTTATAGGTGCCGTAGGTGGCGGAGCCCGTGCTGGGAGAGTTGTTGGTAGCGTTCAGCCTTCTGGCGATGTAGTAGTGCTTGAAAGAGCTTCCCCAGAAGGTATGGAGCACGTGACGGTATGAGAAGGGGGGGATATACTCTCTGTCCGTGCCCTCGGCGATATCGGCGCATCTCACCTTCTCGGAGACGGTGTAGGCGTTATCGGCAAAGAAGAAGCCCAGATAGTCCTCGAGAATTTCGTAGACGGCGTACATATTGCCGCGCTTCGCGCCGTAAAAATAGAGATTACCGTTTTCCACGCGGTAGATATAGCCGTCGTAGCCCAGCTCCTCGCCCATTTCGGATTCGAGGGGCACCTCTGTGAAATATATGGCGTGAGCGGAGTCGGTGCTGCCGTAAACTACGGGGATGCGGTATCCCGTCGCCTTTTCCGTGTATTTGGAAAGGAGCTCGTAGCAGTAGTAGAGGTTATCGCTCTCGACGGTGCCCTCGGGGAGCACTATCACGAATTCCCTGATATCGACGCCGCCTATTCTGAAGGAATAGACTCTGTCGGAGCTGTCGAAGTTCCTGATGCTGGCGGCACCGGCAAGGCACGCCTTGAGATAGAAATTATCTCTCGCGTTTATCTTCGCGTCGGCGCAAATATCCGCGGCGTCCTCAATAAGGCCCTCTGCGTCTCCCTTGGCGATATACGCCTTGATAAGGTAGGAGTCGCGGGAGTTTACGTTCCCGTCGCCGTCAACGTCGCCCAGGGAGAAAACGTCGTCGTTTTTGAAGGTCTGGGTAAGCTCCAGATTGTCGGCAAGAGCGACTGTGGTGAGCGACAGTGTGATCATCACTGCCGCGAGAACAATTGAGATTAATCTTTTCATTTTTACTCCTCTTTACTCCTCTATTCCGAAAAACTCGTCCAGTTCGGGCTTTATGACACCGTACATCAGCTCATAGGACTCATGATTGGGGTGGATGCCCTCACGGGAGATATTGTCTCGCATGGTGACGCCGTCCTCCTTGACGAGGACGGAATGATAGTCGATATACTTCGTGCCGTACTCCGCGGCAAGGCCCTTCAGCATTTCGTTGACACGTACGATAAAGGGATTGCGCAGATTTGCATTGCCTATGTTCGCCGCCTGGGGCAGCTCGGAGCATATCCACATATCGAAGCTGTTTTCCTTTGCCTCGTCGAGCATTTTGCGGAAAGCGTCCTCTATTTCTTTCATTACGCGTTTCTTTTCGCTTTCCTCATAGTCGCCTGTGGCGGGGTCGATGTGATCCTCCATGACCCACATGTTATTTACGCCCACCAGCATTACGCAAAGCCTGGGACGAAGCTGGGTCACGTCGGCGGTAAAGCGCCACGCCATGATGTGCGCCTGGTCGCCGCCGATGCCGCGGTTCACGACGAAGCCGTATCTGCTGCAGAAGCGGTTTTCCTCCATGAAATGGGTTATGGAGTCGCCCGCGAAAACGATGTCGGGCTTCTGCGCACCGTAGAATATCTGTTCGTTCTTTATGTCGAACTCACATCTTCTCGAATCTGCGTCCGTATGTTCACCCGGTTTATAATCTCCGGGCGTTATAAGTTTTTCGATGATAGTCATTCTGTCCTCCGAACTTTATTCATATCAATGATAACATATATTAAAGCAATATTCAACTTTTTTGTGGATTTTTTCGGCGTTTTGTGATAGAATCAAGATGGATAATTTCGTGAGGTGACGTATTATGGACAAAACGTTGGAAGAAGCCGCGAGAGAGCTGCAGGCCCTCATCGACGAGTCGGAGAGAATAGTGTTTTTCGGCGGGGCGGGAGTTTCCACCGAGAGCGGCATCCCCGACTTCAGGAGTGTGGACGGGCTCTATAATCAGAAATACGACGTGCCCCCGGAACAGATACTGAGCCACACCTACTTCGTTGAGCACACGGAGGAGTTTTACCGCTTCTACCGCGACAAGATGCTCCCGGAGGGAGTTCTCCCCAACGCGGCGCACAGAAAGCTCGCCCAGCTGGAGCGGGCGGGAAAGCTCACCGCCGTTATAACGCAGAATATCGACACCCTGCACCGTGACGCGGGCACCGAGAATCTTCTCGAGCTCCACGGAACGGTAAGCTCCTATCACTGCATGACCTGCCGCAGAAAATACGGCATGGAATGTCTTCTCTCGAAAATGACGGTGCCTCGGTGCGAGTGCGGCGGTATCCTCAAGCCCGACGTGGTGCTGTACGAGGAAATGCTGGACGACCGGATCTGCGGCAAGGCTCTCGAGGATATCTCGGGCGCCGATATGCTGATCGTCGCCGGCACCTCGCTGACCGTTTACCCCGCGGCGGGATTCGTCCGATACTACAAGGGAAACAGACTTGTACTCATAAACCGCGACCCAACGCCTCTCGATTCCGTGGCGGATTACGTTTATCACATGAGCGTGGGTGCACTGCTTGAAAGGATAAAAGTATGATGAAAACCGAACTCACCTATGACAAGGCTCTGGAGCTTCTGAAAAAGTACAATAAGGAGCCCTTTCACCTTGAACACGCTTACACCGTGGAGGGTGTGATGCGCTGGTACGCCTGCGATCTCGGCTACGGTGACGACGCCGATTTCTGGGCGATGGCGGGCCTTATGCACGATATAGACTACGAGCTTTACCCCGACGAGCATTGCAAAAAAGCACCTGAGCTGCTCTGCGGTGCGTCGGAAGAGCTTATCCACGCGGTATGCTCCCACGGATACGGGCTTTGCTCCGACGTGGAACCCGTTCACGAGATGGAAAAGGTGCTGTTTGCCGCGGACGAGCTGACGGGTCTCATCGGTGCGGCGGCGCGCATGCGCCCCTCGAAGAGCACATCGGACATGGAGCTTTCGAGCCTTAAAAAGAAATACAAGGACAAAAAATTCGCCGCGGGCTGTTCCCGCGACGTCATCGCGCTCGGCGCCGAGCGTCTGGGTTGGGAGCTGGACACGCTTCTCGAAAAAACGCTTCTCGCCATGAGAAGCTGTGAGGAAGCAGTCAGAAACCACAAGTAATATTAAAAAAGGAGGCGCGGTGATGAACATTGCCGTCAGCGGAGAACTGAATATAATCACCGTGCCCGCGACTTATCTCGCTTCATTTGCGCGCACGCGCAGAGGGCCGTCGAAGCTTCTTTTTGCAGAGACGGACGAGACGCTTCCCGCACCGGAGGCGGTGGGCGTTCCCCTTTCTCTCCGCATATGCGAGGCGGGAGTGGATTTCAAGGTCACGGGTGACGCCGACGCAGTATATCACAGCGGAACACAGTGGTATCTGGAAAAAAGCTTCGTACGAGGGAGGCTGACCTCAAAAAGCCGCCCCGCCGCCGATCCGTCCTGCATGGCACAGACCGTTATCCTTGCCCATGCGCTCGCAGAGGAAAAAGAGCTCGAGGCAGTTCATCTTCGGATAGTGCTCAGGTCGGCGGACAATAAAAGCTCGAAAACCTTTGAAGCTCTCGTCCCCGCTCCTTTTTTAAAAAACATGACGGACGCCCTGTTTCTGCGGGCGCTCCCCTTTATAGAGATCGAAACGGAAAAGTCCGTGCGCGGCATCCCGGCCCTCGCTGAAATGCCATTTCCCTACCGTACCGTACGAGAGGCGCAGAGGGAATTCATGACCGAAGCATACCGTGCCGTTAAAGGCGGCTCGCGGCTTCTGGTCTGCGCCCCCACGGGAGTGGGCAAGACCGTTTCCGCCCTTTATCCCGCCCTGCGTGCCATAGGCGCGGGACTTGCGGAAAAGGTATTTTATCTCACCGCCAAGACCGTTACCGGCAACGCCGCCGCAGACGCGGTGCGCGCCATGTCTGACCACGTTCCCACCCTGCGGTGCGTGACCGTGCTTGCGAAAGAACGGGTCTGCCCTATGGCGGGAGGCCCTCGTCAGAACGGAGTCAGCCGCTGCAGGCTCTGCCCTCTTATGGGCGAGGTGGGGAGAGTACCGTACGAAGAGCGTCGCGACACGGCGCTTCTGGAACTTTTGAAAGGCCACCGCGTTATCGACACGGGGCTCATCCGCGATGCCGCCAAGAGATATGAGCTTTGTCCATACGAGCTTTCTCTTGACCTGAGCGAGTACGCGGAGGTGGTCATCTGCGACTATAACTACGTCTTCGACCCGTCCGTCAGATTCAGACGGTATTTCGCCGAAAGGACGGACGGAAAATATATATTTCTCATTGACGAGGCACACAACCTGCCGGACCGTGCCCGGGAGATGTACTCCGCACAGCTTGACGCGGCGGGGCTCATCCGCCTGTATCGGAGTGACGATGAAAGGATGGGAAAGAACCGCACCCTAACGGAGGGCATCACCGCCGCCGTCAAAAAAATAAAAGAGGTGGCGGACCTTTGCCGCCTCGAAGAACGGGAGATGCCGGGCGGCGTCTCGTCCGGGTACTATATCTCGCAGGAGGTGCCGAAGGGTCTTCCCGAAGCGCTCACACAGTTCGTCCGGGCGGCGGGCGACGCCTGCCGAGATGACCCGGACCTGACCGCGCTCCTAGAGGACACGGTGCAGAACTGCGGCGCCTTTTTGCGCAGTCTCTCCCTTTTCGATAAGGGTTTTACGTTCTATGCCGAGACCGTAGGCGGAAAGCTTTCCGTCTTTTCCCGCTGTCTCGACCCCTCGCCGCTCCTTGACCGTATGATGGGCTCCGCCGTCTCCTCGGTACTCTTCTCCGCGACGCTCACTCCCATGGATTATTTTGCGGACGTGCTGGGCTGCCGGGGTGCTGCAGCGCTGGAGCTTGATTCCCCTTACGACAAGGACAACCTCTGCCTTTTCGCAGTAGACTCCGTCAGCACACGGTACGAGGACAGAGAAAGCTTCGCCGACGACGTGGCGGAGATAATCCTGTCCGTCATCGAGGCGAAGGCGGGCAACTATATAGTCTATTTCCCCTCCTACGAATACATGAAGACCGTTTACGACGCTTTCACGGAAACGGGCGCCGACGTGAGATGCGTCGTGCAGTCCCGCGGGATGAGCCACGAGGCGCGCAACGCCTTTCTATCGGAATTCCGTTCCGACAACGAGGAGACCCTTGTGGGCTTCTGCGTGCTGGGCGGCGCGTTCTCCGAGGGTGTTGACCTCCGCGGAGAAAAGCTCATCGGCACCATAATCGTGGGCACGGGGCTTCCGAAGATAACCGCACAGCAGAATATACTCAAAGAGTATTTCGACGCTGCCCGTGAGAACGGACACGAATACGCCTACGTTTACCCCGCCATGATAAAGGTCCTGCAGGCGGCGGGGCGAGTAATCCGCAGTGAGGACGATCGGGGCGTGGTGGTGCTGGTGGACGACAGATACGCCGATCCCGCCATATACAGGCTTTTCCCCAAGGCGTGGCGGCATCTGAAATTCACCTCCGACCCTTACTCCCTCAACGCAGCGCTTGAAAAGTTCTGGGAAAAGTAGCGGTTAGCCGCTGAAATGAAAAAAAGAGCCCCGCAGGGCTCTTTTTTCATTTCTCTTTGATATGCACGTCCACCTGCGGGAACGGGACAGTGATGCCTTCCCGGTCAAACTCGCGCTTAACGTTTTCGTTGATGTCGAAGTACACATCCCAGTAGTTCTTGCTCTCGCACCACGTTCTCGTCATGATGCAGATGCCGGAGTCCTTGTACTCTATAACTCTGGAATCGGGTGCAGGTGCATCAAGCACACCGGGTATCGCCTTGATGGCACGGAGCGCCGCTGCCTTTGCCGCCTCCGTGTCGGTGGAATAGTCCACGTCGAAATTAAGGTCTACACGGCGGATATCTTTCTGGAAATGGTTCACTATCTTATCCGAGGAGAGAGTGCCGTTGGGGATATAGATGATCTTATTATCGTATGTGCGCAGCTTTGTGTTGGTGATATGTATGTCCTCCACGATGCCCTGATAGCCGCACGCCTCTATATAATCGTCGACCTTGAAGGGCTTGGTGAGCAGCAGCAGGATTCCGCCCGCGAAGTTGGCGAGCGCGCCGTTTACGGCAAGGCCGAAGCACACGCCCAGTGACGTGAACAGCGCCGTGATGCCGCTGGTGTCTATGCCCATGTATCCCACAAGGCAGATCACTATGATGATCTTCAGAAGTATCTTGCCCACGTACAGCAGCGTCCGCACGGTGGTCTTATCGAGACGGTCCTTGTCGGACAGCCTCTTTTCAAGTCTCTTGGACAGCGTGTTGATGACCTTGAAGCCTATTATCAGAATCACCAGTGAGATCACGATTTTCAGTCCGCTGTGTACCAGCGTATCTGCGATATTTTCCCAATTCACGGAAATCGCCTCCTTTTTGTACGATTATAGCACATTTTCCGACATGAAACAACAGCTCTCAAAAATTTTCTCAGATTATTGCAAAAAAGCGAAAATGGTGATACAATGAATATGTATATATTTATGATGGGAGATTATGTATGGACAGAGTTTCTAAAATAAATTACTATCTGGACATCGCGCAGACCGTGGGCGAGAGAAGCACCTGTCTCCGCCGCCGTTTCGGTGCAATCATCGTTAAAAACGACGTCATCATTTCCACCGGATACAACGGCGCACCCCGCGGCAGAAAGAACTGCAGCGATCTGGGCACCTGCTACCGCGACAAGCTGAACATACCCCGCGGAGAGCGCTACGAGCTTTGCCGCAGCGTCCACGCGGAGGCAAACGCCATCATCGCGGCTCCCCGCGACCAGATGCTGGGCGCGACGCTCTATATGTGCTGCACCGACCCCGCCGACGGCGCCGTTATGGGCGGCACCTGCTCCTGCATGATGTGCAAGCGTATGGTGATTAACGCAGGGATCGAAACCGTCATCGTCCGCGAGAACGGGACGGAATACACGGAATATAAGGTCTCCGACTGGATAGAAAACGACGACAGCTTAAGCGGTCAGTTCGGATATTGATATGAAAAGATTTCTGGCACTTACACTTTTCCTTTGCCTCATCCTCTGCTCCTGCTCCCGCACCGTGAAAATGAATTTTTCGGAGGACGGGACGCTGACGGGAGGAAACTGCACCTATAAATTCGCCCCCGTGGGTTACGAGCCCACCTATCAGGGCGAGGAATACGGTGAAATACAGGGCACACTTTCAGAAAAGCTCTACACCATAAAGGACTGCGACCCGAGAGAATGGCTCGCAACCGAATACACGGGAGCTGCGACCCTTGTATATTACAGCGCGGACATCGAGCTTCCCACCCTCGCTGAAATGAAACCCGTGAACTGCTTTATCTGCGAGCAGGACGCCGCCGCTTTTTCCATCTGCGCTTTGGGCGTTGAGGGGGACAATATCTCCGGAGGCACCGTTTCGCACGACCGGGAGGTCATCGCGGGTCTTGTGAAGATGATCACCGAGGGCGACGAGGACGAGATATGGCCGCGAAGCGACCTTTCTTACAGCTACGACCTAAAATTCTACTCTCCCGACTGGCCGGCGATCTACTACAACGTGGTGTACGCCGTTTGCCGCGGAGGGAATTTCCTCTACGACCGTGTGACCGGCAACTGCGTCAATGCCGGTGATATCCTTCTTGAATATTATGAAAATATGAGTTCTCCCGAAAATGATAGCTGAATCCGAATTAAAAAAGACAATTGACGAAAACAAAGAGCCGGAGCGTATCCTTTTCGTCTGTACCGGGAACACCTGCAGAAGTCCCATGGCAGAGGCGGTTTTCGGCCATTTCTACGGAAGGGACAGCGGGAGGAAAGCCTCCTCCGCGGGTCTGTTTGCGGACGGATCTCCCATTTCTGCGAACGCCGAAAACGCACTGGCAGGTCTGGGCATCACGGATTTTCACCACATTTCAAGAAACGTGACGGACGAGCTGATGGAGAAAGCTGACCGTGTCATCGGGCTTACCTCGTCCCACGCGAACCGACTCATGCTCGCCTTCCCGCAGTACGCCTCGAAGATCACGTCGTTTCCCGTTGATATTCCCGATCCCTACGGTGGAAATTCTGAGGACTACGATATGTGTCTGCAGAGGATAGTTTACGGATTAAAAATCATGTTCGGCGAGCCGAAATTGAGCTGATATGGAAATATTAAGCACCATAACCGATAAAACCGGCGAAAAATACAGAGTCGTCCGCTGCGGCGGGGAAAGCGTTCGCGAGCTCGCCCGCCTCGAGAGGATATGCTTCCCGGAGGATTTCTGGTCGGAGATATCCTTCACGGAGGCGCTGGCCGTTCCCGCCTGCGCCCTTTTCGCGGCATACCCCGAAAACTCCGACGAAATTGCCGCCTACGGCATGATATACACCGCCGCCGACGAGGGAGACCTCGCCAACATCGCCGTGCTCCCCGAGCACAGAAGACGGGGGCTGGGCAAAGCTTTTCTTTCGGAGCTTTGCGCGAGAGCGAAGGAGCGCGGCGCTCTGAAGCTGTATCTCGAGGTGAGAGAGTCGAACGAGGGCGCCCGCGCCCTTTACCGCTCATCGGATTTTACAGAAACCGGCAAACGCAGAAATTACTATGTCAATCCCCGCGAGGACGCGGTGATAATGGAAAAGAGCTTATAAAATGATAATCCTTGCAATAGAATCCTCCTGCGACGAGACGGCTGCCGCCGTCGTCAGCATGGGGGAAGAAAGAAAAATACTTTCAAATGTGGTGGCGTCTCAGGTGGCGACCCACGCCCTTTACGGCGGCGTGGTGCCGGAGATCGCCAGCCGCGCCCATATAGAAGCCATATCCCCCGTGGTGAGAAAGGCCGTTGCCGACGCGGGCATCACCCTTTCTGACATCGAGGCGATAGGTGTGACATACTCTCCCGGGCTTATCGGCTGTCTTCTGGTGGGTGTCAATTTTGCAAAAGCATTGGCGTTGTCTCTCGGCGTGCCGCTGGTGCCCGTGGACCACATAAAATCCCACACGGCGGCCGCGTATATGACCAATTCCGACCTTTCGGCTCCTTTTCTCTCCCTTGTGGTGTCGGGCGGACACACCTCCCTGTACACCGTTCCCGAGCCTCATATTTTCAACGAGATAGGCTCCACCCGCGACGACGCAGCGGGAGAAGCGTTCGACAAGGTAGGCCGTGTTATGGGCCTTCCATATCCCGGCGGTGCCGCCATGGACCGGCTTGCGGCGGAGGGCTTCGAAAAGAGGGAAACGCTTTCGAAAAAAGAGCTGCTCTGCTTTCCCTCCCCTGCCATCAGCGACGATACTCTCGACTTTTCTTTCAGCGGTCTGAAGACCGCCGTGGTGAACCATATACACAACCTGCGCCAGAAATCGGGGCTTTCCGACAAGGATGAGCTTCCCCGCGAGGTGATGGCTGAGATCGCCGCAGCTTTTACGGATTCGGTGGTAGACGGCGTTTCAAAGAAACTCGCACTTGCGCTGGAACGCACCGGTGCCGAAAAGCTGGTACTGGCGGGCGGTGTTGCCGCCAACTCTCATCTTCGTCGCGGCGTTCAAAAGACAGCCGCGGCTGCGGGTGCGAAATTATATATGCCGCCCGTGTCGCTCTGCGGTGACAACGGCGTCATGGTGGGCGCGCAGACCTATTATGAATATACAGCGGGAGTCCGTGCAGGGAGCGATCTTAACGCTTACGCTTCCGGTGAGGGAGCCGCTGCCTTTGCGGCAATACATTACAACAAATAGTTATTTTTGTCGCTTTTGCGCGCCTGCAGAACACGGTTTTCTGTTAGGCAAAAGCCTTATCTGCATTTGACGAAAACCCGCGGTTTTGAACATTTGCCGAACGAGTTTTCCACAATATTATCCACAGGGTGTGTAAAACTCAATAAAATCAACACTTCCGGGTTTTATGCAACTGAATATCTGCCGACACGCATTAGAATCAGTCAGAAAAAGCTTGCGGCAGATGCCTATTTTTGAAAACGGAGCATACGATGAATATTTACCCGAATAAAGCCGAAAACCCCGTCGAGGTCCCGCGGGAGGCAGTTGGAAACGCGCTCCCGGAGTGCGACGAAACGAAGCTCAAGGTGCTTCTCGCCGTTCTCGCCGAGCCCTCCTTTGACGAGGATGAGCTGTGCGAGAGGCTGGATGTAACCAAAAAAAGCTTTGCCGCCGCTCTTTCGTTCTGGGAAGAAAGGGGCGTTTGGAAAAAGGGCACGGCAGCGAAGAAGTCAACCGCGGCGAAAGCGAAAAAGGACGGAAACGTCACTGTGCTGAACAAGGCTCTCACCCGAGCCTCCGAGCTTCCCCATTACACCGCGGACGAGATCGCCGATTATATTGAGAGCAACGCAGACATGGAAGACCTGCTCATGGGCTGTCAGCAGACCATAGGCAAGATCTTCAACAAGGCCGAGGTTGAGGTGGTCGTGGGGCTTAAGGACTACCTGAAGCTGGACGACGACTACATAATGCTCCTCTTCTCCCATTGCGTAAAGATGGGCAAAAAATCACTGCGATATATTGAGAAGCTTGCCGTGGGATTCTTCGACGACGGCATACTTGCCTACGACGAGCTGGACGAGCATCTAACATCCATCGAGGAAGCGTTCCGTCTGGAGCACAAATTCCGTTCTCTGTTCGGCATCGGCAGGAGGGCTCTGACAAAAAAGGAAAAGGACGCATTCGAGCGTTGGGTGGGCAAATGGAAAATGCCCTTCGGCCTCGTTGAGCGGGCATACGAGATCACCGTGGAGAACACGGGCGGCGCCTCCGTCCCCTACTGCTCCGCGATCCTTGAAAAATGGTATGCCTGCGGCTACACCACCGTGGAGGAGGTCGACGCCGCTATCGCGGAATACAGGATCGACCGCGACGGCGCAAAGGACAAAAAAGGCAGTTTCGAGACCGACGATTTCTTCGAGGCGGCGCTCAGACGCTCCTACGGGGACAAGTAAGAGGTAAATTATGAAGAGTTATGTTAAGGAAGTAACCGACGCTTTCACCGAAAAGCGCGAGCGCGCCATCCGTGAAAGCGAGATAAAAAAGGAGTTTCTCCGCGAAAAGATCCCGGAGCTTGTGGTAATTGATGCATCTCTTGCCGCCACGGGCACCAAGGTGCTCGCCGCCGCCATGGGAGGCGGTGACGTCCAGTCAAAGGTTGCAGAGGTACGCCGCGAGAACGAAGAGCTTACCGCGAAGCGCCGCTCGCTTCTCCGTGAGAACGGCTATCCCGAGGACTATTCCGACGTGAAGTACGAGTGTCCTCTTTGCTCCGACTCCGGCTTTATCGGGATAAATATGTGCTCCTGCATGAGGCGTGCCATATCCGATGCCCGCCTTGCGGATTCCGATATCGGAAAGCTGGCCCTCTCTCAGAGCTTTGACAATTTTTCTTTCAGATATTATTCCGGCCGCGATCTTGAAATGGCAGAGCGCAATTTCAACGAGCTTAAAAGCTTTGCCGAAAATTTCGGCGGCGACACCTACGATAACTATCTGCTGGTAGGCGGCACGGGTCTCGGCAAGACCCATCTTTCCACCTCCGTGGGCGTGACTGTCATCCGCCGCGGATTTGACGTGGTCTACCGGAGCGTGCAGTCCATGATGGAGGATTTCGAAAGCTCCCGCTTCCGCGGAGGCGATCCCTCGGAGCTCCGACAGTATTACGACTGTGATCTGCTCATCGTGGACGATCTGGGCGTTGAGCTTTCAAACCAGTTCACGGTATCCTGCCTCTACAACGTGGTCAATTCGAGAATCAATTCCCGCCGCTCCACCATATTCAGCACCAACCTTTCCCAGTCGGAGCTGAGGGAAAAGTACGCGGACCGCATCACCAGCCGCCTGTTCGGCGAGTACAAGCCCCTGCTGTTCTCCGGCACGGACGTAAGGCGGCAGAAGCTCGGAGGAGGTCTCATATGAAAAGAATCATATCTCTCGTCTGCGTTTTTGCGCTTCTATTCTGCCTCGTTTCCTGCTCTGCCTCCGGTGAGTGCGAATACGATAATTTCATAAATGCGCTGACAGATATAAGGGACGCCGTGCCCGATGAGGATACGGACGAGGAAGAGGCTGCAAAAATCAACGACGTTACCGCGTGCGTATACGGCGACACGGACGAATACTACGACGTGACGGTGACGGACGAATTCATTTCCCTGTTCCATGGAAATTACGAAAAATCGTCCTTCGGAGGCGGTGAGAAGATCCTCTCCGTTACCCTTTCCATGCAGTACGAGATCTGCTTTTTCGAGGGTGACGATGCCATGATCTACTACGGCTTCTGCGGCGTTTTGGAGAAGGACAGGCAGTACTATTCCGTAAAGCTTGACAGAGGCGTCACGGCGCTTCTTGATTATATCAAAAACAACGGAACTATTTCCGATATCGAAGAGGAGAACTGACATGAAAATTGGCGTTATGGTAGAATCCTTCCGCAAGGGATTTAAAGAGGGTGTCGAAGAGGCGAGAAAACTGGGCGCCGACGGTATCCAGGCTTACCTTACCGACTACGGCTATCTCAAATGGAACGAGATGACCCCTGAAAAAATTCGCGAGACTCTTGACATCGTCAAGTCCAACGGTCTCGTATTCTCCGCCATCTGCGGCGATTTCGGCGTGGGCTTTGACAACGAGGAGTCAAACGCCATTTACGTTGACCGCTCCAAGAGAGTGCTTGAGATTGCGAAGGAGCTGGAGTGCAACGTGGTGACCACCCACATCGGCACCGTTCCCGCAGAAGAGTGCGAGAAGAAGGAGATCATGAGAAAGGCGTGCCGCGAGCTTGCCGTTTTCGCCGATTCCATCGGCTCCGCTTTTGCCGTTGAGACCGGTCCCGAGCCCGGCGAGAGACTGGGCGCATTCCTTGACAGCCTGGGCGCAGGCGGAGTCCGTGTCAATTTCGACCCCGCGAACCTGGTTATGGTAGCAGGCGACAGACCCGAGAATGCTCTGAAATATCTGGGCAAATACGTTGTTCACACCCACGCCAAGGACGGAATCAAGCTTGAGCCCGGCACACATCCGGATGCAACTCTCGTCATC
Organism: Candidatus Avispirillum sp.; assembly: GCA_045597805.1. Classification (GTDB taxonomy): domain Bacteria; phylum Bacillota; class Clostridia; order Oscillospirales; family CAG-272; genus Avispirillum. The sequence goes on along the minus strand of JAZLKW010000009.1, from coordinate 13,962 downwards.
GGTGACGAGGCAAAGGATCACGACGCGCTCATGGAAATGGGTTACTCCTACCTCGAGCTGCCTCTCGGATCCGGCGACGTGGACTTCGATATCTACCTCCCCGCGCTGGCGGCAACCGGCTTTGACGGCTTCCTCACCATCGAGCGCGAGGTGGGCGCAGATCCCGCAAAGGACATCGGCATGGCTGCAGACTTCCTCCGCGAGAAGATCGCGAAGTTCGATCTGGCGTAAGGGGGCCGAGGTCGCTTTCTTGAAAGAAAGCTCCGCAAAGAACTTTCACCAAGGGGAAATATATAAAGAGAACGGATGCAGGATTTTTGTCTTGCATCCGTTCTTCTGTATTTTATTGTTCAACTCAGAGTTTAACTACTTTTCCGTCGGGCTCGCGGTTGGGGGAGCAGAGGTAGACGTCAACGGCGGCGTCACACTTCTCCGCGTCGCAGAACAAAGTCCACACGGTAAGATCTTTTCCTATCATATCCTCCGTTACGGGGATATAGTAGGTATAGTGCTTTTCAACTCTCTTTGCGGGAGCCTCCCACGGGTTTGTGGGATAGGAAGGTGCGCGGTCGGGCGCGCCGACGAAGCCCTCGGGGGTCTCGACCACGGCGTACGCCTTTTCGTTTCCGCACCATCCGTCAAGTCCTACGGAGAGGTAACATCCGGGGATATAGTCTTCCTTCTTTACCACCACTTCGATCTTGACCGCCTTTACGGGGACAAGCTCTGCGGGCGGAGGCAGGAGGTTATTGACCCTCGGGTCGGAAAGCTTTATTTCCTTTCCGTCCTTCATGAGAGCGATGCGGTATATTCTGTCGAGGGGGCAGGGCATACGGAGGAATCTTATCTTTCCGCCGACGGAGTACGCCGTAGTGCGGCGGCGTCCCTTTGCCTGATAGACGTCGTGAACACGGTGACGAAGCACGTCGATCACGACCTTTCTTTCGCTGTCGGAGCATCTCGGAGCGTCGCCCCAGTTCACGAAATCATGGGAAATCTCAACGGTGTCGGGGACCTCCTGGGGCTGCATATCCAGGTTGGGCTCCTCGTCGGTATCGAAATACTCGAACTCGACGGTATCGGCGTCATAAACCTTTCCGAAATCGACTCTGAGACATCCGCCGTAGGAGCGTGAAACGCCGTAATCGGTATTCTTGGAAAAGCCGTCGAAGAAGGTATCCTCTTTTCCGTCGAAAGCAAATCTGCCGTCGCATCCGCGGAGCTGATAGAGGTACTGACCGAAGAAAGCGTCACGGGCGGCTTTCACCTCGGGGATCTTCGTCTCACCCGAGCGCTTCAGCGAACGGTATTCCAGAGAATCGCTCGTTGCCTCGAAGAGGGTGGTTTCCATCATTTCGGAGGCCTTTGCGGGGATGTCGCACTCCGTACCCGTTCCCAGGTGTTTCGGAATGGGGAGCTTTTTGTCTATAACAAGGATCTCGATGGGGCGTCCCGCTTCATCCTCATGATGAACGATATACTCGCAGCCGCGGGGGATATCGGGAGCACACTTTGCATCGCAGATCTCATAAAGTGCCGCTCTGAAGGGATCGACTGTGGCCGTGATCTTCTCGCCGAATTTGTACTCGCCAACGAATTTCGTATAGGGCGCGTGGCAGATGACTGCCACCTTTTCGCATTTGTCGAGGCCGATCGCCCCGGAAAGCTCCAGCTCGTAGTCCTTCGGCTTCCAGGAAGCGTTTCCGAAGGTGACAAAGCGGGTCTTGCCGTCGCCTCTCGACATGACCTTGTCCTCATTCCACTTGGAATCGTCAAGGACGAAGCCAGAGGGGAGGATATGGTTGACACGGCGGTGGAGGTTATATATATGGGCAAGGTGCGCGTGCTCGTCATCGCGTAAGAGCCACGGGTTTCCGTATATCTCGGGCGCAAGGATGAGGTTTCTGCCGAAGGACTGGATTATGAGATCGTCCTCAAAATAGTCGAGGCAGGAGGACAGGCACACGCCGTGGTCCTCGGTGAGTCTCTTCAGTTCGGGGGTGTTGCCGCGGTGGAAAATGAAGCCTCTGTGATGAGGTGCGGGACCCCAGCAGTTGAAGGAATGGACGTCGACGTAAGTCTCAACGCCCTCCCACAGGAAGGTGGTGGCATACTTCTCGCACTCGCCCAGGTCTATTCTGTGGTTGAGCAGAATGAAATCGGGGCAATACTTACGGCACTCCTCCATCATTTTTGCAAAATAACCGTAATTCTCGCGGGGCAGACCGCTGCAGGTAGAGTCCATCTTGAAGAGGGCGAAGTTCATATCGCGGCACAGAGAGACCATCATCTCAAGTCTCGCCGCCGCTTCCTCTTTCGTCTCGCCGAAACCGTCAGGTCCGCACCACAGACCCATGCGGGTGCCGATCTTTGCGGCCGCTTTTACCACGGGCTCGTAGCCGTGGGGATACTGCTTCGATATTTTCTCGCCGTCTATTCTCTCGTATCTGCCGTCGGCGCCGTCAAGGCTGCCCGCGTCCCACGCGTATATATCCAGCTGCATACCGTACTCATCGTGCAGATAGCGGAAATAATCGAGGTTGATTAGGGTCTGTTCCTCTGTGGCACCCTCGTTGGTGTTGTTTATCCACGAGAAATACTGCGCCTTGGAGGGGGTATTCTGAGTTGCGCCTCTTGTGTTCTTTTCCATTTGAGTTCTCCTGTGTTTTTATTTGCCGTTTTGTGTTTTTCGGTATTCTTTATGTGACTTTATTACAAATTGTAGTTTAGCGAGCTGTTCGCCAATGGTGTGGTTGGCGGCGAAGCCGCCATTTTGCCTTCCCTTACGATTTACAGCGAACTTAGGCAAAGGCTCTGCCTTTGCTGGCGCACCACAATATTACTTGGATTTTGCTTACCTATATGTGGTGCGTGGGAAGGCAGCAAAAGCCGGAATCTCCCCCGGCTTTTGTCGGATGAGTTCGTACCGTGTCAGCATAACGTACAGAGATAAGCCTTTGACTTTCAGCAGACGACTCATCCACCGCAAGCGGTCCTCCTTCCCTTACCAGGGAAGGCATCTCGCTAAACTACAATTTATCCCTTTGAAGACATCGCTTTTTGTTGACACGGGGCGAATTATAATGTATAATCCTATAATAGATAAATATTGTAATGAGGAATATATGGAACTCTTTTCTCAGATACTCGGCACCGTGCCGGACACTCTCAAGGATTCGCTTCTGATCTTTCCCTTCATGCTCGCGGCGTTTCTCGTGATAGGTCTTCTGGAGCGCGGCGCGGGAAGAAAAATGATAAGCATAATACTGGCAGCCGACCGCGTGGGTCCCCTCGCCGGCGGTCTTCTGGGCGCCCTGCCGTCCTGCGGCTTTTCCGCTGCCTCCTCCAACCTTTTCGGAGCGGGGCTTATCACCACGGGTACGCTTCTCGCCGTTTACATATCCACCTCCGACGAGATGCTCGCCGTGATGGTGTCCGAGCGCACGGACCCGCTTCTTATACTGAAAATACTGGCGATCAAAGCAGGCTGCGGCATCCTTTACGGCTTTATCATTGACGGCGGCGTACGGCTCTATTACGCCATAAAACAGAAAAAATACGTTCCCGAGGACGGTGAGGTCGATAACGAGGACGAGGCAGTGGACGAGGCTTGCGCCTGCGGCTGTTCCGACGGCTGCTGCGCGGCGCAGGGTAATCTTTTTCTCTCCGCTTTCAAGCGCACACTCCGCATCTTCCTGTTCGTCCTCGCCATCTCCTTTGTGATCAACGTGATATTCATTTTCATAGATCCCGCCGCAGTCGGCGGATTTATGAGGGGATTCCCCGTTCTGGGGTGCGTTATCGCGGCGCTTCTGGGGCTTATCCCCAACTGTGCCGTATCCGTGGCGCTTACCGAGCTCTATCTGAGCGGCGTCATCAGCGCCTCCGCGCTTCTGGCGGGGCTTATGACCGGAGCCGGCAGCGGACTTCTGGTCCTCTTCCGCATGAACCCGGACCGACGTGAAAACTTCGTGACCCTGGCGCTTCTGTTCGCGGGCGGACTCACCCTCGGCTCTCTCGCCGGCGCGATATTCTTCTAAGCCTTCCCCGGTGGGGGGGAATGGGGACCGCGAAGCGGGGGATGAGGTCGCCTGATTAATGCGGCTTTGCATCTTTTGCGAAGCAAAAAGAGCAAAGCAACATTTTTAACTGCATTTTAACATAGAAAGGCATTATACAATGGAAAACACTTTTTCAAAAGAAATATTCGTCTGCGGTGACGTGACACAGCCTTACAGATTCCACGAGCCGGAGCATTATGAAGAAGGGAAGAAATATCCTCTCGTGCTGTTCCTGCACGGTGCGGGCGAGCGCGGCGACGAAAACGAAGCCCAGCTCCGCATAGGCATACTCACCGCCCTTTCCGACTCCGAAAGCCCTCTGCATGAGAGCTATATCGTGTGTCCCCAGTGCCCTCTTGAAAAGCAGTGGGTGGATACCCCGTGGTACGAGGGTTCGTACAGCACGGACGCTGTCCCCGAGACCATCTATCTTAAGACTGCGCACAAGCTGGTAGCCGAAATAAAGAAGAACTACCCCGTTAACGAAAAGAAAGTATTCGTCATGGGAATCTCCATGGGCGGATACGGCACGTGGGACTCTCTCGCCCGCCACACAGACGTTTTCGCCGGCGGCTTCGCCTGCTGCGGCGCGGGAGACCCCTCAAAGGCGCAGAAGCTGAAAGATCTTAAAATCTTTGCTTACCACGGTTCTCTCGACGAGTGCGTCCCCCCCTCCGGCTCAAGAGATATGGCAAAGGCACTCACCGACGTCGGCGGAGATATCACGTTCAAAGAATACCCCGAGCTTTACCACAACAGCTGGGACGCGGCGTACTCCGAATTTGACGATCTGCGGGCACTTCTCGCCGCCGAAAAGAAATAGTGAAACGGGCTATTTCTCTTATTCTCTGCGCGGTACTCGCGTTTTCCCTCTTTTCCTGCGGGGAGAAAAAGCCTGAATACAGCCTTCCCAACGACGACGGAAGGGTCGTTATATGCATAGATCCCGGTCACGGCTTTCGCGACATAGGCTGTGAGACGGAATATCTGGGATACGAAAAGGACATGACCGTCCTGCTCGCCGAAGCGCTCAAAACGGAGCTTGAGGCGGCGGGAGCCCTGGTCATCCTCACCCACGACGGAAAAAGTTTTCCCACCGTGGCGGAGATCACAAAGGAGGCGAGTGCCCTCGGTATCGCCTACGACCCCGCCGAAATGGAGGAAAACGACCTTTTCGGGAAATACGAGCGCGCCATATGGGAAAACGTGCTTGCAGAAAAGTATTCTCTTGATATGTTCGTATCCCTCCACGTGAACAGCATAGAGGATCCTGCATTCCGGGGAGCATCGGTGGATTACTGCTCGGAAAACCCCTACACCGATCTGCTCCGCCACTTTTCCGACAGCCTTTCAAAGGCTCTGACGGAGAAGAATATATCGGCAGATTTCCGCATATACGAGGATGTGCCGGAGGAAGCGTACGTGGTGACAAAATACGCGTCCGTCCCCTCCGTTCTTATCGAGGCGGGATATGCCACCAACCCCGACGACGCCGCGCAGCTCTTGGACGAAAAGTGGCGCGAAAGCTTCGCGGAGGCACTATGCGGCGTTATGATCGGCACCATTGAGCCCTGACAGCTTATTTTCCCGTATAATTATTGACAAACGGCGAGAAAAAGAGTAAAATCAATGTACATTTTTATTTGTAAATAGGGTTGTAAATTCATGATAAAATACGATGGCAAAAAAATAACAGTGCCCGAAGACGCCGCGACGTACAGGCTCAGCTCCGCGCAGGCTCTTCTCAAGTGGACCGAGGTATTCTCTCTCGAGCCCCGGAAGGCGAAAAGCCAGAACATACTGAGTATGTATATGGTCATCGACGATGACCCCGACATCGGCGCCATCCAGAAGGCATACAACAAGGTCATCGAGATAAACGATGCCCTCCGTCTCGTCATCTTCAAGAAAGGCGGGAAGTCCCTGCAGTTCATCCGCGATTTCGAGTACGAGGAACTGGAGGTAGTGGAGCTGGGAGATACGAGAGCGGACTTTGACAAATACATAAAGGATCTCGACTCCTTCCTCATCCCTTGGACAAACCACCCACTGGTGTGGGCGAAGATCGTGAAGTTCGGCACGTCCGCGGGGCTTGTCATGCGTATGCACCACGCGGTTTCCGACGGCTTCAGCCTTTCCATCGTTATCCGTCAGCTGGACCGTTTCTACAACGCATATAAAAGCGGTGAAGAGCCCGACGAAAAGCAGGAGACCACCATCGTAAAGTTCTTCGAAAAGGAGGACAAGTACAAGGCCTCTCCCATGCACGACGCCGACCGCAAGTTCTGGCGGCACGAGTTCAACCATCAGCGCAAGTACAGCTTCCCCGCAGGCTATCGCTCCGAATTCGGCGCGGGTGACTCCGTGAACGGTATGATAGACGGTAAGACCTACGACAGGCTCATGCAGTTCTGCGCGGACACCAACTGCTCTCTCCAGAGCGTGCTTCTCGCCATCATGGTGCTGACGGTGTACTGCGTATCCGGCAAGGAGAACTTCTGCATCTACTCCATGACCCACGGCAGAAACACCCCCTACCTCAAAAAGACCGTAGGCTGTATGATGAACACGGTGCCCGTATTCTTCGATGTGAACGATGAGGAGAAGAAAAAGAACATCTGCGATTTCGTGAGCGGTACCTATATGAATTACCTGCTCCACCTTTCTCACGGAAATCTCTCCATGAGCGAGCTAACCCCTCTCACCTATAAGGAAGCGTTCCTCCATTTCCTGAACTTCAACCACGCGTGGATGGTATTTTCCTCCCTGGAGCTCGCGGAAGCCTCCAACGTCAAGGACAAGGAGTTCCGCTTCGTCCCCTTCACCTATCTCGCGCACCAGTTCTACGGCGCCGTCATGGAGATAAAGGGTAAGGGCATAAAGCTGGGTCTCGACTATCAGATCCACAAGTATAAGAAGCCTAAGATGGAAAAGCTTCTTGAAAAATACAAGGAGGTCGCCGCCGCAGTCGCGTTCAATCCCGACAAGACCGTGGAGGAGATCGCCGCTCTCTGTAAGTAATCAATTTCAGAAAGGTCGTACATACAATGAAAACAATCAAAGACAAGCAGATCCTCGTTGCAGCAGATTTCGCAGGCGTTGAGATCAAGGACGCCGTAGTAGATCATCTTCAGAAGAACGGCTGGACCGTTACCGATATCGGCGCGCAGGCTACCGATACCGCACCCGAGATGTTCCATCACATCGGCCTCAAGGTCGGCGCGAAGATCGCAGAGCGCGAGTTCGAGCGCGCAATTCTTTTCTGCGGCACCGGTATGGGTATCCATATCGCGGCTTCCAAGTGCCCCCATGTGCACGCGGCATGTGTTGAGACTCTCCATTCCGCGCTCCGCGCCATCACCGGCAATAACGTAAACGTTATGGCTATGGGCGGAAGCTACATCGGTAAGAACCTCGCCATCGACATCTGCGACGCATATCTCTATCACAATCTGGGCGACGGTTACGAATGGTGGCCCAACTTCTACGAATTCCATAAATACGCATACGACGAGCTTGACAATTTCGATTACGAGACCTTCAAGAAGAACGGCTTCACTTTTCCCGATTCAGTTGAAATGCAGCTGGACTGGTGCGAAAAGCCCGACGAACTGAAGAAACTTTGAGCAATGACAATGTGGGGGCTGCTTCGGCAGCCCTCTGCGTTATTTTTCCGAGTATTGGATTGTACTGATGATAAAAGAATTTGACAGAATACCGGATGAGGTCTACGCCGAGGCTGAGAAGTACGGCGTTTTTCGTGATGCCGTTGAATATGCACTCCGCTGTGACAAGAGCCCCGACGGGGTCTACTGCGACAACTGGATGCTCATCACCTCGGGTGAGATCCTGATGATCGCCGGCATCAATCTGGTAGTTCCCAAAAAGAACGTAAAAAAACGAGACCCGAATAAGCTGACCGTGAAGTTCGGAAAGCTCTCCGTTGACTCCCTCCCCCGGGAGGGTCTCCGCGATTTTAGAGCGGAAAAGCAGACCTCCGGCGTTATCCTCACCGCAAAAGACACAAAAAATGATGCCTGGAAGCTCATAACCTACTCCTCCGGAGACAAGGAAAGCGATCTCACGGAGCTGTGCTCTCTTCTGAACCCGCCGGAGGAAAAGCCGGAAGGCGACAGAGACTCCCCCGCTCCTGATTTCCCCGCGCAGGACGGCCATCATCACGGTCCCGGAGGACATGGTCCGGGCGGTCCGGGCGGTCCGGGCGGCCCCGGACCCGGCAGCGCACCGGGCAAAAAAACGGACAGGGACGACACCTGCCCCAAATGCGGCAGGAAATACCCCAACCCCGACACGAGGATATGCCCTCACTGCACCAAGAAAATGAGCGTGGTGAAGCGTCTCTTCTCCTTTGCGATAAAGTATAAGTTCAGCGTTATCCTCATTTTCATCTCCATGGGTCTGATGAGCGCCCTCTCCGTCATCTCCCCGTACGTGAGCTCCGAGTTCTTCTACGACAAGGTGCTGACCGCGGGCGGCGAATACTACGGCGAGGTGCTTCTGGTCATCGGCATGATCGTGACACTGAAAGTACTGTCTCTGCTGGTGGAGATGATCTCCAACGTGATCCAGGCGAGAGTCATCCCCCGTATCACCTACGACCTGAAAAAGACCATTTTCCTCGCAATCGAGAAAATGTCGCTCTCGTTCTTCTCCAACCGACGCACCGGCTCCCTCATGAATCAGATAAACGGCGACGCAAACACCATCTACTGGTTCTTCATCGAGGGTCTGCCCTACATGATAATCAATATCATACAGACCGCCGCCGTCGCAGGCGTCGTGTTCTTTATCGACTGGCGGCTGTCTCTTATTGCGATCGCGTTCTGTCCCGTCGTCATCTTTTTCACGAAGCTTGTTTTCGACAAGATGAAAAAGATCTTCGCGCGGCGATTTGCCGCAACGCGAACCATGACGGGCGTCCTTTCCGACGTTCTGGCGGGCGTCCGCGTGGTCAAGGCGTTCTCCAGAGAGAGGGACGAAACGGAGCGCTTTGACGAAAAGAGCAGCCTTGAAGCCATCGCCACCAGAAACGTCAGCGTTTTCTCCGGATGGGCGTACCCCTCCATTTCGGTGCTGTTTCTTATCAGCTCCGCGCTGATAACCGGTGTGGGCGGATATTTCGTCATAACGGGGCAGATGACCTTCGGAAAACTATTGTCCTTTACCGCGTACATGTCCATGCTCTACTCCCCCCTGTCCTTCTTCGTGAACATAACGCAGAGCATTTCCAACTGCTTCAACGCCACGTTCCGACTGATGGAGGTCATGGACGCAGAGCCCGACGTGGCAGAGGCTGCCGAGCCCGTCACCCTCGACGAGGTCGCAGGCAGAGTTACTTTTGAAAATGTTTCCTTCGGCTACGACAAAACGAGAAAAGTCATCCATGACGTTTCCTTTGACATCGCGGCAGGCGGCACAATCGGCATCGTGGGACACACGGGCGCAGGCAAATCCACTCTCGTGAACCTGCTCATCCGTCTGTACGATCTCGATGAGGGAAAGATCATGATAGACGGCACAGACGTGCGTTCCCTTTCCTTCAGCACCATCCGCGACAACGTGGCGATCGTTTCCCAGGAGACCTACCTTTTCCACGGCACCATACTCGATAACATCCGCTACGCCAAGCCCGATGCCACCAACGAGGAGGTCATCACCGCGGCGAAGATATCCGGCGCACACGACTTTATCATAAAGCTCCCCGACGGCTATGAGACCATGATCGGCTGGGGCTACAAGGACCTTTCCGGCGGTGAGAGGCAGAGAGTTTCCATCGCCCGCGCGATACTCCGCGACCCGAAGATCCTTATTCTCGACGAGGCGACGTCCGCCATGGACACGAGAACGGAGCGCGCGATCCAGACCGCTCTCGAGAAGCTGTGCCGCGGCAGGACGACCATCATGATAGCCCACCGTCTTTCCACTCTCCGCAGCTGCGAAAAGCTGCTGGTCATCGAGAAAGGCAAAGTCGAGGAGGCGGGCACCCATAAGGAGCTTATCGGGAAAAAAGGCATATATTATAAGCTTTATTCGCTCCAGTACGAGGCGCTGAAAAACGCCGGGATCGAAGAATAGGCGAAAGGCAGGAGAAAACCATGGAAGATACAATATCCGTTTCCCTGAAGGAAGCAGCGAATATCAGATATCTCACCCCGGACACCGTTTCGTTTTTCGAAAACGGCGATTTTACCGGAGCTCTGGTGACCGGTAACGAGAACGAAACGAAATATGAGAGAATCTGGCTGCACCTCACATTCCCCTTTGAAATGCCGGAAAGCTTTATTTCCGTTCAAGACGCCGACAGCGAGGAAATAGGCATCATCCGTTCCCTCTCCGATTTCGGCGAGGAAACTCAGAAAATTCTGAAAGCAGAGCTCGCACGCAAATACTACACCCCGAAAATCACGAAAATCCTGTCCTTAAAAGAGACCCGCGGATATTCCTACTGGAAGGTACTTTCCGACGCGGGCGAGATCTCCTTTACCCTGCAGGACACACAGAGAAGCATCTCAAAGGTAGGCGGGGACCGCGCTTTCATCAGCGATATATGCGGCTCCCGCTACGAGATACCCTCTCTTGAAGCTTTTGACAAAAAAAGTCTGAAAAAAATCGAGATTTATCTGTAATATGGAAAAACTCATAACGAAAATCGAATTCGATCTTTCCCGTGGTACTGATGTCCATGCCGTAAAAGGCACAGCGTCGTTCTATGCCGACAGGATCGAGGTGAACCGGGGTGAGGGCTCCGAGACCTTCCCGACGGATGGGATAAAATCCTATCTCTGCAGGAGAGGCGTCGGCTGTGTCAGCCTTGAAGCGGAGCGGGAGGACGGCTCGTCCTTACTCATCTGCCGCGGCTCAATGCTCTTCGCCGACTGGTTCTCTCTGGCGGCGAAAAGGCTGAACCGCTATCTCTCCACGGGCGTCGTCGGCGAGGATTTCTGCGACTACGTGCGTCCCGTGTGCGAGAAATGCGGCAGACCTCTCCCTCCGGGAAGCCGGGAATGTCCCAAATGCCGCAAAAAGGGCGATTATCTGAAAAGACTGTGGGTGATGGCAAAGCCCGTCCATCCTCTCATATATGTTTCCGTATTCCTCTATTTCGCGGTCTCCGGCGCGGGACTTATCGTGCCGTACCTCAACAGGATACTGGTAGATGATTACATAACCAAAGGCTCAATGCCCGTCTGGTCCCAGTACGTGTCGGTAGTGCTTCTCATGTTCGGCGTAAACCTTCTGACAAGAGCGCTCAGCGTGGTCCGCAGCTATACCCAGACCATCGCCGGCACGAAGCTTATCGTGAAGCTGCGCAGCGTGATCTTTGAGCGCATCCAGGCGCTCTCCATAAACCGCATATCCAAGCGCACCACGGGCGAGCTGATGAACCGTGTCACCGAGGACACCTCGAGGATACAGGACTTTCTCGTTACCGACGTGGGAAATGCCGTCGAGCAGCTGATAACGCTTATCGCCATCAGCATAATCGTATTTTCATACGACTGGAAGCTGGCGCTGCTCATCCTTCTCCCCGCCCCCCTTGTCATCCTTTCCCACAGGCTTATGTGGAATTTTCTCAGAGCCCGCTACGGCAGACAGTGGTTCGTAGGCGCGAAAGCCAACACGGTGCTCCACGATATTTTCTCCGGTATCCGCGTGGTCAAGGCGTTCGGCATGGAGAAAAACGAGGAAGTGCGCTATGACGGCGTTATCGACGACGAGAGGAAAACCCGCGCCGACAACGAAACGTATTTCGCCATCATAAACCCCGTCACCTCGTTTCTTATGGGACTGGGCGAATTTTTCCTTCTTTACTACGTGGGCAACAAGGTGCTCGGAGGAGTTATGACGCTGGGCGAAATGCAGCAGTTCTCCTCCTACGTTTCCATGATATACATGCCTCTCCGCTGGTTGTCGAGACTACCCCGTATGCTGTCCGCTACCATGACCAGCATCGCCAAGGTCTTTGACGTTATCGATGAGGAGCCCGACATCGCGGACACCGCCGAGGCGGTCGAAAAGGACCTCAGCGGCGGCACCATCGAGATAGACAATCTTTCATTCGGTTACGACACCACCCCCAACGTGCTTCACAATATCGACCTGAAGATCGAGCCCGGGGAGATGATAGGGCTGGTGGGCCGCTCCGGTGTGGGCAAGTCTACCTTAATTAACCTCGTCATGAGGATGTATGACCCGGACGACGGATCAATAAAGATCGGCGGCACTGATATCCGCGAGATAAAGCAGGAAAGCCTCCGCCGTCAGATGGGCGTTGTTCTGCAGGAGACGCTTCTCTTCAGCGGCACGCTCTACCAGAACATAGCGTATTCTAAGCCCGGCGCCACCGCCGAGGAGGTCATCAACGCGGCGAAGGTATCGGGTGTGCATAAATTCGCGGTACGGCTTCCCGACGGCTACGACACCGTTATCGGTGAGAAAGGCTACACCCTTTCCGGCGGCGAGCGGCAGAGAGTTGCCATTGCCCGCGCTCTGCTCCACGACCCGAAAATACTGATCCTCGACGAAGCCACCTCCTCTCTGGATACAGAGACGGAAAAGGATATACAGGACGTATTGCAGAAACTTATCGCCGGCCGCACCACCATCGCCATCGCGCACCGACTCTCCACCCTCCGCAACGCCACGCGCCTTGTGGTGCTTGACCGCGGACGTGTTGCCGAGGTCGGCACGCACGAGGAATTGATGAAACAGGGCGGGCTCTACTACGATCTCGTCATGGCACAGCGCCAGATGTCGAAGATGGCGACATAAGAAATAACCGAGGTGAACGGAGCGCACACATAGGGATTTTTTCACCGCCGACCACTTGAAAACGAAGAAACTGCCGGTCATATGTATGCTGTTTTCAAGCCCCATTTGTGACTTTTGCCGCCAATAGGCGGCAAAAGTCACAAATGCAAAGACAGCAATGACCTAAAAGAGAAGTAAGCATAATAGTCCAAGAACGGTGGGAATATTCCGAATATCTGATGAAAAAATGACCGAAACGAAAGTTTCGGTCATTTTATTTTATCTTGCCTTTGCCCGTTTTGGGCACCTGCCGTACAGTTGTACGGCAGGTGTTCCAAAACGAACAATCAGCGGCGCCTCTCTCCCTATGTGATGGCTCCTAAAGCCTCGGTTTTTTCAGCGGTAGTGGATAGTGGCCGGTGGCTGGCGGATCAAACCATTCGCCCCAATACTGCGGGACGAACGGTATAAATCACAGGTCACCGGTCGCTAGCCGCTAATAATCTCTTTCGTCATCAGCATATATTCCGAAACGCGGTAGCCGTTCTTTTCATAGGCGGCGACGGCGTTTTCGTTTTCTTTTTCCACCTGCAGTTTGAATCGCACCGCCTGCGGAAACTCTTTTTCTATAAAGCGGAAAAATTCACCGGAGTATCCTCTGTGACGATATTCTTCCTTTATATAGATATCCTCCGTCCATACGCACAGCCCGCCGTACTCGGTGGTATAGTTCATCGACACCATGGCATATCCGGCACTTTCTCCGTTTTCACTGAAAACGTAGCCGAAAAGGAACGGGTTGTCAGAGAGACAGGCATTGATATCGCGGTGAAGCACCGCGTCCGACGATTTATGTATCACCGCGGGAGAGCTGTAGAACTCTTTCATCAACCCGAAAACGTGCTCTCTGTCCTTTTCGGTCATTTTTCTTATTTCCATATTATCCTCACTGTTTCGGTTTGAATTGCAAATTAGAGTTTAGCGAGATGCCTTCCCTGGTAAGGGAAGGGGGACCGCTTGCGGTGGATGAGTCGTCTGCTGAAAGGCAAAGGCTTATCTCTGTACGTTATGCTGCCACGGTACGAACTCATCCGACAAAAGCCGGGGGAGATTCCGGCTTTTGCCACCT
>JAZLKW010000008.1:0-11629 GCA_045597805.1 Candidatus Avispirillum sp. | reverse complement strand
GGAAGTGCAGGGCTCGCAATGACACCCCTACGGGGTGTGGGCGGCTTCGCCGCCAACCAGCCACTGTCCACTGGTCACTGGTCACTTTTGTCGCGCAGCGACAAACTATAATTCAGTTAACCCGGGCTCACTCCTCCACGGGGTATGCGCAGTAGGTCGTGCTGTAAAACAGATCCTTGTTCTCTTTCAGCAATTCTCGCCCGCGGTACTCGAAATACTTGTATGCCCGCAGGTCGAATTTGTCCGTATTCATGACGACAACGGTCGTGCCGTCTTCTTTTTCTTTATATTCGGCAAATGCCAAATAATACTTGTTGTTCAGCGCAGCCTTTGCATCGTTAGACAATTGTCTATTATCGCATTTTGCCAGCTTCAGCAGTGCAGGAACGGTGCTGTACGATTCGAGATAGTTTATGGTTTCCGTATCTACGGAGGAAAGGCGCCCGTCAAGATACGCGTTCACGTTATAATCCGCGATGACACGGTCTACCCCGGTATAGCAGGTGACGGCGCAGATGACCGCGGCGGCGCAGACTGCGATCTTCACGTAGGGTGTTTTCTTCACGAATATCCGGACGGTGACGGCAAGGAACACGACGGCAAGGAATATCATGAACAGAGACGTTACGATGCGCAGGCGAGTCATACCGAAGCTCTTTATATAAAGCACCATTTTCGACATGGCTGTGGCGTCAAGCAGCAGAGAGAATACGCAGAGAAACAGTGATAACATCCTTACAGCGAGGGGCTTGTTTTCGCTGTTTTTCTTATTTTTACAGAGCCACAGCCCGAAGAATACGACGGCAAGATTTACGGCGCACACGGCTGACATTTCGAAAAATCCGCGGCGGGCGTACTGCGCTACCGTGTAGCCCTCTCCGAGAAGCCCTGAGAACGCGTTGAAAAAATACGCCAGCTGAGATACGAGATAAAGAACGTAGGCGAGGGAGATGACCGTCAGGGTCGTCATAACGACCGTGGGGTCGATACCGCCGCGCTCCTTCGCTTCCTTTTTTTCGGGAAGGTCTCCGCCCGATATGGCGAACTGTCTCGAGAACAGAAGCATGGCAACGGGAAGACCGAATATAAGCGATACTATGATCTCTCCGACCTTTATATCGGGAATTCTGTCTATCAGCGCCTCGAAGGCGGCATCGGAAGAGACAAGCAGAGGGACGACCACGAGGAGTACGGGGATGGCGATCACCACGCCGATCAGCACGCTGAACACCTTGCGGGAGCCCTTTTCGCCCTCTCCTTTTTTATGGAACAGACCGTAGAAGCCCGACTCCAGCTTTCCGAAGGTCATGGCGAACCAATAGCTCATAAGGTCGCGGAAGGACCGTACCGTTCCGCCGGGGTATTTCCGGACGTCGGCGGTCTCGATGAAGAATACGTCAAAGACGAATACCGCCCCGCAGAACGCCGTGAAAGCGTACAGCCCGGGATCGGAAAACACGAGCCCGGCGGACAGGGCGAGAACGGCTATACCGCAGACTGCGGAGTACACCCCCATCTTTTTCGGCTTTCCGATATATACGACGGTGGAAACGAACATGGCGATAAGGCAGAACGCCGTGCCCAGCCCTATGCCCTTGAAAATGAGACCGTTCACGAGGATAACGGACAGCAGCGCCATGACAGCGCCGAAAACCGCGTCCCTCGTTTCTCCCGGCCTTTTCTCTTTCTTTTTTCTGTCGGGGACAGCTTCAACCGCAACGGAAGGTGCGGCAGGCATTTTATATTCTTTTTCTTCCATTCCGATCAGTCCTCCTTATATTCCAGAATATCTCCGGGCTGGCAGGAAAGCTCGCGGCAAATCGCCTCGAGGGTTGAAAAACGGATCGCTTTCGCCTTACCCGTTTTGAGTATCGAGAGATTGGCGGGGGTGATGCCGAGCCTTTCCGACAGCTCCGTGGAGCTGATTTTGCGTTTTGCCATAATTACGTCAAGGTTTACTACTATCATGCCGCACCTCAGATTGTCAGATCGTTTTCTTCTTTCATCTCGGTGGCGGCGATGAAGCACAGCCGCACCACGCGGACGATGAGGAACAAAAACAGCATAGCGGCTGTCACAAAGAAGAAGGGCGGATACCAGAAGCCGAATACAAACGTACAGAGGGCGATTGACAGGCACTCATTCGAGATATAAAACATATAATACGGATTTACCCTGTCAAACATTTTGTCCTTTTTTATATTGCGGAGCAGCCTATAAAGCCAGAACAGAGCCAGTTCCGCCATAACTGCGCAGGTATAATATGCGCAAAAAATTATTCTTTCCACGGTTTTACTTAAACCGCGCAGCCGGACAAACCAACTCACCAGCCACGGTGCGGTAATGCCGACGGCAATGATAAGCACCATACAGGCTATCACAAATACCGTTGCGATTGTAACAGAAGATTTTTTCATAAATGTACCTCTTTTTCCGTTTTCTGTGGGCACATTGTATCACGTTTGTTATCGTTTGTCAATAACAAATTCGTTTTTTTCGATAATTTTTTGTTGTTTTGCGGGGAATCAGCAGCCGACGGCCAGTGGTTTTAACCGTTCATCCCGCTGTTGGCGGAACGGACGGCGCAATTTGCCTTCCCCAGTACAACATCAAAGGACAGCATATGAGGGAGTTCTGCTGACGTTGTACCCGCAAAGGCAGAGCCTTTGCCGAAGTGATACTTAAATTTGGGGAAGGAGGGCATCGTTACACTTGGCGGATGAGGTGTCTTTCTGAACGATTACGATAGGTTTATGCTATAAGAAAAGTTGTGCTGATGAGACACCTCATCCACCGTCAGCGCTTGCTGCGCAAGCGATTTTTGCTTCGCAAAAAAGACGGTCCCCCTTCCCCCGCTGGGGAAGGCTATCTAACGCGTTCGCCTCGCTGACAGTGATGTGGGCGGCGGCGCCGCCCCGTGGCCTCTTAAAACTTAACTCTTAAAACTTAAAACTCCCCTACAAACTACAATATAGTTTTGCATCCCATGAAATCTGTTCCGCTTTATTGACATTTTCATCCTTATAATGTATCATAAAATCAACCAATACCATCCGGAGGGAACGTATGAATACTTTTACTGTCGGTAATGCAAGATTTACCGTTATGACAGAAGGTGCGGTCAGACTGGAGTACGCAAAAAACGGGAAATTCGTTGACCGTCCCACTCTTTTCGCACAGAGAAACGCGGTCTGTGACGCAGAGTGCAAAAAAGACGGCGATACCGTCATTATCTCCACCCCTAAGTTTACACTCAGATACACCGGAAACGAGCCTTTTTCCGCCGAAAATCTTGAGATCTCCGTTCACACCGCGGGTGTTGACACGGTAGTTCACTACGGCGACGAGAACCTCGACAACATGAGAGGTACTCTCTCTACCGTTGACAACGTTTCCCGCTCCGTTGAAACGGACAGCAAATACGGATTTGTTGACGCGATCTACGGAAATGACACGCAGCTGAAGACCCCCGACGGACTTATCGCCCGCGACGGCTGGCACTTTGTTGATGACTCCGCAAAGCCTTTCCTTACCGACAACTGGATAGAGGAAAGAAGCGAGGATCACCTTATTGATACATATTTCTTCGCATACGGCCACGATTACAAGTGCGCGCTCCGCGATTTCACCGCCGTCTCCGGCAAGGCCGTCATGCCCCGTAAATGCTACATGGGCGCATGGTACTCCCGCTGGTATCAGTACACGACAGACCAGTTCCTCGAGATCATAGACGAATACAAGTCCCACGATTTCCCGCTGGACGTGCTCGTTATCGACCTTGACTGGCATTACCACGACTGGTGCGTACCCGCAGGAGACCCCCGCCGTGCCGAATACGGCTACGGTCACGCCGCAGGCAACATGGGCTGGACCTGCTACACATGGAACCGCAACCTCATTCCCGATCCCCAGTATCTTATCGACGAGATACACAAGAGAGGCATCACCGTTACCCTCAGCGACCACCCCGCCGACGGTATACGCGACAACGACGAGATCTATCCCGAATTCATCAAATATCTTGAGGATGCGGGATATGAAGAACAGGTGCCCGACGTGGCAGACCGCATCTCCGACAGAGAAAAAGCGGGGCTTTCCCGCGGCGTCAAGAACTTCCGCTTCAACGCCGGCTCTCCCGTATATATGGAAGCCTTCTTCAAGGCGGCCTTCGACAAGATGACCGATATGGGCATCGACTACTGGTGGCTCGACTGGCAGCAGGATTATCTCTATCCCGTTGTCAACGGCTACAAGAATCTCACCCATCTCGAATGGCTGAATTATCTCTACTACAACAGAAGCAAGAAAGGCGGAAGGCGCGGTCAGGGCTTCTCCCGTTGGGCAGGCTGGGGCGACCAGAAGCATCCCGGCGCGTTCTCCGGTGACATTTCCTCCGTATGGTCCGCTCTCCACTACGAGATCCAGATGACCGTATCAGCCGGAAACATGGGCTGCTTCTGGTGGACCCACGACATCGGCGGCTTCTTCGATCCCACCGGCAAACAGAGCGAGATCTATGCTCGCTGGGTACAGTTCGGCATTTTCAGTGCGGCGCTCCGCACCCACTCCTGCGGCAACGTCAACGGTGTTGAGATAGACCGCCGTCCCTGGAAATGGGGCGAGCCCTTCTGCTCATCCATCAGACTTGCGTTCCATCTGCGCTCACGCCTTATGCCCTATCTCTACTCCGTGGCATACAAGAGCCAGAACGAGAGCCTTCCCCTGCTCCGCGCGCTTTACTACGACATGCCCGAGTGTGAAGAGGCTTACCGGCATCCCGAGACCTACTTCTTCGGTGACGGCTTCTTCGTTGCTCCTATTTATACTCCCGGTTCCGGCGAGAACTACGAGGTCACAAAGGACGTATGGATCCCCGAGGGGCAGTGGTACGACTGGTTCAGCGGCAAGAGGTACGAAAGCGGCAAGATAACCGTTACTAACGGTCTGTTCTCATTCCCGCTCTTCGCAAAGGCAGGTTATCCTATCGTTGAACAGCCTTATCAGGAAAGAATGACAACAGCACTTCTCACCGATCCCATCGTTAAGATTTTTGCAGGTGCAGGCGACATCGAGGGTAAGGCAGAACTGTTTGAGGATGACGGTATCACCGATAAGTTTGAAAACGGCGAAATGCGTCTTACCGAGATTTCCTATAAGAAAACCGGTAATGTTCATAACATTAAGTTCGCGCCTTCCGGCAAGGGCTACGAGGGCTGTGTCGAAACGAGAAGCACCCTTACCGTTGAGCTCCGCGACGTTGACGCTCTGACGGAGGTTTCCGAGGGCGAGCTTTCCTACAATGAGGAAAAGAGGATCGCGACAGTAACGCTCCACGACGTTCCCGCAGACCGCGCATTTGAGATCACTGTAAAATAATGAAATACGAAAAGGTTCTCCGGGCGACCTTTCTGGAGCGGCCTAACAGATTCATAGCATATGCCGAGCTTGACGGAGAGCGGGTAGTCTGCCACGTAAAAAACACGGGAAGATGCCGCGAGCTCCTCGTTCCCGGAGCCGAGGTCGTGCTTTCGGACGGCAGAGGCAACGCAAAGAGAAAGACCCCCTTTGACCTTATCGCGGTCAACAAGGGGGAGCGTCTCATCAATATTGATTCGCAGGCACCCAACGCGGCCGCCGCAGAGCTTCTGCGACGGCTGTACCCGGATGCCATCATCCGTCCCGAGAAAACCGTGGGCGATTCGCGCATAGACTTTTACCTTGAGGACGGAAATAAAAAGATATTCGTTGAGGTGAAAGGCGTGACCCTTGAAGAAGACGGCGCGGTTTTTTTCCCCGACGCCCCCACGGAGCGCGGCATAAAGCACCTGAAAGAGCTTACCTCTCTTAAAAAGCAGGGGTATACCGCAAAGGTGCTTTTCATCGTTCAGATGGAGAAAGTCCGCTATTTCGCACCCAACAGAAAAACTCACCCGCAGTTCGCGGATGAGCTGACACGCGCCGCTGCGGCAGGCGTAGACGTTCTCGCCTATGAGTGCCGCGTGACAGACGATGAAATGGTAGTTACCGTGCCGGTGGAAATAAGGCTTTCTTAAATACTTATCAGATCGGACACTATCTCGGCGGCGGTGGACGGGAACACCGTGCCGCGGCTGACGAGCGTGTATATTCGCAGGGCTTCCCCGCGGCTGCGAGAAATATCGTGAAGATGCTCTACCTGCCGCCGATCCCCGCCGTGATCTATTTTGGTCACGGTCAGCGAATAAGATTTCCCCTTCCGGCTCTCGCCCGGTACGGGTTCCTCCGTGAGTCTGTACAGAAGGATCGCATCCGCGCCAACGCGCTTCATGGTCGCCCTTATTACCCCGCGACCTTCGGCGATCCTCTGAAGAAATTTCACGGTGTCATCTCCTTTCGCTTTTTTTCAGTATATCCGAAATAGGAAAGCCGAAAATCAATTTTTCCCGAAATCGCCCGCTGCGCAGGCTTTCTCGCCCCGCAATTCGCGCTTGACGGCGGAATTATTAAAAAAGTGCCGGTATTTTTAGTAATCAAGGAGGACCTATGAAAAAAGAAACGAGTGTCTGCTTTACCGGACACAGATCTGTCCCGTCCTCCGCGGTACCGGAGCTTCTTTCGGACCTTTATTCCACAGTGATGGATCTGTACGTCCACGGTTACACGGATTTCATATGCGGCGGCGCCATAGGGTTTGACACCATGGCGGCAGAGTGCGTTGCGGCCATGAAACAGCGTTTTCCCGAGATCACCCTCTCGCTTTTCCTCCCCTGCCGCGATCAGACGGAAAGGTGGAACAGCATCACCGACCTGAAAAAATACAAAACCATGCTGGGCGCAGCGGACCGCGTTGAGTACGTCAGCAACTTTTACACAAATACGTGCATGCTGGAGAGAGACCGCAGGATGGTCGACGCCTCCTCCGTGTGCGTCGCCTATCTCAGTTCCCCCCGCGGCGGCACCGCCTACACCGTTAAATACGCCGAAAAAGCAGGGCTGCGAGTGATAAACCTCGCCCGCGACCCGGATCAGCTGATCTTCTCCCAATAGAAAGGATATATTATGTACGAATATTACGATCTTTCATATCTTCCCGTTTTGCGTGACGGCAGAAGATGCCTTCAGGCCTCAAGCTACGACAGAAAATACGAGAACGCCGATTTCGGTCAGTACCTCTACGAGGATGGGGACGAGTACGTCCTTTTCGACGAGAGAGGCGCGGGATGTATAAAGAGCATATGGATGGCTGTCACCTCCGACGAGACCTTTCTCCATTTCTATTTTGACGGAGAGGATACCGCCCGCTGGAACACCACCTCGAAAAAGCTCTTCAACGATGATATACCCGAGTTGTCGGGGCTTGGAAACACCTTCGAGCTCCGCGGTCATTATGAGGAGGACGACTGCCACGCGGGAAACCTCTTTATACAGATACCCTTTGAAAAGGGGCTGAAAATAACCGCCTCGGGCAGAAAAAAGGTTTACTACCACATACTGTACGAGACCTATGCCGAGGGTGAAAAGTCCGTCGGCGTGAGGGACACGGAAAATCTCCGCCGCGCATTCGCGGGGGAGCGAACGGAATATCCCTGCGAAAAGCTCGAGCGCGATATGACCCTCAAGGTGGGTTACACCGATCTGTTCGCGTCGGAAAAGCCCGGCGTGATTAGAAAATTCACCATCACGGCGGATGCTGACGCGGACCTCTCCGAGGTATGTATCGACATGGTGTTCGACGGACACCGCGCCTCCGACGTGGCTTGCCCGATACTTCACCTTTTCGCGCAGCCTCTGGGGTTCACGGAGATTTCATCATACGCGGCGGAGGCCCACCGTGTGGGCTCAAAGCAGGTGATGACCCTTTATCTCCCCATGCCATACTGGGAAAAGACCTCCATGTGCTTCGTAAACTGGAGCGACGCGCCCATAGATCTTTCCGTTGAGCTTGATATCGGCGAAAACACCTACGACAGAGAGAATACGGGCTATTTCTCCGCCGACCACGAGGCGGGAAAAACGCAGCTCTTCTCCGACTGGCATCTGGGAAGATTTTACGGCAGAGGCCAGCTCGTGGGCATCGTGCAGACCTGCATCGGCGGTCAGTACTGCGAGGGCAACGAGCACTTTTACATCGACGGAGCGGTCTCCCCGCAGATAAACGGAACCGGCACCGAGGATCTTTATCTGGGCTGTTACTGGCCCAACTACAAGTACGACTCTCCGCTTGCCGGATGCGTGAACGACGTATATATTGAAAACGGCTCGACGCTGTCCGGGGCATTAAAAACTCCGGCGGGATACTACAGATATTTTCTCGATATGCCCATAGCGTATGAGAACGGGATCATTCTCGACATTCAGCACGGCGCCGTCTGCCAGACCTATTCGAAATACACAAGCACCTGTTTTTCCTACAAGATACACGACCCCGCCCTCGTTCTGACGGACGTTATCGACCTTTCCTCCGACGCCTCCAAAGCCATCCATTGCTACGTAACGGACGGAGAATATTACACCCACACCTCCATGATCGAATCGGATATGAGTTTCCGCACACTTACGCGCACCGGCTATAAGACCGAAGACGGCACGGTATCCTTCTCGGTTACTCTGAGAGAGGAAAACCGCGGAGCCGTGCTTCGCCGTCTGTTTGACAAGACGAAGAGCAACAGGGGTGCCGCCGTGTTCGTTGACGGCGAGTTTGCGGGGGTCTGGAACACCTGCGGCGAAAACCCCGATTTCGGCTTTGCGGACGACGATTTCCACATTCCCGCCGCACTCACGGACGGCAAGGGTGAGATCTCCGTGGAGATCCGTTCCGGAGGATACTATACCGATTTCGAGTACAGAGTGTTTACCCGGATATGACGTGAGGGCGAGCGGCAGCTTCCTCCTGTCCGAAAACCCCGGAGCACAGGGAAGAAATATCATATAATGCCAGAGAGCGCAGCTCTAAACACCGGCGGCGGAGCTTTTCGCAGTCGGTGTTTTTCTGCGCTCTTTCTGCCAAACGGTCGAGTGCCGCCGCCGTTGCGAGGCGGGCAGGGATGATTTCACCGCCGCCGGAATACGGGACGGCGGAATCTATTTTACAGTTATAGGAAAGAGCAACGGAGGGCACGCCCGCCATTTGCGCCATAAGGAGAAAATGAAGGCGCATACCTACGGCGAGTTCGGCCCCGGAAAGCAGAGAGAGCAGCTCCGCGGCGCACCCGGCGGGTACGAAAACACCGCCCGAAGCCATCGCCGCCGCGCGGCAGACCTTGCCGTCGTATTTTTCCTGCATGGAAACGAAAACGGGGAGCGCTCCCTCTCTCGCCCGCCTGCGGCAGAAGCACACGATCTCGCCCAGCGGTAAATCTCCCGTGTCCCGCAGGGACACGGCGAAATATCGTTTTCCCGCAAGTCCCCACAGAGAGATGACGAGCTCTGCGGTCTTTTCATCGGGCAATTCAGCCATAAACACGGGGTCACATGTCAGCACGGGATCGGGTATGGCCGGTTTCATCCTGCGCACAAGGTTTCGGGAATCCGGGTCGCGAACGCTGATGCGGTCTGCCGAACAAAGAGCAAAAGCGGCGGTAAAATATCCCGTTTTCCCTTTCAGCCCCCCTATTCCATTGGCGTACACCGCCGTGCTTTTGCAGAGAAGCTTTCCTAACTTCATGAGAAACGTATAGTAAATAAGACTCCGAAGGCTCGTCTCGTTCTGGAATAAGTTTCCACCGCCCATGATGAATACCTCAGCGCCCGCCATGGCGTGGATCAGAGAAAAAAGGTTGAAGCGCCCGACGGGGTCCACTCCGAGATTTCGGTAGGCGCGCCGGGAGCGCCCGGTGATCACCGCGATCCTCAAATCCGGGCGGTACCTCCGCAGTTGTCCGACCAGCACGGACAGCACCGCGTCGTCCCCGAGATTGTCAAAGCCATAGTAACCGCCTATCACGACGTCGTACCTTTTCATGATACCACTCCCTTCAGTTACAGTATTGACCGGGAGAGGCAAATCTAAACGAAACGGTTTGTCACAAATTATTTATACAATTTTCACAAAAAATATAGACATATCGGCGCAACTGTGGTATAATATTATTGCAAAGGAGGAGAAATCCTCCCGAAGCTCCAAGAAAGGACGGGTATTGACATGAAAATCACCATTAACGCACGCAAGGTCACAGTCGACAACGATCTGAAGGGACACATCGAAAAAAAGCTTTCCAAGTTCGACAGGCTCTTTCCCGGTGAATCGGAGGCGACCGTCAAGCTCTCACGTGTACGCGACATCGAGCGCGTTGAGGTGACTATCCAGCAGGGACCCTTCCTGTTCCGCAGTGAAGACGAAAGCTCCACTTTCATGAACGCGCTTGACTGCTGCATGTACGCCATTGAGCGGCAGATCCGCAAAAACAAAACGAGACTTACGAAAAAGCTGCGTGACAACATCCGCATTCCCGAGTACGAGACCGGAGACGTTGCCGAGGAAGGAGAATTCCGCATCCGCACAAAAACGTTCCGCCTGAAACCCATGACGGCCGAGGAAGCCATCCTCCAGATGAATCTGCTGGAGCACGAGTTCTTCGTTTACAAGGACATAGATACGGGCGAGACCTGCACAGTATATAAGAGACTGGACGGAGACTACGGTCTCATAGTCCCGGAAAAAGCATAAAAAATAAAAGGGCGAAAGCCCTTTTATTTTTTATGTAAATTAGAGTTTGTCGAGGAGTCGCAAGTCGCAAGTCGCAAGTGCCAAGTGACTTGAACCGTACGTACTGCGAACAGAGGGACTAACAGTTTAATAACTTGCGACTTGCGACTTGGCACTTGAAACTCCAATTTATCGTATTCTGAATTCATCCGGGACGTTTTCAAAAGTCAGCTCTTCCCCCGTGAACGGATGGATAAAGGTGAGCGACGCGCACCACAGGCGCAGCTTTTCGTTATCCTTCGCCCCGTACTTGCCGTCGCCCACAAGCGGGAATCCGCGGCTTGAAAACTGCACTCTTATCTGATGAGTGCGCCCCGTGAGAAGCACTATTCTCACAAGGGAAAGCCCGTTCACGGTTCTCACCGTTTCATATTCAAGAGAGGCATCCTTAACTCCCTTTCGCTCTTTATCTGCCGTAAAGCTCTTGTTTATCCTTTTATCGTGGAACAACAGGTCGTGCATCTCGCCATTTCCCGGCTCGCCGTGTACCCACGCCAGATATTCTTTTCTTCCCTCTGAAAGAGCTTGTGTCATTTGCCCCGCGGCCCTTGAATTTTTAGCGTAAACCATAACGCCGCCGGTGGCGGTATCGAGGCGGTGGACCACAAAGACCTCGCCGCCGCACGCCGCGCGCAAAAGAGACGTCATGTCTTCCCTACCCGTGGGATCGGGCTGGGACGGCACGCCGGGGTCTTTAATCGCACATATTATGTTTTTGTCTTGGAATAGTATTTTCATGTTTTTTGTTAACTTGTAGTTTGTCGCTGTCTTCTTGAAAGTTTTCGCCCGCCTTTTTCAAAAGGCGGCGGGGTCAAGGGCGCGCAGCCCTTGTTTGCGGCACTCTTTTTGCCAAGCTTTTTCTCGTGTCTTATTAGGCGAGAAAAAGCGGACAAAAGCTTTGTCGTTCCTGCCGTAGGTGGGTAAACCTCATATTGCCCGGCGACA
>JAZLKW010000007.1:0-13901 GCA_045597805.1 Candidatus Avispirillum sp. | reverse complement strand
CGGAGGCGGGGCTGCTGTCTTTATTCTATTATCCCTCCGCCGACGAGGGTGTCGCCGTCGTACAGCACGCAGGACTGGCCCGGCGAGATCGCACGCTGGGGCTCATCGAACTCCAGACGGAAGGTGTCCTCACCCGTTGCCCACACCGTGGCACCCGCCGCTTCGTGACGGTAACGTATCTTCGCCT
Organism: Candidatus Avispirillum sp.; assembly: GCA_045597805.1. Classification (GTDB taxonomy): domain Bacteria; phylum Bacillota; class Clostridia; order Oscillospirales; family CAG-272; genus Avispirillum. The sequence goes on along the minus strand of JAZLKW010000007.1, from coordinate 13,714 downwards.
CCACGCGCAGAGGCTCCTTGGGAGTATCGCAGGCGACCCAGTTCGCCATGCGGCAGTCAAGCGACTTTTCAAAGAGCTCCGCGTCGGGACAAAGGATGACACGGTTCTTCTCCGCGTCCTTCTTCTTTACGTACAGAGGCGCTTTTAGGGAAAGCCCCAGTCCGCGGCGCTGTCCCACCGTGTAGTGGATGATGCCCTTATGTGTGCCCAGCACGTTCCCGTCCGTATCAACAAAATCACCCAAGGGGAAGTTCCGCCCGAGATATTCTTTGATAAAGCCCGCATAATCGCCGTCCGGTACGAAGCATATATCCTGGCTCTCGCTCTTATGGGCGACCGGAAGTTCCGCCGCCTCCGTCATCGCTCTGACCTCAGACTTTGAATAGCCTCCCAAAGGCAGCACTACGGAGGACAGCTGATCCTGCGTGAGGCACCACAGCACGTAGCTCTGGTCCTTTTCTCGGCACTTGCCCTTTTTTACGACATATCTGTCTCCCGCCTTTTCCACCTTTGCGTAGTGCCCGGTGGCGATCTTCGAAAAGCCCTCTTTTCGCGCACGGTCAAGGAACAGGCCGAATTTTACATCGCGGTTACAGATGATGCACGGATTCGGAGTTTCCCCGCGGGTATATGCACTGACGAACTCCTCCATCACGAGCCTTTCGAACTCACCCCTCATATCAAACATATGAAATCCGATACCCAGAGCGCTGCACACCGCCTCGGCATCTCGCTCGCCCTCGGTCTCTTCTTTTCCCGCAGAAACAAAAAGGCGCATTGTTGCGCCTTCGCAAACGGTATTATCTTTCAAAAGCAGTGCGGCTGCGGCGGAATCGACTCCGCCGCTCATAGCCACAAGCACTTTTTCTTTCATTGCCGTTTTCGTTCCTTTATCTTGTCAGTCGCAATGGCAGCAGCTGTTGCAGCCGCTCTCCTTGAAGGTCTCGGGATCGTACGCGATGCCGTTCTTGTCGTAATAGTCCTTTATCGCCGCCTTGACAGCCTCCTCGGCCAGCACGGAGCAATGGATCTTAACGGGCGGCAGACCGTCGAGAGCCTCGACGACAGCGCTGTTGGTCAGCTCCAAAGCTTTATCGAGGGGCTGACCCTTGATAAGCTCGGTCGCCATGGAAGACGTTGCGATGGCGGACGCACAGCCGAAGGTGTTGAACTTAACGTCTGTGATGATGCCGTCGCTGATCTTCAGATATATTTTCATGATATCGCCGCACTTGGCGTTGCCTACCTCGCCGATGCCGTCAGCATCGTCGATCTTGCCTACGTTGCGGGGGTTCTGGAAATGATCCATTACCTTTTCGGAATAATTCATTGCCATATTTTAGTACCAATTCCTTTCTTTCAATGTTCCTCACACACCAGTGGCGTGTTTGTACTTTGGATTCGAGTGTGCCGGCCCTCCGGCGAAAACGGGTCGGGTCCAGTTTTCAGCGAGGATCGGCGCATGATGAAGCAAAACCTGCGACATGTTTTTTCTTACGCATCCTGCGACATCATGCGTTCCCAGACCGGGGACATATCGCGGAGCTTCGCAACAATGCCGGGAACCTTTTCTATAATATAGTCGATATCTTCTTCGGTGGTCTTCTCGGAGAACGAAAGTCTGAGGGAGCCGTGGGCGATCTCGTGGGGGAGGCCGATCGCCAGAAGCACGTGGCTGGGATCAAGGCTGCCCGAGGTGCAGGCGCTGCCGGAGGATGCGGCGATGCCGTACATATCCAGCATCAGCAGGAGGCTTTCGCCCTCGATGCCCTCGAAGCACATGTTGACGTTATTGGGAAGACGGCTCGTTCTGCTTCCGTTTACTCTGGAGCAGGGGATCTTTGAAAGCTCGTCCATGACCTTATCGCGCAGAGCGGAAACTCTTTTCGCGTTCTCGTCGAGGTGAGCGCAGGCGTCCTCAAGTGCCTTTGCCATAGCCATGATGCCGGGCAGATTTTCCGTGCCCGCGCGCTTGCCTCTCTCCTGCGCGCCGCCGTTGATGATGTTCTCAAGGGTGATTCCGCGCTTCGCGTAGAGAAGACCTACGCCCTTGGGACCGTGGAATTTGTGTGCCGCCAGAGACAGCATATCGATGTTCATTTCTTCAACATTAATATGCACGTGTCCCGCCGCCTGAACCGCGTCGGTATGGAACAGAACCTTCTTCTCGCGGCAGACCTTTCCGATCTCGGGGATGGGCTGCACCGTTCCGATCTCGTTGTTGGCGAACATTATGGTGACAAGGCAGGTGTCCTCGCGGATGGCATCCTCCACCTGCTTCGCGGTGACGGAGCCGAACTCGTCCACAGGCAGGAGCGTTACGTCATAGCCCTCTTTTTTCAGCTTGTCAAGAGTATGGAGTATGGCATGATGCTCGATGGCGGTGGAGATGATGTGCTTTTTGCCTTTTCTCGCGCCCATGTGAGCGGCGGAGATTATCGCCTGGTTGTCTGCTTCACTGCCACCGGAGGTGAATATTATACCGTAGGGGTCGCAGCCCAGACAGTCGGCGATCCTTTTTCTTGCGTCGGCAAGGGCATCGGACGCCGCCTGACCGTAGGTATGCAGGCTGGAGGCGTTCTCGTATTCCTCACCGTAATATTTGATCATTTCCGCTAAAGCCGCCTCGGAAATGGGGGTGGTCGCGGCGTTATCGGCATAAACTCTCATTATATATTTGTCCTTTCAGAGAAACAATTTTCCGAATAATCAGTATATCATCTTTATTATATACTGTCAATGTATATTTGATAAATTTTTGAGGTTACTTTATTGCAGGAAGGGAAATTGTAGTTTAGCGAGCAGTTCGCCAATGGTGTGGTTGGCGGCGAAGCCGCCATTTTGCCTTCCCTGGCAAGGGAAGGCATCTCGCTAAACTATAATTTACCTCCCCCACAAATTAGTGGATCCCTTTTCTTCAAATCTATTTACAAACGCAAAGTTTTTTGGTATAATATAGATGTATATTTATTTTTTGAAAGCGGTTCACCATGGACGAAATGCAGAACACGAATAACACCGAAAACACATACCGCCTGCACCCCGCGGCAGCTGTCTTTCTGGGGCTTCTTGCGGCAGTCTTCGCGGCGTTCATCCCCACTACCCTCTACGGCAGTCTTTTCTGCATGGTCATTTCATCTGCCGCTCTCGCGCTTCTCCTTATCGCGGAGCACTCTTTCTTAGCCTTTCTTCCCATCCCGGCAGGCTACGTCATTGCCGTGGTGCTGACAGGCGATCCCTTATATTCCATCGCCGCATTCGCGGCGGTCCCCGCGGCATTCGCCATCCGCGTCTGCTTTGCGAAAAAGACCTCCCTCTCGGTAACGGTCATCGCCGCCTCCGTCTTCACCGGCCTTTCCTTCGCTCTCATCATCTGCAATTACCTCAAATACAACGCAGGCAGTGTGACCGAAGGCTTCCGTCAGATAAAGTCCGCGGCAGGCTCCGCCATAAACGATCTTTTCGCAGAATATAATAAATACAACGCCGAAACAGGCGCGGCTTTCCCCGAATTTACGGACGAAATGGTGTCGCTCCTGAAGAAAACCATCATCATGACAGCCCCCGGTATGTACGCCATCCTTGTTGAGGCTGCCGCCTACGCCACCGAAAAGCTCATGCGGCTTCTTGCCCTCATCACCCGCTGTACCCCCGTGACCGGACGCCGGCAGAGGATCACTCTGGGGCTTGGCGCCGCAATCATTTTTCTCGTTTCATACGCCGTATCATCCTTCATCCCCTCGGATTCCGTGGTGTTCTACACCGCCGAAAACCTCATGCTGATCGTCCTGCCTCTGGCGGCGGTAGCGGGGATACACAACATGTTCGGCACCGACAGTATTTTCCGACGTCGCGGCCGGGTCGGGCTCAAGATCCTGACCGTAGGTCTGTGCGTCATGGCGTTATACGTTTCACCCGTTATGCTATTCATTCTCTTCGCCCTCTGGGGCTCCGCAGGCGCGGTCGGCAGAGCGATCCTCCTCTTCGCGCTGTCCCACAGAGAATGAGCTGTCCCGAAAGGTAAGTGATCATAATGTCTGTCAAAAAGAATCAGTCCGCCGATTTCGCGGAAATAATGTTCTGTGCCGCCGCGGCGGTGGTCCTTATCATCCTGCAGACCCTGCTCTGCATATATTCCGACCTCAATCCCATAGTCACCGGGACCTTTATATGCGCTTTGTACATCGCGTCCGTGGCGGCGTTTTCGGTGATACGCAAAAACGTAAAGGCTCAGGGGAACAGCGCTCCTCTCCCGGAGGCACTGAACGTCCTTTCCGACGCTGTCGTCAATCTGCCGACGCCCGTGGTCATATGCCCCGCGGAAAGTGACAGGATAATCTGGTATAACAAGGCCGCTCTGGAGCGCTTCGGCAAAAAGAACGCCGCGTTTTCCGACGTTTTTTCCACTCTGGAGGACGTGGACGGCGCCGTAAGGCTTTCGGCAGGCGGCAGACAGTACGTTCCCGAGAGCTTCACCTCGGAGGGCCGCGACAAAAGAGCGTACACCGTGTTCATTATGAACGACGTCACCGACGTGGACGAACGTATCCGCGAGCTTTGCGGCAAGCAGTGCGCGGTGGCTTACGTTACCGTGGATAATCTTGAGGAGCTCCTCAGCTACGAGCAGGAGGACTACCGCAACGCCTCCGGCGAGGCGGAAAGTATTCTGCGCCGCTGGGCGACTGAGCACGGCGGAGTCCTGAAGGAGTATCAGCAGGACAAATTCATTTTTCTCTTCGAGCAATCGTATCTTGACGAATTCTGCGGGAACGGCTTCGACGTTCTCGATAAAATACGCAACATAAGCGTGGGCGATGCCGCCATCCCCGTGACCGTTTCCATCGGAGTCAGTGTGGGCGAGGGCTCCCTCACCGCGTGTGAGCGCGAGGCGCAGGCTGCCCTGAAGACCGCCCTCCAGCGCGGAGGCGACCAGGCTGTGGTCCGCCGCGGCGGTCAGGTGGAGATCTTCGGCGGAAGAACGAAAATGCAGCAGAAGGGCACCGCCGTGCGCGCAAGAGTCGTGGCAAATGAGCTTGGAGCCCTTATGAAAGAAGCGTCCAACGTGCTCGTAATGGGTCACCGATTCGCGGACTTTGATGCTTTCGGAGCCTGCGTGGGCATATCCGTCATGGCAAAAGCGCTGGGTGTCCCCGTCAATATCATTTCCGACCTTGACGACTCTAATCTGGACAGATGCCGCTCATGGCTCAAGACCGACAAAGCCTACGAGGGCATATTCGTTGACAGAGACGAGGCGCTTGACATGATAGAGCCGGACACCCTGCTCATCATCGCTGACGTTAACAATATTTCCCAGTTTGAGACCTCCACCGTTGCCGAAAAGTGCGAAAAGACGGTGATAGTCGACCACCACAGAAAGACCGCGGACAGAGAGCTTGAGGACGTTGTCATCAGCTATATTGAGCCCTCCGCTTCCGCCGCCAGTGAGCTTGTGGCGGAAATGCTGGAGCAGGTGCTCCCATCCGGAACGCTGACCGCAAGAGAAGCGGATCTTCTGCTCGCGGGCATCCTTCTCGACACAAACCATTTCACCAAGAACACCGGAACGAGGACGTTCTCCGCGGCGCTCTATCTCAAGGGCTGCGGCGCGGACGTAGGCGAGGTACAGGAGTTCTTCAAAACTGAGCTTGAGGACTTCCAGAGAGAGCTCCGGTTCCACGAAAACGTAGAGATATACCGCGGGATCTGCGCCATCGCCACATCTGACGGCGACTGTACCTTCAAGGACAAAGTCCCCGCGGCAAAGGCCGCCGACAGGCTTCTGGGCGTTGAGGGCGTAAAGGCCTCATTCTCCGTAGTCCCCATCGGCGACGAGGTCCATATTTCCGCCCGCAGTACGGGCAAGATAAACGTTCAGCTGCTGCTCGAAAAGCTGAACGGCGGCGGACATTTCGATTCCGCAGGGACCAGGCTTGAGGGAACGGGCACCGAAAAGGCGGTGACTCTTCTCAAGGAAGCCATAGACACCTATCTGGACGAAAAAAACATTAGAGCCGGCGAATGACCGGAACGAAAGGATATCATCATGAAAGTAATGCTCTTACAGGACGTAAAAGGAAAAGGCAAAAAGGACCAGATCATAAACGTATCCGACGGATACGCGAGAAACTTTCTCTTCCCCAGAAAGTTGGCGGTCGAGGCTGACGCAAAGGCACTCGCTGACGCGCAGAACAAGGAACAGGCAAGGCTTTATAAAATAGAGCAGGAGAAAGCGGCGGCACGCGAGACAGCTCAGAAGCTGGATGCCGTGGTCGTGAAAATAAAGGCGACCGCCGGTGCCGACGGCAAGCTTTACGGCGGCGTTACCACCGCCGATATCGCCGAGGAGCTGAAAACTCAGCACGGCATCGAGATCGATAAAAGGAAAATAGTATCAGACGGCGCTATCAAAGCTCACGGAACGTATGTCCTCGACGTGAAGCTGTACCCTGAGATCACCGGTAAGATCAACGTCGTTATCTGTGACTGACATGGCAGAATTCAAGGATTTTGACAGAAAAATGCCCTTCTCGCTGGAAGCGGAGCAGGCTGTTCTGGGCTCTGTGCTCATCAACCCCGCTGCGCTCGACAGTATCACAGGTATCATAACAAGCGAGGATTTCTACGTAGAAGAGCACCGTGACATATACGGCGCCATGCAGAGCATGTACCTGAAAAGCCACAACATCGACCCCGTAACGCTGGTAGATGAGCTGGTGCACCAGGGCGTGTACGACGAGTCGGGCGGCAAGGATTACATCCGTCTCGTAGTGGATTCCGTTCCCGTTGCGGCCAATGCGCGGGACTATGCCGAGATAGTGCGCGACAAGAGCATCCTCCGCTCTCTGATAGCCTCCTGCGAGGATGTGATAGACGACGCCTATTCCGGTGAGGGCGAGGTACAGCGGCTTCTTGAAAAGGCTGAGAGCGAGATCTACGCCATAGCCGAGCAGCACGAGAACAAGAGCTTCGTGCACGTCAGGGACGCCATCGTTAACGTTTACAACAATCTGCAGGAGCTCATCAACAATAAAGAAGAGACCCTGGGTATGAAGACCGGATTTTCCGATCTGGACCGTGTGCTGGTGGGCATGGGAAAATCAGACCTGGTGCTTGTGGGCGCCCGCCCCGGCATGGGAAAGACCGCCTTTGCGCTGAACGTGGCGAGCTCCGCCGCGAAGCGCACGGGCAAAACCATCTGCATATTCTCCCTTGAGATGTCCGCCGAACAGCTAACCACCCGTCTTCTGTCCGCGGAGGCGCTTATCGACAGTTATAAGCTCCGCTCCGGCGACCTTGACGGAGAGTGGGACAAGCTGGCGCAGGCATCGTCCAGCCTCTCCGAATGTCAGATACTTATAGACGATACCTCCGGTCAGACCGTGACGGGAATGATGTCCAAGCTCCGCCGGGTGAAGAATCTGGGACTGGTGGTCGTAGACTATCTGGGCCTGATGCAGTCCGAGCACCATATAGATAACAGAGTGCAGGAGGTCTCCGAGATCTCTCGTAACCTGAAGCTTATGGCAAAGGAATTCAAGATTCCCGTAATATGCTGCGCACAGCTCTCCCGTGGTCCCGAATCCAGGACCGACAAGCGCCCCATGCTTTCCGATCTCCGTGACTCCGGTGCCATCGAGCAGGATGCCGACATCGTAATGTTTTTGTACCGCGACGAGTACTACAAGGAATCGGACAACGCGCAGAGCACGGCTGAAGTGATCATAGCGAAGAACAGGCACGGCTCCACCGGCAAGGTACAGGTGGGCTGGGCAGGCAAATACACCAGATTCATGAGCCTTGAAGGCGGCTCAGAAAATCCCTCATAACAAAGGAAGAAAAGAAAATGAAACTTATCCCCACACCAAAAGAATGCAGCGTTAAAGAGGGAAAATTCTCTCTCGAAAACCTGTCCGTCATCCGCCTGCACGGCTGTGACAGACGTGTCGTGAAGCTTGCGGTCAAGCTCCGCGACGAGATAGAAGAGCTGACCGGAAATTCTCTCAAATTCCGCACCGTAGGCAAAGACTGCAAGTGCTCCTGCCCCGGCATCGACATTTCCCACGAGGACGGAAAAGAGTGCTACCAGCTGGCGATCACCGAAAACGGCATCGACCTTTCCGGATGGGGCCCCGCGGGCGCGTACTACGCCATTCAGACCCTCCGCCAGATCATCCACGAATACGGCGACACGCTCCCCTGCTGCGATATCAAGGACACGCCGGACTTCCCGGACCGCGGCTTCTACCATGACGTGACGCGCGGCAAGGTCCCCACCCTGCAGCAGCTTTACCACATAGTTGATCTGCTCGCCTATTACAAGATAAACTCCCTGCAGCTTTACGTTGAGGACGCTTACGAGTTCGTGGAGTACGACGGCGTCATGCAGGCGTACGAGGTGCTCACCGCAGACGAGATCATGGCTCTGGATGACTACTGCTACGAGAACTTCGTAGAGCTGGTGCCCTCCGTCGCCACCTTTGGTCACCTGTACAACTTGCTGCAGAGTGAGAAATACTCTCACCTGTGCGAGCTTGAGAATTACAAGCCCACGGCGATGTACTGGCTCGAAAAGATGTACCATCACACCATCGACGTGTCCAACCCCGAGTCCATCAAGGTAATAAAGAGCATTATCGACCAGTATATCCCCCTGTTCCGCTCGGACAGATTCAACATATGCTGTGACGAGACCTTCGACCTGTGCCGCGGCAGAAACGCCGGCAAGGACGCGGGCGAGGAATACTTCAAGTTCCTGATGCAGATCATCGACCACGTTAAGTCAAGAGGCAAAACCGTCATGATGTGGGGCGACATCGCGCTGGCACAGCCCGACAAGCTCTCCTACATCCCCAAGGACACCGTCATGCTCAACTGGACCTATCTGAAGGACCCCGATGAGAACAAGATAAAGACCATGGCGGAATCCGGTCTCACCCAGCTCGTGTGCCCCGGCACCTCCAGCTGGAACAGATTTGTTGAAGAGATAGACCGCTCCGAGGGCAATATCACCAACCTTGCCCGCTACGGCAAGAAATACGGCGCCGCCGGCATCCTCAACACAAACTGGGGTGACTTCGGCAACATATGTGCTTTCAACTGCTCCCTTTATGGCATGGTCATCGGCGCGCAGATGGGCTGGAGCCCGGACGTGCTTCCCGATGAAAAATTCGAGTATGCAGCAAGCTCCCTGCTCTACGACTCCGACGAGGTGAACATCATCGACGTGGTCCGCGGGATGGGTCAGTGCGAACGCACCTGCGACTGGATGGAGTTCATGTACTGGTACTCCGCAAACACCTGCGAGGGCAGAGTGACCGAGCTCAACTGCGACACCGACAAGGCGATTGAGAACATCGCACGTCTGGATAAGCTCATGGAGATCATAAAGTCCGTTGACAGCGGAGAAGACGAGAGATATTCCGATCTGCTCATCGCCTGCAAAGCCATAAAGACCATGAACCGCGTAGAACTTGGCATCAAAGGCATCGAGGGCTACACGGACCGCTCCGTGCTTGCCGAGGAAATTGAGACGTGGCTCCCCGATTTCATCGACTCATGGATGCGTGAGAACAAGGAAAGCCAGCTCAGGTACGTTATCGAGTTCATGAGAAGCCTGCCCGTTGTGGAATACAACAAAGCAGATGCGGCAGAAGCGGCTCCCGAAAACGACAGAGAAGTATAAAAACAGTAAAAAAAGCGAGTGCAGAAATTCTGCACTCGCTTTTTTATTTGTCCGGCGATCAGTCGCCGAGGATGAGTCTGATAATAAGGTTGCCGTCTATGGCGTTGACCTTGCCGTCGCCATTGATATCTGCGGCGGGAGTATACTCGTCCGTGCCGAGGATCACGCGTCTGCACAGGTTGGCGTCTACGGCGTTGATCTTGCCGTCGCCGTTTACATCACCTATGATATAGGTAAGCTCCTTAATGGTGCAATCATCGAACAGTACGTCCACGGGGAGGTTATTTTCGTCTGCACCGAAGGTATTATCGCTGTCAACCGCGAGGACGAAGCCGAAATCGGCGCTCGAATCCAGGACCTTGAACGTGAGGGTTGCGACCTTGCCGTTCGCCGTGATATTACCTACTCCGTTTTCCTCGAAATAGAGGATGAGAGGATCATTTTCGCCGTTGACGCCGAACATGGAGCCGTTATTCGCGGAACTGAACACAGAACCGTTTGCCGCGTTCACAAATTCGAGGGCGTTTGCGTTATACGCAAGTGTTGCTACAAGGGTATTGATTCCGGGGTTCTTCGCCAGATCCAGAGTGAGGGTGAGTGTATCGCCGTCTACCTTATAGGTACCGCTGAGGATCGCGCCGCCGCCCGTTTTCGGAAGGATCTCGGTCATGGTCTCGCCGCATCTGAGACATTCATACTCTATCCAGCCGTCCTCATTTTCCGTGGGCTCTGCGCGGTCCACTTCGTCCCAGTCGTGGCCGAGAGCAGCAGAGGTGGGTACTACACTGAGGATCTTATTGCAGGTGGTGCATCTCTTCTCAATTCTGCCGGGCTCCGTGCAGGTAGGCTTAATAGTGCTGGGAAGACCGGTATCTATATGCTGGGTGTTTTTGGTTATCTCGTTATGGAGATTCAGCGTTATGCTTTCGCCGCCGCTTCCGGAGAAGGACGTGTTTTCAACGTCGATACCGGGGACAACGTCGAAGGTGCCCATATCGTTTATGATATTGAATTTAACGCTGACTATTTTGCCCGTCGCGGTGACGTTTCCTGTGCCGTTATGCGCGAACATGATCTTTATGGGGCTAACGGAGCTGTTACAGCCCGTCATATCCGCATTGTTCTCCGAGGAAAAGACTACACCGTTGGAAGCGGAATCGAACTCGAGGGTGTTTCTGTTATAATCCAGGGTAAGAGCGAGGGCGTTGAGGCCCGCGTTTTCGTTCATGGTAAAGGTGACGGTAAGTGTCCCCTGGCTGTTCATGGGATCGGTCGACTTTGATTTTACGGTCATGTCTACGGTGCCCGCAGCGGAAGCGGGAACGGCGAACACGAGAGCGGACAGGAGCATTACTGCGCAAAGGATTAGTGATACTGTTTTTTTCATTGGGTTTCCTCCGGTGAATTTTACATAGAAATTATAACCGAAAACCCTTATGATGTCAAGGATATAAGACGGATTATTTCGTGCTGTGCCACAGCAAAAAAGCGGCACCCCTATTGGGGTGCCGCTGTGTAATTGTAAGTTAAACTATCCGCGTACTGTTTAATTACAGAGCTGCGAGAGTAGTTCTTACTGCCAGAAGGTCCTTAGCGTTTACAACGCCGTCGCCGTTAACGTCAGCTTCCACGATGGTGCTGAGGTCGAGAGCGTCAGCCTGTGCGGAGAAGTATCTTCTGTATGCAACAACGTCAGCTGCGGTAACAGCGCCGTCGCCGTCAACATCACCCATTACAGGGAGAATTCTGAAGTCAGCGGAACCGTATGCAAAGTTGTCGATGGAGTGCATAACACCGAAGTCTCTCCATACGTTGTAGGTAACGGTGGAGGAAGCGTAAGGAATTACGAAGATGATCTCTTCGTCCTCAGCGTCGGTGTACTGGCAGACAACTTCGCCGTCGAGCCACAGTTTAATTGCGCCGGTGTACTCATCTTCGTCATATTCGAAGGTGATACCGAACTTATAGGTCTTACCGGTCTCGAGTGCCATGTAAGCCTTCTGCTGCTGGAAGGAACCGCCGTCAGCAGGTCTGATGAAGAAGTAGCCTTCGTCATCGGTGCCCTCAATAACGGGAGCCTCGAAGCGGTAACCTGCCTGGATAGCAACGGTGTTCTGACCGCCGAACCAGAAGTATATCTCAGAGCCGTAAGTGATATCGGGATCAAGGATCTCGTCGATGGTGAGATCGAACCACCAAGACCAGCTGTTGGTAGGAATTCCGCGGTTGAAGTCGAACTGGTTGTAGTTAGCGCCGCCCTGGTTGAAGTTGAGCTTGCCGTCAGCTACGGTCCAGTTAGCAGTGGTCCAACCGGAGTTGCAGGTGAATATGAAGTCATCCTGGAAGTCGTGGAACTGATACAGAGTGCCTTCGTAGTTAGCGGGAAGAGTGGTGTAGTGACGCTCGCCGCAATCGCTGCAGATGCCGGTTTCTGCGTTTCTGCAGTAGTTGTATACGAGACCGTCAGCAGTTTTGCGGTTGATGTCGTAAGTGGACCACTTGTGAGCGATCTTAGCGATGGTATGGTCAATGGTAGCGCCGCAAACTGCGCAGGTAGTAGTGTCAAGACCTTCGCTGTGGCAGGTCTCAGGAGTAACCTTAACAGTGGTAGCGGGCAGATGCCATACGTAAGGAGCGTTACAAGGAGCGTCAACGTCAACCATACGCTCGTTGACGCTGTTGTCTACGCCGTTGCCGAAGCCAGCTGTCTGGAGAGTGTAGTCCTCAGCAGAGTAGATGTTGTAGTTATCAAGCAGGCAGCTTGCGCCAACAGCCTGACCGATGAGGTAACGACCGTCGAGCCAGTGCATTTCACCGACAGTACCGGTGTAAACGGGCTCAGCATCGCCGTCAATGTAAATGTTGATGGTGTTGTACTTCTTGAGGATCTCAATAGTTACTCTGTGCCAGGTGTCCTCGCCGAAGTTGAATGCAACCTTATCAGCGGAGCCGTTTCTGTCCACACCGATGGTATCGATACCGATCTGAACACGGTTATGGCAAGAGGAGTCAAGCCAGAACTCGTACCAGTGGTTGGGCATTGCAACTCTCTCGCTGGACATGGAGTACAGCTTGAGGTTGAAGTCCATGATTATGTTCTGGCCTCTACCAGCTGCGGTTTCGATATCGTAGTAGGTAGAAACTGCGTCGTAAGAGTTGGAGAGAAGGAGTCCTTCGCCTTCGGGAGTGCCGATAGCGGGGATGAAATCAAAGAGGGTAGGAAGAACTGCCGGAGGATACTCAAGGCATTCGCCCTGGCCGGACACAGTGTTCCAAGCGGAGTTGTCGCCTTCAAAATCGAATACCTGTGCGCCGTTCTTTACATTATCCATGGAGAGGAGAACGGGAGCCCAGTAGAACTGGTTGTTGCCCTCAGCGGTGTAGTAGGACAGCTCGCCTGCAACGGAACCAACGTATGCGCCATCAACGTAGATAGCGGTCTCGCCATTGCCGGAAACCCACTTAATGTTGTACCAAGTGCCGGGGGTGAGGGTGTAGCTAAGGCTGTTAGCGGTGTTACCGATAGTAGAAGCGGTAAGGGAAGGAGCGTTGGAAAGACCGTAGCAGCCGAGGCTGGAAGTAGAGTCATCGAGGCATACGTCGAATTCAACCTCGTTAGAGGCGTCAGCGAATATAACGGGATGCCAGGAGTTACCGGTCTGGAAGTGGTAATACTTCGCGCCGAGTTCCTGACGGAATGCTTCATACTCTTCAGCGAGGAGCTCGCCCTGGCCGGACTCAGTGTTCCAAGCGGAGTTGTCGCCTTCGAAATCAAATACCTGACCGCCCATCTTCACGTTATCCATGGAGAGGAGAATGGGAGCCCAGTAGAACTGGTTGTTTTCGTAGTAAGAAAGGGTTGCGTTGACAGTACCAACGGATTCGCCATTAACGAAGATCTCGGTAGAACCGTTAGCGGAGACCCACTTAACGTTGTACCACTCACCGGGAGTGAAGGTGTAAGGAACGGAGATGCTATTGTCCTTCAGACCAACATAGTTAGCTCCGATAGAGGGAGCGTTGGAAAGG
>JAZLKW010000006.1:0-3575 GCA_045597805.1 Candidatus Avispirillum sp. | reverse complement strand
GACGGAACGGACAAATTCATTTTAAATGACGGCGCATTCGAATGGGATGACGGTTCTGATACAATAGACCATGAGAACTGCTCATTCGTCCGCGCCGATTAAGGAGGAAATAAAAAATGGAGCGCATACTCTTTTTTGTTCTCGCCGCAGCACTCTGCATTTCTTTCGTGGGCTGCGCAAAAACCGGAAGCGACATTCCCCAAGATCTCGATCTCCAGCAGGTCTACCAGACGATCCTTGACGCACAGAAGGAGACCGAGCAGGAGGAACTGGTACTTTTGGAGGAGACAAGTGACGACCTCATCGAAAACTACTATGTCGGTCTCAAGGACATTGAGCTGAAGCAGCGTGTTCTTTACATGGCTCCCATCACAGGCTATGCATGCGAGGTAATGCTCGTTGAGGTTGCTGACAGCAAGGACGTTCAGGCTGTTGAGGATATCTTCAACGCCCGAATTAATCTCGGCGGCAGCGATGAATTCTATGCTGAGACAGCCGCTCTCTGGAAGGCAAACGCCAAGGTGCAGACCCTCGGTAACTACGTTGCAATGGTCGTATTCCCCGACGGATACATAATCCCCGATAACGTATTTAAGCCGGCTACGGCTAACTGAATAAACAGTTGACAGAGCAGAAGGCTATCTTCTGCTCTGTCGGAGGTTATATGGTCTTTTCAACGCCCGTTTTTCTCTTCTTCTTTCTGACGGCCACGCTGATAATCTACTATATTGTGCCGCGGAAGCTGCGCAACGCGACTCTATTCATCGCGTCGCTCTTATTTTATTTTTGGGGCGAGCGTATCTACACTGTCATCATGCTCATTTCCACGGTCATTGACTACACCCACGGCAGACTTGTTGAGTATTTTAAGAGCAAAGGAAATGACAAGGCCGCAAAAGGCGCGGTTGCGTCCTCCATGGTGCTGAATCTAGGTCTTCTCTTCTTTTTCAAATACTGGGATTTTATTGCAGCATCTTTAAATAACATCGGGCTTTCCTTCGTGCCGGTTTTGGGCATCCATCTCCCAATCGGCATATCGTTTTACACGTTTCAGACGATGAGCTACACCGTGGACGTCTATCGCGGCGATACGAGAGCGCAGAGAAATATCGTCAATTTCGGCACATTCGTGACGCTCTTTCCCCAACTCATTGCCGGTCCCATAATCAAGTATAAGGATCTTGGAGAACAGATCGATCGGCGAGATCTCTCCGTCTCAAAGTTTTCCGAGGGCGTGACGGTATTTGTAATCGGCCTTGCGAAAAAGCTGCTGATTGCAAACAATATCGGTCAGCTTTGGGATGTCTGCAAGAGTTCGGTCGGGAATCTGTCAGTACTGGGCGCGTGGCTCGGCGTTATCGCTTTCACGTTCCAGATTTACTTCGACTTCTCTGGTTACAGCGACATGGCCACCGGACTCGGAAAGATGCTGGGATTCGATTTCCTTGCGAACTTTAACTACCCCTACATATCCAAGTCCATCACTGATTTCTGGCGCAGATGGCACATTTCCCTCTCATCGTGGTTCCGTGAGTATCTGTACATCCCTCTCGGCGGCAACCGCTGCGGCAAGGCCAAATGGATACGCAATATCTTCCTCGTATGGGCGGCAACAGGACTTTGGCACGGAGCCAGCTGGAACTACCTTCTTTGGGGACTTTATTTCTGCGTCATTCTCGTCGTTGAGAAGTTTTTCCTAGGGAAATACATCGAGAAGCTCCCGTCGGCACTTCAGCACAGTTATGCGCTGTTTTTCATTGTCCTCGGCTGGGCGATATTCGGAATTGAGGACTTCGCTTCGCTTAAAATCTACCTTGCATCCATGTTTGGCATCGGCGTACCGCTCGTCTCCTCCGATATGCTCTACTATCTACGGGACTATCTGCCGGTAATCATCATCGCGGCGGCGGCTTCGCTCCCCGTGTGGAAAAAGCTATTCGGGAAGCTCCCCGAAAAAGTAGGCGGCATTGTAAAATGCGTGCTTATAGCTGCGGCGCTTGTGCTTTGCACTGCCTGCCTCGTTGCCGATACATACAATCCGTTTTTGTATTTCAGATTTTGAGGTGACCGTATGAAAAAAACTTTTGAGATATTAATAACGGTCATTTTCTGCGGATTTATTTTATCGACCGCACTTCTGACTATTCTTCTCCCAAAGCGGGATTTCTCCGAATTCGAGAACAGATACCTGCAGAAGGCACCGCGCCTCACCTTGGAAACGCTGATGAGCGGCGAATTTTCCGAGGATGCGGAGAGCTTCTGCGCAGATCATGTCTTCCTCCGTGACGAGTGGGTAGCGCTGAAGGCGTATATGAGCCGCTTCACCGGTAAGCACGAAAACGGCGGCGTTTACTTCGGCGCGGACGGTACGCTCATCTCCAAAGTCGATTCTCCGGATGGCGAGACGATCACAAAAAAGGCGGAATACGTTTCGGCTCTGTCTGAAAACATATCCGTACCCGTGTACTTCGGACTCGTTCCCACTGCCGCATCAGTTTGGGCAGACAAGCTCCCGAAAAACGCCCCAAATGCCGACGAAAAGGCGGTAATCGGGGAGCTTTACGAAAAAAGCGGAGCTGACTGCATCGACCTCTGCTCCGCCTTGGAGTCTCACGCGAGAGAGGAAATCTATTACAGAACAGACCATCATTGGACGAGTCTGGGCGCATTTTACGGTGCGAACGCTATTTTCGATGCCATGGGACTTGAGAATATTTCCCTCAGTGACTACGAAAAGACTACCGTTTCTGATAATTTTTACGGCACGGCGTGGTCTCGCTCCGGTGCAAGATGGATATCACCCGACTCAATTGATATCTATGTCCATGAGGACGGTATTGATGTCATGTCCATGCCCGACACGAAGCTCGTAGAGGGGAAACTCTATTATTATGAGCATCTGGAGGAAAAGGACAAATATTCCTTCTTTCTGGGGGGCAATCAACCGCTCTGCATAATAAAAACTAAAAATGATGGGCAGAAGATACTCGTGATCCGCGACTCTTACTGCGACAGTCTCGCGCCTTTTTTAACCGAGCGCTTTTCGGAGATACACCTTTTCGACCTGCGCTATAACAGAACATCAATAAAATCTTACGTGGAGGAAAACTCCATTGACGCGGTGCTTGTGCTTTACAACATATCAACATTCTCCGAGGATGCGAATACAGCACTTCTCGCAAGATAGAAAAAATCCTATCCGAAGCAATACGGATATAGTACAAAGTTTGTTGATATAGGTCGTGCTATATGATATAATTTGCCTACTTGAACACAAAGGAGAAGTATTGTTATGAACAAAAGAGAATTGATTCGGGTCGCTGCAGAAACGTCTGGTGTCAGCAAAAAAGATACAGCAGCAGTAATAGAAGCAGTGTTTGCAAATATTTCTGAAGCCTTGGAAAAAGGCGATAAAGTCCAACTGGTCGGATTCGGTACTTTTGAAGTACGTGAACGCGCCGCAAGAGAGGGAAAGAATCCCCGTACTGGAGAAACGGTCAAAATCGATGCATGTCGGGTTCCTGCTTTCAAGGCTGGTAAAGCCCTAAAAGACAAAGTCAACTAATTCGGTAACG
>JAZLKW010000005.1:0-17640 GCA_045597805.1 Candidatus Avispirillum sp. | reverse complement strand
CCCATAATGTCGATTTCTTCTTGGCGTTTGGTTTTCGTATTCGTGCCCCACCAGCGTCCGAGGTCACGAAAATCGACGGGGGATTTGCCGTCGATGAGCTGCTTCCAAAGATACTGCGTACAAATATCCTCGAACACACCGCCCATATAAGACGACAGCTCCGGCTCAATGCGTTTATAGGCAAGATCGGCGGCGCCACGAGCGATAACCGATGTATTTTCGGGAACGAAGCGATACCAAAAGCGGAACATATTATCCGAGATGGAATAGATGGACTTCTTGGAGCTCTTTTCGCTGTAGGGAGATTCCTTCTGAATAATACCGAGGGTAACAAGATTTTTGATATAGGTGGAAACGGTGTTCGTTTCTTCGCCGACCTTAGAGCAGATCTCGGACATTCGGGACGAGCCGGTGGCGATCGCCGTGATGATTGCCGTATAGATCGCTGGTTCACGGACTTCCTGCTTGAGAAGGTTGACCGGTTCCTCGAAAATGGCGCTTGCCGGATTCAAAAAGGTGTTTTTCACATTGTCGGCAACGCTCATTTTGTCGCTGACTTGGAGCAGGTACTGAGGTGTGCCGCCGAACATCCCGTAGAGAAGTGCCTTCTCCTCTCCCCCAAACTTGCCGAACAGACGGCAGGTCTCGTCAAATGTGAACGGAAGCAGCTTCAGTTGTGCGGTGCGTCTGCCGTAGAGCGGTGCTTTATAGGCGAGGACGTGATCCTCCATATACGACATCGACGAGCCGCAAAGGATCAGCATCATCTTCGACGTGTCTTTATATTTGTCGATCAGCAGCTGCAAGGTCGAAGCAAGACTTTTGGAGCCACGGGCGACGTAGGGGTATTCGTCGATTGCAAGAATGACCCGTTCCTTTTCGGAAAGACGGAAAACGTATTCGAGCGCCGCCTGATAAGAAGCGAAGGATGTTTCCGCCTCGATGCCACCGACGTACTCGATAATGCTTTTTGAAAAGTTTTCGAGATTCTGTTTGGCGTTGCTTTCGACGCCCATAAAATATATTGCATTTTTCTTGCCGATGAACTCGTTGATCAGCGCCGTCTTGCCGACACGGCGGCGGCCGTAAATGACGACAAATTCAAATCGGTCGGATTGATAAAGATTATTCAGCGTTTTCAGTTCGGTTTCTCTGCCAATAAACATTGTAGTACCTCCATCTTAGAGTTGACATAAGTATAGCACATCTTTTTATAAAAGTCAAGTACGATTCGGTAAATCGTGTTTGACTTTTTTGACGAACTTTGTAATTCAGGTTTTAGGGTGCGGGTCGCCGGTGGCGACCTCTGCCAAAGGCAGAAGCACTGACCGAGCCGGTAGGCGAGACGATTCCTAACGAGTTTCGTGTTTTTCGACGGGCAGGAGTAAAAACGCACTGCTCGTTCAGACGATGCAGTTCACTGTTTTTACGCCGATAGGAGTAGAAACAGTCTGCTCGCTAAGATAATGCAAAGTTTTCAGACGGTTTAGATTTACGCAAAAAAGAACGCAGTCGGGTATAAAAACTCAACTGCGTTCTACCGTTTTATGCATAACCGATGTAAATATCGAAGCGGTTATTTCCGTCCTTTTCGTACCAAATCCACACGTCCGTAATGTCCTCATCCCGTGCATAGAGGGAAAGACAATCTCGAATATCACGCTCGGTTCCGGTGCACTTCGTACCCGCCGCTATCGGATAATCCCAACACGCCCTTGCCTCCGGGTTGAGTATCAAACCGACACTTACAGCGTAATCTTTGGCGTATGCAATCCAATAATCAATATCGAACGGTGCTTGGGTCGGTGTCGTTGCGGGCACTTCCGTTTTCGGTATTGCTTTGGGTGTCGTTTCGGGCGCAATAACGGACTGTGTTTCGTTTTTTGCAGGCGGAACGGGTGTTTCATCGGGCATCTTTTTCGGCTCGTATGACGGATCGTTTTCCGTCTTTTCCACACCTTTTTCTTCTGAGATAATCGCAGAAGGCGATACCGTATCGGATACGGATGTGACTTCTTCTTTTTCCGTTTCGGGTGTTTTGCCTTCCGATATTGCTTCCGTTATAGGTATATTATTGGGTATAGGCGTTGCCGTTTTCGGCGCTTTACCGCAGGCGGCGAAAAAGAAGATAGCGAGAATAAGAGCGATAACCGAGCGTAAATAGTTCATACCGACACCTCCGCCGTTGCCGATCGCTGCGATGGAGCTTTCTTATTTTCGCCCTTGATTTTCACATTGAAAAGCTTTATGTACTTTGCCGCCGCAACGTCAAGCGGGTTTTCTTTGACTGTGATGATGATTTCTTTCGGGGTGCGGTGAAATGGCTTCCGACTCATACAAGCACCACCTCACTGTTCACGATCTCGTTTGCACGGGAGCGGATGTTGTTCATCCGGCGCACCCATTCCATCGAATCGGATGCTTTCAGTTGTTCGGTGATGCCCTCATTTTCGGTAAGTTGTTTTACCAAAGAAGCGAACATTTCTTCCGCCTGTCCGTTCACGTCAGCAAGGTAGGAATTGAGCTTGCCGCTCGTCAGAAGGTTGTAATAGCGGATGCGGTGGTACTGCTTCAAGTAGCGTTTGTGACGCTCACCGTAGATGCCGATGGGAACATCTACCTCATTTTGCACCTCCAAATCGGGCAAAAAATACGCTCCGACGGGCAAAAATTTTCCGCCGTTTTTTTCAAAGATACTGGTCATATTGAGCCTCCGTTTTTAAGATTTTTTCATACCCAATATGTCCGGTTTTTGCTTTATTTACGGGCCTCCTTCGCATTTTTATTTTTGTAAAGTGTTGTAGACGCATACCGCCTCTGGCATATTGGATATGGTCTAAGTTTAACACTTACAGGCGCCATGGCGGCGCCCATGTTGTTGGCGTCGCATATCCCCGCGTCCACGGCACGGCCCACAAGCATCTCAGTCACGGCGGGGGCGTTTTCTTGTTTCTCGGAGCTTATGATGAACGCGCCCGAACCCGTCACCGTCCATTGGCAGGTAGGGCACCTCTGCGCGCCGTATTCAAGAGGAAAGCGGAACTGGCGCTCCGCAGAGGCATTGTGGGACGAGGTCACCGCCGAGGCCGCCTCACACATGCCCGACGAAACGAGAGAGGACGCCAGCAAAATACCTTCCGCGGCGGTGGAGCAGGCGCCGTATATCCCCAGAAACGGGATGTCAAAGGAAAGAAGTCCGTAGTTCGAAGCGCTGCATTGGTTAATGAGGTCTCCTGCGAAAACGCAGTCGGGAGTGATGCCGGAGGAGGACAGCGCCTCGGTCAGCGCCCGCCTCTGCATCTCGCTTTCCGATTTTTCCCACGTGTCACAGCCGAAGGTGTCTCCGTCGGTCGAATGAACGTCAAAGCTTTCCCCCAGAGGACCGCGGAATTCCTCCTCGCCCACCACCGTGGCGGACGCGGTGATATACGCAGGGCGCGGTAGCCTGATGATATCTTTCATAATACCCCTACTGCTTTCAGAATATAGTATACGACGCCGTAAACGACCCCCGTGCTGATGCCGTACAGGATAACGGGACCCGCGATGGTGAATATCTTGGCGCCAACGCCGAGGATGAAGCCCTCGCCTTTAGTGTCCACGGCAGCGGAAGCGACTGCGTTGGCAAAACCCGTGATGGGAACGAGCGTCCCCGCTCCCGCGTGCTTCGCGATACGGTCGAAAACGCCGATGCCCGTGAGAAGCGCCGCGAGGAAGACGAGGGTGACGCTGACGAGCGTCCCCGCATCCTTCTCGTTCGCAAACGTGCCGTACAGGTCTTTAAGCCCCTGCGCGGCGGTGCAGATGATGCCTCCAGCGACAAACGCTTTCAGACAGTCCTTCAGGAGCGGAGACTTTTCCGCGGTCGAATCGGCATATTTTTTGTAGGCCTCTTTATTTACGTTCACTTTGAGTACCAGCCTTTCTGTGCACTTTGCGGCGAATGCCGCAAAGTGGGCGTGAAACAAGGAAAATTCAGATATGGATTTCTGAATGTTTCACGATACACCTCTTTCCATAGTCTTTCCGGTTCCGGAGATAATAACCGCATGATTTTTTGTTCATTTTCTCGCCATATTGCTATGAGATTAAAATAAATATCGGCAAATTATCGGGAAAACCTTGACAAATCAGTTCAAATCAAGTATTATTTGTTTGTACTATGAAACACCCGGCATAAAAATGAACACATAAGGAGCCAATATGGAACTCACGAGAAAACAGTTTGATATTCTTTCCACTCTTGCATTGGAAAAGGACACGCTCACACAGCGCGCCCTTGAATCAAAAACGGGATACTCTCTCGGAACGATCAACAAAATCGTGAAAGAGCTGACGGACTCGGGTCTGGTCTGTGACGGTCTCGTTTCCGCAAAGGGCGTCGCCGCTCTCGAGCCCTATCGCGCCAAAAGAGCCATTTTCATCGCGGCGGGCTTCGGTACGCGCCTCGTCCCCGTTACGCTGAACACTCCTAAACCGTTAGTTCGGGTAAACGGCAGAAGGATCATCGACAGCCTGCTTGACGCCTGCCTTGAAGCCGGCATCAGCGAGATATATATCGTGCGCGGATACCTCGCGGAGCAGTTCGATCAGCTTCTCTATAAGTATCCTATGATCAAATTCCTTGAAAACCCCGCCTTTAACGAGGCGAACAATATTTCCTCCGCCATGGTGGCGAGATATCTCATGCAGGACGCCTATATCCTTGAGGCGGATCTGCTTGTTTCCAATCCCAAAATCATAAGGAAGTATAACTATTCCTCCAATGTGCTCGGAATCTGGAAGGAAAGAACTGACGACTGGTGCCTCATCCCCGACCGTGACGGATGCGTTTCCGAGGAAAAGGTCGGCGGTCTCAACTGCTACCAGATGGTGGGCATCTACTACTTCAACGCGGCAGAGGGCGCGAGACTGTCTGAGCATATCAAGGCGGCGTACGAGGCCCCCGGCGGAAAAGAAAGATATTGGGAGACCGTGCCCAATCAGGCATACCGCGGACAGTACAAGGTGGAGATAATACCCTGTTACGACGAGGATATCGTGGAAATAGATACTTTCCGCGAGCTCAAGGCTATCGACAAGACTTATGACGTTTGAGGTGTAAATGGAGAACAAAACCATAAAAGGTGAACCCGGACTGAAAAGACAGCTCAACCCCATGCACGTGTGGGCAATAGCCTTCGGATGTATAATCGGATGGGGCTCATTCATCAACCCCGGCAAGAAATTTCTGCCCAACTCCGGCGTGGCGGGGACAGCCATCGCCATGGTGCTCGGTGCGCTCGTGATGGTCATCATCGCGTTCAGCTATGCATATATGGTACCGAAACACCCCAAGGCGGGCGGAGAATTCACGTTTACAAAAATGTGCTTCGGGGCACCTGCTGCATATCTGTGCGGATGGTTTCTGGTAGCTGCGTATCTTACCAACGTGCCCATGAACTCTACCGCCATAGCCCTCATTGTGGATGGTCTGGACGGCGGCGCCGACATATTGAAATGGGGATTTCATTACAGTATTGCGGGTTTTGACGTGTATTTCGGCGAGATGCTTCTCGCCATGGCGATCCTCGTCCTGTTCGGCGTGCTGAACATTCTGGGCGTCAGAAAGGCGGGCTTTATACAGACTGTCCTTGCCGTGCTTCTTGCTGTATCCGCTCTTACGCTGTGCGTGGCGGGCATCGTTTCCGCAAAAGCGCAGGGGATAAATATGGAGCCCGTGTGGGGCTTCGACAAGGCGTCAGCCATCGCCGCCGGCGCGTCCGACGTGGGAGCTTTTGCCCATAAGGGCACCGGCGGTATCGCCTCGGCGATACTTGCCACCTTTGCGATCGCTCCGTGGGCGTACGTAGGATTCGATACCATCCCCCAGGCGGCTGAGGAATTTAAGTTTTCCTATAAAAAGGTCATGGCGATAATGGTGGTGGCCATCGCCTTCGGCTGCTTCGTATATACCTCCAACAATACCGTTGCGGCGGCGGCACTGAAAAACTGGCCCGAAAGAGTAATGGCGGGCGAGTGGGTACTGCTTATAGCGGCGGAGGAGCTGCTCGGTACCTTCGGCAAGGTACTCATCGGCATGGGCGTGTCCTCGGCGGTGCTTTCGGGCATCATGGGATTTTACCTCGCATCCTCCCGCCTCATGTATTCCATGAGCCGTGACGGATATCTGCCCCGCTGGTTCAGCGAGATAGACGAAAAGCACAACACCCCGAAAAACGCCATGATATTCTGTATCGTTATATCCCTTTCCGGACCCATTCTCGGGCGCGAGGCACTGGGCTGGTTCGTGGATATGTCTGCCATAGGCGCATCCATCGGCTATTTCTTCACCTGTGCGGCAACGCTCAGAACAATGAGGCGCGACAGTGACGGAACGTTGTTCCTCCGCGTGGCGGCGACTGTGGGCGTGGTGTTCTCCGCCGCGTTCATGGTGCTCCAGCTTATACCTATCCCCGGCCTTTCCGGTGTTCATTTCGGAAAGGAATCGTATATAATGCTTGTCGTGTGGATCGTCCTCGGCATACTGTTCGGCATAGGACAGAGAAAGCATTTTGCGAAAGGTTGACAGAAAAAAGAAAAAGGTATATAATATAAGCAGAATCAAAAACCAAGGAGGGTCTTTATATATGGCATTCTGGGATGACATCACGAAAGGCGCGAAAGACGCTGCCAATTACACCGTTAAGAAAACGGAAGAGCTTACCAACATAGCGAAGCTGAAGATCGCTCTCAAGGGCGAAGAGTCCAAGCTTGACGACTGCTTCGAGGACATAGGCGAGCTTTATTACCTCGCACAGAAGGACGGTGCCGACAACGCAGAGGCTATCGCCGAGCTCGTAAAGAGTGCAGACGAGATCAAGGCAAAGATCGCCGAGCTCAAAGCAGGGCTCGCAGGCGTTCAGGGCAACGTTATCTGCAAGATGTGCGGAGCAAGCTTCGATCCCGAGTACAGATTCTGCCCCAAGTGCGGAGCGGAAAAGAAGGACGAAGAGCCCGCTGAATAAAAGAAAAAAGAGGTGTCGCAGACACCTCTTTTTTAGCGGTTAGCGGATAGCGGCTGGCAGCTAGCCGTTAACAGCCAGTCGCTGCAAACAGAAAAACGGCACCGTGAGGTGCCGTTTTTATTTTCATATAAATTACGCCTTGCCGACGGAACCGAACAGCTCCATCTTCTCTTTAACAGTTGCTTTGATTGCCTCGGAGCCGGGAGCGAGGACTTTTCTGGGGTCGAAGCCCTTGCCCTGAAGATCCTTGCCTGCCTCGATGTACTCGCGAACTGCTGCCGTGAATGCGATCTGGCACTCGGTGTTAACGTTGATCTTTGCAACGCCCAGAGAAATTGCCTTCTTGATCATATCAGCGGGGATACCCGTGCCGCCGTGCAGAACGAGGGGCATATCGCCGGTCTCAGCCTGGATAGCGTCGAGAGTCTCGAAAGAAAGGCCGGGCCAGTTTTCGGGATATTTGCCGTGGATGTTGCCGATACCTGCAGCCAGCATGGTTACGCCCAGGTCTGCGATCATCTTGCATTCCTTGGGATCAGCGCACTCGCCCATACCGATAACGCCGTCTTCCTCACCGCCGATAGCGCCGACTTCAGCTTCCAGGGAAAGTCCCTTTTCAGCACATACGGTGATGAGCTCTGTGGTCTTTGCGATGTTCTCTTCGATGGGGTAGTGAGAACCGTCGAACATGATGGAGGAGAAGCCTGCGTCGATGCACTTGTAGCAGTCCTCATAGGTGCCGTGGTCAAGATGAAGAGCTACGGGAACGGTGATCCCCATTGTCTCGATCATAGCCTTTACCATGTCTGCAACTACCTTGAAGCCGCACATATATTTGCCGGCACCTGCGGAAACGCCCAGGATCACGGGGCTCTTCAGCTCTTCTGCTGTCTGCAGAACTGCCTTCGTCCACTCAAGGTTGTTGATGTTGAACTGACCTACTGCATACTTGCCGGCTTTTGCCTTCTGCAGCATTTCTTTTGCGTTTACTAACATTTTTTATCTCCTTTTGGATACTTAATTATATAACCAATATATTATACACCGAAAATAAAGTAAAAATCAAGGGCTCCGGGAGATTATTTTCACAATTGCGGGAAAATATGTCAGATACCCTTCATGGTGAGTCCGATCCTGCCCTTTACGGCGTCGACGGACTTGATTTTCACCGTGACGATATCACCCACGGAGAGCACCTCGGAGGGGTGACGGATGAACTTGTCGGAGATCTCCGAAACATGAACGAGTCCGTCCTGGTGAACGCCGATGTCGACGAATGCGCCGAAGTCGATAACGTTTCTGACGGTTCCTTTCATTATCATTCCCGGGGCGAGGTCTTTTATTTCGATCACTCTTTCACGGAGGACCGGAGGGGGAAGCGTGTCACGGATATCACGGCCGGGCTTTTCAAGCTCGCCCACGATGTCCATAAGGGTAGGCTCGCCGATTCCCAGCTTCTGTGCAACTGCTGCCGTGCCGGAGGCTGTCACCTTACGGCGAAGGTCTGCAATATTGCCCTCTTTCACGTCGTCTGTGGTATAGCCGAATTCCTTCAGCAGTGCCTTTGCCGCGTCGTATGACTCGGGATGGACTCCGGTGTTGTCGAGGATCTCTTTTGATCCGGGTACGCGCAGGAATCCCGCGCACTGCTCGTATGCCTTTGCGCCGATACGGGGGACCTTCGTCACGTCGGCTCTCTTTTTGAACTCGCCGTTTTCGTCGCGGTATTTAACGATGTTTTTCGCGCTTGTCAGATTGATACCGGAAATATAGGAAAGAAGCGAATAGGATGCAGTATTCAGATCCACGCCCACATTGTTGACGCAGTCTTCAACAACACCTGTCAGCGCCTCGTCAAGCCGCGCTTCCTTCATATCGTGCTGATACTGACCGACGCCGATCGACTTGGGGTCGATTTTAACAAGCTCCGCCAACGGGTCCTGCAGACGGCGGGCGATGGAGACCGCGCTTCTCTGAGTAACGTCGAAGTCGGGAAACTCCTCGGCACCCTGCTTGGATGCGGAATATACGGATGCACCCGCTTCGCTGACGATTATATATTTGGTGTCGGGACACTCGCGGAGGGTGTCCGCAATAAACATTTCGCTTTCGGCGGATGCGGTGCCGTTACCGATGGATACTACGTCAACGCCGTATTTCCTGATGAGACGGAGAACGATCCTCTTCGAGCCCTCGATATCCTCACGGGGCTTGGTGGGGTAGATCACGGCGGTGTCGAGCACCAGTCCGGTCTTGTCGACCACTGCGAGCTTGCAGCCGGTGCGGTAGCCGGGGTCGTATCCCAGTACCGTCTTGCCCTTCAAGGGAGCAGCCATAAGCAGATTTTTGAGGTTTTCGGAGAAAAGCTTGATCGCCGATTCCGAAGCGTCGTCAAAGAGTGTGGAGCGGATCTCGCGCTCGATGGAGGGAGCGATCAGTCTGTCGTAGCTGTCGCATACGGCAGATGCCACGTGGCGGAACGCGGGGGATTTATAGTTTGTAATGACCTTAAGGAAGAGGTAGTTCAGAATGATATCCGTGCCCACGTTGACGGAGACCTTCAGCATTTCCTCTTTTTCGCCGCGGTTCATGGCGAGAATGCGGTGCGGAGGAATATTTTTCACGGGCTCGGAGTAGTCGTAGTATTGCTCGTAAACGCTGTCGCCCTCGCCGCTTTTTTTGGAGGATATGGTGCCGTTGAGGAAGGTGAGACGGCGTACCTCGCGTCTCAGATCCGCGTTGTCGGAAACTGCCTCCGCGATGATGTCGCGTGCGCCCGCCAGCGCTTCCTCCGTGGTGGCAACTCCTTTTTCTTCGTCGATAAAGGTCGCCGCACATTCCTCGATGGAGGGCTCGTAAGCTTCTCTCATTTCGAAGATAAGGTCGGCTAAGGGCTCGAGGCCCACTTCCTTTGCCACGCTCGCACGGGTTTTTCTCTTGGGACGGTAAGGGCGGTAAATGTCGTCCACCTCGGTGATGGTCTCGGCATCGTCGATAGCCTCGATAAGCTCGGGGGTCAGCTTGCCCTGCGCGTCGATGAGGTTTTTAACGTCGTTCTTCTTCTCCTCCAGATTGCGCAGATAATTCAGTCTGTCGCAGAGGGTGCGGAGCACTGTATCGTCAAGACCTCCCGTGACCTCCTTGCGGTAACGGGATATGAAGGGGACGGTGTTTCCCTCGTCGAGAAGCTTTACGGCGGCCTCCACCTGAGGGAGCTTTACGCTTATTTCTTCCGATAATCTCTGTAAAATGTCCATACTGATTTCCTTAAATGTGATTTGCAGTTAATTATAACATGAACGCGCCGCGATTTCAACAGTGAAACTCCATATTTCAAAGCACATTTTTGCCATTTATCCAATACTTTTTTCACTGCAGATGATATTGGAATTGACAAGCGTCTCATTATATTATATAATCAATAATCGGAATACTTTATGTTGAATTTCCACGAAAGGATACAGAGAAATGTCCCATTTACACGGAGTACACGTTCCTCACAGAAAGAATACTGCTGAGTCTGCAGCGTTGAGGATGCCCTCCCCGAAAACGGCATTCTATCCCATGTCACAGCATATCGGCGCACCGGCAAAGCCCGTGGTGAAGCCCGGAGACGAGGTCTTCGTCGGCACCCTCATCGCGGAGGCGGGCGGATTCGTTTCCTCGCCCATCTATTCCGGCGTGTCCGGCAAGGTCAAAAAGATAGATTCCACCCTTCAGGCGGGCGGAAATTACGTGCCCACAATCGTCATTGAAAGCGACGGGATGGGAACTCCCGATCCCGGTATCACTCCCCCCGAGGTCACCGATTTCGATTCTTTTATCGAAGCGGTAAAGATGAGCGGAGTGGTAGGTTTGGGCGGCGCGGGCTTCCCCACGGCGGTGAAGCTGGGTGTCAAGGACCTTTCCAAAATCGAATACGTAGTCATCAACGGCGCCGAGTGCGAGCCCTATCTTACCGGAGATACCAGGACCATGCTGGACCGTGCCGATGAGATGGCTGAGGGCATCGGGCTCTTAAAGAAATATCTGGGAGCGAAGACCTTCATCATCGGCATCGAGAAGAATAAGCCTGCATGTATCGCAAAAATGCGCGAGCTGGCTTCAAAGACAGAGGGCGTCAGCGTGAAACCGCTCCCCTCGGTTTATCCTCAGGGCGGTGAAAAGGTACTTATCTACCATACCACCGGCAGAGTGGTCATGGAGGGCAAGCTTCCCATTGACGCGGGCGTTATCGTTGTTAATGTAACTACTCTGGCATCTATCGCCGCTTACATAAAAACAGGTATGCCCCTTACAGAAAAGTGCATCACCGTTGACGGTTCAGCCGTAAAATCCCCCAAAAACGTGATAGCTCCCATCGGCACTCCCATTGAGGACGTTTTCGAGTTTGCAGGAGGCTTTTCCGAAGAACCCGCAAAGGTTTTATACGGCGGTCCTATGATGGGTATTTCCGTGGCAAGCCTCGGCGCCCCGGTTCTGAAACAGACTAACGGACTTATTGCATTGAATAAAAAGGATGCGGAACCGAAGAAAATCACAAATTGTATCCGCTGCGGCAGATGTACAAATACCTGCCCCTTCGGTCTTGCACCTGCATCAATCGCATCGGCGCTCGACGCAGGAGATATGGAAGAGCTGTATGCCCTGCGTGCAAATCTCTGTATGGAGTGCGGATGCTGCAGCTTTGTGTGCCCTGCAAACCGTCAGCTGGTTCAGCAGAATAAACTGGCGAAAGCTCGTCTGATGCCCTGGCTCAAAGAAAGAGCCGCAAAAAAGGAGGAGAATAAATGAGTAAACTTAATATTTCCGTTTCTCCTCATATCAGAAGCGGTAATACCACAACGAAGATAATGCTTGACGTTATTATCGCCATGGTTCCCGCTTTGATAGCTTCCGTGTGGCTCTTCGGAGTAAGAGCGCTGTATATCACCGCCGTCTGCGTGCTGTCATGTATCCTCGGCGAGCTGATTTTCGAGCTTATCACCAAGCGAGACCTTACAATAACCGACCTTTCCGCAGTGGTTACGGGCGTAATGCTTTCGTTTAACCTGCCCGTTGACGTTCCCGAATGGCAGGCGATCGTGGGAAGCCTTGTTGCAATAGTTGTCGTAAAACAGCTTTTCGGCGGAATCGGCTATAACTTCGTAAACCCGGCTCTGGCGGCAAGAGTTGTAATGCTTCTTTCTTTCCAGAACACTCTTTCGGATTACGTTCCACCCAGAACCTTGGCGGCGACGGATCTTGAAAGCTTCGCAACACCCCTCGTTCAGATGTCCCACGGGGAAACTGAAAAGCTTCCCTCGCTTTTCCGGATGTTTATCGGCGAGCGTGCAGGCTCTCTCGGTGAAACCTGCGCCGTTGCATTGATTATCGGCTTTATATATCTTATCTGCCGCCGTGTTATCACATGGCATATCCCCGTTATTTACGCGGGAACTGTGTTCTGCTTCTATCTGATAGCGTCGGGAGACCTGACCGTGGCAACATATCAGGTGCTTGCAGGCGGACTTCTCCTGGGTGCGATCTTTATGGCGACCGATTACGTAACTTCACCGCCTACCGCATGGGGCAAAGTCGTGTTTGCATTCGGATGCGGACTTATCACCTTTGCAATTCGTTATTGGGGAACATATCCCGAGGGCGTATCCTTTGCGATCCTCTTTATGAATATCCTCACTCCCTATATTTCAAAGCTGACGGCGCATAAGCCTTTCGGCAAAGCTGCGGAGGTGAAGTGAAGATGAAAAAAGATAACGTAAAAAGCATTATCGTCCTTTCCGCGATCTGCCTTGTTGTTGCAGTGCTGATGGGAGCGGTAAACTTTATCACCTCTCCCGTGATCAAAGAAAACGACGAGAAAAAAGTTCAGGATTCATTAAAAGCCGTAATGCCCGAGGCAGGCGGATTTGATGAAGTGGAAGTTCCCGCAGATGCGCCCAAAACCGTAAAAGCTATTTATAAAGATACGGATGATACGGGCTATGCCGTGTCCGTGGCAACGGAGTCTTCCTATTCGTCCAACCCCATGACTTTCACGGTTGCAGTCGGCAACGACGGAAAGATAATCGCCGTTGAACTTACGGGATATTCCGAAACGAAAGATTTCGGAAAAGAAACTTACCCGAAAACTTATGTGGGCGTTGGCGGAGATACCGTCGGCGAGGTCGACCTTGTCAGCGGAGTCACTTATTCTTCAACAGCGTTCAGAACAGCAATGGTTGACGTGTTTGCGACACTTGATATGATCGGAGGTGGAAAATAATGTCCGTATGGCAGAATTTTATAAAAGGCATTATTCGTGAGAACCCCACTCTGGTGCTGCTTCTCGGTACCTGTCCCACCCTCGCCACAACCGACAGTGTTTCCAAGGCTTTCAGTATGGGTCTTGCGGCGGCGGCGGTTCTCGTCTGCTCCAATATGGCGATTTCCGCTTTGCGTAAAGTTATTCCCGATAAAGTCAGAATCCCCTGCTATATCGTAATTATCGCAGGATTCGTAACCGTCGTGGAAATGCTCATGCACGCGTTCCTCCCCGATCTCTACGAGGCGCTGGGCGTGTTCCTTTCCCTTATCGTTGTAAACTGTATCATTCTCGGCCGTGCCGAAATGTATGCAAATAAAAATACCGTGTTCAATTCCGCAATTGACGGTCTCGGCATGGGCCTCGGATTTACATTTGCCCTCCTTTGTATGTCTTCAATCCGTGAAATATTCGGAAACGGCACTTGGATGGGTATGGAAATCCCCGTTATCACAAACTTCAAGATTCCGATTCTTGTAAACTCTCCCGGCGGATTCTTCGTGTTCGGCGTGCTTATCGCCATAGTGAACTTTCTCACAAAAAAAGAGCAGAAGAAAGAGTTCTCCTGCAGCGGATGTCCCTCTGCGGCATTCTGCTCCATGAAGAATAAGGAAGGCTCTTGCGAAGATAAGAAGGAGGCGGCGGCAAATGATTAAGACAATACTTTTCATCATTTTTTCCTCCATTCTTGTTGATAACTACGTTCTCACAAAGTTCCTCGGTATCTGTCCTTTTCTGGGCGTTTCCAAGAAAACCGATACCGCAACGGGTATGGGTATCGCCGTAACTTTCGTAATGGTGCTTGCCACTGCGGCAACTTATCCTATTTATTACCTGCTTCTTGAGAGATTCGAGCTTGAATATATGCAGACCATCGTATTCATCCTGGTAATCGCATCCCTCGTTCAGCTGGTTGAGATAATCCTCAAGAAATATATCCCCGCCCTTCATAAATCTCTCGGTATCTACCTGCCCCTCATTACCACAAACTGTGCAGTTCTTGGTGTCGCGGCAAATAATATCAGCGACGATTTCGTAACTCAGGCGGGCTCCTTCGGCGGCGGATTCCTCATGGCGCTGGCGGCAGCTCTCGGCTGCGGTCTTGGATTCCTCTTTGCTATGATCCTGTTCGCGGGCGTACGCTCCAGAGTTGAAAGGGCGAATCCTCCCAAGTGCTTCAAGGGCGTGCCCATAACGCTGGTTTCCGCGTCCATTCTCGCTCTAACCTTCTACGGATTTTCGGGTGTCCTCGAAAGTCTGTTCGGGCTGTGATAAGGAGGCTGTATAATGACTGAAGCAATTCTTACCGCTGCCATCGTCGTTACGGCAATAGGACTTATCTGTGCGGCAGTTCTCGTTGTCGCCGCCATATTCATGTCCGTAAAGGAAAACGAAAAAGAACAAAAGATCAGAGAGTGCCTGCCCGGCGCCAACTGCGGCGCCTGCGGCTTCACGGGATGTGACGGCTACGCGAAGGCGCTTGCAGAGGGTGAGGCAAAGACCAATCTCTGCATCCCCGGCGCGGACGCGGTATCTCATAAAATATCCGAGGTCCTCGGCGTTGAGTTCGAGGATACGGTCGAGCAGGTCGCAACGGTGCGCTGCTGCGGCGACTGCGAAAACACTGAAAAGAAAGCGATCTATTCCGGTATAGGGACCTGTGCCGCCGCCAAGCTCATCTTCGGCGGAGACACCGCCTGCGCGTATGCCTGCCTCGGACGCGGCGACTGTGCCGCAGTTTGCCCCCACGATGCCATCTGCCTTGACGACGGCATAGCACGTGTTGACGCGAGGAAGTGTATAGGCTGCGGACTTTGCGCGAAGACCTGCCCTCAGAAGATCATCGCCATGATGCCCGACGTGGAGCGTCAGGTGGTCTCCTGCTCCAATAAGCAGAAGGGCGCGGACGCCATGAAGCTCTGCAAGAACGCTTGTATCGGCTGCGGGCTCTGCGAGCGCAACTGTCCCACGGGGGCTATCACCGTCACTGACAATCTGGCTTCCATCAATTACGAGCTCTGTACCAAGTGCGGCAAGTGCGCCGAGGTCTGCAAGCGCGGCTGTATCCGCACCGCGGACTACTCCGGCAAGCACAGATTCTGATGAAACAGAAGGTATATGACTACCTCACCACCATCCCCCGCGGGAAAGTGGTGACCTACGGGCAGATAGCGGAGCATCTGGGAAACAGAAAGCTCGCGCGGGTGGTGGGAAACATTCTCCACAACAATCCCGATCCCGTGAAATACCCCTGCTATAAGGTGGTGAACTCGGCAGGCTGCCTCGCCGCAAATTTCGGAGACGGCGGTATCGAGGAACAGAAACGCCGCCTTGAGCGCGACGGAATCGAGGTCAGAGAAGACTATACCGTCGATCTGGAAAAGAATCAGATGTGATCTTTCCGCAAAAAACACCCGGCACAGCCGGGTGTTTTCTTTTATTAGAGTTTTGCTTCGCAGTAGGCACAGCGGAGCGTTCCGTCCACATCCTTCGCGAAATGCTCGATCTCCTGCTCGCAGGAGGTGATGCAGCGGGGATTGGTGCACTTGCGGACGCCGCGCTGTCCCGCTATTACCGTGCGGTTCACGGGGTCGTCCTTCGCCTCTCCCAGAAGCTTTAAGATAAGTGCCATCCTCATGTATTTTCCGTTCTCCACCTGCTTGAAATAGCAGGCGCGGGGATCCTCGTCCACCTTAACGCTGATCTCATTTACGCGGGGCAGGGGATGGAGCACGCGGCAGCAGTCCTTCGCCGATTTCATCTTTTCGGCGGTGAGGACGTAGCTGTCCTTAAGACGCTCGTAGCTTTCCGAGCTGTCGAAGCGTTCCCGCTGGATGCGGGTCATGTAAAGTACGTCCAATTCCCCGATGGCGTCTTCAAGAGAGGACACCTCGGTGCAGTCAAGCCCCTTCTTTTCGATAAGCTCTGTCCTGACGTACTCGGGCAGTCTCAGCTCGTCGGGAGAAATGAGGACGAATTTCACACCGGAGTATCGAGACAAAGCGCCGATCAGGGAATGGACGGTCCTGCCGTATTTAAGATCACCGCACAATCCTACGGTCATATTTTCAAAGCTTCCCCGCTCACGGTATATGGTGAGGAGATCGGCAAGTGTCTGCGTGGGGTGACAGTGACCGCCGTCGCCGGAGTTTATTACGGGGACCTCGGCACTTTTGGCGGCGACGAGGGCGGCGCCCTCCATGGGATGACGCATGGCCATGATGTCGGCGTATTTGCTGACCACCTTTGCCGTATCCGCAACGCTCTCGCCCTTGGCGGCGGAGGAAACGCTGGAGCCGGGCACGGAGATGACACTGCCGCCCAGCTCGAGCATAGCGGCCTCAAAGCTTAAGCGTGTGCGGGTGGAGGGCTCGAAAAAGAGGGTCGCCAGCTTTTTCCTGCAGCACGACTGAGCGTATTTGTCGGGATCGGCGATGATGTCCAGCGCCGTATCCATAAGCTCGTAGAGCTCCTCAACGGTAAAGTCGAGGGTGTCGATAAGGCTTCTCATTTTATTTGATCCAGCTCTCGTCGGAGGGATTGTTTCTGAAGGCGATAAGGCGGGAGATATCCTCGGGCTTGATGTAGCCCTCCTCGGATGCCACCTCTGCAATGGTGTCGAAATCCGTCAGCGAAATGTTTTTCACGTTTGCCTCGGCGAGTCTGTCGAGACCTTTTTTCATGCCGTAGGTGAAGATGGAAGCGATGCCGAGAACGTCGGCGCCCGCTTCGCGCAGCACGTTGACGACCTCGATGACGCTGCCGCCTGTGGAGATAAGATCTTCCACCACGACTACCTTCTGACCTTTTTCGAGCTTGCCCTCGATCTGATTGCCTCTTCCGTGGTCCTTTGCACCGGAGCGGACGTAGCCCATGGGGAGGCCCATCAGATGAGCGGTGATGGCGGCGTGAGCGATACCGGCGGTGGAGGTACCCATAAGCACTTGTGCGTCGGGGTAATTCTCGCGGATGACTGCGGCGAGGCTTTCCTCAACGTCACTTCTCACCTCGGGTGCGGTAAGGGTGAGGCGATTGTCACAGTACACGGGGCTCTTTATGCCGGAAGCCCAGGTGAAGGGCTCGTCCGGACGGAAGAAAACTGCCTTGATCTTCAGAAGGTCTTTAGCTATCAGAGTTTTAGTTTCCATTTTTTCGTTCCTTTATGAATTTGATGTGTTGTTCAAATTGTAGTTTAGCGAGCAGTTCGCCAATGGTGTGGTTGGCGGCGAAGCCGCCATTTTGCCTTCCCTTACGATTTACAGCGAACTTAGGCAAAGGCTCTGCCTTTGCTGGCGCACCACAATATTACTTGGATTTTGCTTACCTATA
>JAZLKW010000004.1:0-17998 GCA_045597805.1 Candidatus Avispirillum sp. | reverse complement strand
GAGCGGAAGCGAGTGTCTTCGTTTGTATGGCAGTTTCAATTTTTCCCTGTAAAAATCCTGCTGAACGGGAAAATATATTTTCCCCTGCTTGCTATGGTATGAGACAAAAATACCTGTCGATCAGAGATTTCTCTCTTTTCGACAGGTATTCTCATTTACTACCTTATCCACCTGTGCTATTAGGGGCGGCTTCTTTTTTACGCTTTTATTTTCTTTTTCGCGAAAGGGCTTCCGCGGAAGTAGTACACGATAAGCGCGACATCCGTCACCGCCCACGATATGGGGTAACAGATGCTTATGGTAAACAGAGTTTTATTTGCGAGGAAGACTGTCACGACCCATATAACACGAAGCAGGCATACACCAAGAGCGATGATGATAACGGGCTTTACCGCGTCACCCACACCGCGGAGCACGCCGGAAATGACCTCGATAACGGTCCACAGCAGATAGAACGGTACGAAATAGGTGATGATCTTCCACGTAGTCTCGATAACAGCGGGGTCGTCCGTGAATATGGTCAGCGCGGGTCTCGCGAGAAGCAGTATCAGCGCGCTGAGAGAGGCGGTTATGACGGTGAACAGGGTAAAGGAGGTCTTAACGCATTGCCGTATTCTGTCATCGCGCCCCGCGCCGTAGTTCTGACCCACGAAATTCATGACGGCGGTACCGAACGCGCTTGCCGTCGCCCAGTAAACACCGTCCAGCTTTCCGCTCATCGCCCAGGATGCGACCACCACCGTGCCCAGCACGTTGACGCCTGTCTGCAATATCATGTTGGAAATGGCGTACATGGCGGACTGAAGTCCCGCGGGGATGCCTATTCGCATCATATTGGCGAGGACTCTTCGCTTTATCCCCAGCTTTTTCACGGAAAGACGGCAGCATTCCTCTTTGGAGCAGCACAGGGAAACGACCACGCACACGGCGCTGACCGCCTGAGCCGCCACCGTTGCCAACGCCACGCCCGCGACGCCCATGCCGAGACCGATGACGAAATAGAGGTCAAGGGCGATATTCGTAACACAGCTTACCGTGAGAAAGAAGAACGGGTGTCCGGAGTCTCCTATGGCACGGAGTATTCCGGAGCCCATATTGAAAACGAGGATGAAAACGGTACCCGTGAAATATATCCTCGTGTAGGTCACGGCCTGCGCCAGAGTATCCGCCGGAGTTTTCAGAAAGCGCAGGACCGGGGACGCGAAGACTATCAGCAGAACGCTGAGTATCACTCCCACGAGAAGGCAGAACGTGAGGGAGGTGTGCACCTCCACGGACACTCTCTCTTTTTCCTTCGCGCCGAAATGCTGTGCTATGATCACTCCCGCGCCCCCGGCAAGGGACACGAAAAAGCCTATGAGAAGATTGGTGAGCGTGGCGGGGCTTCCGCCTACTGCGGCAAGAGCCTCAGTACCAACGAATTTTCCCACGATCACAGCGTCCACGGCATTGTATAACTGCTGAAAGAGCGTGCCTGCCGCGATAGGCAGGAAATACGCTATCAGTTTTTTCCAGATGACGCCCTGCGTCAGATCATTGCGGCTGTTCATTATATTACGCCTTCTTGCGGATCAGCATTACAACACCGGCGGCGACACTGACGATACCTGCGGCGAGCACCACGTAAGGAACCTTTTCAAAGCCCTCCGGCTGGATCCTCGAGGGATCCGCGGGATCATAGTATACGGTGACGGTGTCTCCCTCATCCATGGAGGAATCGTAGGCACCGTATTCGACTTCCTTATATTCTTTCCCGTCGGCCTCGTAGTCGATGAACACCTTGTATTCTCTCGTCAGCTCATCGCCCACGTACTCATCTCTTTCCTCGATTTTCACGATAGTGCCTTCGCAGGTCCTGTAATCCACCTTGGGACGGGTCAGCACAAAAACGCTTATTCCCGCGAGTATAAGTCCTATTACGATAAAGCCTAAAGCTCCGAACCTGAATAGTTTCATTTTTTCGTCTTTTCTGCCTTCGGCATTTCAGTCATTCTCAGCTTTGCGCACCCGTAGGGAATGAGCTCGGTCTTTTCGCCGCCCGAGATCGCTTTGTTCGATTTCGGAGCCGTCGCCGCGACGGTGTCGAAATTTTCTTCCGTTTCCCAGTCCACACGGCACATTTCCGTTTTCACGGCGATGCGGGGATTCTTGCTTGAAAAGGGAAAGGCATCGCCTTTTTTGTGTATGACACGGAAACTGTCCGATGCGAAGCCGAAATTGAAATCACCGTCCCGTACAAGCTCGAAATCGCAGTACGGATATTTCACGAACAGACCGTTTCCGAGCATATACTCGCGGCGGCGCTCAACGTGGGGTATCTGCACTGAGAAGACCAGAGGACCGTATCTGAGAACGCTCAGCCCCAAAGGACGGCGGCAAAGGTGCGGCTCGTCGAAAAACTCCACGGTGAAGCTTTCGGTGCCGCTCCACTTCTTTTTGATTTTTAACAGCTTTCCGCGTTTGTTCTCACCGTTTACTGCATATCCCCGCGACCATCCGGGAATGCGTACGGACAGCTCGAAGGTGACGGGAGAGGAGACCTTTACGGTATATTTTCCCTTCATGCGGAAAGGATATTCCGTATCAATACGCACGGTGACCCGCGCGTCTCCCAGCTTTGTTTGGAGAACGGCGGGGAGCATCATCGCAGCGCGGATACCCCGATCCGTTTTCATGAATACGCTGTGGGCGAGCTTCGGCCAGCCCTGATTGAAGTTGGCGGTACAGCAGCCGTAGTGGGGCTCCACACCGAATATCCCGGCGTCACACCCGTTGGTCGTGTAAAACGGCTTTTCGGGGAAGACCGAGCATTCTATCTGATTCACCATCTGGTTATACTGGTGAGTCCACATATCGTCGGAAATGGTGGCGGGCAGGGCGTTGAAGGCGAGCGTTTCAAGACGGTCGGCCCATATACCCTCCCCGGTGTAAGCGTAAAGGAGCTCGCAGGAATACATCAGCTCCACGATACTGCAAAGCTCCGTGCCGTGGTTCGCGCCGATACCCGCAAGACATTCGTCTCCCGTAAAGGAGCCGACGGCGGTGCCGTGGTATTTGTCGAGGTGAGCCCACAGCTCTCCCGCAATATCGGTATATCCTTTGCCGAAAAGCTTCGAGGTCACAGCCTCGAATTTCATCATCATACCGATATTTACGATATGCTTTTCAAATGTCCAGGTGCCTGCGGTATGTGTCCAGTTTTCTTTAAGCCCGAGATAGTCCTGTCCCTGCTTTTCGATCATTTTTCCGAGGTCCGGAAGCCATTCTTCGCCGGTGCGGTCAAAAAGGAACTGCAGCGGGATAAAGGCCTCGAACCAGCGGAACTTTCCCCATGCGGAAAGGACAAAGGTGCCGTTTTTCAGTTCCTCGTAAAAGCATCTGAACGCACGCAGGAGAGAATCGAATACCTTTTCGTCCCCGGTGTATTCGCAGTACTGGGCGAGTACCTTTCCGATAAGAAAATACGCCCACATATCGTAGGTCTTTCTCGTTTCCTTGTCGCAGGGGCATATCCAGCCGTCCTCCTGCTGACGGGAAACGATGGCGTCAACATAGCGCTTTGCGCGGGCTTTCAGCCCGTCGTCGCCAAGCATATATGCCAGAGGGATAAAGCCGTCCAGCCAGTAGGGAACTCTCTCCCAGCCCTCGCGGTCTCCGCCGATCCATGCGCTGTCGCGCACGTCGGGCCATATAATATCAAGATTTCCGGATAAACCCTCTGCCTGGATCTTCAGCTGATCCCGCAGCCATCCGCGCGGCTTTATCTGAGAATACAAAAAGTCCATATCCTGCTCCTTGTTAAGTATTACCTATATGATATCACAAAAGGTAAAAAAAGCAATAAAAAGGCTTGAAAAATCAAGCCTTTTTCAATATGTGTCCTCTTATTTCGAGGATCTGTTCCTGAAGTCCTCATCGATCTCTTCCTTCCAGCTGCCGTCGATCCGGCAATTCTTCCGTACACAGCTGATGGTCTTGCTGAGAACGCTGTAATTGAGCGCCGTGCCCTCGGCGTCGCAGTTGTAATTTGCGGCGTGATCCTCGTCGATGCCGAAATCGCGGGCGCACTCAACGGCGTCGATGTTTGCTCCGAGAAAGAGAAATTCCCAACCGTACTCCTTTTTCTGCCGTTCGATCATTTTCTTCACCTTTTCGGCGGTGTAGAGGTGGCTTGCATTTTCCATGCCGTCGGTGGTGATGACGAACAGGGTGTGCTCCGGCACGTCCTCCGCCCTCGCGTACTTGTGTACGTTGCCGATGTGGCGGATCGCTCCGCCCACGGCGTCGAGAAGCGCGGTGCACCCGCGGACGAAGTATTCCTTTTCGGTCATCTTACCGATCTTTTCAAGAGGTACTCTGTCGTGGATGACCTCGCTTCTGTCGTCGAAGAGCACAGTGGAAACGAGAGCTTCGCCCACCTCACCCTTCTGCCGTTCTATCATGGAGTTGAAGCCTCCGATAGTGTCGCCCTCCAGCCCGCTCATGGAGCCGCTCCTGTCGAGAATGAATACCAGTTCAGTCAGATCCTTTTTCATTTTTTGTCTCCTTTTCAAATATAAAATGGCTGCTCGGTTTTTCACCTTACAGCCATATTATATCGGAGCGGGAAAAGGCAGAGGTCGCCTGCCGGGCGACAAAATCACGCGCCGAGGAGCGACTGATCGTATGCGAAAAGCACCTCGTTTATCTCGAAAACGTCGTACCTTCCTTTTTTGATGAAATACTCTATGATAACGTCGAACATAACGCTGTGGGAGAGAGCGTAGCCCGCCTTGCGCAGAAGCTCTTCCGTCTCAGAAAGTGAAAGTTCCAAGGCTATGGCAAAGGCTATCGCCGTCGCCTTCTTCGGCTTGTAGAATCTGTCGGAGCGTATCTTCGAGAAGAGCTTGCGGTCTATGTTTGCCTTTTTGTAGCATTGAACGTCCGTCATACCGCGTTCGTCGATAAGGCGCAGCAGCGCCTGCGAAAAGCTCTCGTCCAATTCGCCGATGGCGCCGGCGAGAGAGCCCGGAATGCCCGCATTCGCAGCTGTGTGA
The DNA here is from genome assembly GCA_045597805.1 of Candidatus Avispirillum sp. Lineage (GTDB taxonomy): Bacteria > Bacillota > Clostridia > Oscillospirales > CAG-272 > Avispirillum. The sequence goes on along the minus strand of JAZLKW010000004.1, from coordinate 12,962 downwards.
GGCTCGAATCCGGAATCGCATTCCAATGCCATCTCGGATAGAACGTCAGATTTTTGTTCTTTCTTTTTCGCTTTCGCGATTGAAAACAGCTCCGGGCATCTGTTTCCCCGCCGTTCAAGGTCTGTGTGATCCGCAACGTAGTTCTCATCTATGTAGGATTTAACGCCGATGAAAAGGTTTTTGCTTACAGAATACGCGCCCTTGTCAAATACCACAACGAATACGTGCATCTCGTGGGACATGAGAAACGACGCGATCTCGGAGACTGCCACGTTCAGCGCCTGATCCTTTGGGTAGCCGTAGATCCCGGAGGAAATGAGGGGAAACGCTACGGTCTCACAGCAATTATTTGCGGCAAGCTCAAGAGATTTGCGGTAGCAGGAGCGCAGAAGCGCTTCCTCGCCGTGCTTTCCGTCCTTCCATACGGGGCCCACGGTGTGGATAACGTATTTCGCGGGCAGAGAATATCCTCCCGTGATCTTGGCATCCCCCGTTTCACAGCCGCCCAGAGTTTCGCACTCGTGTAAAAGCTCCGGCCCTGCCGCCAGGTGGATGGCACCGTCAACGCCTCCACCGCCGAGCAAAGTGTGATTTGCGGCGTTCACCACGGCGTCAACCTGCATATGGGTTATATCGTCACGTACTATTTCAAGCGGCATATGATAACTCCTGCGTTTTTCCTTTATTATACCTCATTTTCTCCTATTTGTCAATCTCAATATAGACAAATGACTAAAACCCGCGCGAAAGCATATGCATAAGGCAATTGTCTAAAATAAAAACCCGATTGACAAAGCGGGCGATGCCTGCTAAAATAAGCATATAAAGAAAGGATATGAATATGATTTATCTTTGCGATTATCACGTCCATACGAATTTCAGCGACGGCGCCGACACCCCGGAGGCGGTAGTGCTTGCGGCGATAGAGAAGGGCTTTACCGAAATCGGCTTTTCCGACCATTGCTACACGGAGTTCGACGAAAGCTACTGCATTAAAAAAGCGGATCTCCCCCGCTATAAGGAAGAGATAACCGGACTGAAAGAGAAGTATTCGGATAGGATCAGCATCCTCTGCGGCGTTGAGCAGGATTACTATTCCGAATCCTCCGCCGAGCCCTACGATTACGTTATAGGATCCCTGCATTACGTCAACTGCGGCGGAAAGTTCCTCCCCGTGGACGAGAGCGCCGAAACTCAGCGCAGAACGGTGGAAGAGTATTTCGGCGGCGACGCGCTTGCCTACTGCGAAGAATACTATAAGACTGTGTCGGATATCGTCGAAAAAACGGGCTGCGACATCATCGGCCATTTCGATCTTGTGTCAAAATACTCGGAGGTAAGCGACCTTATCGACGTGACGAATGAGCGGTATATCGCGGCGGCACTGACCGCGGCTGACAGACTTCTCGCCTCAGGGAAGCCTTTTGAGATAAATACCGGCGCCATATCACGCGGATACAGAACTACCCCCTATCCTGCACAGTTTATCCTCGAACATCTTATCGGACGCGGCGCGAAATTCATTCTCTCCTCCGACAGTCATAAAAAGGAGAATGTTGGCTATTCCTTTGATGAATTCCGCCCCCTCATTCCCGAAGCAAACCTCATTGAAAAGCTTTGAACTTTGAGCCGCTAACCGCTAACCGCTAGCCGCTAAAAAAGCCTCCCCGTCGGGGAGGCTTTCTTTAATTTAAGTTACTCTGTCAGCGGTACTTTCTTTTTGCCCAGAAAATACTGGAACACACAGATGACAGCGATAATACCGATACCTATCACGTCGGACATGGTACCGGGGATCATCATGCACAGACCGCCGCCGATGAGCAGGAAGCGGAACGCCCAGTTGATCTTCGTGAACAGATGACCGTTGAGACCTGCCGCGATGCCGAACAGTCCGCCGATGGCGGTGACGGCGATAATGACGATCTCGTACCAGTGCTCGACGCCTTCAAAGAGCAGAGCGGGGCTGTACGCGAAGATGTAGGGCACCACGAATGCGGCGATAGCCAGCTTCGTGGCGTTCAGTCCTGTCTTCATGGGGTTGGACTTGGCGATAGCGGAGCCCGCGTATGCGGCGAGAGCCACCGGAGGCGTGATGTCCGCAACGATGCCGAAGTAGAATACGAAGAAGTGTGCCGCCACCTTGGGGAAGCCCAGCTGGATGAGGATGGGAGCGCAGGTCGCCGCCATGATGCAGTAGTTGGCGGTGGTGGGCACGCCCATGCCCAGAATGATACAGCAGAGCATGGTCAGAACAAGACCGAGGATGGTGTAGTTCTGAGCCACGGAAACGATGGCTCCGATAAGGGTGGAGGCAAGACCCGTAACGGTGATGCATCCTGCGATGATGCCTGCGATCGCACAGGCAACGGCAACGGTTATTGCGCCCTTTGCACCAGCCACAAGCGCGTCAACGGTGGTGGTGGCAGAGGTCTTTGCCGCGCATTTCAGAGCTTTGCCGAAGCTCTTTTTCTCCTCTGATGCTGTCTTCTCGGTCACCACGAAATTGATGAAGCCGATAAGGAGTGCCGCAACGATGGAGATCGCCGCGGAGAACGCCATGGTACGTGCGCCCGTGGAGACCATCCAAACAAGCAGTACCAGGGGGAGAAGCAGATAGCAGTTCTTCAGAAGGAAGCCCCATTTAGGAAGCTTGTCGCGGCTCACGCCCTTCAGTCCCAGCTTCTTCGCCTCAAGATGAACGGCGATGAATATACCGGTGAAATACAGGACTGCGGGGAGGATCGCCTTAACAGCCACCTGGGCGTAGGGCAGATCCATGTACTCCGCCATAAGGAAAGCGGCGGCGCCCATGATGGGCGGCATGATCTGACCGCCGGTGGAGGCTGCAGCCTCTACCGCGCCTGCGAACTCGGGTCTGTATCCGGTCTTCTTCATCATGGGGATGGTCACAGATCCTGTGGTAACGGTGTTGCCCACAGAGGAGGCGGAGACCATGCCGCACAGAGCGGAGGAAATAACGGCGACCTTTGCGGGACCTCCTGAGGACCAGCCGGCGATGCGGTTTGCAAGGGAGATGAAGAAGTTGGCGATACCGGTACGTTCAAGAAACGCACCGAAGATAATAAACAGAACTATGTACGTGAAGCACACGTTGGTGGGGGTACCTATGACGCCGCTGGTGGTATAGAACAGGCGGTAAATGATGTTCTTCAGCGACTGCATGAAGGTGGAGCCCCAGGAGAGGTTGTAGTAGAACGCGTATGTGAGAAGCGCCCCGGCAACGCAGAGGATGGGGATACCCACGCATCTGCGGCACAGCTCGATGACGCAGAGGATGCCCACGGTGCCGATTATAACGTGGTAGGTCTGGATCCTTGTTGCAAGCTTGATGATGTCGTGCGCGTTGATGGCGAAATAGAAGAAGCATGCCGCGCCGACTACCATGATGATGATATCGTACCAGGGCATGGAATTGGGTTTGACGTGGCTTTTTTTGACGGGGTAGGTTATGTAGCCGGCGATCAGAATGAAGCCGAGAAACAGGGAAAGCCTTGTCTCGGGGAGCGCTGTTGAGAACAGCGTCATGTAAATGCAATACAGAGAAAAAATGGCGAGAAAAATACTGACAATGATCTTGGGAACGCCTTCCCAGATACGGGTGTTGGACTCTCTGTCGTATTTTCTCATTACGTCCTCAACGCTGCTTGTCTCTTCGGACATGGCGGCGGTTTTCTTTTTGAAAAGACTCAATGTACTGCTCCTTTCTTCGGGATTTGCTGCTTAATAAAAGGCTGCGGCGGTTACCGCCGCAGCCATATCTGCGGAGTTTTGATTACTTCAGGTCGATACCTTTTTCAGCGAAGTACTTTACAGCGCCTGCATGGTAGGGAACGCTCGTGATGCTGGTAGCGTACTCGAGGTTCAGCTCGTCGTACTTAGGGTGGGCGTCACCGAGGCTCTCATAATTGTCGAAGATGTCCTTTACGAACTTGTAAACAGCGTCCTCGGAAACATCGTTCTTAACGAGGATAACTGCGCCGACACCAACGGTGGTAATGTCCTCGGCAGTGCCGTAAACGTCTTTCGCGATGGTGCACTTTGCGTAGTAGGGAGAAGTTTCAAGGAGTTTATCAACGTGCTCGTCGTCAAGAGAAACGAGGCATACGTCCTTGGTGGTGGAAAGGTCAACGACAGCGGTCGTGGGAGCACCTGCAACGATGAACGCAGCGTCGATCTTGCCGTCCTTCAGAGCGTCAGCGCTGTCGCTGAAGGACTGGTATGTGGGATCGATATCCTCTTCGGTGAGGTCATAAGCGCCGAGAATGTCGATAGCGTTGAAGTAAACGCCGGAACCTGCGGCACCGATAGAAACCTTCTTGCCCTTCAGATCGGCAACGGTCTTGATAGCGGGATCAAGAGTTACGATCTGCACCTGCTCGGTGTAAAGAGCGGCAACGGTGGAGAAGCAGTCAACGGGAGTCTCGAAAAGGTTCTTGCCCTCGTAAGCGTAAGCCATAACGTCGGACTGGCAGAACGCGAGCTCGGCATTACCTGCCTCAAGCTCTTCGATGTTTGCCTGAGAGCCGTTACCAACGACAGCGTTTACGGAAATGCCTGCATTTGCAGTAGCGTGCTGAGCGATAACGGTGCCGAAGCCGTAGTAAGTGCCTGCCTCGCCGCCGGTGGTGAAACGAAGCTTTACGTTTTCTGCGGGAGCGCCTGATTCGGAAGGATCGCCGGACTCGGGCTTTTCGCCGCATGCTGCAAAGCAGAATACAGTAGCGAGAACGAGAAGGATTGCTATTAATTTTTTCATGGTCTTTCTCCTTATAATTTATAAGATATGCATATTCTACCATCAAAACATTCAAAAGTCAATGTTTTTTTCAAATAATGTGTTGGGAATTGCAATATATCGTGAATAATATTCAGCAGCCGGCAACCACCGGAACCGGCCGCTGAGAAAAGGAAAAGCACGGCATCGCCGTGCTTTTCTCTTTTATCTCTTATTCAGCTTCCACTTTGTATACATTATGGAGCAATGGACCTCACCGGGCCAGCACTGGTAATATACCGTCAGAAGTGATCCGTCGGCAAGCTCGACTGTTGCGGGATAGCCCAGATCGTAATGGACGGCGTCGGGGTAGAGCACGTAATCCTCCTCCCACGTCTCGCCGCCGTCGTAGCTGACAGCCGCTCTTTCCTGTGAGTTGCCCTCACCGCCGCGGCGGGCATAGCTGCAGATTACCGCGCCGGAGGAATGGACGAGAAGGTGCGGGGGAAGGCCCCACACGCCGATACACTCGGGCATGGACCAGGTCACGCCGCCGTCGTCGGAGAAGGTGGTGTAAACCGTGTCCGTCGGATCCATGGGAGCGGGACGGCAATGAACGCGGATGGCGCCCAGCAGTCTGCCGTTCGGCAGCTCAACAACGTGGGGCTCGTGGAGAAAATCGGTGGTGAAGATCGGCACCTGAGGTACAACGCCCTGAAGCGACCACGTGTATCCGCCGTCGCAGCTCTTGTACGCCGCGATGCGGAATTCGTTTTCCTCACCCTTCTGAACTCTGCCCAGATAAAGGAGCGAGCCGTCGCGAAGATAAGCGGGTCCGTGAGGTGCAGAAACGGGGACCTTTACGGGATCGGACCAGGTCACGCCGTAGTCGTCGGACATCTTAACAAATGCGCCGCTCTTCTGACACTCCTCGGGAAGCATGGGGATAGCGGCGCCCATGCCCATGACGGTCTGCTTGTCGCAGTCGGGCATCCAGCCGTATTCGGCAAAACGCTTGTAATCGTCCTCATCGCGGTCGTTAAAAAAGCTGAGGCAGAATTTGCCCTCGCCCATGTAAACGATACCGGCGTCACGGTCATCAAGGTAGTCGTCGTGAACGATTATGGGGGGAGTCCAGGTCTTGCCCTCGTTGAAGCTTATGTACATACAGTCCTTGCCGGCGGGGTCAACGTGGGAGACACGGTTGCCGGAAGCCACGGCGTAAAGGATGCCTCTGTCGTCCTTGGTGACGGAGGGCCAGCCGTGATTTTTGAAGATGGTGTTCGTTCTGTGAGAGACGAGTCCGTGCTCGACCTCGGGGAAAATTTCTTTCAGCATGGTATTTTCTCCTTATGGATTATTTTCTTATCTTCAGTAACGTGGGCTTGTCGGTGATGTGCAGACCCTCGAGCTTCAAGGCGCCGGAAACGGTGACGGACCCCTCCTTGTCACCGAAGCTGTACGTGAGACAGTCGCCGTCGGAGACCTTGAAATTCTGAAGCCTTCTGAGTGTCACGTCCGCGGTGGATTCAGTGGGAAAATCAAGTCTGCTTTCCCACTCGTCCTGCCGGAGCATACGCAGCTCTATGGAAAATTCATTTTCCGTGTCGGAAAGGACCCTCCAGCGGTAATATCCGTTTACCTGCCCGGAAACCGCGCCTCTCGCAGGGTCTTCCCACGGATTCCGGTCATCCGACGTGCTGTTGGTGAACGCCGGATAAGCCTCGTTCTTTCTGATCGAATAAATGTCAAACGCCTGAACTATATCGTTGTATTCGGCGATCTTCGAGTGGTTGTTCTCGTGGCCGAACGGTCCCCAGAAGCCCATGAGAGCAAAGCCGTTCTCCCGCATTGCGCGGTAGAGATGCTCATGACCCGAGGACCAGGTGTCGTTCTGGGCGGAGTAGTCAAGCACCACGGGCGGATCGGGGATGGAAAAACCGTCGAGCGCGTCCGCCTCAAGGGCACAGCGGTCGATCGCGTGATAAACTCCCGCCGCGACGTTCACCTTAAGGGCGGCGAAAAGATCGCCGCGGGAAAGACCGAGTCCCAGAGCGCCGGAGCCTCCCATGGAGTTGCCCACACCGTATATCCTGTTCGGGTCGATCTTGAAATTATCCGTCATCCAGCCGATAGTGGCGTATATCCTTTTCTCAACGGGCCTCAGCTCCACGCCGGACCGACCGTTGGGCTCGGGCTCCTGAGCGTTTCTGCCGCCCCACCACCAGTCTGTGGAGCCCTCATCCCAGGCGTGCGCGAGACAGTCGGGGAAGAGCCCGAACATATCCTCCGGCACGTGGTATACGTCGTGGTCTCCCTCGCTTAAAAGACAGGTGAAAATATTGTAGACAGTGTGTCCCGCCGAGTGGAAAACCACGCAGAGGGGATAGGTCTTCGTTTCGTCGTAATCTTTAGGGTAAAGCACGCCGAAGGTGTCGGTCTGAGGGCGGGCGTAGCCCAGCTCCTCGCCGCTGACGTGGCTCTTATATTCCAGCTTTCTGCCGCGGATCTCCGCGAAATCATTTACGTTCATAACGTTCGTCCTTTCGGGTTGTTATCCCGATTATACCACGCCGCAATCGGTATGTAAAGGAAAAACGGTAAACTTGGCAGTAAACCGCTAACAAAAAAAGACCCCCGAGAGGGTCTTTTTTTATCTTTTCTTTTAGTCCTTCTTCTTGGAGTCGAGGAACATGTAAACGAGAGCAGCGATAACACCGCCAACCAGGGGGGCTGCGATGAATACCCAGACGTTTGCGAGAGCCTCGCCGCCTACGATGAGGGCGGGTCCGAAGGAACGGGCGGGATTAACGGAGGTGCCGGTGAAGGCGATGCCCAGGATGTGAACGAGGGTCAGGGTCAGACCGATAACAAGGCCTGCAACTGTGCCGTTCTCAACCTTGGAGGTCACTCCGAGAATAGCGATAACGAATACGAAGGTGAGGATGACCTCGATGATGAGGGAAGCCCATACGGAACCGCCTGCCAGGCCGTTGGTGCCCAGACCGCCGGTCTTGTCTTCGATGCCTGCCATGCCGACTACTGCCTTGAGTGCGAGAGCACCGACGGTAGCGCCTGCGAACTGAGCTACGATGTAGCCTACGAAGTCACAGAAGCTCATCTTCTTGGAAACGAGCATTGCGATGGAAACTGCGGGGTTGATGTGGCATCCGGAAACGTTTCCTATGGAGTAAGCCATAGCTACGATAACGAGACCGAAAGCGAGAGCGGTGAGCAGGTAGCCTGCGCCGTTAGCTGCGTCGCATCCTACGACTACTGCGGTACCGCAGGCGAAGAATACGAGCACGAATGTGCCGATAAATTCGGCAAGATACTTCTTGAATGCTGCCATAAGAGAAAACCTCCAATAATAAATTTTCTGATACTATACTATCACTATTTATTCATAATTTCAACAAGAAATGCAAATTTTTCTTGAAATAGTCAAAAAAGTATGCTAAACTCAAATATATAAGAATTACAGAAAGGAAACGGAAAAAATGGGAAAATTCTGGTCTGATTTCAAAGAGTTCGCCACCAAGGGCAACGTGGTGGATATGGCAGTCGGTGTTGTTATCGGCGGTGCGTTCGGAAAGATCGTAACGTCTCTCGTCACCGACATCATCACACCCCTCATCAGCCTTGCCACCGGCAGCGTCAGCATCGCATCTCTGAAGCACGTTTTCGCAGAGGCAGTGGTAAACGAGGCAGGCGAGGTGGTAACACCCGAGCTTGCGCTTACTTACGGCGCGTTCATTCAGAGCATCATTGATTTCCTCATCATCGCTCTTTCGATCTTCATCGTTCTCCGTCTCATCATGACGGCGAAGAAAAAGATGGAAGAGCTGAAGAAGAAGGAAGAGGAGAAAGAGGCAGCGGCGGAAGAGCCTGCCGAAACCGAGCTCTCCATCCTCAAGGAGATCCGCGATTCTCTCAAGAAGGACTAAGCGAAAAAGACCCCTGCGGGGGTCTTTTTTAGTGTTAAGTGTTAAGCATGCGGCTCTGCCGTTAAAAACGGTTTATTTCTGTTGTGCGCCTGATAGCAATACGCCCCCCTGTAAGTCATTTCATGTGCAAGGATAAAAAGCGCAATTAAGAGATGTGACGGTTTTGAGTAAAACAACATTGTGTTTTCTCCGTCAATTTCCGTTTCGTCTTTGTCAATCAGATGAAGCTCTGCAAGAGAGTCAATTACAGATTCAAGGTGCTCTATGTCAATATCGCATTCTTTTGCAAGCACTTCGCCCTCAAATATGTAGTTTTCCGGTTGTTTGTGAAGAAAGAGAGCTGCCCGCATGACATCTTCCGATGAAAGAGCTTCAAAGATTTTTCGCATTTCTTCTCCGTCCCCTATGACCTCCGAAAAATTATTGTCATATTCCGGAAAAACCGCAAAGAACGGAGCTTTCCCGTTTGAAGCATAGGTAAAACCGTAATCACTCAGAAGATATGAAGAGCCTTTTTGTGTTTTCAGCTCATCGGGCACATATGATTTACCCATTGGTATATTGCGCAAAAACAAAGATTTTTCTATCTGCCAGCACAATTCCCTCACCGTATGAAAAGTATCTTCCTGCGAAACGGGTGACAAAAGCCGGGTAATGCTTTTTGACATTTCTTTCATTGATGCCGAATTATTGTCAAACAGGGTGTCAAGGGATACTTCCAGTGCATTGGCAAGTGGAAGGAGCAGGGAGCCGTCGGGATATGTTTCGCTTGTTTCCCATTTGGACACTGCCTGCGAGGACACCCCGAGCTGAGTGGCGAGCTGTTCCTGAGTGTATCCTTTTTGTGTCCTGTATTTTTTTATATTTTCCGAAAGACTCATTTTTTCTCTCCCCTCAATATTTTACTTGTTGCGCCGTAACAGTAATTATAACTGTTATCGCCGAAAATCAGCTCGTATGCGATGGAGAATATCGAAAGAATCAGCCCGTTGCCGAATGATTCGTAAATCTCAGCCGTTCCTTTTTTCAGATGAGCGGTACGCTTTTTGCACATTATTTCGCAGTTATTAAGAATGCCAACGACTTTTGAAACTTCCACGGATGTGTTTTTGGCAATATAATCCGCGGTGAAGGTTATCGAACAGTCTTGGGAGTGGATGAAATGCATGATTTTCATGGTGTCCGTGTCGGAAAGGGAAGAGAGAAACCGGCTGATTTTCTGCATTTTTTCGCTGTCACCGAACCAGTTGAAATTCGATTTGTTCGGCGTCTGAATTACCGCAAAATTCACATCATCAGAGCATACAAGAAATTGAAATAAATCACGGTGAGCGATGAGATTCCTGCTTGCCGGGCTATCTTGCGGCGGAATTGCGGCTTCATTTTCGCTGTTTTCATCGGGAACGATTCCGGCGGCGGCAAAACACGGAGGAAAGGTATCTTTCACTATTTCAAACAGCTTCAATGCGGATTTTCTGCGGTCAAGCCCCTTGAATTCATCGGCTATTATTTCGGCGGTGCATTTTGATTCGCCTTTCAGCCCGAGCAGATAGTCCGTGCTTACTCCGTAATATTCGGCAAGTTGTGCGAGTGCGGTAATGTCGGGCGAAGAATCCCCGTTCTCCCATTTGGAAACCGTTTTGTTGGAAACAGAAAGCGCTGCGGCGACCTCCTCCTGTGTAACACCTTTCAGATTACGCAATTCACTAATGGTTTTTTCGATGCTGATTTCTGTCATAATAATTTCCTTTGTAAAAGTATTCAAGTTCCGGAGCTTGTAACCAAATTATAAATGAAACTGTCAGTGGAGTCAATGGAGCAAAAATTGCAGATTTCTCCGTTTGGGAGAATTTTCGCAGGCGAATACATCCGACAGTAGAAAAAAGAGCCGAAAGGCTCTTTTTTAGTTTTAAGTTTTTAGAGACGGCAAAGGAAAAGAGAGGCTCACGCCTCTCTTTCTTAAAACTTAACTCTTAAAGCTAAAACTTCTCAAGCACTCCCGCGAACCATCCGCGTTCTTCCATGGAATCAACGAGCCGCCAGCCGCATGCCTCAAGAGCTGCGACGGTCTCATCCTTGCGCTCCGTGATGATCCCGGAAACTATGATCTTTCCCTCGTCGGAAATATAATCGCCGATGTCGGGCGCCATTCTGATGATAACATCCGCAACGATGTTGGCACAGCAGATGTCGTATCCGCCGTCGACCTTTTTGACCTGCTTCAAGAGGTCGGAGACCTCGGCGGTCACCTGCGGTGTTTCGTTTATCTCCGCGTTCTCGTTTGCGATCCTCACCGCGTTGGGGTCGATATCGCAGGCAAAGCACTTTTTTGCACCCAGCTTCGCGGCGCAGATGGCGAGGATACCGCTTCCGCAGCCCACGTCAAGCATAACGTCATCGGGCTTCTCGTATTTTTCAAGCAGGGAAGCGCACAGTCTCGTGGTCTCGTGAGTGCCCGTGCCGAACGCCATGCCGGGGTCCATGAGCACTGTCAGCTCACCGGGTGCCGCATCGTATTTCTCCCATACGGGAACGATTACAATTCGTTTTCCTGTCTTTATGGGCTTGTAGTATTTCTTCCACGAATCCGCCCAGTCCTCCTCGCTGACGCCGATATGCTCTACCGCTGCGGGGATGCCCAGCGCAGAGAATCTGTCACGGATGAAGCCTTCCGATTCGGCGGGGCTTTTTATTTCGGGAATGAAGACGGAAACCGATGCCACGGTCTTGTCCTTCTTGAGAAGCTCCTCGTCGATGAGGTCGCCGTAAACTCCGTCAAGATCGCGCTCCACGTCGGAATAATCTTCTATCATCAGAGAATTGTCCACCATACTCATGACGGCGCATACGTCGTTGAGATACCCTATATCGCAGGTCGCCTTTATCTGAATCCATTTATCCATAAAATTCTGAGCCTTTCTTTGCTCTTTAGTTTGCAATATGCCGAGCAGTCGCAAGTCGCAAGTCGCAAGTGCCAAGTGAATTGAACCGTACCTACTGTGAACAGTGGGACGAACAGTTAAATAACTTGCGACTTGCGACTTGGCACTTGAAACTATAATTTACCGCTCTCTTACTGTTTCCCGAAGAACTTTTTCGTGAATTTCTCTTTTTTCGTGTGGTTGGAAATGCCGCAGGACTCTCCGAAAGCGCGAAGCTGTTCCTTCTGCTTCTTGTCGAGGCCCTTGGGGATCTCCACGGTCACGGTGATGTACATGTTACCCCGCCGGGTGGAATTGACTACCTGCACACCCTTGTTTTTCAGGGTGAACGTGGTGCCGGTCTGCGTTCCCTCGGGGATAGTCAGCTTTTCCTTGCCGTCGATGGTGGGTACGTCGATCTCGGCTCCCAGCGCCAAGTCGACGAATGTAACGGGAACGTCGCAGTATATGTCGTAGCCGTCGCGTTCGAAGAACGCGTGGGGACGGACGGAAACGATTATGTTGAGGTCGCCCGCGGACCCTCCGTTCCTGCCGTCACAGCCTTCACCGCGGAGTGCTATGCCCTGACCGTCATCGATACCGGCGGGGATGGAGACCTCCAGCTTCTTGTTGGTCTTTATGTATCCCGTGCCCCTGCAGTTCTTGCAGGGGTCCTCAACGAACTTGCCGGTGCCGCGGCACTTGTCACAGGTTTTTGAGGACTGCATCATGCCGAAGGGCGTTCTCTGGGTGGTCTTTACCTGTCCTCGTCCGCCGCAGTCGGGGCAGGTCTTGGGGGATGAGCCCTTCTGCGCGCCGGAGCCGCCGCAGTCGGGACATTTCTGTACCCTCGCGAACTGTACCTCTTTTTTGCAGCCGAAAACGGCCTCTTCAAAGGAGAGGGTGAGACGGACCCTCACGTCTTCGCCGCGCATGGGACCGTTCTGCCGTCTTGACGACGTGCCGCCGCCGAAGAAGCTTGAGAATATATCGGAAATGTCGAAGCCGTCGAAGCCGAAGCCGCCCGCACCGCCGAACCCCGAGGAGGGGTCGAACGCCGCATGACCGTACTGGTCATACTTCGCCTTTTTGTCGGGATCGGAAAGAACGTCGTAAGCCTCGTTCACCTCTTTGAACTTGGCCTCCGCCGCCTTGTCGCCCGGATTCATGTCGGGATGGTACTGCTTTGCCAGCTTCCGGTACGATTTCTTTATTTCGTCATCTGAGGCACCTTTTGAAAGTCCCAGCACCTCATAATAGTCACGTTTGTCTGCCATAATTATCCTTTTGACAAATTGTAGTTTAGCGAGATGCCTTCCCTGGTAAGGGAAGGGGGACCGCTTGCGGTGGATGAGT
>JAZLKW010000003.1:0-26780 GCA_045597805.1 Candidatus Avispirillum sp. | reverse complement strand
CGACGCTGACAGTGCAGCATTCAGATACTTATTCGAAGGTGCGAAGCACACCTTCGTTACCATCCCCGAAGACGTTGACACTGTTATGTCCGGCAGCATCACCTGGTTCAGGATTTACAACGACGGCACTGACAACGTTGTTAAGGAAATCACTGTTCAGGACGGTAAGGGCCTTCAGACCACTTACACCGTCACTGCCGTATTCGACAGCTGAACAGTAAACCGACAGCGGAAGATATCATCACCACAAGCGGCGATCGGTGTGATCCGGCAGAGCTTGAGGATATCCCCCACTGATCAAACACTATATAATTCAACGGCAGGACTTGTTAAACTACAAGTCCTGCCGTTTTTTCAGAGGCAGAAATCATCCGGAAAGTGACAGCATTTCAGGTCACACAAGTCGTCAAAAAGAGTGTTGACAAGGGCATCATCCCGACACGCATTACACGATAGCATAAAAAGGAATATCGTTATCGCTTATTATATCCATCCAGTTATCTCCTCTGCATGAGTTCTCCGAAAGGAATACTGTTATGTTCTTTGCATCTGAAAAAGGAACAAGCACACATATTTTCTGTTCAAGGAGGATCCGCCCTTTTTGAGAACAAGTATATCTGATTATAACATTTTCTTCCGTTTCGTTTATTTCATATGTATCCTCGGTTTCTTCCTGAAATCCGGGAATGAATGAATATTTACGTGAAATATAAAAATGATTTTCCTGTTTCATTTTTCTTCTCCTTTTTTAGGAATCGAGTTTATTCGACTCAACCTCTGTTGTATACATTTATGATAAAACATTCTTTTTCAAATGTCATCACCACTTTTTTGAAATTTTGGAGTGAATTATTTTGCCGCAAAAATGTGTTTTTACTATTATTATTTTTCAGTTTACAGATCAAAAGATGAAATAAAGGTATCCGTTTGCACTGTACCCTTCCGCATACGGTCTGTGAACCTTTTTGCCGACCGGTTCTGCTTGCTATTGCAATTTGCATTAAAAATATAGTATAATAAGTGTGGGCTTTCAAAATACTGACCACAAGTTTAATTCTTTGAACTTATGAGGACATACTATGAAAAATGAATTCAGTGTTTCTGTCGAAAGAGCGGAATTGTGCAGTCAGATCCTTTCTAAAAGCAGGATCAAGGCAAATCTGAGCAGACGTGACATGTCACATAAAATAGGGGTATCCGAAAGCACGATAAAAGCGTGGGAGAACGGAAGCGGTGCACCGACCCTCACCTCAATGCTCGAATGGTTCGATATTACCGGGTGTAATATGTTCAGGCCGATACTTGATTTTCTTTGGCCTGATGTGTTTCTCGGCTTAAGTCCCGGAAGCTCCGAGAACAAGCTGCTTCGCGCCGTAACATTTTATCTGAGTGAAATAGCCGGTGAGTTGGAAATACAAAAGCTGCATTATCTGGTCACAAGTCAGCAGCCTGATATGTGGCTGAATCTGCTCGAACTGTTTTGCGCCTATGCTCACATGACAGTAATGAAAAGGCATCATATTCTCGAATTGAGCAGGATCTCCTTTGAGATCCGCAGTGATGATGAGATAAAGGAATCGCCTCCGTTTATTGAACCTGATCATTATCTGATCGTTGAAGCTCTGAAAGCGTCAAAAACTGCCGCATGGAATCACAGCAACGGCTTCATGATCGGTTTTTATGATCTCCCAATATCGGAGATATCATCAACGGTACTGAAGAAATCAAGAGCAGACAGCAACATATCCACTCAACATATGGCGAAAGCTTTGCGCAAAAGCGAACGAACGATCCATAACTGGGAATCAGTCATTGAGCCTTCTTTTCTTGACCTATGCTCGTGGTTTTCCGTTGTTGATAAAAATATATGGTTTTATTTGCGCAACGCATTAAATCCGTCTGAGCTTCGAACGGTTTCCCATGACAGTATTAAACTGCGGGAGGAACTCATCAGTCATTTTTGCAGCGCATCCTCATCGGAATTACATATGATCGCATATCTGATTTTCGGAGAACACGGTTCATACTGGAACGCTGTGCTTGAGATGATGCTGGAGCACATATGTCTTCCGTTGTCCAACAGAGTGCTGATCGCCCGTGCTATCGTTACAGGCTACGAGGTGGATATGAATGACTCGACGGTACACTGCTCCTCGAATATCATGCCAAGCATTGATCACCTGGAGAATCAGGTCGAAGCAGCCATTTCCCTGTTAAGATCGAGATAGTTACCGTTTGAGTGAAATCGCAGGATCAAAACATTCCTGTTATGTACGGAGCAGGCAAAAAGCCTGCTCCGTCTTTTCATACCGCCGTCTATGCCGTATTTCTCCGGGTACAGCACTTTCAGATCCTCTCTGTCGGCTCGCAGGAACCATACCGGGCGAATACACCCTCACGGATATCGACGGTGCAGTTCAGATATCAGTGATTCCTCAAAAAAGCGGACAAAGGAAAGATATAAAAGAATGACCGAAACTCTCGTTTCGGTCATTCTTTCATTATTGATGATGTATTGTTCGCAATCTCAGATCATTCTCATCTTTGCATTTGTGCTTTCAAGCGGTCTGCGGTGTAAAAATCCTTAAGTGAAGCACCGTAAGTCTCCGCTTTTTTCGGCGCATCACTTCAGAGTCTGAATTGCATTCAGTGCCTCGTAGTCCCCAAGCAATACCAATGTTGCACCTTCCGCGACCTTGTAATGCGCGGGAGGAGATACTTTGACCTGATCCCCCTGCTTGACAGCGATGACCGTTACGCCAAAGGCTTCCCGGACATTCATTTCCTGGAAAGACTTCCCGATCCAGGATCGGGGCGCGTTTACCTCGACGATCCCGTAGTCTTCGGATAGCTCAATATATTCCAGAATATTCGGAGACGCGAGAGACCCCGCAATTTTGTCTGCGATTACCCTCTCCGGTATAATGACCTGATCCGCGCCTAATTTTTCAAGGATCTCGCGATGGGTATCATCGTGCGCCTTGCATATGATACAGGGAACGTTCAGCGATTTCAGATTCATGGTAATAAGGACAGAGGCCGCAAGATCCGAGCCAAGAGCAACGATGGCACAGTCACAGTCGGCAACACCGAGACTCTTCAGAACGGATTTGTCCATGGCATCGCCAACGGCGGCGCGTGTCACGTGATCAGCGATCTGATTGACGATAGTTTCATGCCGGTCAATGACCAGCACCTCCTGCCCATATTCATATAAACGGGTGGCAATTTGTGACCCGAACCGGCCGAGACCGATCACGGCGTATGATTTCATGATAATACCTCCTTATCCGATCAGCAAATTCGTCTGCGCATACTGATAATGCTCGGATTCTTTCGTCTGCAGGAATCCCAGACTGATGTTCAGGATACCGATACGTCCGAAATACATATAAACTGTTAATAGAAGCTTTGCGGGAATGCTCAAAGATGATGTAATACCTGTAGAGAGTCCTACCGTAGCGATGGCTGAGACTGTTTCATACAAGCTGTCTGTAAAGCCGGCGGGTGAAGTTGCACAGATGACACAGGCTCCGAAAAAGACCAGTCCGATCATGACGCAGAAGAGCGTCATGGCATTCAGCACCTGCTTTTGCGGGATCGTCCGTTTAAAAACGTGGACTGAGTTCTGCCCGTGCAGCCTTGACCAAAGGAACAGAACAATGACCAGGAACGTTATGCTTTTGAGACCGCCTGCCGTGGAGCCGGAGCTGCCGCCGATCAGCATCAAAAGCATAGATACGGCCTTGCTCCCGTCTGTGAGCAGCCCCTGATCAATGGCGGCAAAGCCTGCCGTTCTTGTAGTGGATGACTGAAAGAAAGCGGACAGAAGCTTCTGCGGGAGGGTCATTGCGCCAAGCGTTTGCGGATTGTTCCATTCCGTCAGGCAGAAAAGGAGCATCCCGCCCAGAAGAAGCGATCCGGTAGTGATAAGGACGAGCTTTGTATATACGCTCCATTTGCGAGGTGAGCGCACGCTGAATACCTCGTCCCATACCAGAAAGCCCATTCCGCCAATGATAATGAGTGCGGACAGGATGAGGAGCACGAACGCGTTTGTGCCGTATATCATCAGACTGCTGCCCGGGCTCTCAAATCCGAAGATATCAAAGCCGGCGTTGCAGAAAGCAGAGACCGAATGAAACACACCAAGCTTCAGAGCGGAAAGGAATCCGTACTTTTTGTAAAAGCAGAGCGTAAGCAATACAGCCCCGATGCCTTCCGTGGCGAGGCAGGTGATCAGCATATGCTTCTGAATGCGGATGGCAGCGCTCATATCATCGGCGCCGATGGATTGCGCGATGACCATACGCTGACTCATATTGACTTTTCTTCGAACAGCAAAGATGAAAAAGGACGCGATCGACATGAAACCGAGTCCGCCGACCTCAATAAGACAGAGGATAACTGCCTGTCCAAAGCCGCTCCACTGTGTCCATGTGTCGCTCAGCACAAGTCCCGTCACACATGTGGCGGAGGTGGATGTAAAAAAGGCGGTCAGAAAACCGCAGGACGTGCCGTCCCGCGAGCTGACCGGAAGGCACAGAAAGATCGTGCCGAGCAGGATGATACCGACAAAAGCAAGCGCAATGGTCTGACTGATGTTGAGTGGACGGCGATCCTTTCTGAAAAACGGTGAAAAATGATACAATGGATCACTTCCTTCGGAAAAGAAGATTAAAAGCAAAAAGAAGACACATATCCAAAATCCTTTCTGCCAGTTGGATCCGTTTCCCCTATTTGAAAAAGATTATAGCATACTTTTCGGGCAATTGCAATAGCCTGCAGACATGAGCGCGCAAGCAGAACGGAACATGCCGCTGCTTTATGAATCCTTGCCGATATCGCAGGTGTAAAACCAGTATATCCGGTACCGGAACCGCACAAAAAGTATCCTTCCTGCCCCGCTTATAATTTTGCGGCTTGTTCTTGTAATTATTGTCTGTTTGTAGTATGATGATAGCGTAATCGTGCGCTGAAAAAGAAACCAAACCGTCATACAGTATCGGAAAGTATAAACATGACCGAATCAGAAAGGACTTATACCATGAAATTCTGCACTGACAAAAAGGAGATACGCTCAAGCTTCGAATGGGCGGTCAACCGTGCGCTTGCGTTCGCCGTCGAAAATGAAAAGGGCGGCCCATGCTATGAGGCGTCGCTCCCCGGAAGAAGCGCATACTGCATGAGAGATATGTCTCATCAGGCGGCGGGCGGACACTATCTCGGACTTGACCGTCACAACCGCAACATGATATACCGGTTTGCCGAAAACATAAGCCCCTCCCGTGACTGGTGCTCGTTCTGGGAAATAACCTTCGACGGTATTCCGTTTTGGGGTGACTATACCGATGACACGAATTTCTGGTATAACCTCCCCGCGAATTTCGATATCATGCGTGCGTGCGCCGAGCTCTATGAGCTGACGGGAGATGAGTTTTACCTCACCGACCCGACGGTAGCCCGCTTCCATGACGTGTCTGTCAACGAATACATAAAGACCTGGGACCGCGACGGCGACGGCATCGTGGACCGTGTGGATTCCGACTGGATAAGGGGTATCTGCTCCTACGACGAGGGCGGCACCACAGGATATAAATACGCGCTGGATACGTATTCTCTCCAGTGGACGGCGTTCAGGGTAGCCGAAAAGGTCTATACGATGCTTGGTGAAACCGAAAAAGCCCAAGACGTAAAGACCCGCGCCGACGCGATAAAAAAGACGTTCCGTGAGATGTGGTGGGACGAAAACGAAAAGGCTCTTGCCCCCACCATATTCCGTGACGGCACCAAGGGCGGCAGATTCACCGTTACCAAGGAGGCGTTCTGCGTGCGTGACGGACTCTTCACTGAGGAGCCTTACCTCTCGCTCCATATGGACGCCATAGAGAGATTTTATCCGTCGCTCAATCTTGAAGAATATACCTACGTTTCCGAGATACTCTACATGACGGGCAGAAAGAAAAAAGCCCTGGAGAATCTTCTGATGATGACCGACGAATCGTGCCGGCGCCGTGATTATCCCGAGGTCTCGTATACGGCTGTCGCCGATTACGTGCGCGGATATATGGGCATCCGCCCGACCTTCACCGATAAAACGGTGAGAACGGAGTTCGGCGGCATCGACGGTGAGAACGCCTCGATCGAAGAAGTTCCCGTGTGGAGCGGTACCGTCTCCGTCGCTCATAACGGCGACACCGCCACGGAGATCACCAATAATACCGGATTTGATTTTACGTGGATAGCTAAAGTCGGCTCCACGGAGCAGACTCTTACCGTCAGAAACGGAGAAACGAAAAAAGTCACCGCGTAAGCGTTTGACTGATACGGGAGCGGCTCCCTGACCAAACCATAATTCACAGAGGAGAGACCATGATCAGATTTGACACAGAGGCAGGACGTGATTTCACGCTGCTCGTTATTTCAGACCCGCAGATGGGTCACGCCGAATGGGAAAACGGTCACAGAAACGCGGAAATCTTCCGCCGCACGGTAGGTGAGGCAGTTGAGCGTTCGCACCCCGATCTCATCGCCGTCAGCGGTGATATATCATACGGCGGCGACTTTGTCGCATACGGATATTTCGCCGACTACATGAACTCTCTGGGCATACCGTGGACGGTCTGCTTCGGCAATCACGATAATCAGGGTGGTGCCGAGGCCATATGCGAGGTGGTAAAAGAGTTTAAGAAGTATCCTTCGTTCCTCTACGAGCCCTGCGACCCGGCTCTGGGAAACGGAAACCATGTCATAGGCGTATACAGCGGCGGCTCTCCACTTGAAGCCGTGTTCCTCATGGACACCCACGACAGAGAGCCTTACACCACCGAGACGGGTGAGCCAACTGAGGTGTGGGCGAAGCTTCTGCCCAATCAGCTTCAGTGGTACCGCGAGCGGGTACGTGAGCTTGAGGACGCGGGATTTTCCGACTCCACCCTGATCACGCACATCCCGATCTACGCTTACAGAGACGCTTACCGCGCCGCGGCGCGAAAAGGGGTCGATCCGCAGAGCGTGAAGCCCGAAAACAGCACGGGTCCCGAATTCTGGAACGAGGGGTATGAGGACTCGTACGGCGTTTGCTACGAGGAGATTTGCTCTTACCCGGAGGATGAGGGCGCATTTGATGTTATAAAAGAGCTTCGCAACACGAAGACCTTAGTTACCGCTCATGACCACGTAAATAATTTCGTTATCAAATATGAGGGCGTGACGTTCGTATACGGAACGAAAGCGGGTGCGGGGTGCTACTGGAACCCCGTACTCAACGGCGGCACGGTACTGACGTACGGCGCGGACGGCAAGAGGTCCGTACGGCAGGAGTACGTGGACGTGACGGATCTGCTTAGTTGACGGCACAATTACGATCCGATCCCGGGAAATGAGGTAATTCTATGAAATACACAGTTGACAACGATCTGCACATACACACATATCTTTCGCCCTGCTCGGGTGACCCGGAGCAGAATACGGAGAATATACTGAAATACGCCGTTGACTCAGGGCTTCGCGATATCTGCATCACGGACCACTACTGGGATCATCCGAAGGTGCCGGGGGCGACCACCTTTCTCGCGAATCTCAACACCGAACTACTGAAAAAGGCCCTCCCTCTGCCCGAAGCTCCGGGTGTGAACTTCTATTTCGGCTGTGAAACAGAGCTTGACAAGTACGGACATCTCGGGATACACCCGGATTCGTATGATGAATTTGATTTCATCGTTATCCCCATAAATCACTTCCACCAGGAGGGCTTTTCTCTGCCGGAGGAGAATTTCAACAACGTGCCCGCCATCGCGAAAAGGTGGGTGGAGCGCTTCCATTACGTTATGGATCAGCCCCTGCCCTTTCACAAGGTGGGAATGGCGCACCTGACCTGCGAGCTTATGGCGACGGAGTACCGCACACAGCACCTTGAGGTGGTGGACCTCATCACCGATGAGGACTACCGGGGAGTATTCTCCCGCGCGGCGGCGCTGGGTGTCGGCATAGAGCTTAATTTCGAGACATTTTTCGATTATTCCGAGGAGGAGCTTGACCGCCTCATGCGGCCGTACCGCATCGCGAAGGAGTGCGGATGCAAGTTCTACTGCGGCACGGACGCCCATCACCTCAAAGACTTTGAACGGATGAGGGAGAAGTTTGAAAAGGTGGTCGATCTGCTCTCTCTGACGGAAGAGGATAAGTTCAGGATAAAGTGAAAAAAGCACCCCTGCGGGGTGCTTTTTGTCATCATATCACGTATTCATAAAGGTCAAAATCGCACCAGCCGGTGTCCTCATAAAAGAGGCGGGTGGAGGCAACCTTTTCAAAGTCATGCTTGAGATAAAGCTTTTCGGCGGGGAGATTGCCTGACAGGACGTCCAGCCGGACTGCTTTCATCCCCTGCTCCTTTGCGAGCCTTATGGCTTCCCTGACCATGGCGCTTCCTATACCGGATCTGCCCCTCGAGGGCTTCACGCCGAGGATATGGATCACGGCGTATTCGCCGGGTGCGGCGTCGGTACGCCATTCTGTGCCTTTGTAGCCCTCGTTGGTGTCACTGTTTATGACCATGGCGCCCACAAATTCCCCTTCGCTCTCAGCCACGTACATTTCGCCTTTTCCGACGAAGGAACAGATGGCATCGTCTGTGGGATACACGCCTATCTGCCATTTGGGGCTGTATGGGGCTTCGCTCATATTAATGATAAGGTCATGGTAAAATTTCACGACACGCTCCGCCTCTGCGGGGAATGCTTTTTTTATTTTCATGTTTTTGCCTTTACGTAAATAAGAGATACGCGGCGAGGGTCAGCACGCCGAGGAAAAGGAGGTTGAAGAGGACGAAGAGCTTCATATAGTGCTTAGTGTCGCCGGGGTACAGTATCTTATACTCGCTGTATGTGATGAGGCTGGCGAGAGAGGCAATGAGCGTTCCCGTACCGCCGATGTTTACGCCCAACAGGAGCTCTTTATAGTTATCCGTGAATTTTGAGAGCAGGATCGCCGTGGGCACGTTGCTGATGACCTGGCAGGAAGCGGCGGACACGAGAAGCGTACTCTTTTCGAGAAGTCCCGCCACCGTCTTATGTACTATCTCCATACGCGAGACGTTGCCCGCGAAGATAAAGAACATGACGAATGTAAGCAGCAGAGGCCAGTCCACCGCTTTCAGCGCGCCTTTGTCCATTACGAGAAGGATTGCGGCGATGGCGACTGCCGTCCATAGATATGGGAGTACGCGGAAGACGGCGAGAATGGATGCGGTGAACATCAAAAGATATATGACCGTTCTTTTTATATCAAGAGGCTTTTCTATTTTCTCGTCCACCGTCAGCTTTACCGGTCTCAGAGGAAGACAGCAGATTATAAGCATCGCCACGGCGAGCAGAAACGGCGGGAGCATTATTAAAGTAAATTCCCCGGTGGGGATATTGAAATACGAATACAGATAGAGGTTCTGCGGGTTGCCGAAGGGGGTGACCATGCCGCCCAGATTGGCGGAGATATTCTGCAGGATAAAGATATAGGCGGCGTGCTTTTCCTGTCCTGTGACGTTCAGGGCAAGATAGCCGAGGGGCAGGAACGTTATCAGCGCCATATCGTTGGCGATGAGCATGGAGCCCACGAAGGTTATCACCACAAGAGATATGGCGAGAAGCCGCAGGTTACCCGCTATCTTCACTATTCTTCTCGATACTATGGTGAAGAACATGATGTTTCTGAGGGCGCAGACCACGGCAAGGGTGGCAAAAAGGCAGCACACCGTGCTGTAATTGATATATCCGGGGTACTCTGCGTCCGGGGGGATTATAAAGCAGCTGACCGCCGCTGCGAGAGCGGCAACGCAGAACACCACGTTATTTTTTGCGAATTTCGCGAGCTTTGACATAAAGGATCACAGTCCTCTTTCCTTAAGGTCTTTTACCAGTCCGACATAGAATTCTCTCACATCGAAGCCGGGGATGTTTTCGCGGTTTAAGTCGATGACGTCGGCGTGGGATATGCCCCGTCTCTTCCCCGGCTTTATGTAGGTATAGTCCTCGCCCCACTCAAAGGAGGAGGAGGACACCAGTCCGTCGTTTTCGCCGTCGAAATATTTCACGAGGAAGTATGAGAAATTCATTGGGAATTTGCCGCCCCGAGCGTGCTTCAACTGAGAGCCCACACTGCGGCAGTATATACCCTCCGGCTTTTCCCACTCCTCGTTGAAGCGCTCGCAATGCTCTGCCGTCAGGTCCCACACCGCCGACATGAAATCGGGGTCATCGTCGCCCATTTTCGCGGCAACGGCGTTATATTTTTCTTCTATTTTCTTCTGCACGGAGGGCTTGACATTATTTAAGAGATAGTCGGCAAAGCCGCATCCGCGGTGAGGTGTGTTTATGGTGGTGATGGAGGCGATATAGGGAGCGGCACCCTTGGCGGCGGCACAGCGGCTGTCAAGGCCGCCCTTGGAATGGGCTATTATATTGACCTTTTCGGCGCCCGTTTTTTTCAGCACGTACTGTATCCTTGCCGCTATCTCGTCAGCGCTGTCGGACACGGCGGCGGCTGACATATGCTCGCCGTAGAAGACCGTGGCTCCGTTCTTTTTAAGCTCAGCTGGGATCCTTCCCCAGTAGTTCATGAGCTTGAAGTCACGGAAGAATACGCCGTGGACCATAAGGATGGGATATTTTGTTTCGCAGACCTTTTCGCCGCGGCGCGCTTCGTTGAGATCGTTTTTAGCGTTCTCGAAGCGTACCTCCTCGCGGCATTTCGCTATGATATAGCAGAGGATGCCCACATTTACGGGGAATATCCAGCCGAAAACAACGCCGATGAGTCTTATCTTTATCCCAAGCTGAACACTTGTAAGATAGAGAGTGATGATGCCGTTCCAGAAGAGCACCGACAGGGTGACCACGCACCAGATAACGCTTATGACGAAATCGGAGACATCGCGGACATAGATACCGCGGAACAGTATTATGTGATAAACCGCGGAAAGGATGCATCCTGTAAGGAACACGATAAGGCTTTCGACACCGTGGTATTCTGCCTTTAGGAGCTTTCCTTTTATGGCGCCGTACGGGTTGCCCGCAAGAATATTGACCAGGAAAAACACGGGTATCACCGCCCAAAGGACGGCGGGGGCGCTTCTGATGAGAAACCAGGAGCAAGCCGCGAAGGAATACAGGACGGCGAAAACTATTGTGAGGCAGTTTGTTTTAAGTTTCATTTTACACTCTCTTTATGCGGTAGAGTTTCGCGGAGTGGGGCGGGAGGATGGCTTCTATCAGTCCGGACGCTTCCGTATCCTCTTTGAGCCAGAGGTCGCGGACGGGGGCGCTTTTATCCGGGCGGTAATGCTCCGTTCTCGTTTCGTCTGAGGCATTGAAGATGCCGACGGCAAGGTCGCCGCCGAAAAGCTCCTTTTCGAAAACGTACAGTTCCGCATCCTTTTTCACCGTTTTCGCGGGGGCAAGGAGGGCGTCCTGGTTTACGGCTATGACCTCCTCGTTACAGAAAAGGTCAAGCTCTTCTTCGGTCGCGCACTCTATGGGACAGCCCAGCTGTATGGGTGAGCCGAGGAACGCGCGGGCGGAATACTGGAATATCTTTTCGTCATCGGTGAGGTTACACCAGTAGAGCCCGCCCTGCCCTATCGACAGCATATCAAGGTCGTACCAATGGCCGTTTCCGGTATATTTTTCCCACACGGGATAGGACAGAAATAGCTCCTTTTCCGTTTTCCAGTTTCCGTCGGTGTCCTCGCCGGAGCGCCATGAATTCACGTTTTCCATATAGAAATCCGCATCCTCGAGGTGGGCGAGCACGGTGACACAGTAGACAAAATCCTTCTCGCTTTCGTCGAGGGCATCCCGCATCAGCTGCGCGTTTCTGCGGTCTGTATCCCGCCAGTCATATTTCAAGTAGTCTATCCCCCACTTTTCCCACTGGCGGACGTTGTTTCTCTCTTTTCTTATTTTGCCTATGGGGAAAGGATAGTAGCCCTTGAAGCTTTCGTCGGCGGGGAGCTGTGTGGTGCCGGGAATGGACTCTTTGTCCTTCGGGCATCCCCACGCGCTGACGAAGGGGGTGGAATAAATGCCGACATAGAGCCCCATGGAGTGGATCTTTTCCACCATTCCCTCCATGTCCGGGAAGCGGACGGAATCGGGCTGAATCGCGTCAAATTCGCCGCCGTAGGCATCCTGCCATGAGGAATCGAGATTCATATACCGGTAGCCGTAATCGCAGAGCCCCAGCTCCGTCATCTTTTCGGCGGTGCGCACCATGTCGTCGGCGGTGACAGAAGTGCCGAAGGCGTTCCACGAGGTGAAGCCCATGAGGGGCGTGCGGCGGAGCATCCTTTTTCCCGATATCAGTTTTATCGTCTTTTCCGCTTTGCCACTTGCGTTTTCGGCGGTGACCTTTACCGTATATTCGCCCTCGGGGAGGGCGCCCGATATGGTTTTCCCATTAAAGGTCAGCCCATCGGGCAGATTTTCAAGGGTAAAGGTGATGGGGCGCCGGCCTATGGCGAAAAGCCCCGTCATAAAAGGCTTTCCGGGGGTCATGCCGAAAATTTCCGGCATGGTGATGATCGGTTTTCCCGCGAATGGAGTTCTTTTTGCAACGTTCACGCTTTCCTCCTTACACGAATACGAACTGCACCAGTGCCATATAGCAGAGAGTGCCGCCCACAATACTGATTAACGTATTTTTTCTCCACACGTAAGTGAGCACCACGACGGCGGAGGCTATGAGATACGGGAGAAAGCCGGAAAGAGATGTAAAGGTCACGTCGCGGAGGCAATAGACCACAAGCATTCCCATAACGGCGAAGGGGAGGTATTTCCCCAGATATTTCACGACCCGCGGGGTCTCTTTTCCCGAAAGGAGCAGAAAAGGCGCAAAGCGGAGCGCCGCGGTGACCGCCGCGATGACGGCAACGGCGATGATGGCTTCTTTACTGTTCATTACAAGATCATTCCTTTCTTTGCATTTGTGCCGTTTCTGTGAATTTGCCGCCCTTTGGCGGCAAAAGGCGCAAATGGGTTTGAAAACAGCAGTCTTTCAACTCAGGTATGCTTTGTTTTCAAAACTGCTTCCTTTACATACCCCAAAAGGAGCACGGCGGAGATGAGCAGCATGGCGGGGATAAGGAACGAGGAAGCGCCGAAGATGATGAGGCAGAGGACAGATGCCGCAAGCCCCGTTATCTGAGCATTTTTCCCGCCGCCGGACATCCACTGGTCACAGAACACCGTTATAAACAGCGCCGTCAGCGCAAAGTCGATGCCGGTCGTATTTATATGCACGGCACCGCCGATAATGGCACCAAGCGCCGTGCCGCCGACCCAGTATATCTGGTCGATAAGGGAGACGAGGAAGCAATAATCCGTGCTTTTTTCTCCCGTACAGAGCAGAGAATATGTCTCGTCGGTCAGCGAAAAGACAAGGTACGGTTTTTTCGCTCCGGTGCCCTTGTATTTTTCTATCATGGATATGCCGTAGAAGAAGTGGCGTGCGTTTACGGCAAGGGTGGTGAGCCCCACGGTCAGCATGGAGGCGCCGCCCGTCATGAGGCCTATTGCGGCGTACTGCATGGAGCCCGCGTAGATAAATATGCTCATGGCAACTGTGATGAAGAACGAAAAACCTTTCGACTCCATGATCATTCCGAAACCCATGCCGAGCACAAGATATCCCGCCAGGACAGGCAGTGTATCCTTTATTGCGTTCTTAACCTCTTTTTTCATTCAAACACTCCCCTATTATGAACTTATATTATCACATCCTGTCGGAAAAAGGAAGATTTCAGGCGAAATATATTGAAAAGTTCGCACTTTACACGGAATAAGAATCGGTGTATAATATTGGCAGATATTTGCGGAGGGCAGCATGAAACATTCAGAAATCCGTATCTGAAGTATTCCTGTTTCACGCCCGCTTTGTGCCGAAAGACACAAAGTGCTGAGAAAGCATGGTAATTACTATGTACAAGATCCTTATTGCCGACGACGAGGAAATGATACGCCGTCTGATAAAAAAATACGCTGAATTCGAGGGGCACACCGTAGGCGAAGCCGCCAACGGTATGGAGGCAGTCTCCATGTGCCGTACGGGTGACTTCGACATTCTCATCTGCGACATAATGATGCCGGAGCTCGACGGCTTTTCCGCTTTGCGGGAGATCCGCCGCTTTTCCGACATTCCCATAATCATGCTGTCCGCCAGAGGCGAGGAATACGACAAAATAAGCGGCTTTTCCCTCGGAGTGGACGACTACGTTGTGAAGCCCTTTTCCCCCAAGGAGCTTATGATGCGGGTGGAAGCCGTGATGCGCAGGACAAAAAAGAAGGAAGAGGCAGAGCATGAGATATTCGAAAAGGACTCTCTCCTCGCCGACATTACCGCAAGGCTCGTCTTTATCGATGGCGAGCGGGTAGATATGTCCCCGAAGGAATACGACCTTTTCTTCTATATGCTGAAAAACCGCAACATCGCCCTGACCCGCGAGAAGCTGCTCTGCGAGGTATGGGGGTACGATTATTTCGGCGACGACAGAACTCTTGACACCCATATAAAGCTTTTACGCCGCAGTCTGGGAAAATACGCGGAGCTCATCGTTACCCTGAGAGGAGTTGGATACCGCTTTGACACAGGAAAATAAGAAAAATTCCCGCCGTGCGGGAATGAGAATAAAGATGTTTATGTACCTTGCCCTTTTCACCGCGATCGTACTGCTCGTTATCGCGGTGTTCCAGATACTTCTTCTGGACAAGGTATACCGCGCCACCGTGGTACGGCAATCAAAGGCGGCCGCCGAAACAATTTCGGCAATTGACTACAATGATGAGGGTTACCGCGAAAAAGTCTACGACGCGGCGACGAAATACGGCTTGTGCGTGACGGTCTACAAAATAGACGGAGACTACGGGATCCCTTTGGTGACGGCACATACGCAGTCTTTCTGCATTATTCATTCCTCCGTGGGTGACAGCTTTCTCAGCGGAATTTATGCAAACGCCAAAAATAATGACGTCTTCGTCGAGACCATAGAGCAGGAGAATACCTCCTCGGCAGGGAGCCTTGTGGCGGCAAGGGTCACATCGGACGGAAATTCCGATATTCTGACGGTGGTCAATTCCGATATAAAGCCCGTGGACGCCACCGTTGCCACCCTGAGATGGCAGCTTCTGTATCTGTCGGCGATCCTTTTGGTAGTTTCCGCTGCTCTCTCCCTCTTTATTTCAAAAAAGATCGCCTCCCCGGTCATGAAGATGAACGAGGAAGCGAAAAAGCTTGCCGCCGGGCGCTACGACGTGAACTTTGACGGCGGCTCCTTCCGGGAGACGGAGGAGTTGGGAAACACGCTGAACTTCGCCGCCGGGGAGCTTTCGAAGCTTGACACCATGCAGAAGGAGCTCATCGCCAACATCTCCCACGATCTGCGCACGCCGCTTACCATGATCAACGGCTACGGCGAGGTCATGCGGGATATTCCCGGAGAGATGACGGCTGAAAATATGCAGATAATAATCGACGAGACGGCACGGCTTTCCTCTCTCGTCAACGATATGCTCGACCTTTCCCGCCTTTCCGGTGGTACGAGGGAGCTGAAAAAGACGCTGTTCTCCGTCACGGAGGCTGTGCGGCAGACCGTTGAAAGATATTCGCATCTGACCCTTTCCGACGGTTACTCCATAGCATTCGCCCCCGATCGGGAGGTATATGTGGAGGCTGACGAGATACTGATACTTCAGGTGATCTACAATCTCGTCAGCAACGCCATAAACTACACGGGCGAGGACAAAAAGGTCTACATCTCGCAGACCGTGACGGACGGTATCTGCCGCATTTCCGTTTCCGACACGGGCGAGGGCATTCCCGAGGAAAAGCTTCCCCTTATATGGGACAGATACTACCGCACGGGAGACTACCACAAGAGAGCCGTTTCCGGCACGGGGCTGGGACTCTCCATCGTGAAGAACGCCCTGCTTTTGCACGGCGCCTCCTTCGGCGTTTCAAGCACCGTAGGTCGAGGCAGTACCTTCTGGTTCGAGCTGCCCGATCAGACACCCAGAAACTGAAGAACACCGTTTGCTATCCCCTCGGCGAAAAGCTCGGGGGAGTTCGCCATAAGATCCGCGTCCCTCGGGTTGGTGATAAAGCCCAGCTCAATGAGAGTCGCGGGCATCCTCGTTCTGCGGAGAACATACAGCCCCGGGCGGGGTACGATGCCCCGGTCCTGAAGTCCGGTCGCCTCGTTCAAGCGCACGAGGATATTCTCGGCGAGGGGGACAGCGGCACTGTAAAGGTTATAGACCAGGCCCTCCGAGCCGGACGCCGAGGTTATCTCCGAGGCGTTGGCGTGGAGGCTTATGAAATAATCTGCGCCCCATGAATTTGCATCATTCACCCTTGCCGCGAGGGACGAAGCGTTGGAAGTGCCCAGCTGTGTTTCGGACGTCGGGCGGGACAGTCTCACGTCCAGCCCCGCCGCACGGAGCCTTTCGGCGGTGAGCACTCCGATTCTCTGCACAAGATCCTGCTCTCGGTAGCCGTTTCCCTCAGCGCCCGCGTTGGGGTTCTGCGGATTATGTCCCTGGTCTATGTAGATTTTTGTTGCCATAGCTTACCTCTTTTCAATAATGATTCACTACAATATATGCCGCAAAAAAGGTAAATGTCCATGAAAGAAATACAGAAAATTTTGTCCCGCGTGCGTCTCGCGGTGGAAAAATACGATATGATAGAAGAGGGCGACCGCATCGCCGTAGGCGTTTCCGGCGGAAAGGATTCGCTCACCCTGCTCTGCGCCATGGTGGAGCTCTCGAAATTTCTGCCCCGGCATTTCGAGGTGGTCGCCGTTATGGTGGACATGGGCTTCGACGTGTGTGAGACCCACCCCGCGCCCCGCTCGGAGCACGAGAAAATAAAAAAGCTCTGCGATGAGCTCGGGTGTGAGTTTTTCTTGAAGCGCACGGAGCTGGCAAAGATAATTTTCGACACGCGCAAGGAATCGAACCCCTGCTCGCTGTGCGCCCGTATGCGCCGGGGAATACTGCACGACGCCGCCAAGGAAGCGGGATGCAGCAAGGTGGCACTTGGCCATCATTTTGACGACGTGGTAGAGACCTTTATGCTGAACCTCTTTTTCGAGGGGCGCGTGGGATCCTTCTCCCCCGTGACCACTCTCTCCCGTAAGGAAATGATCGTTATCCGTCCTCTGGTCATGACCGAGGAGCGCATGATAAAGCTCTTTGCAAAAAAGGCGGGACTTCCCGTAGAGGAAAGTCCCTGCCCTGAAGATAAACATACTGAGAGAGAGTATATGAAAGAATATCTGCACTCCTTTGACCGCCGTCACCGCGGTCTGTACCGCCGCATTTTCGGCGCTCTTGAGCGTGGAAACATCGACGGCTGGCACGAATAGGTCAAAGCCCCAGGACCCACTGCTTCAGAAGATTTCCGTCAACGGCGTTGATTTTTCCGTCGGCGTTAAGGTCCGCCGCCCGAAGCCGGGCTTCATCCCGGTCCGCCATGCCCAGTATCAGGGCCTTTATCAGATTGCAGTCCACGGCGTTCAGTTTGCCGTCACAGTTTAGGTCGCCGGGGACAGAAGTATTGTCGGTCACGCTGACCGTACAGCTGACGGAGCCGTTCGCGGGGACGGTATAGTCCACCGTGGGATCGAGTCCGGAAAAGAACCAGCCCGCGCCGCCATTGGGAAAGCTGAGGGATACCTGCGAATCCTCAGCGCCCTCGTTTATCCGAAAGGCAAGGGTAAGGATCACACCCTCGTTATAATTGTTCGCCCCGTAAATATCGAGCTGGGCGTAATACACGTAGAAGCCGTCCAGATCGAGGCGGCTTTTTATGAACTCACCGTTCGTGAATACCGTTCCGTTGGAGACATCCAGAAGAGTGAGGTCATCCGGATCGAAATTGACGTCGAAGCGGGCTGCCCATATCCCGGGGTTTTCGGTGAGATACACTCTGACCTCCACCGTATCGCCGGGGGCACCCTCCGCGCCCTCAACGGAGAAGCACACGTCGGGGGACGATGCCGCCGAGGGGACGCAAACGGCAGCGAGAAGAGAAAGAACCATCAGAAAAGACAGTATCTTTCTCATGTCAGAGCTCACGGACATTATTATTTCTGTACGTGCAGAATCTTATTTCGTAGCCGTTGGTCTCCACGGGCTCCGATTCGCAGATCAACTCAAAATCGGGATGCTCGTCCAGATTAACGAAGAAGGTATCGGCACCGCCCACGGCATCCACCTTTGTCACCAGCACCTCGGAGCAATAGGGCAGCATGGTGCGGTACATCATGGCGCCGCCGATAACGAACACCTCGTCCTCGGGGTATTTTTTTATTTCCTCAAAAAACTCTTCCAGGGTTTCGACCACGGTGCAGTCCTCTCTCTTTTCGCCGCCCGGCCACAGGACTACGTTGTTCCTGTTTTTCAGCGGCTTCGAGCCGGGGAAGGACAAAAGGGTGTTGGAGCCCATTACCACGGTTTTGCCCATTGTGGTCTCGCGGAAAAATTTCATATCTGCGGGAATACTGAACATGAGAGAATTTCTCTTGCCTATTCCCCACTCTTTGTCACAATGGAGTATCGCTTTCATAATATCTCCTTACTTTGGATTCGAAGCGTGCCGGCTTGTCGGCGAAAACGGGTCAGGTCCCGTTTTCAGCGAGAATCGGGGAGTGAAACAGCATGCATGCGGTTTGGATATACTGTATTCTCACTCTGCAATCGGTATATCGTACTTTTTGGTATTGCACTGATAGTTTTCAAGCTTGAAGCTGTCCACGGTGAAATCGTAGAAGTTCTTCACGTCGGGATCGACGACGAGGCGGGGCGCGTCGTACTGAGGCATCTCTATTATCTCTTTCACGATGTCCAAATGTCTGTCGTAAATATGCGCGTCGGAAATGACGTGCACCAGCTCGCCCGCTTTCAGTCCCGATACCTGCGCGAACATGATGAGCAGTACCGCGTACTGCGCCACGTTCCAGTTGTTCGCCATGAGCATATCGTTGGAGCGCTGGTTCAGTATCCCGTTAAGCGTATCTCCGGATACGTTGAAGGTCATGGAATACGCGCAGGGGTAGAGGTTCATCTCATGGAGATCGGCGAAATTATAGATATTTGTCATGATGCGGCGGGAAGCGGGATTGTTTTTCAGATCGAAGAGCACGCGATCCACCTGGTCGAACTCGCCCTCCTTATATTTGTTTTTCACCGCAAGCTGATAGCCGTACGCCTTGCCGATAGAGCCCGTTTCGTCCGCCCACTCGTCCCAGACGTGGGAGTTCAGGTCCTTTATGTTATTGCTCTTTTTCTGCCATATCCAGAGAAGCTCGTCCACGCAGGACTTGAAATACGTTCTGCGGATGGTAAGGATGGGGAATTCGCGGGAGAGGTCGTATCTGTTGACGATGCCGAATTTTTTCACTGTGTGGGCGGGGGTCCCGTCGCTCCAGCGGGGACGCACCTCAAGGTGGGTATCCCACACTCCGTTCTCCATTATGTCTTTCATATTTTCAACGAATACTTTATCGGCATAGCTCATAGTCTGCACCTCTTCACATATTTTTTTCAGTATAGCACATTATGGGATTGGTGTCAATCGGGTACTTTTCGCTGCAAATTTTAGTTTGTAGGGTAGTTTTAAGTTTTAAGAGTTAAGTTTTAAGAGGCGGCAGAGCCGCCCCGGTGCCTCCCTTAGATTCCGAAGGAATCAAAGGGAGGTGGCACGAGCGCA
The DNA here is from genome assembly GCA_045597805.1 of Candidatus Avispirillum sp. Lineage (GTDB taxonomy): Bacteria > Bacillota > Clostridia > Oscillospirales > CAG-272 > Avispirillum. Next base: position 7,022 of record JAZLKW010000003.1, on the reverse strand, counting down.
GTGAGTGACGGAGGGATTCTTTTGCGCTGAAATCATAGGCTTCTGATCCCTCCACCGCTGTCGCGGTCCCCCTCCCTTTGTCCCTTCGGGACTAAGGGAGGCTATCGCTGACCACCAGCCACTTGCGACTTGAGACTTGAGACTTGGCACTTGAAACTATAATTTTCCGCCCCTGCGCAAAGAAAATTATCGGAAAATCTTTACTTTATGTAAAATATATACTATAATTATTTCGTATATTTATTTATTGCGCCGGGTGGGTGCAACATGAAAGGCTTGTGATCTTATGCTTTGCTGCGGAAGGACTGATATCGGCAAAAAGCGCCGTTTCAATCAGGACAGCTTTATATGCGAGACCTTCGACAACGGAATGCTCCTCGCCGTCGTCTGCGACGGTATGGGCGGCGCCGCCGGCGGCGGTATCGCCAGCGGGCTTGCATGCGGTAATTTCGTTGACAGTCTGACGGAATTCGCGGACAGCTTTCCTCGCAAGGAAAAGCTCACCCGAACGGACGAGAGGCTGATAAAAGCCGCTCTCGCTGAGGCCGCCTCCAAAGCGAATGCCGTGGTATTCAGCCGCGCCAGCGTGGAATCCGACCTGCACGGCATGGGCACGACTCTGGTCGCCGCTCTCGTTTATTGCGACGTGCTTTTCACCCTGAATATCGGCGACAGCCGACTTTACCTCATCCACAAGGGAGAGGCGCAGCAGATCACCCACGATCACTCATTCGTTCAGTATCTGGTGGACAGAGGTCAGATGACCCCGGAGGAAGCCAGAGTGTCCATAAATAAGAACATCATCACCAAAGCCATCGGCACGGATGAAGAGATCGAGCCCGATCTCTTCGTTACGAGACTCCAGAAAAAGGGGATCGCCCGTGAGTACATCGCAGTTCTCTGCTCCGACGGTCTCTCCAACCACCTTTCCCCGGAGGATATCGCCGAATGTGTGGCGGACGCCGTCACCATCAAGACAGACAGAGGTCTGGGCTCGGTCTGCGAGGAGCTTATTGATATGGCGAACGACGCGGGAGGCAGCGACAATATAACCGCGGTGGTCGTCACCGTCTGACATTTTCATAACCGAAAGGTACGATATGGAATTATACGAAAAATACGTCGGTGCCGTTCTTGACGGCAGGTACAAAATAGAAAAGATCATCGGCATCGGAGGTATGGCTGTCGTTTTCAAGGCCTTTGACGTGCTTATGAAGCGCACGGTCGCCATCAAAATGCTGAAAGAGGACATCGCTGATGATGAGGAGAGCGTCAAGCGCTTCGTCAACGAATCCAAGGCCGTCGCCATGATGTCGCACCGCAACATCGTTTCCATCTACGACGTCAACGTGCGCGAGGACGTGAAATATATCGCAATGGAATATGTGGAGGGCATCACTCTCCGCAACTATATGTCGAAGAGAGGTCAGCTGACGCTCCGCGAGATCATCAGCTACACGGAGCAGATACTCTCCGCGCTCTCTCACGCCCATGAAAAGGGCATCGTCCACCGTGACATTAAGCCCCAGAATATCCTGCTCTTAAAGAGCGGCATCATCAAGGTCACCGACTTCGGTATCGCCAAGCTGCCCAACGCGGAAACCGTCACCATGACGGACAAGGCGATCGGCACCGTATATTATATAAGCCCCGAGCAGGCAAGCGGACAGGACATAGATCGCCGCTCCGATCTCTATTCTCTGGGCGTCATGATGTACGAGATGGCCACCGGTGAGCTGCCCTTTACGGCGGACAGTCCCGTTTCCGTCGCCATGATGCAGATAAACGACATCGCCAAATCCCCCACGGAGCTGAATCCCAACATCCCCAAGGGACTTGAGCAGATAATCGGGATCGCCATGGAGAAAAATCCCGAGTGGCGTTACCAGAATGCGGACGATATGCTCCGCCAGCTACACAGACTAAAGGAAAACCCCAACGTTGTTTTCCGTATCCCCCGTCACAACGGTGAGGAACAAAAGAGCCTGATCTCCCTGCTTACGGGAGGCGGACCGGTCTTCCCCATCATCGCCGCGGTCGCGCTCGCCTTCATCATCGTGTTCGGTATCGGGACTACCTACGTGGTGGGTCGGGTCATGGATGCCGCCGACAAGACCGGTGAGACCATCACCGTTGAGGAATTCGCCGGGAAACGCTATGACGAAAAGCTCATCTCCTGGTTCAAGGAAAACGGCTGCTACGACGTGACCGTTAACTACTTCTTCTCCGAGGACTACGAGCAGGGCACCATCGTGGGGCAGGACCCTCAGCCCAACTCTACCAGAAAGATAATCCCCGGTCAGCAGCTCTGCGAGCTGACGCTGACCGTTTGCTCCGGCACGCAGGAAATGGTGATCCCTGACCTTCGAGGTCTGGGCTTCCGTGACGGCAGCAAGAGGCTTAAATCCTTAAGCCTTGAGTGCGAGGTCGAGTACGTCAAGTCCAATGACTATTTCAACGGACAGATAGTTTCCACCGTCCCCCCCGCAGGTGAAACCGTAACGGCGGGCGGGACCGTCAAGGTACTGGTCTGCGACGGCGGCGACGAGGGCGACGTTAAGGTCCCCGATTTCCTTAAAATGTCCGAAAGCGACGCTTTCGCAAAAATCGTTGAGCTGGAGCTTATGCCCGGCAAGATAACGTACACCAAAAACAAAGCCGCCCGCGGCACCGTTATCGCCCAGTCGGAAAAATCCGGCACTAAGGTGGTAAAATACACGAAGATCAATCTCACCATCAGCGGCGGCAAATACTACGACCCCGTGAAGAATCCCGACGGCACTGCAGCGCCCGTGACCACCAAGGCACCCGAGACCACCAAGGCACCGGAGCCGGAGACTACGGAAGAGCCGGTAGAGGAGACCACGGTAGAAAACACCGAGGAGACCACCGGCAACAGTGAGACCGATGAGGACACAACCGCATCGGAGGTACGCGAAACGGAAGAAACTGGAAAAGCAGACGGGTGATTATGGCTGATATATCCGGCGAAAAAGGAATAATCATAAAAGGAATAGGCGGACTGTACACAGTCCGCCTTTGTCCCGTTGGCGGGGATGCCGCGAATGTTTCCTGCCGCGCCAGAGGCGTTTTCCGTCACGAGGGGATCACTCCCCTGCCCGGCGACAGAGTCACCGTAGTTCCTGCCGACGGGAACGAAAAAGGCGGGGCGGAATACGTGATCGATGAGATCGCGGAGAGAAAAAATTTCCTCATCCGTCCGGCGCTGGCAAACCTCACCCATCTTTTCACGGTGATCCCGGCATCACAGCCGAAGCCCGACCTCTACTCCGCCGACAAGCTTATCTGCGCGGCGGATAACAAAGACATCGAGCCCGTCATCGTAGTTACAAAATCGGACACCGATCCGGAATACGCCGGAAAGATCGCGGATATTTACCGCCGCGGCGGTTTTTCCGTTTTCGTCACCGACGGGAACGGAAGCGGCGACGGTGAGCTTCTCAGTTACATAAGGGACGAGGCAAAGAAGGCTTTTGTCTGTGCCGCCTTTGCGGGTGTTTCCGGCGCGGGCAAGTCCACGCTCATGTCGCGGCTTTTTCCCGAGCTAAAGCTTGCCACAGGAGAGGTCAGCCGCAAAATACAAAGAGGCCGCCACACCACCCGCCACGCGGAGCTCTATCCCTTTGACACGGGAGACGGGGAGTTCTGCATCGCGGATACGCCCGGTTTTTCCATGATAGATTTCACCCGGTTCAATTTCGTTGAGGAGGAAGATCTTCCCTACTCTTTCCGCGAGTTCGCGCCTCTCATGGGAGAATGCCGGTACACCAAATGTACCCACACCAAGGAAGAGGGCTGCGCGGTGCTCGAGAAGATCAACGCCGGAGAGATCTCTCCTGAGCGGCACGAAAGCTATGTTATGATGCTTTCGGAGATAAAGAAAAATCCGCCGTGGAAGCGTAAGAATTAGCGGCTAGCGGCTGGTGGCTGGTGGCTGGTTGGCGGTTTCGCCGCCTGATGCCTCCCTTAGATTCCGCAGGAATCAAAGGGAGGTGGCACGAGCGCAGCGAGTGACGGAGGGATTCTTTTGCACTGAAATCAATCCCTCCACCGCTGTCGCGGTCCCCCTCCCTTTGTCCCTTTGGGACTAAGGGAGGCTATCGCACGCCGCCTCTTAAAACTTAACACTTAAAACTTAAAACTAAAAAAGCACCCCTAAAGGGACGCTCACTTAGGGAGAGAGGCGCCGCTGATTGTCCGTTTTGGAGCGGCGCCGGCGTACAGTAGTACGCCAGACGTCCAAAACGGACAAAGGAAAGATATAATAAAATGACCGGAACTTACGTTTCGGTCATTTTTTCATTAGTTATTCGGGAAATTTCCGCCGTTCTTGGCCTATTAGTCTTTTTTCTCTTTCCGGTTACTGCTGTCTTTGCATTTGTGACTTTTGCCGCCTATTGGCGGCAAAAGTCACAAATAGGGCTTGAAAACAGCATACATACGACCGGCAGTTTCTTCGTTTTCAAGTGGTCGGCGGTGAAAAAATCCCTAAGTGGAGCCCCGTAAAGGGTGCTTTTTCATTATACGTTTGCGGGCTCTTTTTCGAGTATCTCGAAATATTTGTCGTGGAGCTCTTTGAACTCACGGTTATAGTTCTCGTCGTTGCCCTGGTGCAGATAGTGCTTATAGTCGTGCTCGGAGTCGCCGCTTCCGCTGTCAAGCATGGTGATGAGGTGGAATCCGATATTGGAGCAGTGGTCAGCCACACGCTCCACGTTGGTCAGCACGTCCATATACGCGCAACCCGCATAGACGTTGCAATCGCCGTCTCTCAGACGCCTTACGTGGTTTGATTTGACCGTGGCAACAAGGTCGTCTATGACCTCCTCAACGGGCTCGATATGTGCCGCCTCCGCTCTGTCGTTGAGTACAAAAGCACGGCAGGTATAGCTCATTATCTCCTTGACTGCCTCCTCTATGACGCGGAGCTCCTCAACAGCGTCGGGAGAGAAGTCGGTGTTCTTATCCTCGAGAGACTGGGCACACTCGGTCACATTTATGGCATAGTCACCGATACGTTCGAACTCAGACACGCATTTGATATAATAGTTCAAGGTTTCGTTTCCGTCATCGGCATTGATATGGGGTGAGAGACCGATAAGGTAATTGCTCACGTGGTCTGCCATTTCGTCCACGTGCGCCTCTTCCTCGTTGATGTTCTCTATGAGCTTTTTATCCGCACCTTCAAGCGATGCCATTGCTTTTTTCACGTTGCCGCAGGTGAGTCCCGCCATGGTGGAAAGGACGCTGTGCGCGGAGGAGAGAGCCAGCGCGGGGGATTTATAGAACTCACGGTCAAGTGCCGCAAGCTCCCTCTGATAGATCTTGGAGGTCTGCTTGTCATCCTTGATCATCTTACATGCCATTTTTTCAAATACGCTGCAGACGGGCAGCAGCAGCACGGCACACGCAAGCTTGAACAGGGTATGAACGTTGGCGATGCCGCCGGCGTCAATGGGTGCGTTCCAGTAATTATTGAACCAGTTCCAGCCGATATGACGCACTATCGTAACACCGGCGACAACGAGCACCACCTGGCTCAGGTTGAACAGGATGTGCATAAGGCCTGTCCTCTTCGCGTCGGCACTCGCACCGATGGAGCAGACGATGGCTGTCGTCACACAGTCACCTATGTAAATACCCACGATTATCGCATAAACGGAGCTGAAGCTCAGCAGGCCGGTGACCGACAGAGTCTGCAGGATACCGACAGACGCGGACGAGCTCTGTATCGCAAATGCGACGGCGACACCCGCGAAAAATCCGAGCAAGGGTTTATCGGAAAGGCTCATGAACAGCTGTCTGAACGTTTCCGACTCGGACAGAGGCGACACGACAGCCGTCATATTGAGAAGTCCGGTGAAAAGTATTGCAAAACCGATGGCAATGGTGCCGACGGTATCTGAATTTCGGAATTTGAACGCCATAATAAGGAATATTCCTATTACAGCCGCGATCGGGGCAAGTGTTTCGGGCTTGAAGAAATCAAGTACGGTTACTGTTCCTTCGACGCCTTTTATTGACATCAGCCTTATTATCTGGCCCGTTACGGTCGTACCGACGTTCGCGCCGAGAATTATCCCTATCGACTGATGAAGCGTAAGGATGCCCGCGCCTACAAGTCCGGATGTGATGACGATGGTCGCGGTCGAGCTCTGGATTATTGCGGTCACCACAAGTCCGATGAGGAATCCCATGAAGGGGTTGTTCGTCACCTTACCCATTACGTTTTTGACTGTCCCGGATGATCCGTGCTTCAGCGCGTCGCCCATGATCCTCATTCCGTAGAGGAACAGAGCAAGGCCTCCCGCCATGGTGATGATGTTTAATACGATTGTCATACTATGCCTTTCAATATCTGAGTGCCGTCGGTCATGTTGTCGGATATTGCCATATTCTGCTATTATAAATGATAACAAATTATCCTTCCGTTTGGAAGAGCTTTTTACAAAATTCTCAAAAAAAAACACCCCTACCGGATCCCGACGGGTGGATAAGGAAGTATTTTAAGTAAGGAATTTGGAGTAGTCCGAAAAGGGCTACTCCTTTTCCTTTGCCAGACTTATCCGGCATTTTGCTCGTGCATATCGGCGAGCGTCTGTAATTCTTGCTCTGTCGGTCTTTCAAACAGTCCCACGCCGGTAAAGTAAATGTCCACCTTGACGTGGCAGTGTCCATCGTACTTATCGTTGTTATGAACCTCGATGCGTTGAATCATCATATTCACGATCTCCGGAGTAAGCTCCCGCATCTCGGAATATTTGCGGAATCCTTTCAGAAGCATTCGCACATCAATGGCGTTCTGCTCTGCTTTGGCAAGCTGCTCTTCCGCTTCGGCAATGGATTTTTTCAAAGTGTTTTGTTCCGATTCGTAATCTGCCGTCATTGTCATAAAGCGCTCGTCGGAAATCACGCCGCTCACATTCTTTTCAAACAGACTGGAAATATTGCGGTCAATTTCCTTGATGCGTTTGTTGCCGTTGAGAATAGTGCTTTTCAAA
>JAZLKW010000002.1:0-41896 GCA_045597805.1 Candidatus Avispirillum sp. | reverse complement strand
CTCGTAGACTACGAGTTTGATAGGTCGGGAGTGTAAGCACAGTAATGTGTTCAGCGGACCGATACTAATAGACCGAGGGCTTGAACTACAATTGTTCATCTCATGCTTTGTTTATCATATCTCTCTTATTTGGTTTTCAATAAGCATCACGGCTTGTTTATTTTATTTTATAATGGATAGTCGTCAATACTGGTATTCAGAGGTGATAAAATGATCAATTTCAATGAAAAAAAAGGCTTTATTTGCGATATGGACGGTGTTATCTATCACGGCAATCAGGTTTTGCCCGGCGTGGTGGAATTCATCGACTGGCTGAAAAGAGAAGATAAAGGCTACCTTTTCTTAACCAATAACAGCGGATATACTCCTAAGGAGCTTTGCCAGAAACTGGCGAGATTGGGTCTTGATGTTCCCGAAGAGCATTTTTATACCAGCGCTTTGGCAACTGCTCATTTCCTCAGCGAGCAGGCACCCGGCTGTTCCGCATACGTTATCGGTGAAGCAGGGCTGATGAACGCGCTTTATGATGTGGGAATAACCATGAACGACGTGAATCCCGACTACGTGGTAGTGGGAGAAGCAAGATCATATTCTCTTGATACCCTGACGAGAGCAACCAATATGGTACTTAATGGCGCAAAACTCATCGGAGCAAACTCCGACGTATCCGGCCCTATCGAAAACGGAATCACACCCGCCTGCGGAGCACTTATTTCACCTATTGAAATCGCGACCGGTATGAAAGCATACTTCTGCGGCAAACCGAACCCGCTCATGATTCGTACCGGACTTAAGCTTCTGGGCTGTCACTCTGCGGAGGCAGTAATGGTCGGCGACAGAATGGACACCGATGTGCTTTCCGGCATGGAATGTAATATGTCAACAGTGCTTGTTCTCTCCGGTATCTCCACCATGAATACACTGAAGCATTACGCATACAGACCCAGCGTAGTACTGGACGGTGTAGGTGATATTGTTAAGCAGGCGAGCAAATAAAGATCAAAGGCTGAAGCTTATGTTTCAGCCTTTTTTGCACAGTTTTGACCCATATTTACTTAGTAAATTATGGAGGTTTGTTATGAATATTGTTCAAAACCGCAAAGGCTCTGCCTTTGCGTGTGTGGAACAAGCATACTATATTGACAGTTTTCTTACGGTTCCATACTAAAAAGGCGGGCGAAAACTTTCAAAAAGACAGCGATAAACTACAATTAGTGAAGATAACACTCTCACAGCTATAGAAAAGAATCTTTATTAAAGCTCCGAAGGGTTTCTGCGGAGTATTTTGAACAATTCTTTATATAAAAAGTCGAGAATAATCCGTAATTTATTGGTATAATAGTGTCACAGTCAGGAGGTGCAGTGATGAACTGGATCGAAAGCATCGGCGAAGCTATCAATTATATTGAAGATAATCTGACAAATCAGCTTGAAGTTGAGAAAATAGCGGGGAAAGTGTACATATCTCCGTCTTATTTTCAGACAATGTTCAAGATGCTTTGCGGATTTACCGTCAGCGAGTATATCAGAAACCGCCGCCTTGCCTGCGCCGGCGATGACTTGCTGAAAACAAACGATAATATTATTGATATCGCTTTGAAATACGGCTATGATTCTGCCGACAGCTTCACAAGAGCATTTACACGCTTTCACGGTGCAACGCCTACTGCTGTAAGAAAAAAGGGGCATACAATAAAATCGTATTCGCCCTTGAAACTTGAGCTTTTAGTGAAAGGCGGTTATATTATGGATTACAGACTCGGAAAACAGGAAGATTTTTTAATCAGGATTAAATTGGATATTGAGAATAAGTCAATTTATTATATTGATGACGGAAATCTGCCGGATTTGTTCGACTTCTTTTTGGGACTGAAATACCGCAGCGAATTTCCGGAATGTAAGCTCTACAAATACATCCCCGATGCGTGTGACAGGTTGGATGGCTTTGAGACGGTTACGGTTCCCGGTGCTATTTGGGCGATTTTCAAGTGCTCGGGCACGTCGGAACATACGGCGGTCGAACAAACGCTTGACCGTATATGGGAAGAATGGCTGCCGCAAACGAATTATGAATTGCTGTCCCGGAATTGCGTAACGATCAATTACGCGGATGCAAGCGATGAATTCGGAGAAATAATGATTGCAGTGAAAGAGAAAGAATAAAAACACCCGCAGGAAAGGGAAACAACCCCTTCCTGCGGGCAATCTTTTTAGACAAGCCGTGTTAGTAAAGCAGATTATTTGATATTGTGCGGTTTGGCTTATAGGGATTATCAGTCAGAATTTATTTTTGAACAACAGTTTGAAATAACAGACAACTAACGCTATAACAAGTATTTCTATCATAATCAGTTCCGATAATTGTAATTCAGCACAAGCTCCCCACGCATATTTTCTGCAATTCCTGCCCACTCAAGAACGGCGCAAAGCACAAAAACGGGGTCAAAGACGGATTCCCCGTCTTTTTTGCCGTTGAATTTTTTTGCTATAACTCCGACTACGGTAGATTCGTCACATTCCGGGTCGCCAAGACGGTAGTTTCTGCCGTTTCCTTTTCGTGCTCTGCCGTTTTGCGAGCGAAGTAAATCTACAATAATGTCGAAAACTTCGTAAGTATAATGCGGAGTGATGGGAAGCTTATCGCTGGAGAACGATTTGCCGTCAGAATCAGCCCATATTCTGCAGGGCAGACCTTTGAGCGTGTTTACCGTAACAGAACCGCCGTTTTCCGCAAGCTTTGCTTTGATTATCTCAGATGCTTTTTTGCTGTTGCGGTCAAAAAATAAGTTTTTCATGTCAATAACCTCCGGTTGTGAATTTTTTGAGGGCTCAACTTCAAACCCTAAAGTTTCAAGCACATCTTCAAGGCTTTTTTTTGCTGCAGGATAGGAAAGCTGCAATTCATTCTGCAGATTTTTTAGATTACCTCTGTTTTTCAAAAAGGTCATCAAAAAGAAATACTGATTGTCTGAAAGCCTGTCAAAAGGACTTATGTCAAAATCATTTTTCAGCTCCAATCCGCAATCCGGGCACTTTAGTGCGGAAATCCGGAGCTGAGAACGACAGGCGGGACACAAGGACAGCAAACGGTTCATTTTTGTAACATTCCTTTCTTTGCATATACTGCGGTTTTACAAATTTGGCTTCGATAACGGTGCAAGGTACAAATGATATTTGAAAACGCATTACTACCGACGGGAAGTGTTTTGCTTTCAAGCTTACCACTTATGTCACTATTATATAACAAGAAATTAAATTTGTCAATATAGTTGTTAAAAATATTTTAAATATATTTCATACGTGCGTGATACTATTGATACGCAAACTGCGTAGTATAAACAGAGTATGGAGATATCCTTATGATTAAAGCTGAATCGGATTGAAAAATTATAGTGAAACATTTGCCTTCAAAACCGGGGATACAGAATATAACTGAAAAGCACTTGTGAGAGCTTCAGCTTGATGACAGGTTTCATTTATTCAAATTTGAGTTTGGCGAGCAGGGGTACTCCGTAGGGGCGATTATTAATCGCCCGTCACAAACGGTAAGAACATCAAACCGTCAGCAGCTGAAACGGACGGTATAATTAATCAAATACAGAACGTCAATATACGTATGGAACGGGCGATTGATAATCGCCCCTACGGGTGCGGTGCGCCGCCGCCCCGACCGTGCAAACCGTCAACGCACTGCCTTCACCCTTCCACGCGACAGCTATTTGTCCCCGGGCACTCGCCCGGCAAACTCAAATTTGTACTTTGTCAGCACGCTGAGACCGGGCGTTTTTTTGTTGCTATGGTTTGTATTTGGATATCAAACACATTTTCCGGCAAATTCAAGGCGGTTTTTGCACATTTTTCCGAGCTTTCGGAGCGTGATTTTACACATTTTTCCGTTTTTCTCCGAAAAGAATTTTATTCAACTTTGAATTGCTTTTCAATTTGACTTTTTTTCGTTATAATGTAACCGTAAGCTTACAAAAATAAATTGTAAGGAGAAACAAAATGATAACATTCGGTCAGAGAATTAAGAATTTCAGAAAAATCTGTGATATGTCGCAGGCGGAGCTCGCGGGTAAGCTGGGCGTTTCCATACAGACCGTTTCAAAATGGGAATGTGATACGGGAATGCCCGACATTATTCAGATAGTACCCCTTGCACAGGTGCTGGGTGTTACTACCGATGCGATTCTCGGCGTAGATAATGATGAAAAAGGATATGTTGACGGCGTAAAAAAAGCGTTCAGAGAAAAATGGAACGGCAAGACTATTTCCGGATATGATCCGGAACGCTATTATGATATGTTCAGATCTCTGAAAGATATTCTGAGAAGATACCCTATGAACTATTTTATCGCCATTGAATGCGTAAGGCGTGGTAGAAGTATTCTTAGTTATACGGTTCACGACCACATCAAAGTACCTGATGGGTGTAATGTGAATGATGTTTACCGTGATATAAAGAAAATTGCACAGTCCATAATTGATTACGACATCGACCTTTGGAGAAAGGCTGAAGCCAAAAAAGAGCTTATCGTTTGCCATTACATTATGGGCAATAATGAGCAGGCCGAGGCTGAATTTGAAGGTCTGCCTCCGGAAGCGGAGTATGCAGCTCTTGAGCATTCCGGGATCATACTGAATGACAGAGAGCGACATATTGACGGTGCTAAAAAGAGATTTTCTTTACTGATTCATACTCTTCAAAACCATTTTTGGTGTCTTGCAAACGCATATTCCGTTTGCGGCAAGGAAAAGCGGGAGGAAGCAAAGGAAATACTCAAAAAGGATATTGAGATTTTTGAACGCCTTGAGGGATTCACAGATGAAGTGACAAGGCTGAATCAACTCAGACGGGCGTGGATATTCCTCGGAAAACAGTATCTCAGAGACGGAGATTTTGAGGATGTAATTGACTGCGCCGAAAAGCTTACTGAGGTTTGCGAAAAGCATTACAAAATCTCAAAAGTGCCGCAAAGTGACGCAAAGTATTATGACAGCTCGGTTGTACAAATCGGTATGGAGATATTTAATGGCTGGCGTGATTATGCTCAGGACCTTATAATGCTTTACGACGAATGTGCTGACCGTGAGGGCAACCCGGTTGTCACCGATCCCAGATTCAAAGCGTGCGAGGAACGCATAGCGAAGCTTAAATAAAAAGCACCCGGCCGCACGTTATCCGGGCACATAAGGCATTTGGAGCAGTCCGTACAGGGCTGCTCCTTTTACATTCGTTCCCTGAATTAACTGCATTTATCGTTTGAAAGAATACGATTTTGCAGAATTGATTCTATCCTGTGGACATTTTTCTCCTGCTATGTTATAATCATCTGAAAAGGACGGTGTTTGTATGAAACTGACAGATATGTATTCTCATGATAAAGACGAAAAGCCTCTTGACCGTGTGGTGACGGACGGCGGGCTTGTCGGTATTTTCCGCACTATCGCATGTGTGGGTGACAGTCTTTCGAGCGGAGAGCTCGTTTCGCGTATAGGCGGAGAAAAGGGCTGGCATGACCTCTATGACTATTCGTGGGGGCAGTATATGGCGCGCATGGCGGGATGCCGGGTGTATAATTTCTCCTGCGGGGGACTGACCGCACGCGGATATATGACGAGCTATGCGGACTCAGTCGGCGCATGGGACCCGGACAAGGCGGCGCAGGCGTATATTATCGCTCTGGGTGTAAACGATATACTGAACTGTAAAAATCCCACCGGCAGCATCAAAGACGTCTGTGATGAGGACTATACGAAAAACAAGGAGGATTTCTGCGGTTACTACTGCTCCATCATTGCGCGCTACAAAAAGATCCAGCCGAGGGCAAAGTTTTTCCTGGTCACCATCCCACACGAGGATCTCAGCCCGGAACGTGAGGCGTTTGCCGATGCCCATGCACAGATCATATATGATATAGCGGAGCACTATGATAATACCTACGTCATCGACCTTCGCAAATATGCGCCTCCGTACGACGAGGAGTTCAAACGGGCGTTCTACCTTGCCGATCATCTCAACGTTGCCGGATACCTTTTTACCGCGCGCATGATGTGCTCGTACATTGACTATATCATCAGGCACAATTTTGATGATTTCCGCCTCGCCGGCTTTATCGGTACCGGATGGGACAATGAAGATCCTCTCCTTGAAATGGGTATTTCCATCGATTGAAACGAATCATGAAGGCGACAGATAAAAGAATAAGCTGACCCGTTGCGGGCAGCAAGAATACAAAAGCATAAAATATGACCCCTTGAGGGACAGCCGGAGAAAGTAATGCGGTCATAAAACCCGGCGCCCCTTCGGGGGTTTTGTCTGTAAAATGCTCTTCCGGGGATTACTCAGTCCTCCGGTGCCCACACCAAAGGTCACCCTTTCAGGGTACGGTGGCCGCGAAAATGTATTTTATCGCACAATGAAGTCAGCGACCGATTTGCTTATATTTGTTGACATTCAGCGCAGATATCTGTATAATAGATATAATATGTTTGCCGGAGGAAACGAGATGCTCAAACTCAGCCGAAACGAATTATATTTTAAGAAAATGTTCAGGGATCTGAACAAGACCGACATCGTCGCCGCAATATGCGCAGACGAGGAGCTTTCCTATAAGGAACTGTACCGTTATTCCAACGCGGTCTCCTTCCTCACGGCAGGCAAAAAAGACAAGTCTCCCGTAGTGATCTGGGGAGACAAGGAAAACGAGATCCTTCCCTGCATGTACGGCTGCCTTCTGGGCGGTCATCCCTATACCTTCATCCCCTCCCATTATCCTGCTGACAGGATCAGCGACATAATGGAAGACTGCGGCTCGACCACGGTGCTTGCAGTCGGCAGAGGAGAGTTCCCCGCAAAGGGCGATTTCGATCTTTATGACCGTGATGCGCTGATGGATATTTTCGTGAAAGCGGGCGAGGACGAGCTTCCCGCGGAATACAACGTCGGTTACGACGACATATGGGTCATTTATTATACCTCCGGCTCTACCGGAAAGCCCAAGGGAGTAACTATCACCGGTGAGAACATCGCCACCAAGGTGGAGATGATACAGCCCTATTTCGGCCAGTATTTCAGAGCGCCCGGCGTGCGCGTGCTCAACCTTTCCTCCTATGCGTTCTCCATATCCATGACGCTGGTCTATTCCGACATCGCCGCTCTGGGAACGACTCTCATATCCATTCCCTCGAGGACTCTGAGAGACTATCCGAAGCTTTTTGAGATACTTCTCAGCACCGACCCGACCGGATTCTCCGCGACGCCCAGCCTGGTCGAGCTGTTTATGAAGGACGACAGATACACGAGCGAGCATCTGCCCTCCATGCAGTATTTCTGCTTCGGCGGCGAGCCGCTGAACGCGTCCACGGCGAAAAAGCTGATGGAGCGTTTCCCCGATATGGACGTATATAACGGTTACGGCGCGACCGAGACCATCGCCGCGCCCTTCATATTCCCGATCTCCCGTGATTACATCGGGACCGCCGAGGGCATCGTCCCCGTAGGTCTTGACGACGGCTACGGCGACCACCGCATCGTCGGCGCGGACGGCAGCGAGCTTCCCGACGGCGAGGTCGGCGAGCTTGTGACCGCGGGCGGATACGTCAGCCCCGGATACCTCAACCGTCCCGATGCGAACGCCCAGAAATTCTTCAAAAACGAAAACGGCGTCCAGTCTTACAGAACGGGCGACATGATGTACAGAAAAGACGGCTGCTTCTACTTCAAGGGCAGAAAAGACAACATGGTCAAGGTCGGCGGATACAGAGTCGAGCTTGAGGACGTTGAAAGCAACCTGAGAAAGATAGATATCGTCAAGAACTGCTGCTCCGTGCCCGTTATGGACGGCGATTCCGTCATAATGCTGGCGGCGTACATCGTCCTGCGCGATCCCTCCATGAGCAAGATCGCGGCGATAAAGGAGATAAAGACACAGATGGCGGGACTGGTACAGGAGTACATGGTTCCCCAGAGGATAAAGATCGTGGACGAGCTGCCTTATAATAACAGCAATAAGGTAGACCGCGCAAGACTTACCGCAGAAAACAGAATCAATTAAACGGAGGAAATAAAAATGGAAACGATACCTGCAATTCTCAAAGCGATGGAAGACGTTATCGGCCTCGACGCCGAGGAAATGAGCGGAATGCTTGACGAAAACCTTATTGAGAGCGGTCTTGTTGATTCTCTTTCGATAATCACTCTGCTCCAGACTATAGAGGGTTCCGTGGGACACAAGATCGACATAAAGACCATGTCTCCCGAAGACTTCGCTACCGTGAACAGCCTTGCGGCCGCAATTGACAAACAGGCATAAGTAAAAGAGAAAACGCCCGGTAAATCCGGGCGTTTTTTATAGCTATTTATTGCACTTCTCCCTCATCGGGCAGTCGGCACAGCTGCAACCGCAGGAGCGTTTTCCGCGCTTTTTTCTTTTTGCCATTATTACAACGACCGCGGCGCACACGGCGAGAAGTATCGCCAGCACCGCGGCGGTGGCGAGGTTATCAAGAATAAATCCGATCATGTCACACGTAATACTCTATCTTATCTATCAGCACTTTTCCGTTCTTTTCGACCATGGTGAACCGAAGGGTCTTCGAGCCGTCGGAGCCGATGTCGTTACGAAATGTGCCGTTGTTGCGGAATATCTTGTAGGACACGTTGCAGATATACACGTTTTCCCCGCCGGAGGATTCCTCTGAAAGCTTCTCCACGTTTATGTCGTAGATCATCTGCTGCGTGAAATCGCAGGTCTTTTCGTTGTCACGAAAATAGTTTTCCGTGAAGAGGGTGTTGTACTTTTTGTAGTCGCCCGCTTTGACCGTTTTGAAATAGTCGAACAGAAATCCGATCTCCGCGCCGTAATTTCCCAGATCCTCTTCGGTGACCGCGATCGTCTCCGCGCCGCGGGTGCAGTAGAACTGGCGGTCGAGTCCGTTATATTCCGCTATCGCCTCGGCGTCGGGCGCTTCGTCGGCGGGGTAGAACACGTAGCTCTGCGTGCTGCCGTACATACCTATGACGTCGTTCTCAAGCTTACCCGCGGTATTTTTTAAAATATCCGGGTTGCCGTACAGAAGATACCAGGACACCGCTCCCACGATGCACATGACGGCGAAAACTATCAGTATCGCTTTTTTCTTTTTATTCATTTCAGCCGAGGAAACGGATGATGTTCTCTTTGCCGACGCGGATGCCCCATTCACGGTCCTCGCCGCCTTCGAACTCCACGGTCATATATCCGTCGTAGCCGGCGCGCTTCAGGATGCCTATGCTCTGCGCCGCCTTGGCGTCACCGAAGCCGATGACTGTGCCGCGCAGCCTGTTGCCGCCGCGGGTCGTGAACCAGCCGTCGCCGGGATCGATCTCGGTACCGGGCTTGAAGAAGAAGTCCTTGCAGTGGACGTGGAACGCGTAAGGAGCCATGATGCCCACGCTCTTTACGGGGTCTTCGTCTGCACACATAAAGTTGCCTATGTCGATGAGAGCTCCGAAATTGGGATTGTCCACGGCATTGATGAGCATTTCCACGCGGTGAGCGTCCTGAGAATAGTAGCCGTGGTTTTCGGTCATGGTGCGTATGCCCTTCTTTGCGGCGTATTCGGTCACCTTTCTGATGCCTCTCGCCATGTAGGGAACGGAAAATTCATAGCTTGCATGAGGCTTTACGGGACCCCATGCCACGTCGTGACGAAGCATGGGGACGCCCATCTCTGCGGCGACGTCAACGAGGCCGCATATGCGCTCCACCTCTTTGTCCTGCTCGGCCTCGTCCATAAAGGAGAAGTTCGCGCCGACGCAGAAAGCGACGGGGGTGATGCCCACTTCCTCGCATTTCTCGCGGATGAGGTGCGCGTCCTCGATATTGGTGAGCGCGCCTTCGATGAACTCGATACCGTCAAAGCCCATTTCCTTTGCTTTTTCGATGGCTGCGAGAGTACCCTCTTTCGTGGAGTTTGCTTCTCCGCCGAAACTGTAACTGCTTACGCTTGTCTTGATCATTGTTCTGACCTCTTATTTATTAATGAATTTTATTATAAGCTCTGCGGTCTCGCCGTCCGCTATGTCCGAAAGGTCGCATCCGTAGCGTATGCGTTCACGGGCGTAGGTGGAGCTCATATAGGCAAGCTCCGGATCGGCGGGAAAAATCACCGTTTCGAGCTCCGGATCGAATTTCTTCATTATCTCGGAAAGCCCCGTCTCGTAGTCGAAATCGGTGGAATTGCGTGCGCCCTTGGCGATGAAGCGGGCGCCCACTTCTTTGGCAAAGTCGGAGGTAAGTCCCGAATAGGTACGGCATTCCGCGTTTTCTATATCGCGGCAGGCGCAGGAGAGGATCTCCAGACGCTGCTCGGGGGTGAACATCCCGCCTTTTTCGGCGTTCACCACCACCACGGGAAATACCTTGTCGAACACGGCTGCGGCGCGGCGGATAAGGTCAACGTGACCGAGGGTCGCCGGGTCGAAGCTGCCGGGGATTATGGCATATTTCTTCATTGTGCCGCCTCCAGTATCGTGATCCTCGCTCTGCCGTACAGAGCGGTCTTGGAAACTGTGAATCTCCCGGCGAGCTCTGCATCGCCGCCGAACACCTGCTCCATGACCTTTGCCGCATGGTATTCTTCTGATTTCAGATCCTTTTTCTTTACGGGGAAGGTGCCGTTGTCGCTCTCGCATACGATCCTGCCGCCTGCCCGCAGAAGATTGCCGTCGGCTATAAGCCGCAGCGCTTCCGGGAGAAAGCCCGAAGTGTAGGGGGGATCGAGAAAGATGAGGTCGAACTGCTCTTTTTCCGCTGCGCCGCGGAGATACTGTGAAAAGCCCGTGGCGGAAATGCGGCATTTATCGAAGAGCTTCGCCTTTTTCGCGTTTTCCATGACCACCGCGACGGCGTCGCGGGACTCGTCGGTGAAAACGCAGTAATCGGCGCCGCGGCTGAGAGCCTCAAGCCCCAACTGGCCGCTGCCGGCAAAAAGGTCGAGGCATTTTCTGCCTTCAATATCGAACTGTATCATGGAGAAAAGCGCTTCCTTTGCCCTGTCCGAGGTGGGACGGGTGGCATTCCCCTCAAGAGTGGTGAGCTGTATTCCTCTTGCCGTTCCTGTGATTATTCTCATTTTTTGCCCTTACTTTGAAAATATTCGTATACTGCCGCGGCGTCCTTTTTTGAGACGCCCGGTGCCGTTTCGATCTCGTCGGCAGACGCTTCGCGGAGCTTTGCGAGAGTGCCGAAATGCCTTAATAGCTTTGACGCTTTCGCGGGACCGATGCCCGGTATCTTTTCGAGAGATGAGGTCTTCAATGTTTTTGACTTTGCTTCCGACATCCGCGACACCGTGAAGCGGTGGACCTCTTCCTGAAGCTTATATACGAAGCGGAAGACTTCCGCTTCTCTGGCGATGCTCACCTCGTCGGTGTCCGATACCACCGTTCTTGTTTTGTGGTGGTCGTCCTTGACCATGCCGAAAACGGGGATATCTACATCCATTTCCCGCAAAAGCTCCCGTACCACGGAAACGTGTCCCGCACCGCCGTCAAGAAGGATCAGGTCCGGGGCCGTCGCGAGGGATGAGTCTCCGCCGTCGTTCAGATGTGAGAGGCGGCGGGAAAGAGTCTCCCGCATGGCGGCGTAGTCGTCGGGTGCGTCAATGGATCTGATCCGGAAATATCTGTAATCGGATTTTTTCAGCTTGCAGCCGTCTGTGACTATCATGCCTGCGGTGATATGCTCGCTTCCCAGATTGGAAATATCGTAGGCTTCTATGCGCTCCGGTACCACTTCAAGAGAAAGAAGCCTTGCCAGGGTGGTAAGGATCCTTTCGTCGGTGTCGTCCCGGCGTCGCCTGGTCTCACTGTGACGAACGGCGTCACGCTGTGCCATGAGGCAGAGCTTTCTCGCTTCTCCGCGCACCGGGGTGCGGACGGTGACTTTTCGCCCCGCCTTTTCGGTGAGAAACTGCTCGGTGACGGCAAGGTCGCCATCGGGCATTTCAAAGGAGAGAAGTACCTCGCGGGGAACGGTATCACGGTATCTGTAAAGGTTTACGATGAAAGCGCAGAACGGGGATTCCTCGTCCGCGTTCTCCACGCCCGTTATCTCGTCGGCGCCGAACATGAAATACTCGCTGTCACATATCATGCCGCCGCGTATATTCAATAGTGCCGCGCAGTCGCAGCCCTCGTGGGTGGCAAATGCTATTATATCACATTCCGTGTCGGGTGAGAGCTGTGTTTTCTGCTTTTCGCTGAGCTTTCTGAGTGCCGTGACGGAATCGCGGCACCGTGCCGCTTCCTCAAAGCGTTCCGCCTCCGCCGCCTCTGCCATCCGTGAGAGCAGATCCTTTTCCACCCCCGCGGTGTCTCCCCGCAGGAGCTTCGCGGCGTTTTTTATTATCTCGCCGTATTCCTCGCGGCTCACGTCGCCGGCACATACGCCGCAGCAGCGACCTATCTGTCGGTACACGCAGGGACGGCTCTTTCCGATGTCTTCGGGAAATTTCCGCTTGCATGAGGGAAGTCCCAGCGTTTTTTCGAGGGTGGCTATAACGTTATATACTGTGGCACTACCAGAATAAGGTCCGAAATACTGCCCGTCGCTGTCTCTTTTTCTCGTCATCACCACCCGGGGATATTCTTCGTCGGTGATTTTGATATAGGGGTACGATTTCGCGTCCTTTAAGAGAATGTTGTATTTGGGGGTATACTGCTTTATGAGATTGTTTTCGAGGACGAGAGCCTCCATCTCACTGTCACAGGTGATGTACCTGAAATCGCACACGCGGGACGCCATCTTTTCGGTCTTAATATCATGGGAGCCGTGGAAATACTGGCTGACGCGGTTACGGAGAGCACGGGACTTGCCCACGTAAATGACGTGCCCGTTTTTATCCTCCATGATATAGACCCCGGGGGACCTGGGCAGAAGAGAGGCCTTGTGCCTTAAATATTCAAGTGTTTCATTCGTTCTGTCCATAGTCTGAAATTCAAAAAACGGGCTGTCGCGACAGCCCGTTTCCAAAATACCGGATTATTCGTTGAAGCCAGTGTCGATAAGACCGGCGAGGCCGTCAACTGCTTCGTTTTCGTCCTGACCGTCGGCGATGATCGTGATAGTCATGCCCTTAACAATGCCAAGAGAAAGGACGCCGAGAAGGCTCTTTGCATTGATCCTGCGGTCTTCTCTTTCGACCCAAACGGAGCTTTTATATGAATTTGCTTTCTGAATAAAGAAGGTAGCAGGTCTTGCATGAAGACCGACATTGTTCTTAATCGTTACGTCGCGTGATACCATTATATCCCCCGAGACAATCAAAATTTCGCATACTAATGCGGCTTGCACTGATTAATTATAGCAAAGCGGTGCCAAAAAATCAAGAGATTTTTGATCATTTTTGAAAATTTGGCCCCGATATATAAAAAATATGGGACAAATAATCCTATTTTCAGTGAATTTGATGCTATTTGACCGAGATCACCTTATACCCCTCCGATTCCACGGCGGCGGTCAGTTTTTCGTCGGAAACGTCGGAGTTGAGGGTGAGAACGGCCTCGTTTTTTTCATGGCTGACGACCGCCTCGCTTACGCCGTCAAGGGCTTCGAGGCACTTCTTCACTCTCGCTTCGCAGTGCGGGCACATCATGCCCTCGATGTTTATGGTTTTTGTCATCACTTTTCTCTCCTTATGTTTTGCTTTTCCGTCGTGCCCGGCGGTATGGATGTCCATGAGATTCAGTCTCAGGGCGTTAGTCACCACGCAGAAGCTGGAAAGACTCATTGCGGCGGCGGCTATCATAGGGCTTAACTCCCAGCTCAGCACGGAGGTGAAAACGCCTGCCGCGAGTGGGATGCCCAGCACGTTGTAGAAGAACGCCCAGAAAAGGTTTTCTTTTATATTGCGGAGCGTCCTGCGGGAAAGCCGCAGGGCGGCGGCAACGTCGGAAAGGGTGCTGTTCATGAGTACCGCATCGGCGGCGTCTATGGCGATGTCCACACCCGTCCCGATGGCGATACCGGTGTCCGCCTCCGTCAGCGCGGGTGCATCGTTTATTCCGTCGCCGACCATAGCGACGAGGCCGTCGGCTCTAAGCCGCCTGATGACCTCGCTTTTTCCCTCGGGCAGAACTCCGGCCTCGATCTCTTCGATACCGACGTAGGTACCGACTGCGCGGGCGGTCGCTTCGTTGTCACCCGTCAGCATGACCACCCGCACGCCCATTTTTTTTAGGGATGCGACGGCGTCGGCGCTGTCGGGCTTTACGGTGTCTGCTACGGCGATAAGACCGATACAGCTTCCGCTTTCGGTGAAATACAGAGGGGTCTTGCCCTCGCCGGCAAGGGCTTTTCCGCGGACGAGCAGGTCTGCGGGAACGTTCTTTGCGAAGTCCGCGTTTCCCCCGATGATCTCTTTTCCGGAGACTGTCGCCGTCACTCCGTGCCCGGGATGGGCGAGAAATTCATGAGATTCGGGAACGGGGATGTTATTATACTCCGCGTATCCGCAGACGGCACGGGAGAGGGGATGCTCGCTGCCGCGTTCAGCGGCGGCGGCAATGGACAGAAGATATTCTTCTGTGATGCCCTCGGCCGGGATCACGTCCGTCACGGAGGGTGATCCTTCTGTAACTGTGCCCGTTTTGTCAAGCACCACGGTTTCCGCTTTTCCCGCCGTTTCCAGAGCTGCGGCTGTCTTGAAGAGTATGCCGTTTCTCGCACCGATACCGCTTCCCACCATTACCGCCACGGGTGTGGCGAGCCCCAGAGAGCAGGGACAGCTGATGACGAGAACGGATATGGCGCGGGAAAGAGCGTGACCCACGTCGCCGTTTATGAGAAGCCATACGGCAAAGGTCAGAAGAGCGATTCCCATGACGACGGGCACGAATATGCCCGAAACGCGGTCCGCCAGCTTCTGTACGGGGGCTTTGGTGGCGGCGGCATCGCCCACGGCCTTGATTATCCGGGAGAGGGCGGTATCCGCGCCCACGCCGGTGACGCGGCAGCGGACGCAGCCGGAGAGGTTAATGCATCCGGCAAAAACTCTGTCGCCCGCTTCCTTGTCAACCGGGATGCTCTCACCCGTCAGGGGCGATTCGTCCACAGACGAGGTACCCGAAATGATTTCACCGTCTACCGGGATGCTTCCGCCGGGGCGGAGCACGAACACGTCGTCCACGGCGACCTCCTCCACGGGGACCTCCGTCTCCTTTCCGCCGCGTAATACCGTGGCAACGGCGGGAGCAAGGTCTTTCAGTGAGCGTATTGCATCCGTGGTCTTTCCCTTGGAATGTGCTTCAAGGAGCTTCCCCACGGTGATTAGTGTCAGTATCATAGCGGCGGACTCGAAATACAGGTCGCCGGGAACATTGTCCGATACGGCGGCACGTACGAGAAGCACTGCGCTGTACCCGAATGAGGCAGCGGCACCTATGGATACCAGAGTGTCCATATTCGGTGCGTGGTGAAGGACAGCTTTGGTGCCGGAAACGAAGAACTTTCCGTTTATTACCATAACGGCAAGGGCGATCACCATCTGCAGAATGCCGGAGCTTACGGGGTCGTCAAGAAAAGCGGGAACGGGCAGGGACAGCATACCGTGTCCCATAGTGAAATACATGAGAAAGGCGAGAAGCACGAGTGAAAGGACGAGACGGCGTACGAGCGCTTTTGTCCCGTTCGCTTCTGCGGGAGTCGGATCCGCACCCATAAGAGCGGCACCGTAACCCGCAGAAACTACGGCATCTATTATATTTTCCGTTTTCTCCGTGCCTTCCACCGTCATGGAGCCTGTCAGCAGATTGACGGAGCACTCTGTCACGCCGGGGAGCTCCGAGACCGTTTTTTCGACCCTTGCAGAGCAGGCGGCACAGCTCATACCGGACACTTCAAACTGTCTCATTGATTTTTTCCTTTCGGTATTTCTTTATTTCAGTATACCACAAAACGGCTTCCATTACAATAAGTGATAAGGAACTGGTCTGAAAAAGTGTACAAAACGGATAAAATATGCTATAATCGTAAAAAACGGAGGTGCGTTATGAAGAAAGTACTCGTCACCGGAGGCAGCCGGGGAATCGGCGCGGCAGTTGTCAGAAAATTCATCGCGGCGGGAGACCGGGTGGTGTTTACCTATAATAATTCCGAAACGGCGGCAAAGGAGCTTGAAAAAGAGACCGGTGCCGTCGCCGTGTGTGCGGATACGTCCCGCCCCGACGAAGTGAAGCGTTCCGTCGCCGAGGCCATATTCCTTATGGGTACGGTTGACGTGCTCGTTACCTGCGCAGGGGTGGCGAAGATAGCTCAGATATGCGACATCTCGGACGAAGACTGGAAAAGAATCTGCGACACGGATCTTTCCGGCACCTTTTACTATTGCAGGGAGATATCCCGCGAGATGGTGAAAAACCACAAGGGCGCGATCGTGACAGTCGGCTCCGTGTGGGGCGCCGAGGGCGCGTCCTGCGAGACAGCGTATTCGGCGGCAAAGGCGGGTGTGCGCGGACTGACCATGGCGCTTTCAAAGGAGCTTGCTCCCTCCGGCATCACCGTGAACTGCGTGGAGCCCGGCGTCATAGATACGGAAATGAACGCGAATCTTTCCGAGGACGACAGAAAAGCGCTCTGCGAAGAGATCCCCGCGGGGCGTTTCGGAACGGCAGATGAGGTGGCAGAGTGTATTTTTTTCCTCGCCTCCGACGGCGCGGCATATATCACAGGGCAGACCGTGGGAGTGGGTGGAGGCTTCTGAAAAACCCGCCGCTGTAAGCAAAAACGGTAAAAATCCGAAAGTTATTGACAAAAGCCTAAAATGGATATATAATATAAGCTAGAATCAAATTTCCCGGGAATCCCGAAAAGGAGTATTGGACATTGGCTAAGTACATAACCAAACGATTGATACTGGCTGTCATCACGATCCTCGCGGTCGCTACGCTCACGTTCTTTTTGATGAACGCGGTGCCTGGCGGCCCCTACGAGGCTGAAAAAGCCATCAGCCCCCAGGCAAAAGCCGCTCTGGAGGCGAAGTTCGGCCTTGACAAACCCCTGTTTGAACAGTACCTGACCTATATGAAGAATATTTTCCGCGGTGACTTCGGACCTTCTCTGAAGCAGAGAGGCCGCGAGGTAATAGATATCATCCTCGACAAGTTTCCCGTTTCCGCGTCCGTCGGCGGTATTTCCGTTCTCGTGGCGCTGATAGTGGGCGTGCCCGTAGGGTGTTTTACCGCTTTCAAGAGAGGCAAGTTCTCCGATAAGCTTATAATGGTGCTCGCCACCATAGGCATCGCCGTGCCCTCCTTCGTGGTCTGCACGGTCACCATGTATTTTTTCTCAGCGAAATGGAAGATCCTGCCCTCCATCGGTGACATGACCTGGCAGAGGTATATCCTGCCCGTGTTCGCGCTTGCATTCTATCCCACGGCATATATCGCAAGACTTATGCGCTCCTCCATGCTGGATGTGCTGGGTCAGGACTATATGCGAACCGCAAAGGCTAAGGGCCTTTCCCAGTCCGTCAGCCTTTTCAAGCACGCGCTCCGCAACGCGATCCTGCCTGTCGTTACCTACGTCGGACCCATGATGGCATATACCCTCACGGGCTCTTTCGTGGTGGAAAAGATTTTCACCATCCCCGGCCTTGGCCGCGAGTTTGTAAGCTCCATCACCAACCGTGACTACATGATGATAATGGGTACCACTATATTCCTTGCCGCTCTCATGGTCATTATGAACGTTATCGTGGATATCGTTTATAAGATGATAGACCCGAGAATCCAGTTGAAATAAGGAGGTGACGGAATGAAAATCAGAAATATGTTCAGCTTCCAGCTGAAGACCGAAGACTTCATCCCCGCCACCAATGAGGAAAAGCAGGGACTCGTCATCATGCGCGAGTCCGTCAGCTTCTGGAAGGACGGCTTCCGCAGACTTCTGAAGAACCCTGTGGCGATGGTATCCTTCGCCCTGATAGTTGTCATAATGTTCTTCTCTTTCGTCGTGCCGAGCTTTTATCCCTATAAGTACGACGCGCAGTACAAGGGCTGTGAGCACCTCGCTCCCATGGAGTATTCCCAGTCCGAGCAGGAGAGGATGGCAGAAGGCGAAAAGGTGTTCCCTCATTTTCTCGGAACGGATAACTTAGGACGCGACTACGCGGTCCGTGTCATGATGGGCAGCCGCATCTCGCTGCTGGTCGGTCTCGTTGCCGCAGCCATCATACTTATCATAGGCTCTCTGTACGGCTCCATCGCCGCGTTCTCCGGCGGATGGGTCGACATAATCATGATGAGAATAGTCGATATCATATATACGATACCCGACGTGCTTCTCATCGTGCTTATCTCTTTTGCGCTGAAAACGCCGCTTGAAAAGCTTTCCGAGGTCCCGGCGTTCACGTGGATAAATACCGTAGGTTATAACCTTATCAGTATCTTTATAGTGTTTGCCCTGCTTTATTGGGTGGGCATGGCAAGAATAGTACGTTCTCAGGTGCTCGTTCTCAAGGAGAGCGAATACGTTACCGCGGCAAAGGCGCTTGGCGCCGGAAACGGCAGGATAATAAGAAAGCACCTGCTCACCAACTGTATCGGTACCCTTATAGTAACCACCACCCTGCAGATACCCTCATCCATTTTTACGGAGAGCTTTCTCTCTTTCCTGGGCCTGGGTGTCGCGGTTCCGCTTCCCAGTCTGGGAAGCCTTGCAAGTGCGGCGATAAACGGCATGGCGACCTATCCCTATCTGCTGTTCGCGCCCGCTATCCTCATAAGCCTTATCATCCTCAGCTTCAATCTGTTCGGCGACGGCCTGCGTGATGCCTTCGACCCGAAGATGAAGAATTAAAGGGGGAACGAAAATGAGTGATTACTTAGTAGAAATACAGAACGAGAAACTCTCGTTCTTCACTCCCGCGGGAGAGGTCAAGGCACTGAACGACGTATCCATCCATCTTGACCGCGGCGAGGTCCTAGGCATCGTGGGCGAGTCGGGTTCCGGCAAGTCCGTCACAGCGTACAGCCTTATGGGCCTGACGGCGCACCCCGGACGGCTGATCGGCGGCACCCTCGATTTCAACGGACACCGCAT
Organism: Candidatus Avispirillum sp.; assembly: GCA_045597805.1. Classification (GTDB taxonomy): domain Bacteria; phylum Bacillota; class Clostridia; order Oscillospirales; family CAG-272; genus Avispirillum. The sequence goes on along the minus strand of JAZLKW010000002.1, from coordinate 22,811 downwards.
AAACGATATGTCGGAGAAGGAGTTCAGAAAGATGAGAGGCAACGAGGTCTCCATCATTTTCCAGGACCCCATGACAAGTCTTAACCCCGTATACACCATAGGCAACCAGATATGCGAGGTCATAACCCTCCACACCGATAAAGGTGCAAAAGAGGCAAAGGCAAGGGCGATAGAACTTCTGACCCTGGTGGGCATCAACGAGCCCGAAAAGAGAATGAAGCAGTATCCCCACGAGCTCTCCGGCGGTATGCGCCAGAGAGTTATGATAGCCATAGCCCTCGCCTGCGAGCCCAAGCTTCTTATCGCCGACGAGCCCACCACCGCACTGGACGTTACCATTCAGGCGCAGATCCTTGAGCTCATCATGGAGCTGAAAGACAAGCTGGGTATGGCGATAATCATGATAACTCACGACCTGGGCATCGTTTCCAGTATCTGCGACAGGATCGCAGTCATGTACGCGGGCCGTGTCGTCGAATACGGCACTACCGACGATATTTTCTATAACCCTCAGCATGAGTACACCAAGGGACTTTTACGCAGTATCCCCCGTCTCGACGAGAAGGAGCATAAAAAGCTCGTTCCCATTGAGGGTACCCCTGTGGATATGCTCAATCTGCCGCGCGGCTGCGCTTTCGCGTCCAGATGTGAGAACTGCATGAAGATATGCCTCCGTGAGATGCCGCCCTATACGGATTTCGACGACGTTCATTACAGCGCCTGCTGGATGATACAGAAGGACCAGTTCGAGAAAGGGGAGATATAAGTTATGGACAAAAAAATGGTAGAAGTCCAGAACCTGAAGCAGTATTTTCCCGTTTCCGGCGGACTGGGCAAGAAAAAATACGTTAAAGCGGTGGACGACGTTTCATTCTGTCTTGAACGCGGCGAGACACTCGGCCTTGTGGGCGAGTCCGGCTGCGGCAAGACCACTACGGGCAGAACGCTGCTCCGTCTCTACGAGCCCACATCGGGCAGAATAATCTACGACGGCGAGACCCTTTTCGACTCCGGCGACGTTCCGATTTATAACGAGGACGGCACCGTAAAGAAAGATGAAAACGGAAACCCCGTTTTCGGCAAAAAAACCGCCGTGAATATGTTACCCTATCGCCGTAAGATGCAGATAGTGTTCCAGGACCCCTATGCTTCTCTCGACCCGCGTATGACCGTGGGCGATATAGTGGGCGAGGCGATCGACATCCATCATCTGGCGGGAAACAGGAAAGAAAGATACGATAAGATCATATCCATGCTTGAAAAGGTGGGGCTTAATTCCGAGCACGCCAACAGATATCCTCACGAGTTCTCCGGCGGTCAGCGGCAGAGAGTCGGCATAGCCCGCGCTCTGGCGGTGGACCCCGAGTTCATCGTCTGTGATGAGCCTATTTCCGCCCTTGACGTTTCAATACAGGCTCAGGTCATCAATATGTTCGAGGACCTGCAGGACGAATTAGGACTCACATACCTGTTCATAGCCCATGATCTCAGCGTGGTAAAGCATATTTCCGACAGGATAGGCGTCATGTATCTGGGAAAGCTGGTGGAGCTGGCGGATTCCTACGAGCTCACCTTCCACAGCGTTCACCCCTATACCAGAAGCCTTATTTCGGCAATCCCGATAGCCGATCCCGAGACCTCGAGAAATTCAAAGAGAATCGTTCTCGAGGGCGATGTACCCAGTCCGGTAAATCCTCCCTCCGGCTGCCGCTTCCGTACCCGCTGTCCTTATGCGGACGAATGCTGTGCCGAGTGCGAGCCCGAATGGCGCGAGGTTTCTCCCGGACACTACGCGGCATGCCATCACCTTGATAAGGTGAAATAATATGTCGATTTGCGCAAATTGCGCAAATCTGCATTTATCAGGCGACCTCATCCGGCAGTTGCCGAGGGAGATTTCGGCAACTTCCACCTTCCCCCACCGGGGAAGGCTATCAAAGGAAGAAACGCCCTTAGGCGTTAATTCATAATATTTTTTCAAAGGAGAAAAACTATGAAGAAGTTAGCACTTATCCTTGCTCTCATCATGGTCTTCAGCATGGTAATGGTATCATGCGGCGGAGCTGGCAAGCCCGAGCAGACCACCGGTTCTGAGGGCGGGAACACCCCCGCAGATGGCAAGCAGCTTGCAGTTCAGGTCGGACCTAACCCCGAGACTCTTGACCCCGCACTGAACAGTGCAGTTGACGGCGGCAATATGCTGCTCCACCTTTACGAGTGCCTCCTCACCGTTGATAAGAACGGCGAGCTCGCTCCCGGCCAGGCTGAGACATGGGAAACCTCCGAAGACGGTCTGACCTGGACCTTCCACCTTCGTGACGGCCTGAAGTGGTCCGACGGTTCTGCCCTCACCGCTGAAGACTTCGTTTACAGCTGGAAGAGAGTTGCAGACCCCGCAACCGCAGCACCCTACGCTGAGACCGTTCTGCTCCCCGTTAAGGGATTCGCAGAAGCTCAGAACGGCGACCCTGACGCTCTTCAGGTAGTAGCAAAGGACGCTCAGACTCTCGTAGTTACCCTTGACGCTCCCTGCTCTTACTTCGGCAGCCTTGCAGCATTTGCTACTCTGAGCCCTGTTCAGAAGGCAACTGTTGAAGCTAACGGCGACGCTTGGGCAGTAGATCCCAAGACCTATGTCTGCAACGGCCCCTTCATGATCACCGAGTGGGTACCCGGCAGCCATATCATCACTGCCAAGAACCCCAACTACCGTGACGCTGACGCCATCAAGCTGGGCAGCATCAAGTGGCTCCTCATCGAGGACTCCAACGCTGCATACGCTGCATTCCAGTCCGGCGAAGCTCTCATGATCAAGGACGTTCCCACCGAGGAAATTCCTTCCCTCACCGGAAACGATGAGTTCTATGTTGATCCCATCATCGGTACCTACTACCTCAGCCTGAACGACGGCATCGAGCCCTTCAACAATGCTGACGTAAGAAAGGCAATGAGCCTTGCTATCGACCGTGAGTACGTAGCTAACACCCTTATGCAGGGTACTTACCTCCCCGCATACAACTTCATGGGTCCCGGCTGGGCAGATCCTAAGGGCGGCGACTTCATGGAGAACGCTAACGGCGGCGAAAAGTACATCAGCGAAGACTTCGAGAAGAACCTCGCTGAGGCAAAAGACCTTATGAAGAAGGCCGGCTACAAGGCTGATCCCGCTAACCCCGACGTTAAGATCACCTATTCCACCAACGATGCAGGTTATCACAAGGTAGTTTCCGAGTATCTGCAGCAGGCATGGAAAGAGATCGGTATCGACCTCAACGTTGAGATCGTTGAGTGGGCAAGCTTCACTCCTCTCCGCCGTGCAGGTGACTATGAGTCCGCGCGTAACGGCTGGGTAGGCGACTACAGCGACCCCTCCAACATGCTCGACCTGCTGTACTCCACCAACGGAAACAACGACGGTAAGTTCAACAACAAGGATTACGACGCAGCTATGGATCTGTCCCGCACCACCACCGATGCGGCTGAGCGCTCCAAGGCTCTCCACGATGCAGAGGACGTTCTCATGAACGAGGCTGCTTGCATTCCCGTTGCATACTACACCGACTTCTATCTCCAGAGTGCAAAGATCACCGGTTCCTGGCATTCCGCATACGGCTACTGGTACTTCATGTATGCTGACATCGCTGACTGATCCGGCGATTTGATAAAAAGACCTATGAGCTTCGGCTCATAGGTTTTTTTTGCTTTTTCGGGGAATAATACTCCCGAAGGACGGTGAAATCATGGAATCAATATGCAATAACTGGGAATTCACCCCGCACTGGCAGGAGGGCTTCGAACTGGGCGAGGGAGAATACGAAAGAATAAGGATACCGCATACGGTAAAGGAAATTCCCCTCCATTACGCAAATCACGAAAGCTACCAGACTGTCTGCGGATACAGAAGGAAGATCGTCTGCCCCGGACGGGGAAAGAGAGCTTTTATCCGTTTTGAGGGAGCGGCACATATAGCCGAGGTGTTTCTGAACGGCGAAAAGCTGATGACCCACCGCTGCGGCTATACCGCGTTTTCTGCGGAACTGACCGGGAAAGCGCGGGAGGGCGAAAACCTCATCGCCGTAAGGCTCGATACCACGGAGAACCCGGAGATACCTCCCTTCGGCTTCGTTATCGACTATCTTACCTACGGCGGGATATACAGACCTGTGTGGCTCGATATCACGGAGGAGGAATATATAAAAGACGTTTTCGTCCGCACGCCGGAAACGGATACGGTCAGAGTCACCACGGAAACGGACGGCGGCGGCAGGGTATCCGTCAGCATTTCGGACGAAGGACAAGTGATCGCCTCGGACGAGGGACACGACTGCACGATAAGAGTTCCGGGGGCTGCGGTCTGGTCGCTTGACGACCCGAAAAGATATAAATGTACGGTCACCCTTGAAAAGGACGGTACGGTAAAGGATAAAAAAGAGATAATGTTCGGCTTTCGCACGGCACGTTTTTCGGAGGACGGATTCTATCTGAACGGAGAAAAGATTTTCCTGCGGGGACTGAACCGTCACCAGGACTTCCCCTATATGGGATACGCCGCGCCGGAATCCCTGCAGCGCGAGGACGCACGGATACTGAAATACGAGCTGGGGTGCAACGCGGTGCGGACGTCACATTATCCGCAGAGCCGGTATTTTATCGACGAGTGCGATAAGATCGGGCTGGCGGTATTCTGCGAAATACCGGGCTGGCAGCACATAGGCGGGGAGGAATGGAAAAGGCAGGCGATAGAAAACACCCGCGAAATGGTGAGGGAGTTCAGAAATCATCCGTCTATTGTGCTTTGGGGCGTGAGGATAAACGAAAGCATGGACGATGACGGATTTTACAGCCGTACGAACGCGGCGGCACACTCCCTTGACGAATCGAGACAGACTTCCGGCGTGAGATATATCACCCGCAGCAGCCTGCTCGAGGACGTGTATGCCTTCAACGATTTTTCCTATGACGGCAGCGGCGCGGGATCGCTGGACAGAGAGAGAATAACCGGGAGCATCGAGGCGCCGTATTTTATTTCGGAGCATAACGGCCATATGTTCCCCACGAAAAGCTTTGATAACAGAGAACGCCTTGAGGAGCAGGCCCTGCGTCACGCGGAGGTACAGCGCTGTGCTATGGTGAACGGTGCCGCCGGATGCTTCGGCTGGTGTATGGCGGATTATCCGACCCACCGTGATTTCGGCTCGGGTGACAGAGTGTGCTGGCACGGAGTGACCGACAGGTTCAGAAATCCCAAGGCGGCGGCATATTTCTACCGTTCCCAGTCCGATGAGGAGCCGGTGCTGTATATCACCTCGTCAATGGACGTGGGCGAATACCCGGCGGGACGGATGAGATCAGTATACGCCCTCACCAACGCCGACAGCGTAAGACTTTTCAAAAACGGGAGATTTGTGAGGGAGTTCCGCCCAGAGGGGGACGGACTGCGCCATCCTCCCGTGGAGATAAACGATACCGTCGGGATCCTTCTTTTGTCTGAGGAGGGCTTTTCCTCCGAGACGGCGGATGCAGTGAAAAGCTGCCTTTTCGCCCTCCGCGATCACGGAGAAACAAGACTCCCGTTCCTCGAAAAGCTGAAGCTTGTATGGTGCTTTGCAAAATACGGCGTGACCAAAGAGAAAATGGGAGAGCTTTTCACAAAATATATCAACAGCTGGAGCACCTCTCCGGTCGAATGGCGCTTCGAGGGGGTAAAGGACGGGAAGACTTTCGCGACCGTCATAAAAAAGCCCTCCACACGTCTCGTGATACAGGCCATCCCCGGGAAAACGGAGCTTTGCGAGGGAGATACCTTTGATATGACCTCCGTCAGAGTGCGCATAACGGACGAAAACGGAAACCTCGCGCCCTATGCCCAGTATCCGGTGCATTTCAGCATCAGCGGAGAGGGAGAATTGGTGGGACCCGATACGGTGACCGCAGAGGGCGGAATGTGTGGAACGTACGTGCGTACCGTCGGCGCGGCAGGGAAGATCGTGCTCGTTATTTCCACTGACGTCACCGAGGATGTAAAAACAGAATTCACCGTTTCGGCAGAGAATGAGACGGAAAGAAAGGAATCATCACAAAAATGAAACTGAGCGGCTTGGCTAAAGCATCCTACGGCATAGGCGCCGTGGGAAAGGATATGGTGTACGCTCTGGCGGCATCGTATATCATGTATTTCTACCAGGACATCATAGGTCTGTCCGCCACCTTCGTGGGCGCGGTGCTCATGGCGGCGAGAGTCTTCGACGCACTCAACGACCCCCTCATGGGTATCGTGGTCGCCAAGACCAATACCCGCTTCGGGCGCTTCCGCCCGTGGCTCCTCACGGGCACGGTGCTCAATGCCTTCGTGCTGTACGCCCTGTTCGCGGCGCCGCAGGCGAAGATCGCTACCATAGGCGTATATTTCGCCATCATGTATATTCTGTGGGGCGTCACCTACACCATGATGGATATCCCCTACTGGTCCATGATACCCGCGCTGACGGATACTCTTAAAGACCGTGAAAACCTCTCGGTGGTGGGACGTACCTGCGCGGGCGTGGGTTATTCGCTCGTCTCCATGACCACCGTGCTGCTGGTCAGCGTGCTGGGCAAAACGGAGAGAGAGGGCTTCCGGAATCTTGCGCTTATCATAGCCGTCATCTTCATCGTCTTCGAGCTTATCTGCTTCCTTTTCGTAAAGGAGAGAGAGCTGCCCGAGATGCATAACGCTACGGTGAAAGAGATGCTCCGCGCCCTTTTCAGAAACGATCAGGCGATAGCGGTGGTGGTGACCATCATCCTCGTCAACACCTCGCTCTATATCAACTCCAACCTCCTCATATACTTCTTCAAGTACGATGCGGGCGGCGCAGGATGGAGAGGGGAATATACGGTTTTCACCACCTTCGGCAGTATTTTTCAGATAGTCAGCATGATGGCGATCTATCCCTTGCTCCGCAAAAAATTCGCCAACCAGACCGTGTTCCGCATATGCGTGCTGGCGGCGATCCCCGCATATCTTGCCATATTGCTGGTAAGCTCTCTGGGACTTGCCCAAAACGTCTGGATGCTCATCATTCCCGGCGTGTTCATCTTTGCCGCAAACGGCATACTCGGCGTTCTGACTACCGTCTTTCTGTCAAACACCGTTGACTACGGAGAAATGATAACGGGTAAGAGGGAGGAGAGCGTCATCTTCTCCATGCAGACCTTCGTGGTAAAGGCGGCATCGGGACTTGCCGTTTTCCTTACGGGCGTGGGGCTTGACCTTATAGGTATCGCGCAGGACACCTCCGACACGGGCGCCGCGGTAACGCAGTCCGCCGGGACGCTTTTCGGACTGCGTTCGATGATGACACTTATCCCTGCCGTGGGACTTCTGCTCGGGCTCCTGTATTTCAGAAAGAAATTCAAGCTGACCGACGATTACGTGAAAGAGATCGCCGCGAAACTGCATGGCGGATCTGCCTCCCAATGAGGGGATCCCGTACCGCAGAAACCGGCAAAGGCGCCGCCCGCCCCTCCCGGCGGGCGCCCCGCGGGGCGTATTTTTACATTTGTAAAAATACTTGCAAAAAAGGGGAATGTATGGTATTATCATATGGGACTTTGTCTTATGGTATAAGACTTTGACCCGGTATATTTCCTGCAACAGGAAGGACGATCATGAAAAAAACGATTTCCGCATTCCTTGCTATTATAATACTTCTGCTTTCCGTTCTTCCGTCGACAGTCGCGGCATCGGGTACGCCCGCCATGATAGCTTCGGCGTGCTCCGGCGGTACCGAGGGCGATAGAAAGGCTTGTGGCGAGCTTTCTCTCATACAGACGCCCTGCTATCTTACATATATGCGTATAGTCGTGTTCTGGAGATCGGATGCCGGAGTTTCGGATCTTGATGCCGCCTGCGACAGCGGGACTTTCGGTGCCGACAGCGGCGCCGGGCCGCTTTTTTACGGAAATAACAGAAACGTAAAGGAGTATCTCGCTCCTTTCGGCGCGGCGACCGCGGAATACCGTGCCTGCGCGGTGGATCTGTGCGGTACCGGCGTATTCGGTTTGGGCGCTCTCTGCTTCCTTGAATTTACATTTGACAGGGAAATGACCGCAGGCGAGACCTTTGAGTATTTTGCCGTCATAGCTGAAGCGGAAGGTGAAAACGTTGAAGCCGATTTCTCGAAAATCCCCGTTTCCTCGTCGATGACCTTTGAGGAGGACCCGTACTCGGGTCTGTACGATACCCCCACCCTTTTCGCGGCGCCCGAAACGGCGGTGATAGCCGAGGACGCCGAAACTCTGCGCGTTGACGTAAGAGTCGGTGCCAATCCGGGCTTTGGCGGCGGTATGTTCGTCCTTATATATCCTGATACTTTTCATCTTTTGTCCGGAAGCGGCGGCGACCTCGGCAGCGTTATGTATTCTGCCGGGGAATATGACGTCCCCGTTGACCCCGATTCCGATATACTGCGTTACCGTCTGCTTTCCTGCCCCGGCACACCCACGGAGGGATACTGCTTTACGGCGGCGTATTTCGAGAGCCACGACGTGTACGGGGTTTGCAGCAAAAACGGCGTTCTGGTCTCCTATACCTTTGAGGTCCCCGATGCCGCCTCCCGCGGCGATACCGCTGACTTTTACGTAGTGTGCGACAGAGAATGCGATTTCATCCGCGTGGAAGACGGAGAAAACGGGAAAGAAATAGTGAGCCTTGCGTTCGGCGTGGCGGGAGCCACGGTGACCTTTGCCGGCTCCTGCGCCCATGAGAACACGCGGGAAGAATATATCGCTCCCGACTGCGAGAATTACGGAAGCCGTACTCTCATATGCGAGGACTGCGGCGATATTCTTGGTTCTATGGTGCTTCCCGCTCTCGGGCACAGCTTCGAAAATAATATATGCACGGTCTGCGGCGCAGCCGAGCCCCCCCGCGAGGGTACCTGCGGCGACGGGCTTTACTGGTCGTATTACGAAAGCAACGGAAGACTCCTGATCTGCGGCACCGGAGAGATGCCGGACTGGGACGACCCGTACGGTGTTCCGTGGGCATCCTTCAGAGACAACATCGTTTCCGTTGAGATAGACAAGGGCGTGAGCCGCTTCGGCGCCAACGCTTTCTGCGGATGCACGGCATTGCGTACTGTCAGCTACAGCGGAACGCTTGATGGGTGGTGCGAAATCGAATTTCCCTACGGCTCTTTCGACACGGTGGGATATTCAAATCCCCTTACTTTTGCCCACGATTTCTTCGTCTGCGGCGAGAGGTTGGATACAGTCACCGTTTCCGCTGACGCCGGGATCTCCGAAAACACCTTCGGAAGATACGTACTTTCCTCGATAATTTTCCCGCATGACGTGAACGGGACGGGGCATCTGAACTGCTCCGGAGATATATACTACTGCGGCGACGCAGCGGAGTTCACCGTAAGCTGTACATGCGTTGCGTGCCGGGGGAGACGGGTGCTCTCCTACTGCGATACGTTCGGCCACGATCTTGCGGTGACGGAGGATACCGCTCCAACCTGCTCGGCGGTCGGAAAAAAGACTGAGGTCTGCACGGTGTGCGAGGCCGTCTTCGAAACCGTATATCCCATGCATTCCGCGACCGCTGCAAGAGAGGAGATCCCCGCTATCTGCATCGCGGAGGGCATGTATATCGAATACTGCAGCATCTGCGGCTTTACCCTTGACGCAGGTGTGATACCTTTCTCCGACCACAGCACCGTGACGGACGAGACCCCCGCCACCTGCACCTCCGACGGCTACAGGACAGTGACCTGCACCGTGTGCGGAGAGGTGCTTGAGGACGTCGTCCTTCCCGCCGGACACAGATACGAGACCGAGATAATCGCCCGGAGCTGTACCAGCGGCGGCGTGATGACCGGAGCCTGCGTCCTGTGCGGCGAGCCATTGCCTCCGACTCCGCTGCCCCCCCTGGGACATGATTATGCCCCGGAGAAGACTGCCCCAACCTGCACCGAAAGCGGATTCACGACCTATACCTGCCTCAGATGCGGCGATACTTATGAGGATGATTTCCTGCCTCCCGCGGGACATACCGCCGAAAGAGAAGAGATACCCCGTACCTGCACGGAGTTCGGACTGTATTTCGAGCAGTGCACCGTTTGCGGAGAGCTTCTGTCTTCCGGCATCATTCCCGCCGGACACAGCTACGTTACCGAAACCGTGGAGCCCACCCTGACGGAGGACGGCTTCGATCTTCACACGTGTACGGACTGCGGAGACTCCTATACCGACAACGTGGTGCCGCATGCGTCGTTCATACCCGGCGACATTGACGGTGACGGCAAAATAGGAGCCAAGGATATGAACCTTCTGAAGAGCATAGTTCTGGGATATATGGACTCCGTTCCGGCTGCCGAGCTCAACGGAGACGGTAAGGTGAATGCCACCGACGTCAATATACTGAAATCCATGATCATGAGCGGCGGCTGAGTAATACCTATAAAAAGACCTGTTTTCCGACAGGTCTTTTCTTTTTTCTTTTCGGAAAATGAACAGTAGATTGTTGACTTGAACACCAAAATATGATAATATATTATTAATAAGTACACTGGGAGGGAATCGTGAAAAAGTTAATTTCGATCCTGCTGACAATCGGTATGCTCACGGGTATGCTGGCTGCTGTCGTATCCGCCGGCAATATGCAGATAGACGAGCTCTATGAACTGGGTGACGTTAATGATGACGGCGCCGTCGACGCCCGTGACGCCATTGCGGTAAAGTACCACGTTGCGAACGGCACGGAGATAACCGTTGACGCCGCGGATTTCAACGCGGACGGTAAGGCAAACGCCCGCGACGTGCTTTATTTCAAATCTGTCTTCGCGCAGATTTCGGACGTTTCCGATTACGAGCAGAACGACGATGTCAGCATATATAAGCTGACCATTGCCGGAAACGATATTTCCGGATACGACCTGGTATTTCCTGAGGATGCAGTATACAACATGGACTCCAAAGGAGACAACGATAACTGCACCTACGCTGCGCAATTCATGCAGAAAACGATACGCCAGGCTACGGGCATTTCCCTGGACATCGTTCAGGGGGAGCGGGGAAACAAACCCCACATGATCTTCTTCTACCGCATCGGCGTGGAGGATGAGCTGGCGCAGGCCATGGATCTCGGAATTGAAAACTATAAGTACGAGGTGAGAGAGGACGGAAACCTCTATATTTACGGAACTCTCAGAGGATCCATGTACGCCGTTTTCGAGATCCTCGAGGAATACCTCGGAATAAGATACTACTCCGAGAGATACACGTATTTCCCCAAAAAGAGAACGGCGGATATCCCCGCAGGCACGTCCGTTTATCACAAGGTTCCCCTGGAATACAGATTCACCGGGCAGAACGCGGATACGGGTACCGTTGAAGAATACTATTTCCCCCAGAGGATGAACAGCACCTCAATTTATGCGTACTGGGCAAAACGGTACGGGTACATGACCGGCCCCGTATTCGACAACGCCCATTCCTACGCGGACTACTTTCTTATGGGCATCGGTGACGATCCGGGCCCTGATTATCCCGATATCAAAAACAGATATTACGTAAAATGGCATTCGAAGATGGATCTCTATCCGAGATTCGGCTATACGTGGCAGCCCTGCACATCCCCCGATTTCACGGCAACTATCGATTCGGAGTATCCCAGTGATTACGCCTATATGTTCCAGGGCATGCTGGAGGCGCTTCAGATGATGAAGGACTGGGGCAACAACGTTGACGAGATGACCCGTCTGGGCGTTCACATAGCGTCTGCGTCCATCAATGACAACGGCAAATACTGTACCTGTACGCTGTGTACCGCGAAGGCAAACGGCGCGAAGATAAAGATGAGAAGAAACTTTTCCGATATGCTTGTCGGCTATACGGGAGATTATGACATCACAACAGAGGGAAACACGGAATACGTCGAGTTCAAAAAAGAGAGCTATTCCGGCATTTATCTTGACCTTACCAAGAGATTCGGACGTGACATCCAGGAATATTATCCCGGTGTTCGTGTGCTGACCATAATCTATGACCACACGGTGCCCGGATCCATCCGTCCCGATGAGAGAACGGTGATCGAATACTGCGGCCACGGCTGCAATGCTCACCCCTTCGGCTCGGGACTGTGCGGCACCAATCTCACCACTCTCGGAGCGAGCAACGCCCACGACGAGATCGAGCTGAAACAGTGGGCCGACATGTGCCACGAGGCAGGCGCTACCATCTGGTTCTGGGAGTACGGTGTCAACTATCACTTCGACCTCTTCCCCTGTCCCAACATAATGGACTTCTGGCAGACCTTCCACTACATTCTCGTGGACTGCGGATGTGACGGTCTGTATTACGAGGGCTGCAGCTATATCCCATGGGACGGCGCATATCAGGACAGCGAGGAGTATAATTTCGAGAACCTGAAGGGTTACCTTGCCGTGCGGATGATGTGGGAGCCCGAAATGACGTATGAGAAATTCCTCGATACCATGATGGAATTCCTCTATATGTACTACGGCCCCGGATACGAGCACGTGTACGATTACATTCAGTATCAGACGGCGGCGGGAGATGCAACGGGCATATGCTGCATAGTCAACTATGACCGCCCGTGGGAGATGTATTCCAAAGAGTATATCTCCGAGCACTATGAAGAGGCAAGAGCATGCCTCGACGAGGCTCTTGCCATGGCTGAGACCGACCAGCAGAAGAAGAGGTGCGAAAGGCTGTATCTCTCCTGCGATTTCATGGGCCTTTGCGCCTGCTACGACGAAATGTACACGAACGGAACGGCAGAGCAGAGAGCCACCTATGAAGAGAGATATTCCGCTCTGTGGAATTATCTCGACCGCACGGGATACGTGTTCTTTTCCGACGATACGTATACGCTTCCCGAAGAAATAGATTTCACGGAAAACCCCATGACCCAGTTTTACGAATTCGGCTCAAGACGAGGCATAACCCCGTAAAAAAAGGAGAAACAAATGAAAAGAATCCTATCCGTTATTCTTGCCCTGTGCATGCTGACGGGCGTCCTGTCCGTTGCGGTATATGCCGGCGACGCGAACCTTCCCCTGCAGAGGGATGACGTGTTCACCCTTGGCGACGCCAACGACGACGGCGCGGTGAACGCTCTGGACGCGAACGCCGTAAAAGCTTACGTGGCAGGCGGCGCCGAGATCGTCACCGAGGCTGCCGATTTCAATGCCGACGGCGCGGCAAACGCCCGCGACGTGCTCTGCTACAAAGCCGTTTTCGCGGAGCAGAGGAGCATTTCCGATTTCGATACCGACCAGAGAATATATAAGCTCACCATCGCCGGAAACGATATTTCCGACTACGATATAGTCATCCCCGAGGACGCTGTATATAACATAGCGATCCCCGGCGACGAGGATTTCGACGTGGACCCCTGGTTCCGCAGATCCAACGCGGGCGGAAACGATAACTGTACCTTTGCCGCCGACATCCTTCAGGAGTTCATCCAGAAGACCACCGGTATAAAGCTCAACGTTGTACGCGGCGAGAGCACCAAGGAGCACATGATCTACTGCCATAAGATAGATCAGTACAGCGACGAGGCGGCGGCGCTGGGACTCGATATAGAGGATTACATCTACGAGGTAAAGGACGGCGACCTGCATATCTACGGCACGCTCCGCGGCTGCATGTACGCGGCGTACGAGATCGTTGAGAACTATCTCGGACTTAAGTTCTACTGCGACAGATTCACCTATTCGAAAAAGCTGAGAGTCTCCGATATTCCCGAGGGAACGTACGTTTATCACGAAACAGAGCTGGAGATGAGATTCTCCGGAACTCATTCCAATAACGACACCGCGTACGATTATTACTTCCCCCGCAGGCAGAACGCCGTGTTCCTTTACGGCTGCAACGACCTGCGCCACGGTCTTCTGACCGGCCCCATCTTCGGCGCGGCGCACACCTTCTACGACTATTATTTCTGCGGTATCGGTGACGATCCCGGCCCGGATTATCCCGATATCAGAAACAGATACTACGTCAAGTGGAAATCCAAGATCACCGACGGTGAAATGAGATACAGAGCGTACGAATGGCAGCCCTGCACCTCTCCCAACCCCGCCGATACCATTGATTCGGAGACCCCCTCCGATTACGCTATCCTTTATCAGGGTATGCTGGACCTTATCCAGATGGAGAAGGACTGGGGCTACGATCCGCAGACCTATTACGACCACGGACAGCTGATGGTGTCTGCCTCCATCAATGACAACGGCCATTTCTGTGACTGCCGTATCTGCGTGAGAAAGGCGAACGGCGGCACGCCCATCAAGCTTTCCGCCTCCGCGAGAAAGTGTCTTGAGGGCTATACCGGTGAGTTCACGGTGGACGACAAGGGCTACTACACCTTTACTCCCGAGGGCTACGCCGGCGTATACGTGGACTTCACCATGAGATTCGCCCGCGACCTGCAGGAGATCTGGCCCGGAGTCCGCACCATGACCATTATCTATGACCATACCATCCCCGCTACCATCAAGCCCGACGAGCACGTCGTCATCTGGTACTGCGGTCACTACTGCAACCAGCACGTTCTCGGCTCCGGCGACTGCGGAGATAACGTGACGATGCTCGGCGGCAGCAATACTCTCGACGAAACCGCGCTCAAATGGTGGGCGGATGCCTGCCACGAGGCGGGAACCACCATCTGGTTCTGGGAATACGCCGTAAACTATCACTACGACCTCGCTCCCGCTCCCTGCCTTATGGATATGTGGGCGAACTACCATTACATCCTCGACGTCTGCGGCGTGGACGGTATGGATTTCGAGGGCATCAACTTCTGCGGCAACAAACAAGACGAATATAACTTCGAAAACCTGAAATGCTATATCTCCGACATGATGATGTGGGATCCGCACATGACGTACGACGAGTTCTTATACAACGTCAAGGACTTCTTATATATGTTCTACGGCGACGGCTATGAGGACGTATTCGACTTCATCCAGTATCAGCAGGCGGCGGGCGACGCCAACGAGATATGCTTCGTCGTCAACCATGACCGCCCGTGGGAGATGTATTCTCAGGATTACATCATAGAGCATTACGAGGAAGCGAGAGCGTGCCTCGACCGTGCACTCTCAAAGGCCGCCGAGGACTTCCAGCGCGAGAGAGTGAAGAATCTCTATATGTCGTGGGATTTCCTCTACCTGTCCGCGGCTTATGACGATATATACACCAACGGCACCGCAGAATCGAGAGCGCTCTTTGAGGAAAGATATACCGCTCTGTGGAACAGATTGAACGATAATAATTTTCCCATATTCTCCGATAATACCTATGAACTTCCCGATGAGATAGACTTCACGGAGAATCCCATGATTCAGTTCTACGGCCACGGCTCCGACCGTCCCGGCATAGCTCCGTAAACGACACGAAAACAAAAAAAGGATCAGGACTCGACATGAAAAAAATATTGGCGCTTTCTCTCGCAATACTCATGCTCGTCCCCGCTTTCGCAACGGTTTGCGGTGCGGAGAGGCTCATTGATTCCAGAGACCAGATAGACCGGGCATATACCCTCGGTGACGCGAACGCTGACGGGGCGGTCAACGCCCTGGACGCGAACGCGGTAAAGGCTCATACCGTGAACGGCACCGCTGTCGTCACCGACGCGGCGGACCTCAACGCCGACGGCACCGCGGGCGCACGTGACGTGCTTTACTATAAAACCGTTTTCGCCGGTATCAGAAGCCTTTCCGAGCTTGACAGCGGAAATATCGTACATAAGTTTACCATAGGCGGAAACGATATCGCCTCCTTTGACCTGGTCATCCCCGCCGACGCTCAATTCTATAAGAGCCTGCCCGGCGATGAGAATTACGATGTTCAGCTGTACTCGCGGGCAGACTCCGACAACTGCACCTTTGCGGCGGAGCTCTTCAGTGAAACCGTATCAAAGCTTACGGGCGTGTCGGTGGATATCGTACGCGGCGAAAAGATGCGGGAGCACGGCATCTTCTTCCATACGTACGACTGGACCTCGGACGAGGCCGCGGAGCTTTCCCTCGGCAAAGAGGATTATATATACCGCGTTACCGACGGCGATATGCATATTTACTCTACTGTCAGAGGCTCCATGTACGCGGTGTACGAGATGCTGGAAAAGTATCTGGGCGTCAGCTTCTATACTGAAAAATATACCTACTATAAAACTCTGAGAACTGTCGATATCCCCGAGGGGACGGACGTTTATCACCACGTTGAGCTGGAATTCAGATATTCCGGACAGAACGCGCAGAACAACTGGATACGTACCTACTACTACGCGAGAAAGTTCAACGGTACGCAGATCTACGGAAATAACTGCCTCCGCTACGGCTACCAGACGGGTCCCCTGTTCGATAACGCTCACTCCTTCGGAGATTATTATCTCATGGGAGCGGGATACGATCCCGGCCCCGATTACGATCCCCCCTTTAACAGACTTTACGGTAAGTGGAAGTCGAGGGTGAACGAGAACACTTATCCCTTCAACGATATCAGGATGAATCGCTGGCAGCCCTGCGCCTCTCCCGACGTAACGGCTACCCTCGATACGGAGTATCCCTCCGATTACGCCTATATGTTCCAGGGCATGATCGAGGCTCTTCAGATGATGAAGGACTGGGGCAACAACGTTGAGCTAATGACGGAAATGGGCGTCCATATCGCCTCCGCCTCCATCAACGACAACGGCAACAGCTGCGCCTGCACTCTGTGCGCCGCGAAGGCAAACGGCACAAAAACAAAGATGAGAAGAAATTTCTCCAATATGCTTGTCGGCTATACGGGAGATTATGAGATCACAAAAGAGGGCAATACGGAATACGTCACGTTCAAGAAAGAAAGCTATTCCGGCGTCTATCTCGATCTGACAAAGAGATTCGCGAAGGATATCCAGGATTATTATCCCGGACTGCGTGTGCTGACCATAATCTATGACCACACCGTTCCCGAATCCGTACGTCCCAACGATAAGGTAGTGCTCGTGTACTGCGGACATTCCTGCAACCAGCACGTCCTGGGAAGCGGAGAATGCAAGAATCTGACAACGCTCGGCTCCAACAATACCCACGATGAAACGGAGCTGAAGGCGTGGGCGGACTTCTGCCACAATGCCGGCACCACCATCTGGTTCTGGGAGTACGGCGTCAACTATCACTACGACCTCGCCCCCTGCCCCAACGTTATGGATTTCTGGGGCAACCTCCACTATATACTCGATTACTGCGGATGTGACGGTCTGTTCTACGAGGGCTGTGATTTCTACGGAGAGGGCCGCAACGACGGCGAGGAGCAGAATTTTGAAAACCTCAAGTCGTATATGGCGGGAGAAATGGCGTGGAATCCCCATATGACGTACGACGAATTCGTCGCCGTGATGAAGGACTGGCTCTATAAATACTACGGCGACGGGTACGAATACATCTTTGATTTCATTCAGTACCAGCAGGCGGCGGGTGACGATTCCGGCACGTGCTTTATCGTCAACTACGACCGTCCGTGGGAAATGTACGGTCAGAACTATATCAGGGCTCATTATGAGGAAGCGAGAGCGTGCCTCGACCGTGCCTTTGAGATGGCGAAGACAGATTTCCAGCGCCACCGCGTTGAATGTCTGTACCTCACCTGTGACTTCCTCGGCCTGTCCGCGTGCTACGATGAAATGTATACCGACGGTACGGCAGAACAGCGCGCCGTGTTCGAGGAAAGATATACGCACCTTCTGGAATTCATATGGGAGTATGAGATAAAGACCTTCGGCGACGAGGACGTATATCCCGTTCCCGACGAGATAGATTTCACGGTCAATCCCATGATACAGTTCTACGACCACGGCTCCAACCGCGGCATCACACCGTAAGAAAGAAAACGATAATGATTTTTGAGAAATATCTCATCCCCGACCTATGTCCGGAGCATTACTATGACGTGACACCGGAGCTTGTAAAGAGCTTCGGCGGCAGGGCTCTGCTCTGTGACATAGACAATACTCTCGTCACCTACGACGATCCCATACCCACACCGGAGGTGCTCCGGTGGATAAAGGAGATGGAGGATGCGGGCATCCGCATCGCCTTCGTTTCCAATAACGCCCGCGAAAGAGCGGAGCTCTTCAATAAAGAGCTGGGAAAAGTGTGGTACGGCAAGGCGGGAAAACCGAAAACGAAATATCTCCGCCTGGCTGTAAAGGATCTGAGGATAGATAAAAGCGAAGCGGTCCTCCTGGGCGATCAGCTGCTGACGGACTGCGCCGCGGCAAAGATCTACGGCATCCCCGCGCTGATAGTCCCGCCCATAAAGGACAAGACGACGCTTTTCTTCCGCTTCAAAAGATTTCTCGAAATACCCTATATGAAAAAATATAAAAAGCTGCACACCGAAAAGGGAGTGAAATAAATGTCAGAGAGAATAGACGCTCTGAGAAAGCTCATGAAAGAAAGAGGCTTTGATGCCCTCTTCGTTACGAATCCTGAAAACCACCTGTATTTTTCGGGCTTCGATAATCCCGACGGCTGTCTGCTTATCGCCGACAACTGCGCCGTTGCCTTTGAGGATTTCAGATACATAGAGGCGGCGAAAAAAGCGATCCCGACGGACGACTTCGAGGTCATAATGAACGTGGGGAAGAGATCGAACTGGCTGCCCGACGCAGTCCGTATGACCGGGGCAAAGGTCATCGCATACGAGGACGACGTTCTCCCCTGCCGCGACCTTGAGGCGCTGCGCAATGAGTGCAAATGGATAGAGTTCACCCCCGCGGGAGATATCGTCGAGGAACTCCGTATCAAAAAGGACGAGAGCGAGATCGAGTGTATCGTCAAAGCGCAGAGGATCGCGGAGAAATCCTTCGCAGAGCTCCTGCCGCTGATACAATATGACTGTACCGAGACATATCTCGCCGCTCAGCTGGAATTTCTCATGAAGAAAAACGGCAGCGAGGGCGAAAGCTTCAAGACCATCGCCGTCTCCGGCAGGAATTCCTCCTCCCCCCACGGCGTTCCGAGAAACGTCACGGTAGAGCGCGGCTTCATGACTTTCGACTTCGGCGCCATGATCGGCGGCTACCACTCCGATATGACCAGAACGGTGGTCATAGGCCGTGCGACTCCCGAAATGAGAAAGCTCTACGATACCGTGTATGAGGCGCAGAAGGCGGTGCTTGACGTCATAACGGAGGGCTCCTCCTGCTTCGGCATGGATAAGATCGCCCGCGATATAATTAACGGCGCGGGCTACGAGGGTGCCTTCGGTCACGGCCTCGGCCACGGCGTGGGTCTTCGTATCCACGAGGCTCCCAACCTCAATATGGCGGCAGGCGACAGAAAGCTCGAGGCAGGTCACGTCGTCACCGTGGAGCCCGGCATATATCTCGAGGGCAAATACGGATGCAGGATAGAGGATATGGTCTATATCACCCCCGGCGGCTCCCGCAACCTCACGGAGTGCCCGAAGGAAATGATCGAAATATGAATTTTTACTTAATTTTTTAAGAAACTATTGCAAAAAAGCTTTCAATACATTACAATAACTATAGCTGACTGTAAATATAAATATAACGAAAGGAGCTATCCCACAAAACGGGATAACTGAATAATTATGGTAGTAGCAGGCGATTTCAAAAACGGTATCACATTCGACATGGACGGAGCTGTAATGCAGGTCATCGAGTTCCAGCACGTTAAACCCGGTAAGGGCGCCGCATTCGTACGCACCAAGCTGAGAAACGTCATCACCGGCGCAGTCGTTGAGAAGACCTTCTCCCCCACAGACAAGTACGAGGACGCGAGAATAGACCGTAAGGATATGCAGTATCTCTACAACGACGGTGAGCTGTATTACTTCATGGATATGGAGTCCTTCGAGCAGATCCCCCTGAACGCAGATAAGCTTTCCGACAACTTTAAGTTCGTCAAGGAAGAGATGATCTGCCAGATCAAATCCTATAAGGGCAACGTATTCTCCGTAGAGCCCCCCATGTTCGTTGAGCTCGAGATCACCGATGCAGAGCCCGGCGTAAAGGGCGATACCGCTACCGGTACCACCAAGAACGCAACTCTCGAGACCGGCGCGGTCATCCGTGTGCCCCTGTTCATCAACGAGGGCGAAAGAGTGCGTGTCGATACCAGAACCGGCGAGTATCTGGAGCGCGCATAAATAGAGGAGACATTCTGAGGTGCAGGGCGGGAGACCGCCCGGCACCCGAATTTTCGTTAAAAGGGATTTTACCGTTTTGAGGAAAATCCGCCAAAATCTAATAAAAGAGGTCAAAAAAATGACTATCAGCGAAAAAAGCGCATATCTTAAAGGTCTTGCAGACGGTATGAAGCTTGACTGCGAAAAAGCAGAGGGCAAGCTCATAAAGGAACTCATCGACCTGGTAGCCGAGATCGCAGGCACCGTGGAGACTGTTGATAACGATGTTTCCGAGCTCTACGATTACGTAGACGAAATGGACCAGGATCTGGCAGACGTCGAGGAGATCGTCTTCGATATCGACGAAGATGAGGATGACGACGAGTATGAGCTCGGCGAGTACGACGATGACGAATACGAGGACTGCGACGGCGAGTGCGAGGGCTGCCACGGATGTGACGACATCGACGAGACCGAGGATGTCTTCGACATAGAGGCAGAGGGCCTGCGCTGCGTTATCTGCGAGAACTGCGGCGACACCGTGTGCTTCGACGAGAGCCGCGATCCCAGAGAGATCGAGTGCCCCGGCTGCGGCAAGCCCGTAGTAAAAGACGAAGAGTAATTTGTAATCAATATTTTTCCAAGGAGAAAAAACATGAAAAAAGCATTATCCCTCATGCTGGTGATCGCAATGCTGGCTTCCGCCGTACTTTGCGTGATCCCCGCGGGCGCTGCAACGGCCGAGGACATCGACTATATCGATGCACTGTATTTCGAGCCCTCCAAGCGTCCGACGATTGACGGCTTCATCTCCACCGCAGAGTGGGGCTCCGCGTCTTTCAGCGTGGAAGCTTCCGACTGTGCGACCAAGGATGACACGTCACCTTACAGCCGTTTCCTTTACTGGAGAACGGGTGACCGTAACGACTATAACTCCTTCGAGTATGAAGTATGGCTCCGTTGGTGTGAAGACTACTTCTACATCGGCGTGAAAGTATACGATCCCGACGGACACTCTCTTAAGAACGGTACCCATGACACCTGGAACGGTGACGCAGTACAGACCAGAATAGACAAGGCCGGCGCAAACGCCGCAACCGAAGGAGAGGACTTCTGGGTATCCGCAGAGCATATGCGTCCCTGGAGCTCCGATCAGGTACCGGACTTCCTGTTCGGTTACTGTGAGATCGCAGGCGGCTTCTCTGAGGCTTGGGAGAACGTTAACAACAGAGGTATGACCTCCTTCTCCAAGAACCCTCTGGGCACCGCACTCTGCGTAGTTGCTCCCGCAGGCTCTTCCTACTCCTCCGATACCCAGAAGGGCATCACTACTTACGAAGTAGGTATTCCGTGGACCTATATCCTTACCGGTGATACCGTAGACGGTACCGTTACCGGTGCGCAGATCACCTCTCTTACTTATACCAAGTACTCCACCGGCCGCGGCGGCAAGGGTAACCTTACCGGCGGTATCGGCCGTGAATTCGGTATGTCTCTCGTCGTTCTTGACGACGGTACCAACCCCGACCCCATCTATGACTCCTTCATGTCATGGGGCTCCGGTATCTGCGGTGCCAACTCCAGCCTGCCCGTTGACGGCGTAGGCGGTGAGGGTTACAGATCTGCTACCGGTTCCAACTCGGTAACACTTTCCGCAACCACCGTCACTCAGACTGCGGGCTACACCACCTACAACTGCACGAGCCTTCTCGATGCATCCTTCAGCACGAAGAATATAGATAAGCCCGGTGTGTTCTATGATTACCTGGGCGGCGACGTTTATAAGGATACTCCCGTAAAGTACGAGGACCTGTCCGTTCTCACATACGATAAGGATCCCGACGGAGACCTGTCCGTATGGGGCGCTCCCGAGTATAAGGGCCACGTCACCAACATCGGCGGCGAGCACGGAAACGTACTTGACTACCGTAATTTCGTGGGCAAGGATAAGACCGAGGCTGCTTCCGATATTCAGACTTATATGGACACCCGCGACGGTAACGTGTCCTATACCTTCCCCACCTCCTACACCTTCGAGTTTGATATCTGTTATACCGACAACGTTGTTGTTGCCGATAAGTATGAATCCACTCTCCATAACTGGTTCGGCGGCGCGACCGTATATGCATATACCTGCGGTTACTTCTTCAACGATAAGATGTTCAAGCTCTTCAGTACCTCTGATGAATCCCTGGTGCTGGCGACCCGTCCTTACGACCTGAAGAAGGACAACTGGTACAACTGGAAGTTCCAGTTCGATAACGAATCCTGCACCTGCCGTCTGTGGATCGACGACCTTTCCACCGAGGCAGACAATGCTGACAGCCCCTGGGGTACCATGATCTTCAACAACTGCTGGAGATACTTCTACTATTCCTCTGAAGACGTTAAAGAAAACGGTACGCTGATGCTGTTCAGAATGATGAACACCCAGTGCATGTACGATAACGTCAAGATCTATAACTTCGCATCTCTTACCGACATCGCAGTTCCCGGAGAGAACTCCGGCAATTCCGGCGGCCCCGTTGTCGAGGAAAAGACCGGCGGCGGCGAGCTGTCTCTGGACGGTGTAACGAAGAAGGACGGCAAGTGGTACATCCCCGTCTCCGTAAAGAGCGAGTACCTCACCGCAACTCAGCTTTCCTTCACTCTTG
>JAZLKW010000001.1:0-44092 GCA_045597805.1 Candidatus Avispirillum sp. | reverse complement strand
ATCTTTGGTGTAGCTGCTGCCACCTTGACATATCCGTTGTTCACTACATAATCTCCTTTAACTCTTCAACCTCATACTTATAGGCTGTGTTGCAGAACTGACATTTAACCTCGATGCTCTCTCCATCATTGATGATGTCCTGCAAATCCTTCTTGCTGATTGTAGCTAAGGCTCTGCTTACTTTCTCCTTAGAGCAGTCGCACTTAAAGCCTGTCTCAATCTTGTCTGTAATCTCAAGTCCAAGCTCTCCGAGAATCTCCTCTAAAATCCCCTCTGGTGTAAGCCCATCCTCAAGCATCTGAGTAACCGACTTCATAGTAGAGATTTTGCTCTCAAGCTTCTCTATTACATCATCAGGAGTAAATGGCATAAGCTGGATAATGAATCCTCCCGCCTGCTTTACACTCTGATCCTTGTCAACTAATACTCCTAGTCCAACTGCTGAAGGCACCTGCTCAGAGGTTGCAAAATAATATGTCAAACCCTCTGCAATCTCACCTGTCTGAAGCTGGCACTGTCCCACGTAAGGCTCCTTTAAGCCCATGTCCTTGATAACACTTAAGATACCAAGATCCAAGGCCCCGCCTACATTGAGCTTGCCCTCTGCGTTGAGCGGAAGGTCTACCTGAGGGTTTAAGGCGAATCCCTTTACATTACCCCAAGCGTCCGCTGTCACAGTCATTCCCTTCGCTGGTCCGCTACACTGAATCTGAAGAGTTAGAAGATCCTTCTCTCCCTTCATCATAGCGCCCATCATAGCACCGCCAGCTAGCAATCTGCCGAGTGCCGCTGTCATAACCGGGCTTGTATTGTGATGAGTTCTCGCAAACTCCACTGTCTCCTTCGATGTCACTGCAAATGCTCTAATAGCACTGTCTGCAGCTGTTGCTCTTACTATATAATCTGCCATTGTTCCTCCATCTACTTGCCTACTTCTCTGGCAATAATTGTTATTCTCTCGCTATCGCATGCCACAGGCTTGTCGCTATACCCGTCATAAGCCGCAACGAATTCCATCCCGGCTGCCGCAAGCAGCTCCTTAATCTTCTCCAAGCTATAGCATCTCTGATAATGCATCTCCGCAAATCGCAGGTACTTATCATCCTCATCCCTGATATAAAGAGTTAGATCATACTCGTTAATCTCCTCTTCCTCATCATAGTAATTATCCCAGATGAAGCTGCCCTGTGACCTATTCTCCGCAAAGGTCTCCTCCGCCATCAGCTCCTTGTATTTATACTCGGTGTTGATATCGAAGATGAAGAGTCCTCTAGGATCGAGGTAATTGTTTACCAGCCGAAAAACCTCCACCAACTCATCCTCCTCTAGGATATAGTTGATACTGTCACACGCACTGTAGACTGCGCGAACAGTCCCATACAGCTCGAACTCTCTCATATCCTGGCACAGCCACAGTATATCGGAGATCTCTTTCTCCTCCGCCGTCTCTCTCGCTACAGAGAGCATTTCGGGAGAGATGTCCACGGCGGTCATGTCATACCCGCGCTGCCGCAGGGGAAATGTCATGGCGCCTGTGCCGCAGCCGAGATCGAGGACACTCGAAACGTCCTTCCCGAACCGATCGAAGCACGCAGAAATAAAATCCGCCCACGCTTCGTAGTCGGTCTCGCTGTTCAGCTTGTCGTATCCGCGGAAAAGTGCGGAATATGCGCTATCTGCCATGTCAGTCTCCGATCATCATATCGCGGATGTCCTCCGGCGAGGCACCGGAAATATATTCTTCCACTTCGGCGAGTGCCGCCGTCAGCGCCTCCTTTTCGAGCTTTGTACCGCGGAGCTTTTCTTCCAGCTCCGCTATATCGCGGACGCCGAAAAAGTCGCCGCCCACCTTTATCTCTTTTATTATGCCGTGCTCGGTCTCAAAGGATACCTCTACGGTACCGTAGGGGAAGCGACGGGAGCTTTTCCTGCCGTATTCGGGAGAGGAGCCGAAATTCCACTCCCACTGTGAGTATTTTTCGCAGCGGAGCTTTTCCACGGCTGCATTTTCCTCGGGGGTAAAGCCTCTCGCCTCGGTGCCGAAGCGCCGCTCGGCGAACTCAATGAGCCGCCCGGCGAACTCTTCCGCCGTGTCGGGACCCGTGTAGCCTTCTATATCCTTTATGTTGCGCACCCGTGACGGTACGCTCTTTATGCCTTTTGATTTCAGCTTTTCCTCGCTGACCCGCAGGGCTCCCGCCATATCCGAAATATCGGCGGAGAAGAGAAGCGTCCCGTGGTGGAGGAGCCTTTTTCTGCCGTCGGCGGTATCGTACACGCACTGGGCGTTCCCGGAGATCTTGAAGCCTGAGGCGGTCAGATCGTTTCTGCCGTTCAGCTCCGCCGCCACTCCCAGCTCAGACAGGGCGTCGCATATGGGGGCGGTGAATTTCTGAAAATCTATACCGTTTTCTCCTGCGTCGGTGATGAAGGTGTAGTTGATATTTCCCTCGTCGTGAAAAACGGCTCCGCCGCCGGTGAGCCTGCGTACGACTTTTATATTTCCTGCCTCGGTGAAATTAAGGTCCACCTCTGCAAAGGCGTTCTGATTTTTGCCGATGATCACGGAGCGTCCGTTACGCCATATCATGAACACGTCGCCGTGTCCCTCGAGCAGGACCTGCTCCGATGCCAGATTGTACCACGGGCACAGGGAGGGGTTATATATTACGGTCATCCTTCGCCTCCGCAGTACTTTTCGTATACGTGTATGGCGTCGAAAATGGGAGTGTATTCTCCCGCCACGTGGGCGGTGACCAGCAGGAACTCAGGCTTCACGTAGGGAGCCATGTCCTCCGTGCACCGTGCGGCGAAGGTGGCGAGACAGTTGAGAGCCTCGTTGGTGAATCCCGTTTTTCCGCCCTGCACGAAAATACCCTTTGCCTCGTCGCCCGCCATGCGGGTAAAGAGAGTGCTGGTGAGCTCGATGCCCTCGGGATGCTCCGCGGTGGGCGCGGTCGTATACTTATAAGTGCTCAGTACCTCACGCATATAGGGGTCTGAAATGGCATATTCGAGAATGAGCGCCATCTCGTGGCAGGTGCTGTAATGGTCCTTGTGGTGCAGGCCGCTGACGGTGACGAAATGGGTGTCTTTCAGCCCCAACTCCTTC
This sequence comes from Candidatus Avispirillum sp., assembly GCA_045597805.1. Lineage (GTDB taxonomy): Bacteria > Bacillota > Clostridia > Oscillospirales > CAG-272 > Avispirillum. The sequence continues at coordinate 40,980 of JAZLKW010000001.1, read as the reverse complement.
ACCTTGTCGTTCATAAGATCGACGAAGTTGTCCTCGCTGCCCGCGATGCAGGATGCAAGTCCCACGGTGGCGTCGGCGCCGGAGGGGAGTATGCAGCCGTACAGCATGTCCTGAACGGTGACGGTCTCGCCCGCGGCGAAGCCCGCCTCCGATGCGTTTTCGGCGTACAGAGGGTCAAGCTCCTCCGCCGTGAAGGTGTGCGTGTCCTCAAGGCTGTCTGCGTGCTCGTATGCCACGATGAGGGTCATGATCTTGGTCATGGACGCGGGATATATCCTTTTGTCTCCGCCTCTGGAAGCGATGACGTGATTGTCGGAAAGGTCTATGAGTATGCCGTAGTCGCTGTCCATCATAAGGTCCGGGGTGTTGTCGCCGTACTCCGCGTACGCGGGCGAGGCATTTTTGCCGCCGTCAGCCGACGTGGTGTCGACTTTCAGATGTACCTTGTTCTTGCCGTCGGAGTTATATCCGTTTTTTCCCTTGTCGGAGCAGGACTGTACGCCAAGAATGACGAGGGTGATGATGAGAAGCCCGACAAGTATGGCGGCGAGGATGAGATTTCTTCCGGAAAGGATGCTTTTCTTTGCGGGGGCGGGGGATTTTACCGGGCGACCCGCGGGTATCTGACCGGTCTGGTAATTCCGGCTCTGCTGGCGGGGCATAGTGCCCGTCTGCATGGTCCTGCGGCGCCGCTCTTCCAGGATGCGTTTCTGCTCGTTCGTCATCGGCGGACGGCGGACGTCTCTGCCGTCGTTTCTGTTGTTTTGCCCGTTCATCGTCTGCCTCCTTCCCCATAATACATACATTTTACACCAAAAACCATCTGCCGTCAACCGTGTTTTCGAAAATACGGGGGCACGGATAATACGGAAAATAGGGAAACACTATTGAAAAATGTCGGATCATGGAGTAAAATGGAACAGTAAAGGAGATGAGACATTGAAAAGGATAATTTGTGCCTTTCTGGCAGTGACTGCGGCATTCTCCCTGTATGCCTGCACGAAGAATGATGTGGAAGAGAACCCTTTGGATTCCGTGACTGCCGCACAGGAGACGACTGTGCCCGAGACCACCGCGTCTGAGACGACCGTACCTGAGACGACCGTGCCTGAAACGACTGCGCCCGAGACGACTGTGCCTGAGACCACCGTACCCGAGACTGCTGCGCCTGAGACTGCCGCACCGGAGACGGCTGCACCTGCCCCGCCTCCGCCGGTGATACCGGATGAGCCCGCCGTTATAAAAGGATCTCTGTTCATCGGAGATTCCAGGACGGTAGGCCTTGAATATTACGCCGAGATCGGCGGCGCAGATTTCTTCGCCTCAACCGGCATGAACGTTTTTCGCGTGCTCACGGACGTGCTGTTTGTGGAAAACTACGGCGATGCGACCCTCGAAAGGCTTCTTTCAGATGTGCATTACGAGAAGATATACATAATGCTCGGCATAAACGAGATAGGCTACGACCACACGTTCGTAGCGAACAAGTTCGGCGAAATAATCAGCCGTATCCGTGCCCTGCAGCCCGATGCGGTGATCTATATCGAGGCGAATCTGCGGATAGTGAAGTCCCGCTCCGACAGTGACCCCGTTTACAACAACGCGCAGATGAACGACCTCAACGAGAGGATGGCGTCCTTTGCCGACGGAGACAGAATACGATATATCGACGTGAACCCTCTGTACGACGACGGCACAGGCGCTCTCGACAGCGCATATACTTTTGACGATTTCCACCTGCAGAGTCAGTATTATCCCCAATGGGGAGCCTGGCTTGCGAGTGTCAGCTGAGGCGAATTATGGACAAAAGAAGGACTATGCTCTACGGGGACAATCCCGTATACCCCACGGATTATGAGGAACAGCTCCGTGCACTTGCCGTGGATGAGCAGATGAGGGAATTCCGTCTTATGAGAGAGGAAAAGAAGAACGACCTCTATCGTCCCGACTATCATTTCGTCCGTCCCGACAGCCATCTTAACGACCCCAACGGGCTTTGCTTCTGGGAGGGACGCTGGCATCTCTTCTATCAGGCAAACGACGAGAGGATCCACTGGGGACACGCGGTCAGCGACGATCTTTTGCGCTGGCGCGACCTGCCCTTTGCCATATATCCCGGGCGCGAGCTCCACTGCTTCTCCGGCGGTACCTGCGTGGACGAGGAGAACCACCGTGTCATAGCGGCGTACTACGGCTTCACCGGGTACGGTCCCGACGGCTGGAAATGCGGTACCGTTGTCGCCACATCCTCCGATCCTCTGCTTCTCAACTGGACCAAGGTGAACGACGGCATCCCCGTCATCCCCGACGCGGACGCTCCCTGCTGGACTCCCGAGGGCGCGAAACCGTTTGACGGTCAGAAGCCCTATCAGGTTTTCGACTCCTGCATCTGGAAGGAGGACGGGGTGTATTATATCCTCACCGCGGGCTACGCGAGAAACGAAAAAACTGACAGATACTTCCGCGAGATGTTCCTTTTCAAGTGCGAAAACGACGACCTCAGAACCTGGGAATACATAAAGCCATTTATGGAAAACGACACCTTCCGTGCCGCGGGTGACGACGGTGCCTGCCCCTATTTCACCAAAATGGGAGACAAATATCTTCTCTCCCATTTCAGCCACAGAGCAATGCCCAAGTATCTTCTGGGCGAATACGATAAGGAGAACCACGTGTTCACGCCTCAAAACGGCGGAAACTATATCTCCGGCTACAATATGATGGTGGCCCCTCCGTTTACGGCACAGGCGACGGAAAGGCTGTCGTCATTTTCAACACCCCGGAGCAGAAAACGCCCGAGGGCGGTTGGAGCGGAACGCTGACCCTGCCGCGCCGTCTCCGCATCGGCGGCTTCTGGGGAGACGAGCTGTACTCTGAACCCGCCGTGGACCTGTCGCCGCTTTATAAGGATAACAAAAGCTTTGAAAATATAGAGCTGAAAAAAGGAGAGCATAAGGTGCTCTCCGATATCCGGGGGAAATGCTTCGAGATGACCCTGACCGTTCCCGCCGACAGGGTTCCGGGAAGACTTGATATCGAGGTGCTCCGCTCCCCTGGCGGGGAGGAGACTACCGTTATCTCCTTCGTCAAATGCGCCGGAGGCGGCTATTCCATCTTTCCCCATTCGTGGGACAGCGTCGTGATGGTAGACCCCGCCCGATCCACGGAAAATCCGGACGTGAGGCTTCTTCCGCCCGACGTAGAGTACGTGGTCAAGGAAAATTCCGAGGACCTGAAAATGCAGATATTCGTGGACAAGAGCTCCGTTGAGGTCTTCGTCAATGACCGCACCGCAGCTTTCGCGAGAGTGTACCCCGCGAGGGAGGACAGCGACGGCATCGCCGTTTCCTGCACCGGCGGCGACGGGCTTATCTCAAAGCTCGATTTCCATACGGTTGGAAGCATCTGGGAAAACTGACAGCCGGCGGATAGATCTGTTCATCCTGCTGTAAACGGGACAAACAGATTTATCAACTAACCGCAAGCCACTGAAAATGACCGCCAAAAGGGGCGCCTCTCTCCCTGAGTGAGCGCCGCCTTCAGGCGGTCTTTTTTTATCACAGCGCGTACTTTTTCTTGAACTGGTTGTAGTAGTCGCCGAAATCGTTTTTGCCTTCCTCCTTTACGCCCCGGAGGTACTCGTGTACGTCCATAACGTTGTGCTCCATCTCGAGCACGCAGGCGGCTACGTTGGAGCAATGGTCGGAAACTCTTTCGAAGCTGGTAAGCAGATCGGTCAGAACGAAGCCCAATTCCATGGTGCATTCGCCTTTCTGCATCCTTGCTATGTGACGCCCCTTTATCTTGTCGCACAGGTGATCCACCACCTGCTCAAGAGGCTCTACCTTCACGGCGGTGGCAAGGTCTCCGAAGATGAAGGTGTGAAGGGTCATGGTGAGTATTTCATCGACCGCGCCGATGAGAGGCAGAAGATCTCTCATAGCGTCGCCGGACAGCGTGATCTTTTTGTCACGCATCTCATCCACAGACTCACAGATGTTCACGGCGTGGTCGGAGATCCTCTCGAAATCACCGATGAGGCGGAGAAGCTTTGTTGCTTCGCCGGAGTCCTTTTTCGTCATGCTTCGGGCGGAAAGACCTACCAGATAGGTGCCGATCTTATCTTCATATATATCTACCTTCGCCTCTGCCTCGCGCACGCCCTCCTCTATCTTCTCGTCGTAGCTTTCAATGAGGTGTACGGAGTCGATAAATGCGGTAACGGATGTCTCTGCCATGGCAACTGTGACGTTGCGGCAGGCGTCGATCGCGATGGAGGGAGTCTTCATAAGACGCTCGTCCAGAAGCTCTACATGGTCCTCCTCGTCGGTTCGGTCACGGACGATGAATCTCGACAGCGATTCGAACTGAGCGGAGAAGGGCATGAGCACGAGAGCAAGGACCTTGAAGGCCGTGTTCACCAGAGCGATTCCCACGGGGCCCGCCTCTTTGCCGATGATATCAAGCGGGAAAACCTTTGTCCCGATCCAGAACAGCGGCAGGAATATAAGCGTTGCGATAACGTTGAACGAAAGGTGGATGATGGCGGCACGCCTCGCGTTTTTCGAGGTACCCACGGAGGATATCATGGCGGAAACGCATGTGCCGATGTTCTGTCCCATGACTATGGGAACTGCGGCGGCGTATGTGATGCCGCCCGACGAGGACAGTGCCTGCAGTATACCGATGGAGGCGGATGAGGACTGTACTATCGCGGTGAATACGATTCCCACCAGAACACCGAGTATGGGATTGGTGAAGAGAGTCAGTATCCTTATGAACTGCGGATCGCCTCTGAGTCCCACGACGGAGCCGGACATCATTTCCATACCGAACATGAGGGTCGCGAACCCTAAAAGCACCATGCCCACGTCACGCCGTTTCGCGTTCTTCTGGAAGATCAGCAATATGACACCGATGAGAGCCAGTACGGGGACGAAAGTAGAGGGCTTGATTATCTGGAGCCAAAGGCTGTTGCCGGAGATGCCGGTGAGTGACAGAAGCCAGGGAGTGATGGTGGCACCCAGATTCGCACCGATTATTACTCCGATGGACTGCCTTAATGTCATGATACCGGAGTTGACGAAGCCGACCACCATGACAGTGGTGGCGGAGGATGACTGCATTACCACCGTGGTGCCCACACCGAGCAAAAAACCGCGGAAGGTGTTTGAGGTCATTTTCTGCAATATTGATTTCAGCCGAGAGCCTGCGCTTTTCTGGAGAGAGGAGCCCATCACGTTCATGCCGAACAGGAAGAGGGCAAGGCCGCCGATAAGGCTCATTATTTCTTGAAGACCCATAAAAACTCCTTCATGCTAATAAAATAAGTCCAACTTATTCCATTATAATGGTACCATAGGGCTCGTCCATTGTCAACAGTATTATTATGCTTTCAGAAAAAAATGTAATCACCGTACCGGAAAATCCTTCGTGCAATATTCCGTGATATTTCCCGATAAAAGAAGCCGTCGGGCGCCTTTTCACTCCGACACGCTTTTCGCTCTGCCGGGGGTAAAATGGCGTCACCACAGAAAAAGGAACGGGAAAGAAAATGAAGAAAAAAACAGCGGGACGCCCCTTTTCGGGCGCGTTCCCGGAAAAGCTCACACAGGCCGTGAGCGTATTCAGAGAAAGGGAGGGGGTACTTTCGGGAATAAGGCTCTCTCCCGCGGTATTATCCGCTGCTGCGGTCTTGCTGGCGGCCTCCCTTGCAGGCGGCGTGCCGTTGCCTGCGGGGATATATCCTTTCGGTATCGCGATCCTTTGCGCTGCCCGCGGATTGACACTGACCGGAGCGGCGTTCGCGGGTGCTATGCTTTCTACCCTCGGGCTTCGGGAAGAGGCGTTTTTTCAGATAATCGCAATACTCCTCACCCTGATCGGACGGCTGATCGCCTGCGCCGTGACGGGAGTGTTCTTCGATAAGAAAAATACGGCGAGACGCCTGTTTTGCGAGTCACCTTATATCAGAACGGCACTCTCTGCGGGGATAGCCGCGGCTCTCGGCGTGTCGGCGGTGCTGAGGGGACAGAACCTTTATTACGCTTTGTTCGCCTCAGGCGCGGGTATGCTGGTGCAGACCGTGGTGACAGCCGCGTTCATTATGCTTTCCTCCCGCGACAGGGCGAAAAGAACGGCGGGGTGCTGCGCCGCGGTCTTCTGCGCTGTCCTCTTCCTCGATACCCTGTCCCTGCCGTTTCGTCTTTCGCTCTCTCTGTCGTATTTTCTGACGGTGTGGTGCGCCTGCGCGGGGGAGAGCGCGGCGGCGCTCGCCCTCGGCGTTTCCTGCGGTGCCGCCCTGGGAGGGAACGTCTCCCTGGCGCTGGCACTTACGGGAGGTATCGCCGGTATGCTGGCGGAGTACGGGGAAGCGCCTGCCGTTACGGCGGCGACTCTGTGCGGCTTTCTTACGACGGGGCTCACCGGAGGAATTTCGGCGATTGCCGAATATGTTCCCGAAACAGTCTTCGCAGCGGCGGTGCTACTGCCGCTGATAAAGCTTAAAATATTGCCGAAAAGCCTTATAGAACGAGCACTTGGCGGCAGGGACAAAACCGGTACGGTGTTTTCTGCAAATGCCGAAAACGCTGCTGTAAAGGAGCGCTGCGAGAAGATAAGCAGGGCGCTTGATTCCCTGTCGCGGCTCCTCACGTCCGTGGGGGACAAGCTCCGCTGTCCCACGGAGCAGGAATCGTACAGAATATGTACTGCGGCTCGGGCAAAATACTGCGGCGGGTGCAGATTCGAGGACCTCTGCTCCGGCGATGAGTTCCAGTGTGTGGACTCATTTTTCTCCAATATGTCCCATTCCCTCGCCCTGCGGGGGAAGGTATCGGCCAGGCTGGTGCCGGAAAACCTCGCCCGACGCTGCTATAACATGGATGCCATCCTCACCTCGGTGAACACCTCCGCCGGGCGGCTTGCCGCCATGTCTCCCGCCGCGAAAAGAACGGAACTTATCGCCTCTGACTACACGGCGATAGCGGAGCTTCTTCGCGAGACGGCTCTCTCAGAGGCGGATTTCGAAGCGGACCGTGAGGCTGCGGAAATGCTTAGGCGCCGCATGAGAGAATCGGGCTTTGATTTCGACAGCGCCGCAGTTTTCGGAAAAAGGAAACGGACGGTGCATATGTACGGCGTAAACTGTTCAGCCTCCGCCGCAGGGGAGCGGGACATCAGGCGGTGTGCCGAGGAAACTCTGGGGACGAAATTCTCCCCCGTAGAGTTCTCCATAGACGGAAAGACCCTTTCAGCCTCTATGCATACCGTGCCCTCGTTTTCGGTGCGGTGCGGCAGATTCAGCGGTATCGGAGAACGTGATGTTGCCAGCGGCGACAGCACGGTCAGCTTCGAAAACGGTGAGGGAATGTTTTATTCTCTGGTCTCCGACGGCATGGGAAGCGGCAGAGAAGCCGCCATGACCAGCGGTCTTTCCGCGGTATTCTTAGAAAAGCTGCTGTCCGCGGGCTGTCCCATGAAAAGCGCGCTGGAGCTACTTAACTGCTTCGTCCGCGGCAAGGACGGAGAGTGCTTCACTACCGTCGATTTGATGGAGGCGGATCTTATCACCGGCAGAGCGAGATTTATAAAAAGCGGCGCGGCGCCGTCATTCGTCCTGCGGGACGGGAGGCTCTTCAGACTCCATTCGAAAACGGTGCCCGTGGGAATCATGCGTGCTCTGGACGCGGAGGCTATTTCCTTTGATCTCTGTGACGGCGACACGGTCATAATGCTCAGCGACGGGGTCACGGGGAATTATGAAGACTGTCCGTGGCTCTACGAACTGCTCTGCGAGGGGCTGGCACGGGAGGATTCTCCGTCGAAAACGGCGAAGGTCATCGGAGAGGCGGCGCTGGAAAACACAGGAAGGGAGGATGATATAACAGTCGTGGTGATGAAGGTCACGGCTGCGTAGCAGCCGCGCCGGGGGCGCGAAGAGAAAAGAGAAGAGAGAAAACAGAAGAGAAAAGAAATTGTGGCTTTTCGCCTCGGGCGAAAAGATTCATTAACTCTTCACTTTTCACTCTTCACTTTTCTCTTTTCTCTGCGCACGAAGTGCGTTTTTATCCTTGCAATACCGCTCCTTGTATGTTACAATCAAAGTTACAGAAACAAGGAGCGCTTTTTATGAAGAGAATCACAGCTTTGATCCTTTCCGTCCTGCTGACGGCTGCGATGGCGATGCCCGCTTTTGCGAGATATACCACCGACGATACGTATACCCTCGGCGACGCGGATGCCTCCGGTACGGTCAACGCCCGTGACCAGTACGTGGTTGCGGCGCATACCGCGGGAATTCCCTGCGATTTCCCCGCGCCCGAGGCGGCTGATCTGAACGCCGACGGCACGGCGAACGCCCGGGACGTCCTGTACTACAAGGCGGCGCTGGCAGGCCTTCGCGATCTCTCCTCTCTGGAGGGGAATTTCCCTGTGTATTCTGCAAAGATCGGCGGCAGACCTCTCGAAGATTTCTGTGTGACCGTGCCCGACGGGATCGATCCGGAGGGAAAAGACTTTTCCGTACAGAATGCGGCACAGCTTTTCCGGAACGTTCTGAGCGATGCGGTGGGACCGTGGCTCGATCTGTGTAACGAATCCTCGGCGTCCTCCGACGCTCTCATCTCTTTCCACGTCGTGGGCGAGGGCGAGACCGCGGACGGCCATTCTTTCGGCGTGGAGGACTATTACTACAAGGTCACGGACGCGCGGCTCGATATCTACGGCTCGGAGTACCGCGGAAATCTCTACGCGGTGTACGAGATACTTGAAAAGTATTTCGGCGTCTACTGGTATTCCTGCTCCGACACCAGGCTCATAAAGCACCGTCTCGCAGAGCTGGAAACGGGACTCGAGGTGTATCATCAGTCGGCCTTCTCCTTCCGCTTCGCGGTGGAAAATTTCTATAATCCCGGAACTCGCCAGGGTGCCCTCGACTACTATTTCCCCCGCAGGCTCAACGGTACCCAGATGGGAGCCTACACCGGCGACTATTACGGAAGCCTGACGGGCCCTCACGGATACAACGCCCATTCCTTCCAGGAGTATTACTGTATGTATAACGGCTCATGGCCGGAAACTCCAAATGCCGATCCCTACTACGATTATCAGTACAAGCACGATTCATATCCCGACCCCAACGCAGCTAACCACTGGCAGCCCTGCGCCTCCGACGACACGGTGTATTCGGAACTCTTCGGGGGGCTTCTCCTCACCATGGAGCAGTGGGTCATCCCGCCTCACGGCAATCACGTATTCAGAAACGAAGCGGGGCTCTCCGCCATGTCCTTCTCCATCTGCGACAATGCGGATTTCTGTACCTGCACCACCTGCGCCGCCAAGGCGAACGGCTCGACCATGAACGTGAGAAAGGCGACACTGCAGCAGCTTGAAAGCTATTCCGGAGAGTACACTCTGTCAGAGGACGGAAAGAAAGTGACTTTCGGAAAGGAAAGCTTTTCCGGGATCTATCTCGATCTGGGCAACCGGGCGGCAAGGGATATCCAGGAATACTATCCCGGCATGAAGATCTATATGATCATCTATGACCACACCGTGCCGGAGAGCGTGCGCCCGGACGAAAATCTGGTGCTCATGTACTGCGGCTGCGGATGCAGCAACCATTACATAAACTCCGGCGAATGCGGCGACAGCGTCACCTGTCTCGGCGGAAACAATACGGAGACCGTCGAGACCCTGAACGCGTGGACGAAAATGTGCCACGACGCGGGCGCCGAGATATGGTTCTGGTACTATCCCATCACCAACGGCTATTACCTCAACGGCTGCCCCAACATCCTGAATATCTACTACGATTTCACATACCTTGCCGATATCGGAGTGGACGGCATATACTATGAGGGCGGCGACCAGGAGTATAATTTCGAGACTCTCAAGGCGTTCCTCGCGGCGAAGGTAATGTGGGACCCCGACATGACCATAGAGGAATACACGGAGATCATGAAGGAGTATCTGCGCATATATTACGGAAACGGATACGAGGAGATATACCGCTATATCCTGCTTGACGACGAGTCCGGCAACGCCAACGGATGCTTTATCAATAACCACGACCGTCCCTTCGATATGCACAGTAAGGAGTACCTCTCCGCACACTATGAGGAAATGCACTCGCTTCTCGCGGAGGCACTCGGCAAGTGCGTGACGGCGGAGCAGACGGAAAGGCTGACGCTCCTTTACTACTGCGCCGAGTTCATGGGGCTTTCGGCGTCCTATGAGAGAATGTACGAAAACGGCGATGCCGCTTCCCGCGCACTGTATGAGGAAAGGTACACCGATATGTGGACCTACATGTACGGGCGGGATCTCATGATATTCCATACCCCGGCTCTCTATTCCGTACCCGATGAGCTGGATTTCACGACGGATCCCATGACCCAGTTCTACGGCTTCGGCTCGTGGAACGGATGGGACAGATGATAGCTCCGCCTTTGGCGGAAGTGATATTGCGGCGGTGCCGCAGTGATATTTGCCGCCGCGCGGCAAGTTAAGGAAAGGACTGCTTCGCAGTCCGCAGGGAGAAAAAATGAACATCAAAAAAGAACAGCTTGAATTTCTCGATTGGGAGTTCGGAGTGTTTTTCCACTTCGGCATAAGAACGTTTTACGAGGGTCATTGCGACTGGGATATGAAGGAGATGCCCGCGGAGGGCTTCAATCCTTCGGAACTTGACTGCGAGAACTGGATCTCGGCGGTGAAGGAGGCGGGCGCGAAATACGCCATCCTCGTCACCAAGCATCACGACGGATTCGCCAACTGGCCCTCGAAATACACCGAGTATTCCGTGAAGAACACGCCCTGGAAAGACGGGAAGGGCGATGTGGTCCGCGAGTTCACCGACGCCTGCCGCAAGTACGGCATAAAGGTGGGACTTTACTATTCCCCCGCCCAGTTCGGCTCCGTCAAGATGGACCCGAAGGAGTACGACGACTACTTCATAAATCAGGTCTCGGAGCTTCTCACGAACTACGGAAAGATAGATTATATCTGGTTCGACGGCTGCGGAAGCGAGAATCACAAATACGACGAGATGCGGATAGTGAACGTGATCCGCTCCCTCCAGCCCGGCATCCTCATTTTCAATATGTGGGACCCCGACACCCGCTGGGTGGGCAACGAATCGGGCTGCGCGCCCTCGCCCTCGCCCCTTACGGTGAAAGAGCTCGAATTTTCCGTTCTCACGGAGGAAAAGGCCGCTCTCGACGAGGAGCATTTTCTCCCCGTGGAGTGCGACTGCATGATGAGACTCGGAAACTGGTTTTACAGCGACAGCGACGTCGATACGGTCAAATCCGTGGACGAGCTCATGGGGCTTTACTGCTATTCCGTGGGACGCGGCGCCAACCTTCTCGTGAACATAGGCCCCGACAGGCGGGGACTCTTGCCCGAGCGTGACCGTGAGTCCCTGCTTCGCTTAGGCGAGGCTGTGCGGAGGCTGAAAGCGTCGGAGATCTCCGCGAAAAAAGAGAACGAGACAGAAACGGGATTCGATCTGGTCCTCGATCAGCAGCCGGTCAATTATATCGTCCTCACGGAGGAGATCGACGGCGAGACGGAGATAGGTGAATTTGAGATAAAGATCCATCCCTACTCTTACGGCCCCGCCATCACGGTGTTCCGCGGAAAGACCGTGGGACATAAGGCTATCTGCCCGTTCCCGACACTGCGTACGCGCCGCATAACCGTCACCTTTGACAAGCCGAAAAAGGTGGACGCGAAGGTAATGTATCTGCCCGCGTTTGAATGAATGGATAAAAGAAAAGCGCCCTTCAGACGGTGCTATAAAGGACAGTTAATACCGCAAAGGAAAAACGCCCTACAAAAGAGAAAGCCGTTCTCTTTTGTAGGGCGTTTTTTCAATTTTTCCGTTTCATGGTGTCTAAGCGATTATTAAAAAGCAATTTCAACCTGCATTAGAATAATTCTATCAAAAAGAGTTATTGTATTTCTTAGTGAATTTGCTATACTAATATCAGGATAAGCGCTGATCCGAAATCAAAACATAGATATGGAGAAATTACAGTGATTCAACTAGGAGATAAAATTAAGTCGTTAAGAAAACAGAAAAATATATCTCAAGAAGTCTTCGCAAACTATCTGGGAGTGTCTTTTCAAGCCGTTTCAAAATGGGAGAACGGTATTACGCTTCCGGATATAACAATGATACCGGCTATTGCTTCTTTTTTCAGTGTTTCCACTGATGAACTTTTTGATTTTAATTTGTTCGAAGCGAAAAAACAGGTAACTGAAATTTGCGATGAAGCGTACAAATGCCGTTTTACCGACCCCGAAAAATCAGAACATATTTTGCGTGACGGATTGAAGAAATTTCCAGGAAATGAAATCATACTGAATAATCTACTGTATACCTTGGATTTTCAGACAAGAGCTGATGAAGTAATCGGGCTTTGCAAAACGCTGATTGAATCCACAAAAGACGATGAGGTAAAATATGATGCTTGCCGTATATTGGCAGCGTGCTATAAAGAGAACGGAAAACAAGATTTGATAAAACCCACGCTTGAAATGATTCCCGAAGTATATTTTTCAAAACTTGAACTTCTAGCAGCAATGTTGGATGGTGCAGATAGTTACGAGGCGGCACAAAAGCAAAAGTATTTGTCGGCAGCAAGTTTGATTGATATGCTGATCATTGCAGGTAAGCGTTTAAAAGAAGACGGAGAAACCGAAAAAGCGATATCACAGTTCAAAATTGCAGAAAAAGTAATGGATGCTTTTGAAGAGGATTTTTGTGAAAACAAATGGTTCAATGTGACTCTCAAAGAAGTAACAGGAGGTCAACGAAGGGAAGTTGATAAACTACTTAAAGAATAACATCTTGCACCGCGTTTCAAGAAAGCGAAATAATATTCCGAATTTTCCAAAATAAAAAGACACCTGCTTAATGAAGTCTGTATTGTTCTTTCGTTAAGCAGGTGCTATGTCTTATACGGCAGCAAGCAGGGAAAATATATATAATTTCCGAGAGAAAAGGAGAGTGTCCTTTAGAACACTCTCCTTTTACGGGGGCGCTTTTCTTTTATCCGACGGTTATTACCTTGCCGTCGAAGGTGACGGAGGTGCCTTTCCTGACGTTTTTGTAAATCCACCAGCCGGCGCTGTCGGTCTTGTTTGCGAGGTGACCTGAGAGGACGAATCCGCCTTTGGGAATCACGGCGCGGCCTTTGCCGTATTCGGGGTCTGACGTTGCTTTGCCGTCCTTTATGACCACCTCGTAGCCATATCCGTTGGTGGGGGCGGCGAGCCCGGTGCTATATACGCACAGGTAGTTTTCGAGCCTCTGAGAATTAATACCGTCCACCGATCGGTGCAGGCGCTTATCTACCTTAACGCCGCCGGAGGAGAGGGTCACCCGGGAACCGCATTTCACGTTGGCGAATACCCATTCGCCCGCCTTTCCGTGTCCGGAGAGTACCGTGCCGCCCACGGGGATACCGTTGTCGCCCCGGTACACGGGATCGGAGAGGGCGACGCCGTTTCTGTCGAGAGGTACCTCGTAGCCCCACTTGTTGGTGCCCGTGGATCTTCTGCCGGAGTAGGCGACGAGGCGGTCGGCACGGCGGGCGATATTCATGCCGTCCAGAGGATGGAAAGTGGGCGTGGAGCGCGGCGCGGGGAAGTTTATATCGTTTGCGCGGGCGATGATCTCATCGATCTTCGACATGAGATAGTCCCCGGGGCAGTCCGTGGCGGCGTACATTTTATGCCAGGTGAAGTTCTTGCCGCGCACCAGCTTCCCGAGGGAGTTTCTCGCCGCGATGTCGGCGACCAGGCGCACGAGACTGTCAAGGGACTTGTCGGAAACGGGCCAGGGGTATGCGTTCTCGCTGTTGGAGACCTCGATTGTCACGGCACGACAGTTGGAGTTCCAGTCGGAGTTGGTCCAGGCAGTGTCCTTTTCATCAACGTACAGAGCGATTCCGCCGTCCCAGCCGATGCCGTAATGGGAGGAGCCCCCTCGCCCGACGGCCTGGAAAAGCTCGCCGCACCGTCTTGCCGTGAGCTTTCCGGACATATGGTGCAGAGTTATCTCCGTGATGCCGCCCGGTCTGCCGACGGTGTAGTTTCCGCGGTGGGCGGGCACCTTTTCTGAGATGAGCGGGGAATTACTCATGGCTTTCCTCCCGGCATTCGGGAAGCCCGCTCAGAGAGGTTATCATGGAGAGTGCCCCTGCCAGAAGAGAGGAGCAGAGCACCGTCAGCCAGTCGATCTCACTGAATACCGCCTCCGTGCCGAGGGCGGCGGCCGCCGTCTGCACCACGGTGCGCAGAGCGCGTATCCCCGCGCATTTCAGCCATTTTTTCATATCTTTCATGTTATCGTCCTTTCACTGGATAATACGGCGGAGAGCCCCGTCCCGACTTCCGCCGACGAGGAAATTATAGCGGAAAAGCTTCCCGGCTTCTCCCCTTTTTGTTCAGGCCGGCGCTCCGTCGGCAAAAGCAGAAGTCAGAGGCTCAAAACCCTTGACAAAAGGCGGAAAAAGGTATAGAATTACAGTATAAAATGCGGAAGTATGACGTTTGCCGTGCGAGTACTGAAAAAGGAGGGGAAATATGGATTCCGAACAGATAAAGAGACGTGCTGTTTCCGGAACGATATGGAAATTCATGGAGCGCTTCATCGCTCAGGGCGTTTCCCTCGTGGTCGCCGTCATCATAGCGCGGATACTGGACCCTTCCGATTACAGCGTTGTCAGTATCGTTACCATATTCTTCACCTTTGCAAACGTCATTATCTCCGGCGGCCTCAACACCGCTCTCATACAGAAAAAGGACGCGGACAAACTGGACTATTCCACGGTGCTGCACGTCAGCGTCATCATTTCCGTCATTTTCTACGCCGCCTTTTTCTTTGCCGCTCCGTGGATTGCGGACCTTTACGACCAGCCCGTGCTCATCCCCATCATCCGGGTCATGTCGCTGTCGCTGCCCATAACGGCGATAAAATCCATCTGGTGCGCTTATATCTCCTCAAATCTGCAGTTCAAGAAATTCTTCTTCTCCACCATAGGCGGCACCCTCATATCCGCCGTGGTCGGTATATGGATGGCGTACCGCGGATTCGGCGCGTGGGCGCTGGTGGCGCAGCAGATGACCAACACCGTCATCGACACCTCGATCCTCATCATCTGCACACGTATAGGTATCGTACTGAAAATATCGTGGCCGAAGCTTAAAACGCTTTTCGCCTACGGCTGGAAGGTCTTCGTCTCCTCGCTCATAGGGGTCATATATACGGAGATATCCCCCCTCGCGATCGGCCTGAAATTCTCGAAAAACGACCTTTCGTTCTATACCAAGGGCAAGAGCTTCCCCAGTACCATCACCACCGCGACAACAAATACTCTGTCCGCGGTACTGTTCCCGGTGCTTGCGAAATACCAGGACGACAAAGAGAAGATACTGCGCTACACGAGACTCTATATGAGGCTGTCGGCGTTTATCGTCTTCCCCATAATGATAGGCTTCTTCGCTGTTTCCGATAACTTCGTTTCCGTGGTGCTGACGGATAAGTGGCTCCCCGCCTCCTACTATATCCGCGTGTTCTGCGTCAGCTGTATGTTCGACGTGGTGGCAGTGGGCAACTGCGAGACCATAAAGGCCATAGGCCGCAGCGACGTGTATCTCGTTATGGAGATAATCAAGAAAAGCTGCTATTTCATCACCCTCGTCATATTCATCGCCTTTTCCTCCTCCCCGGAGGTGCTGGCGTCCTCATACCTTGTATGTACGGTCATACAGATAGCTGTCAACTGCGTACCAAACATAAAGCTCATAGGGTATAAGATCACAGACCAGATAAAGGATCTCTTTCCCGGGCTCCTTATGGCATCCCTGATGGGCGCGGCGGTGTATTTCACCGGAATGATCGGAATGAACAAAACGGCGCTGCTGGCTTTACAGATCGCGGTGGGCGTCATCTCATATCTTGCCATGAGCATTGTGACTAAGAACGAGAGTTTCCGCTACGTGCTCGATACGGCAAAATCGTATATAAGAAAAGGGTAAGCCATGGACGAAAAGTATTTCAGAAACGAATGTCACGAATATCTGGACGCGAAATACGAGGAGTTTCTCTCCTGCAAGAAGATCCTTGAGGAAATGCTCGAGATCTTCCACGGCATCTGCGAAAAGCACTCCGTGCCGTATTTTCTCGGCGGCGGAACGCTGCTCGGAATAGTCCGCGACGGCGCCCCCGTCCCGTGGGATCCCGACATCGACGTCATCGTGTCCATTGACAATATCCTCCCCCTTATCGGGTATCTGGAAGCGGACCTCCCCGAGGGGTATTTCGTGGAATCGAACTATAATAAGCCCGACAGCGACTACTACCAGATAAGGATAGGCCGCAAGGGACACCCCGTGGATTTTCTGCATCTGGATGTTTTCTATACCGTAGGCGCACCCGCAGACGCGGAAAAGCGTGCCGCATTCCGCCGCGAGATAGTGGATCTGTACCGCAAAAGAAGCTATAAATCGGCGCTGGTGAACAAGAAATATCTTGAGGATACCCCTGCGAGAGCTCTGGCGAAAAAGTGGTATTACAGATATAAGACCCGTTTTGCTTCGATGAAGACCCTCGATAAGCGCTTCGAGGAGCTTGCCCACCGCTACGGCCATAAGACCGCGGAGTATCTCGCCATATTCGACGAGGCGGCGGGCGTATATCCGAGAACGGGGCTCGAGCCTGAAAAGCCGGCGGAAAAGTACGGCTATAAGTACCTCATTCCCGCCGACGAGATAATGTACGAGACCACCAACTATAAGAATTATCTGGAGATCCTGCCCATCCGTTCCCGCTTCAACGAGTTCTATCTGTGGATGGTCCGCTACGGCGAGGCTAAGGGCGAAAAAAAGTCCGAAGAATACAGAAACGATTGAAAAAGTCTGATCCCGAAAGGAGCACGTAATGAAAAATATACTCATAATACCCGCCCGCGGCGGAAGCAAGAGGATTCCGAAGAAGAACATAAAAAGCTTTCTCGGAAAGCCAATTCTTGCCTATTCCATCGAGGCGGCGCTGAAAAGCGGTATTTTCGACGAGGTCATGGTATCCACCGACAGCGAAGAGATAGCGGCTGTTGCGAGAGAATACGGTGCATCCGTGCCGTTTTTAAGGAGCGCCGAGACCGCCAACGACTACGCTACCACCGCGGACGTGCTGTTCGAGGTGCTGGAGGAGTATAAGAAGCGCGGCATGGAGTTCGACTGCCTTTCCTGCATTTATCCCACTGCCCCCTTCGTCACCGCCGAAAAGCTGAAAGCGGCGTACGAGGCGTATATCGGATCGGGTGCGGACAGCCTTCTTTCCGTGGTCGCGTTCTCCTATCCTCCGCAGAGAGGTCTCATCTATGACGAATCGGGAAAGTATGTCACCTTCCGCGAGCCCGAGCACGTGAACACCAGAAGTCAGGATCTGCCCAAGATGTTCCACGACAGCGGTCAGTTCTATTTCACCATGGTGGAAGCGTATTACAGGAACAAGAGCTTCGCCGTGGGCCGCAGCATCCCCTACATCCTCCCCGAGACGGAGGTGCAGGACATAGACACCGAGGAAGACTGGAAGATCGCCGAGATCAAATATCAGGCGATGATGGAGAAGTAAAAAAAGGAGCGCCCCGCGGGGCGCTCTTTTTTAGTGATCGGCTGCGCGACTGCAGGGACGACCATCGGTCGCCCGAAAACGAACGGTGCAGACCAAGCGAAAGGGGCGGCCGATGGTCGCCCCTGCGGGATACTGACGGCCTGAATATCGAACGATAAAAAACTTTCAAAAAATCCATAAATATTTTAATAAATATTTGAAATAAACGATATTTTGTGATATAATTACTATGTACTTTTATATAATCGGGCTGATATGCAGTTTTTAAGGAGTGATACGTTTTGAAGACAAACTGGTTTGCGGATTTATTTGGCGGTGTGATCCACATAATACAGACTATCTCATGGGTCGATATCATAGATATCATACTCGTGACCATAATCCTGTACTACGCATTTAAGTTCGTCCGCGAGAGACGTGCGGGCAGGCTTGCCGCGGGCGTTATCGTGTTCGTGCTGGTGCTGGCCCTTTGCGAGCTCATGGGTATGCGCGCCGTGCAGTATATTTTCCGCAATATCTTTCAGGTCGGTATAGTGGCGCTTCTCATCCTTTTCCAGCCCGAGCTCCGCTCCGCTCTCGAGAAGATGGGCACCGGGTCTCTGAAGGGAATCAAAAACTTCACGGACCGCGGCGGGGAAGACACAATGCTGCTCGCCATACGCGAGACTGTGGTCGCCGTTACTGAAATGTCCGCCTCCAAGACCGGAGCGCTGATAGTGTTCGAGCGTGATGCCAAGCTCGGAGAGATCGCCGCGACAGGCAGCCTTGTGGATGCCCAGACGAACTCGCTTTTGCTGCGCAACATCTTTTTCAATAAAGCGCCCCTCCACGACGGGGCGGTGATAATATCCGAGGGAAGGATACACGCTGCGGGCTGTCTCCTCCCCCTGTCCAGCCAGAGCGATATAAACCGCGACCTGGGCACACGCCACCGTGCGGCGCTGGGACTCAGCGAGAGCTGTGACGCGGTGGTGCTGGTGGTTTCCGAGGAGACCGGTATCATCACTCTGGCGGTGGACGGCAAGCTCCGCCGGGGATTTAATTCCGATGCGCTCCGCTCCGAGCTCACCTCGCTGCTCATACATACCCCCGAGACACAGAGAATAAAAAAGAGAAAAATGCCCGCCGAAAAAGCGGAGGGAAAGGAGGCTTCGACCGATGAAAACTGAAAAAGAAGGCTCCTTCGTGAAAAGATTTAACCTTGTGCCGAAGATAGTATGTGTGCTGGCGGCATTCATAATATGGATATACGTCATGGAGGTGGACAGCCCCGATCACACCGACGTGTTCGAGGACGTTCCCGTCACTATCACCGGGCTCACCGAGCTTGATGCGAATAATCTGTCCGTGTTCAGCGGGCAGGACACCCTGGTGGACGTGACCGTAAAGGGTCAGAAGAGCGTTATTGCCAAGAACTCCATTGATGATATAAAGGTCACTGCCGACGTGTCGGATATAACCGAAGCGGGCTCCTATACCCTGAGCCTCGATTTCGATATGCCCTCAGGACTTACCTTTACGGAGGCATCGGTTTCGGAGCTGAAGCTGTTCATAGACAGAAGAACGTCCGTAAACCTTGATCTCCGGACCAAGCTGTCCTCCTATCAGGTGCCCTCCGGCTACGAGCTGGGCGAGATGACCTGCGACACGGACAGAGTCACGGTCACGGGCGCGGAGACCATGCTCCGTGATATAAGCTACGCCATGGTAGACGTGAACATGGCGGACAAAAACCTGACCGAATCCTTTACCACCGACGGTACCATAGTCCTGTGCGACGCCGCGGACAACACGGTGGAAAGCAAATACGTGAAGCTTTCACAGTCCACGGCTAAGGTAACGGTTCCCGTCTATACCTTTAAGGAGGTAAAGCTCACGGCGAAAGGCAGGTTCGGCTACTATAACGACAAGAACTGCGAGCTCACCGTGTCACCGAAAACTCTTACAGTAAAGGGCGATAAATCGGTGATAGACTCCCTGAAAGAAATATCCGTCACCTCCGTTAACGAGAAGACCGTCCGTGAGGATACGAAGCTCTCCGTGGACATAACCCTCCCCGAGGGTGTGCTTCCCGTGGCGGGACAGAGCACGACCGCAGACGTCAGCGTGAAATTCAAAGACCTTCTGCGCCGCTCCGTCACCGTGAAGAACGTAAATGTCAAAAACGCCGAGGGCCTGAAATACCAGGTGCAGACCAACTCCCTCGCCGTGGACCTCATAGGCGAAAGCGCAGTGATAAAGGCGATCACCGCCGATAACGTATCGCTGACAGTGGACCTGGCGGCATACGAGAGCGGGGACACCCCCGGGATGATATACCCCAATGCCGAGGTCTCCTTCACCAAGGTGAACGGCGTGGTATATGAGCTGGGCTCCTATAACGTTCAGATAGAGATAGGCAAATAATGAGCACCACCGTTCTCATAGACGATATAAAGCTGCCCCTGTCCGCCTTCGAGGAGGATGCGCTGTCGGCTGCGGAAAAGATACTGAAAAAGAACGGTATCCCCTATACGGCAGGGTCGCTGAGACTGCGCCGCCGTTCCGTGGACGCAAGAAAAAAGGATAATATCATTTTCGTATGCTCCGTGCTCGCCGAAAGCGCCGTTAGCACGGAAAAGCTTCCCCGGGTGCGCGGCGTGCGCTACGCGGAGAAAAAGGAGGCGGAGCTCCTCCGCGGAACGGTAAAAATGGACGGCAGACCGTACATCGTGGGCTTCGGTCCCGCGGGTATGTTCTGCGCCCTAACCCTTGCCGAAAACGGTATGCGCCCCGTGGTAGTCGAGCGCGGCGCACGCGTAGATAAGCGCGTCGCTGCCGTGGAACGGTTCTACGCGGAGGGCTCGCTCGATCCCGATACCAATATCCAGTTCGGCGCAGGGGGAGCAGGCACCTTTTCCGACGGAAAGCTGGTCACCCGCATCGGCGATCCGAGAACGGAGAACGTGCTGAAAAAGCTTTACGCTCTGGGAGCACCCGAAGATATACTCTGGCGCGCAAAGCCACATGTGGGCACCGACGTGCTTAGGAGCGTGGTGGAAAACGCCGCACGTGAGATCGAGCGTCTGGGCGGCGAGATAAGATATGACACCAAAGCAGAAAAAATAGAAGACGGCAGGATAAAAATAAACGGAGAGTGGGAGAAATGCGGCGTCACCGTTATCGCACCCGGACACTCCGCGAGAGATCTTTACGAAACGCTCATTTCCGACGGCTACGTGATGGAGGCGAAGCCCTTTTCCGTCGGCGTGAGAGTGGAGCATCTGCAAAAAGACATAGACCGTGCCATGTACGGCGACGAAGCGCTCTGCGAAAAACTGGGCCACGCCGAGTACACCCTTTCCCACCGAGAGGGCGAGCGGGGAGTGTATTCCTTCTGTATGTGCCCCGGCGGAGAGGTGGTGGCGGCATCGTCCGAGGAGGGCGGAGTCGTGACCAACGGTATGAGCAGACGGGCGCGTGACGGTAAAAATGCCAACGCCGCCATCGCCGTGTCCGTGCTCCCCTCCGATTTCGGAGGCGATCCGATGGGCGCCGTGGAATTTCAGAGGAAACTTGAAAGAGCGGCGTTCAGAGCGGGCGGAAGCAATTATCGTGCGCCCTGCCAGTCGCAGGGGAATTTCGCCATAGGCAAAGAGGGCGGATTCGGAGAGAGGATCACGCCCACATATATGGATTCAAAGGTCACGGGAGCCGATTTCAATAAACTGCTTCCCGGATTCGTCACTTCCATGCTGAAAACGGGCTTTTCCGTGTTCGGCAGAAAAATAAAGGGCTTCGACGTGCCGGATTCCCCCATGACGGGTATCGAAACGAGGACCAGCGCTCCGCTGAGAATTCTGCGAAATGAAGAATTGTGCGCCGTGGGACATGATAGAGTGTACCCCTGCGGCGAGGGCGCGGGATATGCCGGAGGGATCACCAGCGCGGCGACCGACGGCATACGTGTCGCGGAAGCGATACTGAAAAAGTACGGCAATTGAGCCGGAAAAGATTTAAGTTTTAAGCGTTAAGCTTTAAGAGGCGGCGAACCCCCCCACACCGGTCCAGACGCAAAGCTGCGTTTTGTCCGTCAAATGACCGTCAAATGACCGACAAATGACGGCATAGGTTAGGATAGGTTAGGTTAGGGTAGTAAAGAAAAGGATAGTATAGGGGAGGATATGGATTTTGCCGCGGCTGCCGCCGCTCCCCTCCCCCACTAGCTGCCAGCCGCTGTTAACTACGTATATTATTAAAATTTAAGGATATAGAAATGTCACCAAGAAAAAACGGAAAATGGCTGGTGAAGGCTTCTCACAACGATACAGAGAAGAGTGCATCGGTCAGAGAGATCTCAGAAAAGATGGGGCTTTGCCGCCCCACGGCACAGCTTCTGGTAAACCGTGGCTGTGAAACGGTGGAGGATGCCGCCGATTTCATCGAAAAAAGGACGGAACAGCTCCACGATCCATTCCTCATGAAGGATATGGAAAAAGCGGGAAAACGCATCATCGAGACAGCAGGCAAGGGAAAAAAGATCGTCATATACGGCGACTACGACGTTGACGGCGTCACGTCGGTCTCAATACTGTATATGTACCTCACCGATATGGGAGCAGACGTGGGATATTACATCCCCTCCCGTCTGGGAGAGGGCTACGGTATGTCCGAGGCGTCACTGCGCCGTCTCGCGGGCGAGGGCTACGGGCTCATCATCACAGTCGATACGGGCATAACCTCTTTTGAGGAGGCGAGCCTTATCGGTGAGCTGGGCATGGAGCTCATCGTAACCGACCACCACGAGTGCCACAACGAGCTGCCCGAGGCCTATGCGGTGGTAAATCCCAAGCAGCCCGACTGCCCATATCCCTTCAAGGAACTGGCAGGAGTCGGCGTGGTGTATAAGCTGATCTCTGCACTGGAAATGCTGAGACATCCCGAACGCGGGATGTACGAGTGCATAAAGAGTGTGTCCGACCGCTATATCGACCTTGTGGCGATCGGTACGGTGGCTGACGTCATGCCCCTCAGAGATGAAAACCGCCTTATCGTTGAGCGCGGCCTGAAAATTATTGAGACAGAGCCCAGAGTACCGCTGAAGGCTCTTCTCAATGCCGCAACGGGAGATACGAAGCCGGGCACGAAGCGCAAGATCACCTCCGGCTTTATAGGCTATACGGTGGCGCCCCGCATAAACGCGGCGGGCAGGATACGTTCCGCCTCCATCGCCGTCGAGCTGTTTCTGTCCGAGGACGAGGCACGGGCGACGGAGCTGGCACTGGAGCTCTGCGAGATAAACCGCGAGCGGCAGGTAGAGGAAAACAAGATAATAGAAGAGGCGTTTGAGAAGATAAACGCCGAGCACGATTTCGAGAACGATCCGGTCATAGTTCTGGCCGACGAAAGCTGGCACCACGGTATCATCGGTATTGTTGCATCCCGCATAACGGAGAAATATTCCCGTCCGTGTATTCTCATATCCTTTGACGATATGGGCGACGGCACGGGCAATTCCGACGCGGTGGACGGCGACGTGGGCAAGGGAAGCGGCAGAAGCATCAAGGGCATGAACCTGGTGGATGCCCTCACCTCCTGCGACGACCTTCTGGTGAAATACGGCGGTCATGAGTTGGCGGCGGGCCTTTCCATCGAGAGATGTAAGCTTCAGGAGTTCAGACAGAGAATCAACGATTTTGCCCGCGGCTGTTTTGACTCCGCACAGCCCGTGGCGGCTGTGGAGGCAGAGTGCGAGCTCATTCCCTCCGACATCACCATGACCCAGGCGGTGGAATTATATAAGCTGGAGCCCTACGGCGTTTCCAACCCGGTTCCCGTGTTCGTCATGTTCGACGCTGTCGTGGCGAGCATATCCTCCGTGGGCGGCGGCAAGCATACAAAGCTCATACTTTCGAAGGACACCATGACGGTTACCGCGATGTATTTCAGAAAGACCCCCGCGGAGCTGGATATCTTCGAGGGTGACAGGGTGGACGTCATGTTCAACCTGGATATAAACGAGTACCGCCCCGAGGCGAAGACGGTCCAGTTCGTGGTAAAGGATCTGAGACTTGCCGAAAGCATGCGTGAGGCGGAGGAGGCGGAGCACGAGCTTTACGCCGACATAAACGAGGGCAGACTTGACCCCTCCGCGATAACGCCCGAAGAGGCGGCGACCATAGTTCCCGACCGTGACGACTGTGCAAAGGTCTATCTCAACATAAAGAAGAGACTCCAGACGGGAGAACCCGACTGTGAGACCTTCAGCATGAGAAGACTATTGAAAATGCTCGCAGATGCGGGCAGCCCCATGAGATACGTAAAGCTTAAATACATAATCCGCTCGTTCCAGGAGCTGAATATCCTCTCCATCGACGTGGTGGAGCCCGAAACGGAGACTTACAGCTTCAAGTACGTCTACGTGAAGAACAAGGCGGATCTGGACAAATCCAATATTCTGAAAAAGCTGAAAGCGCAGTTCATGAGGAATATGTGAGATGAGTTTTAAGCTTTAAGAGTTAAGTTTTAAGAGGCATGAAGTGACAGCCTCGTTTTAAGCGGGATGAACGGAACAGTCCGCCGGCCGCCATTCAAAACACAAAGGAGTTAAACCTTGCAGGATTACAGCGAAAACGACCCCAGACTGGAGTCGATAAAAAATCTTTTGAGCATGCTGGAAGCCAGCGGCAAAAAGTACGATATAGACAAGGTCAAGACCTCGTACCTCTACGCCGCCGACCTGCATGAGGGACAGTTCCGCGCTTCAGGCGAGCCCTATATCATACACCCCATTTCCGTGGCGGAGATAGTCGCTGCTCTGGGGCTTGATACGGACTCCGTGTGCGCCGCCTTTCTCCACGATACCGTGGAGGACTGTTCCGATAAAACAAGTATAGAGACCATCGAGAAAAAGTTCGGCACTGAGGTGGCAAATCTGGTGCAGGGACTGACTAAGCTGGTCGACCTGAATATCGCCGACAAGGAAGAAGCGCAGGTGGAGAACATCCGCAAGATGCTTCTCGCCATGTCGAAGGATATAAGAGTCATATTCATAAAGCTCTGCGACAGACTGCATAATATGCGTACTCTGGATGCGAAGCCCGAGACAAAACGCAGAACTACGGCACTGGAAACCATGCACGTGTACGCGCCCCTTGCTCACCGTCTCGGTATGCAGAGGATGAAGCAGGAGCTGGAGAACTTAGCCCTCCGCTATCTCGATCCCATCGGCTACGAGGAGGTCACGAAGCATATAGAGCAGAAGTACGGCCAGAATGTGAACTTCATCGAAAATGTCCGGGCGAGCGTCTCCGAGGAACTTGACAAGTATAAGCTCCACTATACTCTGGAGGGCCGTGTCAAAACGGTTTACAGCATATACAGAAAGATGTATAATCAGTCGAAGGAATTCGACGAGATATACGACTTCTACGCGCTCCGGATAATCGTGGAAACGGAGCTCGAATGTTATACCGCGCTCGGCATAATCCATGAGATGTATAAGAGCATGCCGGGCCGCTTCAAAGACTATATCTCCACTCCGAAGCCCAATATGTACCAGTCTCTCCATACGACGGTCATAGGGCATGAGGGCATACCCTTCGAGGTCCAGATAAGGACTCGCGAGATGCACCATGTTGCGGAATACGGTATCGCCGCGCATTGGAAATATAAGTCCGGCGCCCAGTCCCGCGAGGATATAGACCATAAGCTCGAGTGGGTGGCGAAGCTTGTGGAAAACGAGAGCGAGAACATCGATCCCGACGACTTCATGCATTCGCTGAAAATTGACATTTTCCACGACGAGACCTTCGTCTTTACCCCCAAGGGCGACGTCATCGCCCTGCCGCAGGGCTCCACGCTTATCGACTTCGCATACGCTATACACTCAGCCGTGGGCAACAAGATGGTGGGAGCGAAGATAAACGGCATGATCGCCCCCATAGACAAATGCCCGCAGAACGGCGAGATAGTGGAGATTATCACGTCGGCGTCCTCCAAGGGCCCCAGCCGTGACTGGATGAAGATAGTCAAGACCGGCGAGGCGCGGAGCAAGATACGCCAGTGGTTCAAGAAAGAGAAGAGAGCGGAGAACATTGTGATCGGCCGCTCCGATATAGAGCGCGAGATCACAAAGCTCGCGAAAAAGACTACCGAATCACAGAGAACGGAGATAATCGGGGCGGTCGCCCGCCGCGTGGGTATGCAGACCCCCGACGACCTGTGCAATATCATAGGCTACGGCGGTATGACCGTACAGAAGATACTCCCCAAGCTCCGCGATGAGGTGGAAAAGCTTATAAAGCCCGAGGAGGAACCAGCGCCCAGGATAGTGGAGGCAGAGGATGTCAAGACCGTTGCCTCTCCGGTAAAGGGCAAGTCCGGCGGAGTTATCGTGGACGGCGAGCGCGGCTGTGCCGTCAAATTCGCCAAGTGCTGCAACCCGCTGCCCGGCGACAGCATCATCGGCTTCATCACCAAGGGCTACGGCGTGTCCATCCATAAGAGAGACTGCCCCAACGTGGCATCAGGTATGAAATCCGAAGAGTTCTTCCACCGGTGGATACGTGCGGAATGGGACATGACGGACATAAAGCAGGGCGGTGCCAACCTCTTTGAGGCGATGGTGCACGTTTTCGTGGACGACAGCATAGGTACCATTGCGGGTGTCTCCACGGCACTTGCCGAGATGAGAGTGTCCATATTGCAGATTAATTCCACCAAGCGCCCCAACGGCGACAACGTGATAAGCCTGAAATTCGCCTGCAAGGATACGGGTCACCTTGATTCCGTCATAGCAAGACTCAGAAACGTGGGCCACGTGAGAAGCGTAGTCCGCGGTTAGAAGCCGGAAATACAGAAAGCCTTGACCGGAGAAATGCTTTTTCCGGCTCCATTTGCGCCTTTTGCTGCCAATGGACGGCAAATCCGGAGAAACGGCGCAAAGGCAAAGGAAGGATATTTATGATAGCAGTATTGCAGAAGGTAAAGTCGGCATCCGTCATCGCCGACGGCGAGCCCTGGTCGAAGATCGGCGCTGGATTCCTCATTCTTCTGGGCGTGTCCGGGGAGGATACGGAGGAGGACGCGAAACTTCTTGCCGATAAGATATCGAAGCTGAGGGTCTTCGAGGACGAAGACGATAAAATGAATCTTTCCGTAAATGACGTGGGAGGCGAGATCATGGTCGTTCCCAACTTTACCCTGCTCGCATCCTATAAAAAGGGTAACCGTCCCGCTTTTGTCTTCAGCGCGGAGCCCGGACGTGCCGAAACGCTCTATGATTATTTCTGCGACTATATCACGGGACTGGTGCCCGGTGTCGCAAGGGGGAAATTCCGTTCCCATATGGAGGTCAGCTTAATTAACGACGGCCCCGTCACCATTCCTCTCGATTCGAGAGTGCTTCGCGGCGAGAGAACGGTATGACCTTAAACGTAATCGGAAACGTCTCGCGCTACTATGCCGAGACCTTGTGCCTCCTCTTTTTCCCCGGGTCGAAATTTCCCGAGGACGGCACGGGAGGCGAGCCCGTCGTCACCCTGCGGCTGACGGACGGCGATACCCCTGTGGGATACGCCTCCATCCGCTTCGGAGACCGGGAAGAGTGCGCTGAATATACCCCTTCAGCCGCCACAGCGGCGCGGCAGGGAAAGAATATGACCGCGCAGATCGCCGTAGGAGGCGCCATGCTGAAGGCGGGCGAAAAATTCTGCGGCACCACCCCTCCGTGGGGAGCGCTGACAGGAGTGCGCCCGACAAAGCTTGTGCTTCGGGCGGGTGAGAACGCGGAAGAAATGCTCCGCGAGGACTTTCTGGCCTCTCCCGAAAAAGCACGCCTAGCCGTGATGACGGCCGATGCGGAGCGGAGATTCATAACCGGTGAAGCGAGGGGAAAATGCAGCGTGTATATCGCCATACCTTTCTGCCCTACCAAGTGTACCTATTGCTCTTTTACCTCCTTTTCATCACCGAAGCTCCTTTCCATGATACCCGCGTACCTTGAAAGGCTGAGGTCGGATATAAGGGATACATTTGAAATAATCAAAGAGCTGGGACTAACCGTCGAGACCGTATATATCGGCGGCGGCACCCCCACCACCTTAAACGAAAAAGAGCTTTCGCAGCTGCTTTCCGTAATAGGGGAGTGCTGTGAAACGGCAAAGCTCGCCGAGTTTACCCTTGAGGCGGGACGCCCCGATACCATCACCGCTGAAAAAATGAGGATAGCGAAAGAGCTGGGAGTGACGAGAGTAAGCGTAAACGCCCAGACCATGAACGCGGAGATCCTTGAAAGAATAGGAAGACGGCATACCCCCGAGGACTTTCTTCGAGCCTACGGCGCGGCGAGAGAGAGCGGCATCCGCGACATAAACGTGGACCTTATCGCAGGTCTCCCCGGCGAGAGCTTCGAGAGCTTTACGGGCTCCGCCGGGAAGATAATATCCCTCGACCCGGAAAATATCACCGTCCATACCTTCTACGTAAAGCGTGCGGCGGTTTTATCCGGCGAGAACAGTTCCTTTCGTGCCTCGGACGCGGTCACGGCGGCCTCTTTGGGAAAATCACAGGAAATGATACTATCCGCGGGCTATATCCCGTATTATCTTTACAGACAGAAAAACACGGCGGCAAATCTCGAAAATACCGGCTTCGCGAGGCCCGGTCACGAGTGCGCCTATAATATTTACATGATGGAGGAGATCCATACGGTCTTCGGCGCGGGAGCGTCGTCCATGACGAAATTCGTTTCGCGGGACGGCAGTACCATACAGCGCTTGAGCGAGACCAAATACCCGTATGAATACCTCGACCCGGAGAAGAGCACGGCGAAAGCGCGTCGTGAAGAGCTTTTCCGCGCGGCACGGGAGTTCTACGGTAAAAATTTTTAAGTATGATAAAACTGGACAGAATTTACAGCGAAAAGGACGACGCTGCGGCGTTCATCGCCGAGAGCGAGGCGACCTTCAACCGTCATATCACGGAAATTGCCGAGGACGTGTGCAGGTACCCTGACTTAAAATGTCTGACCCTGGCGGGTCCCACCTGCTCCGGCAAGACCACTACCGCCTCCCGGCTTACCGCGGCGCTTGAGAAATGCGGCAGGCGGGCAAGAGTAGTCACCATAGATGACTTCTACTACGAACGCGGGGAGATGGAGGAACGCGGGGTCACCGACATAGAGGGCCCTGCCTCCATAAATATTCCCATGTTCGAGCGTGCCGCCGCGGATCTGGCGAAGGGAAGACCCACTCTCATGCCCACCTTCGATTTTACGGACAGAACGAGGGCGGCGTTTACGGAGTATAAGCCATCCCCCGACGATATCTATATATTTGAAGGAATACAGGCTATATACCCCGAGATCGTATCCGTGCTTGAACCCTTTGATTTCAGAAGCATATTCATAAACGTGGCGACGGGCGCCGACGTCTGCGGCACTGCCTTTGAACGAAGCGACATACGCCTCATGCGCCGTGTGGTGCGCGACGCCGGCCACAGAAACACCCCTCCTGCCATGACCATGGAGCTGTGGACGGGGGTACGGCGCAACGAGGAAGTGAATATTTATCCCTACGTGGGTCACGAGGATTATATTATCAACTCCATGCTTCCCTATGAGGTGCTCCTGATGGGTAACTATTTCCTCAGGGTCACGGAGGGATATCCCGAGTACGGCCTGTACGGAAGGACCGTGAACTCACTCAGAGAACGGGCACAGACCCTTTCCGACACCGCCGTCTCCATCGACCTTGTCCCCTACGACTCGGTCATTCGTGAGTTCGCGGATTAGAATTGGCAGCTGCTGGCCGCTAGCCGATAAAATCACATAAGAAAAGAGTACAAACAGTGAAAAACAAAGCAATTGGGGATAAGAACAAAAGCTCAACGAAGCTGTTCTTCTCCGGCGTGCTGGTGCTGACCGTCACCAATCTTATAGTCAAAGCGATAGGTCTTCTGTTCAAGATCCCCATGAACCATGTCGTGGGCGACGAGGGCATGGGCTACTATAGCTCCGCCTATACCTTCTATACTTATCTTTATATGGTGTCTACGGCGGGCCTGCCCACGGCGATCTCCATCATGATCTCCGAGAGCCGCGCCGACGGAAAGATAAAGCAGGTGAAACGCATATACAAGCTTGCGCTGCTCACCTTCCTTGTCATAGGTATCGTCTCCACCATGATAATGTTCTTCGGCGCGGGACTCATGTCCTCCGCCATAGGCGCCGTAAACACGAAATATTCCATGATGGCGATAGCGCCCACGCTTCTGTTCATATGCATTTCCAGCGCCCTCCGCGGCTATTTCCAGGGCTATCAGCAGATGGTGCCCACGGCGATCTCCCAGTTCCTGGAGGCGGCGTGCAAATTAGGCATAGGTATCGCTTTCGCCCTCTACGCCATAGGGCAGGGATATGAGATCTATATCGTTGCCGCGTACGCTACCATAGGCCTTACCGCCGGCGCATTCCTCGGCATGATGTTTATGGTGCTTTCGAAGATGTTCTTCCGCGAGGAACGCTACGATGCGGAATTCATCGCCGTTTCAGGCGAATCCGACGAGATCACCCGCACGGGAAAGCTCTTAAAGAAGCTCATCCTGATCGCGCTCCCCATAACGGTCAGTGCCTCCGTCATGAGCCTTACGAACCTTATCGATGCTGCGATCGTACAAAGGCTTCTGCAGGCAACGGGACTGACGCAGGTGGCGGCAACGGAGCTGTACGGCAACTATACTTCACTTGCCGTTCCCATGTTCAATATGCCCCCTGTGCTGATATATCCTATTTCCTATTCCATCGTTCCGCTTCTTTCCGCCGCACGGCAGAGGGGCGATACACTGCGCGTGAAGGTGGTGAGCGAATCCTCCATGAGAGTCGCCATGATCGTAGGTATCCCCTGCGGTCTGGGACTGGCGGCGCTGGCAAAGCCCATCCTCGCCCTCTTCTATAAGGCGAGCTCCGTGGAACTGGCAGCCCCGCTGCTCACACTTCTCGGACCCTCCACCGCGTTCATATGCATCCTCTCCGTCACCAACGCTCTTCTGCAGTCCGCGGGCTACGAGAGAAAGCCCCTTATATCCATGCTGGCGGGCGCGGGCGTAAAGCTGGTAACAAACTTTTTTCTCATAAACTACATAGGCATGAAGGGCACGCCCATATCCACCTTCCTGTGCTACCTGACGGTCACCACTCTGAACCTCTATTTCGTCAAAAAGTACGTTGGCGTCATGCCAAAGCTCTCGGGCCTTTTCGGAAAGCCCCTGATTGCGGGCGCAGTATGCGCCGCAGCGGCGTATTTCACAAATCTTTTACTCTGCCGCTATATTTCCGGAAGGCCGGCGGCGTTGGCAGCTATATGCATCGCGGTCGCGGTTTACGCCGCAGTCCTGCTCGCCGTACGGGGTATTTCGGGCGACGACATAAAGCTTCTTCCCAAGGGCGAAAAGATATATTCCGTCCTTCACAGACTGAAGCTCGTAAAGTGAATTTTAGTGCATGATGCATAGTATTTTGACATTCGCTTTGGTAAAAATGCGAACGAAACTGTGAAAAATCACCCGAAAAACGGAAAAAATATTAAAAACCTATTGCCAAATAGCGGACAAAATGCTATAATGCTTCCGTAAGGCATTGCGAGGCATTGCTTTCGTAAATTATTTTTCAGAGAGGATGACTATATCTATGAACAAGACACAGCTTATCGATGCAGTTGCAGCTAAGACCGGACTTAAGAAGAAAGAAGCTGACGCAGCAGTAGCAGCAGTTCTTGACGCAGTGGCAGACGCACTCGCAGCAGGTGAAAAGGTTCAGCTTATCGGTTTCGGTACTTTCGAGACCAAGAAGAGAGCTGCTCGTACCGGCCGCAACCCCGCTACCGGCGCTGCAATCAAGATCCCCGCTTGCAAATATCCCGCATTCACCGCAGGCGCAAAACTCAAGGACAAGGTAAACTAATCTACCTTTATCGCAGCAGCTCCGATCTATTCCGATCGGAGCTGTTTGCACTTATCGGACATGAGACTGGATAAATATCTGAAAGTATCGAGAATAATAAAGAGGCGCACCGTCGCCAACGACGCCTGTGACGGCGAGCATGTGGCGGTCAACGGCAAGCGTGCAAAGGCGTCCTACGACGTAAAGGTGGGAGATATCGTTGAGATAACCTTCGGCGATAAAACTCTCCGCTTCCGCGTCACGGACGTGCGCGAGCACGCACTGAAATCCGATGCCTCCGAAATGTACGAAATAATAAACTGACATAAAAACGCCGCCGGCGCATACCATAAAATATGTGAGGTGGCGTATGGAAAACACACGGGAACAGAATATATTCCTATCTGACAGAAAGATCCTCGAGATAACCGGGGTCTGCGATGTTTCCTCCCTGTCGGAGGACGAGGTGGAAATGAGCCTTGCCGACGGAGCTCTGTCCGTGGAGGGAAAAGAGCTGAAGATAGACTCGTTCTCCTCCGAGACCGGGAAAATACGCATAGTGGGCGAAGTTGCCGCCATTACCTATTTCGACAGGTCGCCCCTGCGGCGCGGGCTTTTCCGGAAAAAAGGCTG
This sequence comes from Candidatus Avispirillum sp., assembly GCA_045597805.1. GTDB lineage: Bacteria > Bacillota > Clostridia > Oscillospirales > CAG-272 > Avispirillum. Next base: position 8,779 of record JAZLKW010000001.1, on the reverse strand, counting down.
ATGCAGGATGTTGTCATATCACGCCAGCTGGCGGCGGTGCTGTGGGCGCTCCTTTTCGGCGCGGGATGTGCCGCTGTCTACGACGGAGTCAGACTCATCCGGGACTTTGTGTTCGGAGACGGGCGTGGCAGCGTGACCGGGACGAATAGCTTCGACCTCTTATATTTTGCCGCGCTGGGGTGCGCTTTCAGCGTGTTTTTGTTCATCGCGAACAGCGGTAGATTCCGCTGGTATCTGCTTCTTTCGGCAGTTACGGGCTTTTTTCTGTACAGAGTCTCCGTCGGGAGACTTATAAAACGTGTCTTTTCGTGGACGGCAGGGATACTGCGCCGTGCTGCGGGCATGCTTCTTCGCGTGTTGACTTTCCCCGTGAGAGCGGTGTATAAAATACTGAAAAGAACGGCAGGGGGGATTGCCTCCCGCATGAAACATAAAAGAGAAGAAAAAGAAAAGCTCCGGCGCGAAAAACTGGTGCGGAGCGGAAGACGGAGGCCCTCGTGAAAAAGAAAGAGACGAGCTTTATAGTGAAGCTGGCGGTGTTTGCAGCGGCGGTGTTTGCCGTAATAACGCTGGTACGGCTCCAGTTGAAATATAACGATTATAAGGACCGCAGAGCACAGCTGGAGGTAGAGGTGGCGGAGCTTCAGGACAGATACGACGAGCTGCAGGAGATAGCCGACGCCGAGCCCGACCGGGACTATATCGTGGATGTTGCGAAGGAGAAACTCAATCTCCGCCTCCCCGAAGAGGTCATCTTCTATAACGACCTGTTCAATTGAAATGGAAAAAGCACCCCTGCGGGGGTGCTTTTCAGTTGCTGGCAGTTAGCCGCTGACTATCCCTCGTACACCTGCTCCTCGGGGAAAACGATATAGTCGCAGGGGTCGGCGGGTACGCCGTCAACGGTCATCTCGAAATGGAGATGGCTCTCCTCAGCGATCTCCTCCAGAGCGCTGTCGGAAACGGAGGCGATAACGTCACCTGCCGAAACGGATGCTCCCTTTTCGATCCCTTCGGGCAGCTCGTCGGAAAGATTCTTGTAGACGGTCACGGCATTTCCCGAATGGATCACGGAGACGCAGGTCCCCATCATGGGGTCCGCCCAGACGTCCTGAATTTTGCCGTCAGCGGCGGCTTTCACATCATCGCCGATCGCCGCGGAAATATCGACGCCGCAGTGGGTGCGGTAGTCCTCCATCGTCAGGGAGAATACGGGCACGTCCGCGCTGTGAGCTTTCATAACGCTCCCCGCAACGGGCGCCGTGAATGTGGGGAGAGGGTTTTCCGCTATGACGTCCTTGGCACTTTCCTCGGGAGGCTCCGTGGTGTCCGGCGCCTCGGTCACGGGCTCGGTCACGGGCTCTGTCACCTCTTTTTCCGTGTCGTGCCGCCGCTTTGCGGCATCCTCACGGAGCGCTGCTTCAGTGGTGTCGGAGCTTTCCTTTTTCGCTTCACTCACGTTTTTTGCCACCGCGCCCGCCACGGCGACCACTACAGCCACGGTCATGAGTATCACGGTCAGCGTCACAAAAACGTTGGTCTGCTTTTTTGATTTCTTTTCGTTATACATATGATCTTTCCTTTCTTTGTCTGTCAGGGTTATTTTTGCCGCGCCATGCCGATTTTATACACGACGTGCAGCGGCGGCTGCGCCGCCACTCAAAACTTAAAATTTCCCGCTCCAAACCCCGTATTGACTTGACGGACGAAGAAATGTATAATAAGTGTTGGATGAAAAGCGAAGCTTTTCATCCAAGGATACTCGCGCTTATCGCCGCTCCCAAAAACAAGTTTTTGGGGCTCCCCTCGGCGCGAGGGCTCACTATGTTCGCCTTAAAGGTGTTTTTGCAGCGGCAAAGCCGCCGCAAAAACGGTTTAGTTCGTTATTAGACTAGGAAGAAAAGAACGTGGAGGACGACATGAAGACCGTAAAAGTTGACGCGTCACGAAAATACTGCGTCGCCGTGGGCGACGTGCTCGGAGAGCTGAAAGTGAGCCTCGGGGATCTTTTCGGGGACGTGAAATACGCGCTCATCATAGACGAAAACGTGGATAAGTACCACGGCGAGGCGATACGGAATGCCCTCTTCGGCCTTTCATTTTCGCAATATATACTCCCATCAGGCGAGAACGTGAAAAACCTTACGGAGTACGGGAAGATCATTGACTTTCTTGTGGAAAACCGCTTCTCACGCAGCGACGTCGTCATCGCCGCGGGCGGCGGCGTCACGGGTGATATCGCGGGCTTTGCCGCCGCGACCTTTCTGCGCGGGATAAGATATGTGCAGCTTCCCACAACTCTTCTTTCCATGACCGATTCCTCCGTGGGCGGCAAGACTGCCGTAAACACCGCGGGGGGGAAGAATCTTATCGGTGCGTTCCATCAGCCCTCCCTGGTGCTGTGTCATACCCCCTTTCTCGATACCCTCCCGGTCGATGTCTTTGCCGACGGCATGGCGGAGGTCATAAAATACGGAGTTATCCGAGACGGGGAGTTTTTCGAAAAGCTCCGGGGCGCACTCTCCCGCGAGGAAATGATCGCCCGGTGCGTGGAAATAAAGCGGGACGTGGTCGTCTCCGACGAAAAGGAGAGAGGCGAGCGCGTCATACTCAATTTCGGTCATACCGCCGCCCATGCCATAGAGAAGCTCAGCGGCTACACGATCCCCCACGGGCGCGCCGTCGCCGCGGGAATGGTCATCGCCGCGGGATATGCTGAAACGGCTGGCGTGTGCGAGAAGGGAACTGCCGTAAGAATCGCGGAACTCATCAAGAAATACGGCGTCGGTATATCCTGCCCCTACACGGCGGGAGAACTGGCAGATGCGGCCGGAAGCGACAAGAAGACTACCGGCAATAAAATAAAACTGGTGCTCCCCAAAAAAATAGGGAAATGCACCGTCAAAGAGATAAATACAGAAGAGCTTGAAGCCTTTTTCGACATGGGGGTGGCGTCGTGCGACTGACCGTGAACGGAAAAAGCCTCCGCGGACAGATCGCCGCCATAGCTTCCAAGTCCATGGCGCACAGATATCTCATCTGTTCCGCGCTCTCAAAGGGCGTCACGGGAGTGAGGTGCGAGACCCGTTCCAACGACGTCAGCATCACCGCGGGGTGTCTGCGCGCCGCGGGTACGGAGATCTCCTACTCGGACGGCGGATATTACGTCGGCAAGCTGGGAGGAAATGTCCGCCGCCCGGTCCTTGACTGCGGCGAGTCGGGGTCTACGCTCCGCTTCCTTCTGCCCGTAATGGGTGCGCTCGGCTGCGGCGCCGTCTTTGTGCGCGGGTCGAGACTTACGGTACGTCCCATCGCGGCTTTGGCAGAGGAAATGCGCCGCCATGGCTGTTCCGTCTCCGACGAGGCGGGAAAAGAACTGCGTGTAGGGGGCAAGCTTCTCCCCGGCTACTATCAGATCCCCGGCGACGTCAGCTCCCAGTTTGTTTCGGGGCTTCTGTTCGCCCTGCCTCTGTGCGGCGACAGTACCCTTGAGGTCACAGGGAAAACGGAGTCGGAGCCTTATATCGGCATGACAATTTCGGCGTTGGAGACCTTCGGCGTGAGGATCACGCGCCGCGACAATACTTACTGTATCCCGAAAGCGGCCTATACCGCGCCTGCCTCCCTTTCGGTGGAGGGCGACTGGTCCGCCGCCGCATTCTGGCTTGTGGCGGACTATCTGGGCGCGTCCGTCACGGTGACCGGGCTGTCGGATACCTCTCTCCAGGGCGACCGCAGGATAAAGGAAGAGCTTGGAAAACTGCGAGGGGAGGGGAAAATTTATATCGACGCTGCGGATATCCCGGACCTCGTGCCCGCACTGTCCGTCGCGGCGGCGGCGAGAGACGGCGTGACGGTGATATATAATGCCGGGCGCCTGCGCGCTAAAGAGAGCGACCGTCTGGAGAACGTCCGGAAAATGCTCAGCAATCTGGGCGGCACCTGCACCGTGACTGAGGACGGACTCCGCATTACGGGCGGGACTCTGCACAGCGGTACGGTGGATGCCGGAAACGACCACAGGATAGCCATGGCGGCGGCGGTGTCGTCCGTTGCTGCGGGCGACGTTACTGTGGAGGGCGCCGAGGCGGTGTCGAAATCCTATCCCGCGTTCTGGGAGGACTTCCGGAAGCTGGGCGGGAGAGTGAGCTTTGATGAGTAAAGACAATACAGATCCGGAGGATAAAACCGTGTACGATTTCGGAAACGGACTGGTAATAAACATTGAGGGTGAATCGCACTCGAAAGAGATGCGTGTCACCCTTTCCGGCTTTCCCAAAGGGTTCCGTATAGACTGTGATGAGCTTTGCCGATTCATGAAAAGAAGAGCCTCCGGAGGGGTAGGCACTACCGCGAGGAGGGAACCCGATGCCCTTATATTTTCGGCAGGTGTCGAAAATAATACGACCACCGGAGAGAATATAGAAATAGTAATTGAAAACACCGACGTGAGAGAGTCCGACTACGAAGAGCTGCGTGACGTTCCACGTCCGGGACATGCGGACTATACCCTGTTCGCAAAGTACGGAAAAATCCCGTCCGGCGGGGGGAAAGCCTCCGGCAGGATGACGGCTCTGCTATGCGCAGCGGGTGGTATCGTTCTGCAGTATCTCCGTAAAAAAGGCATTTTCATCGGCGCTCACGCCGAGAGCATCGGCGGCGTTCTCGATCTGCGTTTTGATTCCTGCGTGATCACGCCCGGAGAACTTTCGGCAATTGCAGAAAAAGAATTTCCCGTCATAGATGACATGGCGGGCGAACGCATGCAAAAGGTCGTAGAGGAAGCCGCAGCAGAGAGTGATTCCGTGGGCGGCGTCGTAGAGTGCGCGGTCACCGGGCTCCCCGCCGGAGTGGGCAGTGAGCTTTTCGGCGGTCTTGAATCAAAGATTTCTTCCGCCGTTTTCGCCGTTCCCGCTGTAAAGGGCGTTGAGTTCGGCACGGGCTTTGCCGCGGCGGATATTAAGGGAAGCGAAAACAATGACCCGTTTGTGACTGACGGGGAGCGCATATATACCGAAACGAACAATTGCGGCGGTATCCTGGGCGGTATCTCCGACGGTATGCCCGTGGTTTTCCGCGCAGCGGTAAAGCCCGTACCCTCCATCGGAAAAGAACAGCGCTCTGTGTCCTTGTCGAATATGGAGGAACGTGATCTTTCGGTCGCCGGCCGCCACGACGCCTGCATCGTCTCCCGCGCCGTCCCCGTTATCGAGGCGGTCTGCGCCTTGGCGGTGATGGGGGCTCTTTGAGTTTTAAGAGGCGTGATGCCGCCTGCCTGGCACTTGGCAATCGGCCGCTTACTCCCCACAAATTTCAAAAAAATATAAAAAACACTTGACAAAACGGATAATATAAATGTATAATACTTGTTGCCTATGCGAACGGGACGGGTGTCCCTTAGAAACGAATAATAATTTTTGCGATAAATTGTAAGGAGGTGCGAATATGCTCAGAACATATCAGCCCAAAAAGCGCCAGAGAAAAAAGGAGCACGGCTTCAGAAAAAGAATGAAGACCGCTGACGGCAGAAAAGTGCTGAAGAGGCGTCGTGCAAAGGGCAGAGCAAGACTTACCTACTGAGTTTTGCGTGTCGCCCGGCGTCGGTGCGCCGTGGATACCTCCGACGCGATCCCTTGGGACCGTATCGGAGGTTTTTAACGTAAAGGAGAGTACGCCGTGAAAGAAAAAGCTATAAGCGAAAACCATCTGTATCGCAAAGCTTACGCCGGCGGACGCCGCGCTGTTTCGAAAACGGTGGCGGTCTACGTCCTCAGGGACAAGCGCCGTGAGGCGCTGAAGGCGGCGAATCCCCGGAAGAAGGCTATCAACCGTGTCGGCATTTCAGCCTCGAAAAAGATCGGAGGCGCCGTGGAGAGAAACCGTGCCAAAAGAGTCATACGCGAAGCGTACAGACAGACGGACACGGGCATAGGCATCAAAAAAGGCTATCTTGTGGTCATCGCCGCGAGGGAAGCCGCCACGACGGAGAAAATGCAGAGCGTTCTTCGGGATATGCAATACTGCCTCAAAAAACTGGATATGTTCATGCCGGAAAAGCCCGGCGAAGACGATGTTTAAGAAAATCGTGCTGTTTCCGGTCAGACTGTACCGGAAATACGTCTCTCCCCTGACGCCCCCTGCGTGCAGATTCACTCCCACCTGCTCACAGTACTGTATAGAGGCTGTGGAGGAATGGGGAATTATTTGCGGACTTGGGCTCGCCATATGGCGGATCCTGCGCTGCAACCCGTGGTCAAAGGGCGGGGAGGACCCCGTGCCGCCGTGTCCGTGGCGGCGTAAAAACAAATAGGAAGAATTGAAATGACGACTTTATTCTATTATATTTCCATACCCTTCGGCTGGCTCATGAAGGGCTGTCTTGCGATCAGCGGACAGAACTATCTCATCGCGCTCATATTCTTTACCCTCATAATTCAGGTGCTTCTGTGCCTCATTTTCGGCATAAAGCAGCAGAAGAATATGCAGAAGCAGGCGATGATGGCACCCAAGGCCGCCGCTATCCGCAAGAAGTACGCGGGCCGCGACGACAACGCCACCAAGCAGAAGATGCAGCAGGAGACCATGGAGCTCTATCAGGAGCACGGCTACAGCCCCGCAGGCGGCTGTCTCCCCCTCCTTATCCAGCTCCCCATCATTATGGCGCTCTATAACGTCATAGTCTATCCCCTGCAGTACACCTATATGATGACGCTCTCCCAGGTGGAGGCAGTTACAAACGCCTTCAAGAATACCACGCTCCTTTCCGAGAGCGCGCTGAAGCTTATGGGCGACAGATTCAGCCTTCCCGGCACCAGAACTGCGCAGATGGAGATACTCAATCTCCTGCGCGACGGCAACGCCGAGGCAACGCAGATCGTGAAAGAGACCGTGGGCGGGCGTATCGCTTACGATCTTCCCAACTATAAGATATTCGGACTTGATTTCTCCACCATCCTGGGTATGCCCAACAGCGGAAACTGGCACGGTATCAACCTGTGGCTGGTGATAGTGCCTCTGCTCATCATCGCAACGATGATCATAAGCACCGTGCTGACGAGAAAGTTCACCTATCAGGACCCCACCATGCAGGAACAGCAGAACGGCTGCTCCATGAAGGTCATGACCTATACCATGCCTGTATTCTCCGCGTATATCTCCCTCAGCCTCCCCGTGGCAGTCGGCGTTTACTGGGTGTACCGCTCCATCGCGGCGACCCTGCAGCAGTTCGTGCTGTCTAAAGCCATGCCCATGCCCAAGTTCACGGAAGCGGACTATAAGGCTGCCGAAAAGGAGATCATGGGTACATCCTCAAAGAAGAAAAAGAACGCGGCGAAGACTCCCTATACCGGCGAGAAAAAGCGTTCTCTCCACCATATCGACGACGATGACGACGACTATCCCACCCTGCCCGAAAAGGGAGAGAAGCCCGAGCCTGTCAACGATGCTCCCAAGGGTGACCCCGCAGACGCGCCCACGATCAAGGACGACAGGAACACCCATTACGAAAAAAGATAAGAAAGAAGATTTGATGCTATGGCAGAAGAAATAATTGTCACCGGCAAAACGTTTGAGGACGCGATGGCGGCGGCACAGTCAAAATACAGCGGCGTGAACGTGCAGTACGAGATCCTGGAGATGCCCAGAAAAGGCTTTCTCGGCATCGGCACGACCCCCGCGAAGATCAAAGTGATAATCGAGGACGAGGAGGAGGAAGAGGCAGACCTCTCCGGTATCGTCGCATCCATAAAGGGTCTGGGCGTCGCCACAAACAAAGGCGGCGGCGGAGAAAAGCCCCGTAAGGAAGAGAAAAAGAAGGCACAAAAGCCTGCAAAGGAAAAGAAAGCACCGAAGGCGGAGAAGCCTGTCGAAAAGAATCCCGCAGAGAAGAAGCCCGCTGAGAAAAAGCCCGCTGAGAAGAAGCAGGCTCCCGTGATAAAAGAGCCCCGCGTCATCGAGGTCACCGAGCTGGAAAAGGAATGTGCCCTCAATTTTGCCAACACCCTGCTCCGTGATATGGGCGTGGATGCCGAGGCAAAATTCACCGGAAGCGAGCCCTCCGGTATCGGCGGAAACACTTATCCCCGCATAGAGATCGTCGGTGACGGCGCGGGTATCCTTATCGGACACCACGGCGAGACCCTCGATGCTATACAGTACCTTGTCAATCTGTGCGCACACCGCAACGGCGACGGCTCCTCCAAGGAGTTCGTTAAGATCATCGTCGATATCGAGGACTACCGTCAGAAGAGAGAGGAGACTCTCCGTTCTCTGGCGAGAAGGACCGCGGCAAAGGCTCAGAAGTATAAGAGAAACGTATCTCTTGAGCCCATGAATCCCTTTGAGAGAAGGATCATCCATTCCGAGATCCAGGGTATTGAGAACGTGTCCACCCATTCCGTGGGCAGCGACGAGAACCGTAAGATAATCGTCTGCTACGACGGCCCCGATAAGGCCGACCGCCGCAGAAAAAACGGCTCAAAGCCCAAGGCTGAAGCTCCCGACGCTACCGATGCCGAGCTGGCAATGGAAGCGGTAAAGGACGAGATAGAGGAATAAGAAAAAGCACCCCTCACGGGGTGCTTTTTGAGTTTTAAGAGTTAAGTTTTAAGGGGAACGGTAAATTATAGTTTATCGAGAAGCCTTCCCTGGTAAGGGAAGGGGGACCGCTTGCGGTGGATGAGTCGTCTGCTGAAAGGCAAAGGCTTATCTCTGTACGTTATGCTGCCACGGTACGAACTCATCCGACAAAAGCCGGGGGAGATTCCGGCTTTTGCCACCT